>JAGWTH010000012.1 GCA_028868995.1 Burkholderiales bacterium | reverse complement strand
GCTGCGAAGCGGACGCGAAGCAGCCCCGACGCGGAGTGGTAGTTCAGTCGGTTAGAATACCGGCCTGTCACGCCGGGGGTCGCGGGTTCGAGTCCCGTCCACTCCGCCAAGAGATTCACAGACACGGGCCGCTGGCCCGTGTTTGTTTGTGGGACACACGGGGGTATAGCTCAGCTGGGAGAGCGCTTGCATGGCATGCAAGAGGTCAGCGGTTCGATCCCGCTTACCTCCACCAGTGTGTCCGTTGGTTGGTCCAGGTTTTGACCCTATCGTCTAGAGGCCTAGGACATCACCCTTTCACGGTGAGTACCGGGGTTCGAATCCCCGTAGGGTCGCCAAGTTTGGCTGCACTTGGTCCGCTGCGAAGCGGACGCGAAGCAGCCCCGACGCGGAGTGGTAGTTCAGTCGGTTAGAATACCGGCCTGTCACGCCGGGGGTCGCGGGTTCGAGTCCCGTCCACTCCGCCAAGCATCAGAAAAGCCGTTGCAGACGCCCGTCCGCAACGGCTTTTCCATTTTCGTCACGTCTTCCGCGGTGGCGACGCTCGCCAAACGGGGGCCGCCCGAGCGATGATGGGGCGTGGCCTGGCGACCTTCCGAGCTGTTTCCCGCGTTGTGCACGACCTGCGTCCTCGCGCTGGGCCTTGCCATGGCCGCCCGCGCCCAGCAGACCCTGAGGGCCGGCGTGTACGACAACCCGCCGAAGGTCACAGCGCCTGCATCGGGCCGGCCGGGGGGGATCTACGTGCAGGTCCTCGACGACGTCGCCGCCCGCGAGGGCTGGCGGGTCACCTACGTGCCCGGGACCTTCCAGGAGGGACTGGACCGCCTCGAGCGCGGCACCATCGATGTGATGGTGGACGTCGCCCGCACGCCCGAGCGGGAGCGGACCCTCGATTTCACGAACGAGGCGGTGCTCCTGAGCTGGAACGAAGTCTATGCACGCCGCGGCTCGGACATCCGCAACCTGCTGGACCTGCAGGGCCGCCGCGTCGCGGTGCTGGCCAGCTCGGTGCAGGAGAAGTTCCTGCTGGAGGCGGTGCGCAGCTTCGGCGTGTCGCCTGTGATCGTGCGCTTCGAATCCTTCGAGGACGCCTTCGAGGCCGTGCGCAAGGGCGTGGCGGATGCGGTGGTCGCCAATCCGTTCTTCGGCAACACCCACCTGCGGGGCCTCGAGGACACCTCCATCCTCTTCGGACCCACCACCCTGCATTTCGCCGTGCGCCAGGGAACGCACGGCGCGCTGATCGCGGCGCTCGACCGCCGGCTGGCCGAACTGCGGGCCGACCCCGGCTCCTACTTCTTCCGCGAGCAGCAGCGCCTGCTGCGGGTGCAGAGCCCTGACCACATCCCGCCCTGGCTCGTTCCCGCCGTGGCGGCCTTCCTGGCGGCCCTGGTGCTGGCCATCGGCTGGGCGTACACGCTGCGCCGGGATGCACTGCGCCTGCGCGCCGCGCTGCGTGCGCTGGAGGATCGCGGCGTCGAGCTCGAGCGGGCCAACGGCGACCTCCAGATCGTGGGCTACTCGCTGTCGCACGACCTGCGCTCGCCCCTGGCGGCCGTGCAGGGCTTCGTGCAGGCGGTGCAGCACAACGCCGGTGCGGTCCTGGGCGGCAAGGAGGTGAACTATCTCGCCCGTTCCCTCGCCGCGGCGCAGCGCATGGACCGCATGGTGCGGGAGCTGGCGACCCTGCTCAAGCTGGCCGGCGAGCCGTTGCGCATGGAGGCGTGCGACCTGAGCGCGCTCGCCCAGGACGTGGTGGCGTCTCTGCATGAGCGCTTCGAGACGGCGCCGCGGATCACGATCGCCGCCGGCATGACGGCCCGTGCGGACCCCGGGTACATGAGGATCGCGCTGGAGAACCTGCTGGCCAATGCCTGGAAGTTCAGTGCGGCCGTGACCGAGCCGGCGATCGAGGTCGGCCGGCAGGAAGGCGGCGGGCGACCGGTGTTCTTCGTGCGCGACAACGGCGCCGGCTTCGAGATGGCGCAGGCCGACCGGCTGTTCCGGCCCTTTTCGCGCCTGCATTCCGAATCGGAGTTCCCCGGCACCGGCATCGGCCTGAGCATCGTGCACCGCGTGGTCACCCGCCACGGCGGGCGCATCTGGGCCGAGGCCGCGCCGCAGCAGGGGGCGACCTTCTACTTCACGCTGGCCTGAGCGCGGGCCGGCCGCCCGGCCCGCGCCTAGAGCGCGGCGAGGAACTGGCGCAATTCGGGCGTGCGAGGGGCGCCGAAGATGGCTTGCGCGGGGCCGGCCTCGTGGACCCGCCCCTGGTGCATGAAGACCACGCGGTCGCTGACCTTGCGCGCGAAGTTCATCTCGTGCGTGACCATGATCAGCGTCATGCCCTGCCCGGCGAGCGCCTCGACGACCTGCAGCACCTCGCCCACCAATTCCGGGTCGAGCGCGGAGGTGATCTCGTCGCACAGGAGCACCTCGGGATCCATCGCGAGCGCCCGGGCGATCGCCACGCGCTGCTGCTGCCCGCCCGAGAGCTGATCGGGGTGGCTGTCGAACTTGTCGCCCAGGCCCACGCGCTGCAGCAGCTGTTCGGCCGCGCGTCGCGCCTCGGCCGGCGGCAGCCCCTTGACGAGCCGGGGGGCCAGCATGACGTTGCGTCCGGCGTTCAGGTGCGGGAACAGGTTGAAGCTCTGGAACACCATGCCGACGTTCTGCCGCAGCTCGCGCAGGGCGGCCCCGTCGCCGGGCCGCACCGGCTGCCCGTCGACCTCGATGTCGCCCTCGTCGAAGCTCTCCAGGCCGTTGATGCAGCGCAGGAGCGTGCTCTTGCCGGAGCCGCTCCTGCCGATGATGCAGACCACCTCGCGCCGGCCGATCTGCAGGTCGATGCCCTTGAGGACCTCGTTGGCGCCGTAGCGCTTGCGCAGGCCGCGGATGTTCACCAGCGGGTAGGGCGCGGCGGCGCCGGTGGCGGTGTCGGTGGGGGTGGCGGTCATGGCGGGACTCAATGCGGCGTCCGCAGCCGGCGCTCGAAGCGGCGGCTCCAGAGCGACAGCGGGAAGCACAGGGCGAAGTACATCAGCCCGACGCAGGAGTAGACGAGGAAGGGCTTGAAGGTCGCGTTGGCGATCATCTGCCCCGCCTTGGTGACCTCGACGAAGCCGATCACCGAGGTGAGCGCGGTGCCCTTGACGATCTGCACCATGAAGCCCACCGTCGGCGCCACCGCGATGCGCGCTGCCTGCGGCAGGATCACGTGCTGCAGCTGCTCGCGCAGGTTCAGCGCCAGGCTGGCGCCGGCCTCCCACTGGCCGCGCGGCACCGCCTCGACGCAGCCGCGCCAGATCTCGGTCAGGTAGGCGGCCGAATAGAGGGTCAGGCACAGGCCCGCCGCCAGCAGGGGCGAGGTTGGGACGCCCACCAGCGCCAGGCCGAAATAGGCCAGGAACAGCTGCATCAGCAGCGGCGTTCCCTGGAACAGCTGGACGTACCAGGAGACGCCGCGCCCGGCGCCGGGCACCCGCGCGATGCGCGCCACCAGCAGGGCGAGGCCCAGCAGGCCGCCGCCGACGAAGGCCAGCAGCGACAGGCCGGCCGTCCAGCGCAGCGCGAGCAATAGCTGCTTGAGGATGTCCCAGAGCGAGAACTCGATCATCTCGGCGTTTCCGGGGTCAGCGGCGCAGGATCAGCCGGCGGCCGACCCATTGCAGCAGCGACCGCATCGCGATCGCCAGTGCCAGGTAGATCGCGCTCACAACGATGTACGCCTCGAAGGTGCGGAAGGTGCGGCTGGCGATCAGGTTGGCGGCGTACGAGACTTCCTCGGTCGAGATCTGGCTGCACACCGCGGAGCCGAGCATCACGATGATGATCTGTCCCACCTGCGCCGGCCAGACCCGCGCCAGCGCCGGCGGCAGCACCACGTGCAGGAAGATCTGCCGGGGTGTCAGCGCCAGGCTCTGGGCGGCCTCGACCTGGCCGCGCGGCGTGGCCTCGATGCCGGCGCGGATGATCTCGCAGGAGTAGCCGCCGAGATTGAGCACCATCGCCAGGATGCTGGCGACCTCGGGGCTCAGGCGCAGGCCGAGGGAGGGCAGCCCGAAGAAAACGAAGAACAGCTGGATGATGAACGGCGTGTTGCGGATCAGTTCCACGTAGGCACCCACGGCCGCCCGCGACCCTGCGGGTCCGCACGCACGGACCCAGGCGCAGCCGATGCCGAGCAGGGTGCCCACCAGCGCCGACACGAGGGTCAGCGCCACGGTGAGCCACAGGCCGTGCAGCAGCATCGGCCACTGGGCAAGCACGACAAGAAAGTCGAAGTTCACCATCGGCATCCGCGGGGACGGGGCTGCGCGCCGGGCCGCTTACTCGGGCAGGTTGCCGGTGCCGCGGCCGAGCCACTTCTGGGAGAGCTTTTCGAGCGTGCCGTCGGCCTTGGCCGCGCGGATGATCTCGTTGACCTTGTCCAGAAGCGCCTTGTCGCCCTTGCGCACGCCGATGAAGTTGGGCGAGTCCTTGAGCAGCAGCTTGTATTCGGCGTCGACCTGCGGGTTCTTCTGGATCGCCGCCGCCGCGACCGCGGCGCCGGTGGCCACCAGCTGGGTCTGCTGGGAGATGAAAGCGGCGATGGTGGAGTTGTCGTCCTCGAAGCGCTGGATCTTCAGCGTCGGCGGAGCGACCTGCTGGAGCACGTCGTCCTGGATCGTGCCGCGGGTCACGGCGATCGTCTTGCCGCCGAGGTCGGCGTAGCTCTTGATCGACAGCGACTTCGGCCCGAACACCGCCTGGAAGAACGGCGCGTAGGCGATCGTGAAGTCGATCACCTTCTCGCGCTCGGCGTTCTTGCCGAGCGCCGAGACGATCAGGTCGATCTTCTTCGTCTGCAGGTAGGGGATGCGATTGGGCGTGCTCACCGGAACCAGGTCGGCCTTCACGCCGAGCTTCTGGGCGACGAGCTCGGCCACCGCGACGTCCAGGCCCTGCGGCTTGAAGTCCGGGCCCATGAAGCCGTACGGGGCGAAATCCGTGGGGATGCCCAGCGAGATCGACTTCTTGGCGAGGATGGCGTTGAGCGAATCGTCGGCGCGCGCCGGTGCGGCGGCGATCAGGGCGGCGCCGGCCAGCAGACCGGCCAGGGTGCGGAGGAAGGTGGATTTCATCGGGCTTCCGATCGGGAAGGGTTGAACATGGAGGTGCAGTGGCAAGTTGCATGCCACGGCTCCGCTCGCGGCCGGGCCGTCACCGCGAGTCCCTCTGTGGCGGGGCCGGCGCCTGCGGCCGGCATCGGTCTTGCTCGGGACCCCGTCCGCAGGGAAACAGAAGTTTCACGGATAGAATTTATGGAACCGGAGTTTCAATGTGGTGCACCGGCGCCTCAATTTGGTGAGGCCGCGCCCCACGCCCGATGACCGCATCCTCCCCACCGTCCGTCGCCGAAGAGCCCCTGGAGGCGCGGATCCGCGCCAGGTATCCGGGCTTCTCCGCGGCCGACCGCCGGCTGGCCGACGCCGTGCTCGCGCGGCGCGACGCCCTGCTCGGTCTGTCGGCGACCGAACTGGCACAGCTCGCCGATGTCTCCAAGGCGAGCGCCGCCCGGTTCTTCCGCCGCCTCGGATTCGTCGACTTCAACGCGTTCCGGGCGCGGGTGCGGGAGGAGGCGTCGAACCAGGCCCCGCTGCACCGCATGGCGCAACGCCGCCCCTCGCGCAACATGCTGGCCCGGCTCGCGCAGCACGCCCGCAACGACGCGGACTGCCTGGGCCGGCTGGGCGCCGTGGTCGACGGCGATGCCCTGGAGCGGGCGGTGGCGCTGCTCGCGAAGGGCCGGCGCGTCTGGATCCTGGGCTACCGCAACGCGCACACGGTGGCGAGCTACGCGCATGCGCTGCTGCACCAGGTGCGCACGCAGGTGGCGCTGCTGAACGACGCGGCCGCCCGCGAATCGGAGCTGCTGGCCGACCTCGACCAGTCCGACGTCGTGCTCGCGATCGACCTGCGGCGGCGCTCGGCACGCCTGCCGGTGCTGCTCGCCGCGGTGCATGACGCGGGCGCGCGCCTGGTGCTGCTGACCGACGCCCGGATCTCCGGCCTCGAGGCGCGCGCCGACGCGGTGCTGCGCAGCCCCACCCATCTTGCCCAGTTGTTCGATGCCTACGTGGCGCCGATCAGCCTGGTCAACTTCCTCGCCAGCGAGGTCGCGGCGCGCACCGACAGCGCCGCGCGCAAGCGCCTGGCGCGCATCGAGAAGCTCCACCAGGAGCTGGCCGACCTCGAGCGCGACCCGGGCTCCGACCGAAAGACCGTCACATGACCGACCTGCCCGCCGTTCCGATCGACTTGTTCGTCAACCCCGCATTCGCACCCGCCGCGCCCTACGGCGCGCACCGCGCCGCCATCCTGGGCGCGACCGCGCTCGAACGGGCCGGCGCCGAGATCACCCGCTGGACCGGCTACGCGCCTACGCCCCTGCGCGCGCTCGACGCGCTCGCGGCGCGCATGGGCGTCGCGTCGGTGCACTACAAGGACGAAGGCGGGCGCTTCGGCCTGGGCAGCTTCAAGGCGCTGGGTGGCGCCTACGCCGTCGGTCGCCTGCTGTGCCGCGAACTCGGGCGCCGCCTGGGCCGCGAGCCCGCCATGGGCGAGCTGTTGCGCGACCCGGCCCTGCGCGCCGCCTGCTCCGACGTCACCGTCACCTGCGCGACCGACGGCAACCACGGCCGCTCGGTCGCCTGGGGTGCGCGGATGTTCGGCTGCCGCTGCGTCATTTACATCCATGCGGGCGTCAGCGCCGGGCGCAAGGAGGCGATCGAGCGCTACGGGGCGACGGTCGTGCGGACCTCGGGCAATTACGACCAGGCCGTGCAGGAGGCCGACCGCGACGCCCGGGCCCTGGGCCGCCACGTCATTTCCGACACCTCGTACCCGGGTTACATGGACGTACCGCGCGACGTGATGCAGGGCTACCAGCTGATGGTGCAGGAGGCCGTGGCGGCGCTGCCGGAATGGCCGACGCACGTGTTCGTGCAGGCCGGGGTCGGTGGCCTGGCCGCTGCGGTCTGCGCGTACTTCTGGGAGCGCGACGCCGCGCACCGGCCGGTGTTCGTGGTGGTCGAGCCGGCGCGGGCGGACTGCCTGCTGCGCAGCGCCCGCGCCGGCCACCCGGTCGCGGTGACGGGGCAGCTGGACACGCTCATGGCCGGCCTGGCCTGCGGCGAGGTGTCCCTGCTGGCCTGGGACATCCTCGCCGAGGGCGCGAACGCCTTCTGCAGCCTGCAGGACGAGGCGGCCGTGGCGGTGATGCGCCTGCTGGCGCGCCCCGAGGGCGGCGACGCGGCCATCGTCGCCGGCGAGTCCGCCGTGGCCGGCCTGGCCGCGGCGATCGGCGCGCTGCAGGACCGGCGCGCGCGCGCGGCGCTGGGCCTGGGTGCCGACAGCCGGCTGCTGTTCTTCGGCAGCGAGGCGGACACCGACCCGGAGCTGTACCGCGAACTCGTCGGACCGGACGCCGCCGAGGTGGCCGCCGCGCACGGCACGGGGGCCGCATGACCGACCCGGCGATCCCGCGCATCGATCCCGCCCGCTTGCTGGCCGACCTGCAGGCGCTGGGGCGTGTCGGCGCGCTCGAGGGCGGCGGCGTCTGCCGGCTGGCGCTGACCGACGCCGACCGCCTGGGCCGCGAGTGGACGCTCGGGCGCATGCGCGAGCTCGGGATGCAGGTGAGCGTGGACGCCATCGGCAACGCCGTGGGCGTCTATCCGGGCCTGCACGACCTGCCGCCCGTGATGATCGGATCGCACATCGACACGGTGCGTACGGGGGGCTTGTACGACGGCAACTACGGGGTGCTCGCCGGGCTCGAGGTCGTCGCCGCGCTGCGCGAGGCGGGGCTGCGGCCGCTGCGTCCGGTGGCGGTCGCCTTCTTCACCAACGAGGAGGGCGCGCGCTTCCAGCCCGACATGATGGGCAGCCTGGTCTACGTCGGTGGCCTGGCGCTGGACGAGGCGCTCGCCACCCGCGCGATCGACGGTCCGACCGTGGGGGAGGAACTGGCGCGCATCGGCTGGCGCGGCGACGCTCCCGTGGGCGCGCCGGCGGTCGACTGCTTCGTCGAACTGCACATCGAGCAGGGGCCGGTGCTGGACCGGCGCGGCCTGCAGATCGGCGTCGTGGAGGGTGTGCAGGGCATCTCGTGGACCGAGTTCACGATCGAGGGCACGTCCAACCACGCGGGAACCACGCCCATGGAGATGCGCCACGACGCCGGGCTGGTTGCGGCGCGCATCGCGGTGCGGGCCCGCGAGATCGCGGGCGAGGTGGGCGGCGGACAGCTGGCAACCGTCGGCGCGATCGAGCTGCGGCCCAACCTGGTCAACGTGATCGCCAACCGCGCGGTGTTCACCGTGGACCTGCGCCACACCGACGAGGCGGCGCTCGCCCGCGCCGAGGACCTGCTGTTCGCGTTCGCCGAACAGGCGGCCGGGGAGGAGGGCGTGCGCTGCGCGCGCCGCAGCCTGGCGCGCTTCGCGCCGGTGCGCTTCGACCCGCTGGTGGTCGACCTGGTGGAGGAGGAAGCGCGCGCGCTGGGCCTCACCCACCAGCGCATGGCGAGCGGCGCCGGGCACGACGCGCAGATGCTCGCCCGCGTGTGTCCCGCCGGGATGATCTTCGTGCCGAGCGTCGGCGGCCTGAGCCACAACGTGCGCGAGCACACCCACCCCGAGGACCTCGCGCACGGCGCCCGGGTCCTGCTTCGCGCCGTGCTGCGGCTCGCCAATCGCCCCCTTTGATCTGGAGAACAGGAATGCCCCGGTATGTGAATGTCGCGCTCGGCCAGCTCGGTCCGATCCAGCGCGCCGACAGCCGCGCGCAGGTCGTGCAGCGACTGTGCGCGCTCATGCGAGAGGCCCACGCGGTGGGCGCGCACCTGATCGTCTATCCCGAGCTGGCGCTGACCACGTTCTTCCCGCGCTGGTACATGGAGGACCAGGCCGAGATCGACAGCTTCTTCGAACGGGAGATGCCCAATGAAGCGACCCGGCCCCTGTTCGCGCTGGCCCGCGAGCTGGGCATCGGCTTTTACCTGGGCTACGCCGAACTGGCCGAGGAGGGCGGACGCAGCGTGCGCTACAACACCTCCATCCTGGTGGACCGGACCGCGCGCATCGTGGCGAAGTACCGCAAGGTGCACCTGCCCGGCCACGCGGAGCACGAGCCGTGGCGGCGCTTCCAGCACCTGGAGAAGCGCTATTTCACGCCGGGGCCGGGCTTCGGCGTGACGCGGGCCTTCGGCGGCGTGATGGGCATGGCGATCTGCAACGACCGGCGCTGGGCCGAGACCTACCGCGTGATGGGCCTGCAAGGCGTCGAGATGGTGCTGATCGGCTATAACACGCCGGTGCACAACGCGCCGGCCCCCGACCACGACGACCTGTCCCTGTTCCACAACGAGCTTTCGATGCAGGCCGGCGCCTACCAGAACGGAACCTGGGTGGTCGGCGTCGCCAAGGCGGGAGTCGAGGAGGGCGTGGACAGCATCGGCGGCAGCTGCATCGTCGCGCCCTCGGGCGAGGTCGTCGCCCGCTGCCTGACCAAGGGCGACGAGATGGCGATCGCACGCTGCGACCTCGACTTCTGCGGGATCTACCAGCGCACGACCTTCGACTTCGACCGGCACCGCCAGCCGCACGCCTACGGTCTCATCGTCGAGCGCAAGGGAGTGACGCTGGCGGCGGGCGAGTCTGCGCCGGCCGCGCGGCAGGCATGAAGGCCATGGCGGCACACATCGGCATCGTCGGCTGCTCCGCGGAGGGCGCGGCGCTGTGCTATCGCACGATCTGCGCGGAAGGGGCGGCTGCGCTGGGCGGCGCGCACCGGCATCCCGAGGTGTCGCTGCACACGCACTCGCTGCACCGGTACGTCGAGCGGCTCGACGCCGGCGACCTGCAAGGCGTGGCCGACCTCATGCTCGACTCCGCGCGCAAGCTGGCGCGCTGCGGCGCCGACTTCCTGGTCTGCCCGGACAACACCATCCACCAGGCCTTCGCCCTGGTGCGGGAGCGCTCGCCGCTGCCCTGGCTGCACATTGCCGACGTGGTGGCCGAGGAGGCGCTGCGCCGCGGCTTCCGCAAGATCGGCATCACGGGCACGCACTGGCTGGTGCGCAGCGAGGTCTATCCCGAGCGCCTGCGCGCGCAGGGCCTCGACTTCGCGCGCCCCACCGAGTCCCAGAGTGCCGGGATGGGCCGGCTGATCATGGACGAACTGGTCTGCGGCATCCAGACGCCGGCGCAGGTGGACTACCTGCGCGGTGTCATCGAAGGCCTAAAGGCGCAGGCCTGCGACGCGGTCGTCCTGGGCTGCACCGAGCTGCCCCTGATCCTCAACGACGGCAATTCTCCGCTGCCCACGCTGGATTCCACGCGCCTGCTGGCGCGCGCGGCGCTGCGGCGCGCCGTGGCGACTTCCGGCTAACATGCGGCGACCCCGGATTCCGGAGTCGCAACAAATCATTTCAAGAGGAATCCTTCACCATGAAGAAGCTGGTTTTTGCCGCGCTGTCCGCGTGCCTGATGATGTCGAGCCTGGCGCACGCCGCCGAGTCCTGCGAGGCGCAGGCCCAGGCCAAGAAGCTGGCGGGCGCCGCCAGGACCTCCTTCATGAAGAAGTGCGAAGCCGATGCCAAGGCGGCCGGTGGCGCGCCCACCTGCGCGGAGCAGGCGGCGACCAGGAAGCTGGCCGGCGCGGCCAAGAACAGCTTCATGAAGAAGTGCGAGGCGGACGCCAAGGCCGCGTCGCCGACCGCCGCGTGCGAAGCGCAGGCCGACCAGAAGAAGCTCGCCGGCGCGGCCCGCACCAGCTTCGTCAAGAAGTGCGTGCAGGACGCCAAGTGACGGCCTGAGGCGCCGGGCCGCGCGGCCCGTGCCCCCGGTGAAGGCGCCCTAGAGCTCCTTCAGGTGCTTGCGCAGCGCGGCCTTCTCCTGCTGCCTCTGCCCCGAGCGCGACTTGCGGTGCTCGCCCGCCTTGCGCAGCTTCGCCGCCGCCACCAGCGGGTTGCGCGGCTTGGCCTGCGTGAGGCGCAGCTTGATCTTGCGGGCCGAGTTCATGCCGTCGCGCGCGCGAGGGGCAGCTTCAGCAGACCGGTCGACAGGGACGTGCCGAACAGCACCACGGCGCCCCACAGCAGCATCGAGGGCGTGACCCGCTCGCCCAGGAACAGGGCGCCGTACAGGATCGCGAACACGGGGATCGCGAAGGTGACCGCCAGCGCCCGCGAGGGACCGGCCTGCTCGATCAGGCGGAAGTACAGGAAGTAGGCGACGCCGGTACACATCACCCCCAGCACCAGCACGGCCAGCCAGGCCTGCGTGCCGGGCATGTGCTGCGGCCGCAGCCACAGCGCCGGCACGCCCAGCGCGAGCGTGGCGCCGAGCTGGCTGCCGGTGGCCGTGACCAGGGGCGGCAGGCCGGAGAGGAAGCGCTTCGTCGCGCTGGCGGCGAAGGCGTAGCAGACGGTGGCCAGCAGGCAGGCCAGCACCGCCCAGACGGGGGCGATGCCCGACACCGCGTCGGGCTTGAAGCTCGCCTTGTCCCAGGCGAGCGCCGCGACGCCGCCGAAGCCGACGAGCAGCCCCAGCACGCGCGATCCGGTGGGCCGGTCCTTGAGCCATCCCCACGCGACCAGCGCGCCGAACAGCGGCACGGTGGCGTTCAGGATGGCCGACAGGCCGGTGGTGATCGACAGCAGCGCGAAGGCGAACAGCAGGAAGGGCAGGCCGGAATTGAGCAGCCCCACCAGGCAGGCCTTCCACCAATGGCGGCGGAAGGCCGCGCCGTGGCCCTGGGCCAGCATGAGGGGCATCAGGATCGCGGTGGCGACGGCGACGCGGGTGGCCGCGGTCGCGACCACGCCGAACTCGCCGACGGCGAGATGCATGAACAGGAACGAGGCGCCCCAGATCGCCGCGAGGACGACGAAATCGACGATGGAAGAAAAGCTCATGGCAGCGCCAAGTGTCGGGGCAATCGCGCCGGGGCGCGGCCGCCACTGATGAATTTTCGGGGGCGCATTGATTCGCGGCTTACATCAATGCGCCCTCGAGCTTCAGCAGCGCCGTCTTGCGCTCCAGCCCGCCGGCGTAGCCGGTGAGCGAGCCGTCGCTGCCCAGCACCCGGTGGCAGGGCACGACCACGCTGACCGGGTTGCGCCCCACGGCGGCGCCGATGGCCCGCGCCGCCTGCGGCCGCCCGAGCCGCCGCGCCAGCTGCGCGTAGCTGGCGGTGCCGCCGCGCGGGATGTCCCGCAGCGCGCTCCACACGCTTTGCTGGAAGGGCGTGCCCGCCTGCAGGTCCAGCGGCAGGTCGAAGGCGGTGCGCTCGCCCGCGAAATACGCGCGCAGCTGCGCCACCGCCTCGCGCAGCACCGGGTGCCGCGGGTCCTCGCGCCAGCCGCGGCTGTCGGGCCCGTGGCGCTGTCCCTCGAACCACACGCCGGCCAGGCCGCGGTCCGTCGCCGCCAGCAGCATGCGCCCCAGCGGGCTGTCGAAGCGCGCGCACGCGCGGATGCCTTGCGATGTCATCTCAATCTCCTTGGGACAGTGCCGTCCAGGCACGCACCACGGCGTAGCTGCGCCACGGTTTCCAGGCCTGCGAGGCCGCTTCCGCCTCCCGCGCCGGCTGCCGGCTCGCCTGCACGCCCAGGGCCTTGTGCAGGGCGACGTCGCCGGCCGGGAAGGCGTCGGGCCAGCGCAGCGCCCGCATCGCGATGTACTGCGCGGTCCAGTCGCCGATCCCGGGCAACTCCTTGAGGGCCGAAGTCGTCGCCGCGACGTCGGCACCCGCATGCAGCGCCAGCCGGCCTTCGGCCACCGCCCGGGCGATGGCGACGATCGCCGCCTGCCGCTGCCGCACGATCCCCAGCTGCCCGAGGGCGTCGCCTTCGGCGGCGGCCAGCACCTCCGGCGCCGGGAACAGGTGGGTGAGCGCCGCATGGGGCGTGGCGACCGGCGTCCCGAAGCGCTGCACCAGCCGCTGCGCCAGCGTGCGCGCCGCCGCCACCGTGACCTGCTGGCCCAGCACCGCCCGCACGGCCAGCTCGTAGCCGCTCACCGCACCCGGCACGCGCAGCCCGTCGCCCCGCGGGAAGCTCGCGTGCAGCCGCGCATTGATCGCCTGCGGGTCGGCATCGAGGTCGAAGGCCGCCCGGACCCGGCGGATCACCAGCGGCAGCACGCCCAGCAGCGTGTCGCTCACCCGCAGCACCGCCTGGCAGCGCGGCTCGTCGAAGGCCACGTCCAGCCAGCCCGCGTGGCGCACGCCGCCGGCATCCAGCGCCAGCGTGCGCGCCAGCTGCCGTTCGCCCACGGCCTCCATGCCCGCGATGGCGCGGGTGCGGAAGAAGCCCAGCATCGCGTCCACGTCGTAGGGCGGCCGCCAGCCCAGGCGCACCTCGCAGGCGCCCGGGCGCCGCGGGCCCTCGCGCCGCAGCGCGCCGGGACTCAGGCCGTAGTGCGCCGCGAAGGCCGCGTTGAAGCGGCGCACGCTGCCGAAGCCGCTGGCCAGCGCCACCTGCGTGACGGGCAGGTCCGTGTCGGCCAGCAGCTGCTTGGCGTTGAGCAGGCGGCGCGTCTGCAGGTACTGCAGCGGCGACACGCCCAGGTGGCTCTCGAAGACGCGGCGCAGGTGGCGGTCGCTGATGCCCATCTTCTTCGCCAGGCCCTCGGCCGACGGCCCGGTGTCGCCCCAGGCTTCCGGCTCGTCGAGCAGCCGGGCCGCCTGCTGCGCCAGCACGGCGCCCGCGTCCTGCAGCGACCAGCGCAGCGCCTGCGGCGCCAGTTCCGGCCGGCAGCGCAGGCAGGGCCGGAAGCCGGCGCTCTCGGCCTGCGCGGCATGGGCGAAGAAGCGGCAGTTCTCGCGCCGCGGCGTGCGCACGCGGCACACCGGCCGGCAATAGATGCCGGTGCTGGTGACGCCGGTGAAGAAGCTGCCGTCGAAGCGCGCGTCGCGGGCCTTCAGCGCCAGGTAGCAGGCGTCGGGGTGCAGGGGCGGTTCGGCCGGGTCCATGCGGTCCATGATACGCAGCGACGGCGCCGCGACTGGCCGTTTCCGGACATGTGCCTGCCCGCCCGGGCCCCGCGGCCGGACTCCTAGAATGGCCGGTCGCAGTACCGAAACGATCTCCCAGCCCCATGCAGCTCAGCCCCAGCATCTTCAAGGCCTACGACGTCCGCGGCGTCGTGCCCTCCACCCTCACGGAAGAGGTCGCCGAGGCCCTCGGCCGCGCCTTCGGCACCCTGGCGCGCCGGGAAGGCGAGGCGGCGGTCGCCGTCGGCCGCGACGGCCGGCTGAGCGGCCCGGCCCTGTCGGCCGCCCTCGTCCGCGGCCTCGTCGCCAGCGGCGTCAACGTGATCGACGTCGGCATGGTCACGACCCCCATGCTCTATTTCGCCGCCAGCACCCTGTGCACCAGCGGCATCCAGGTCACCGGCAGCCACAACCCCAAGGACTACAACGGCTTCAAGATGGTGCTGGCCGGCCGCGCCATCTACGGCGAGGAGATCCAGTCGCTGCGCCGCATGATGGAGGCCGCCGGCTGGGACCGGCCCGCCGCCCCCGGCCGCATCCGCAACGTCAACGTGTTCGGCCCCTACCGGGACCGCATCAAGTCCGACATCCGGCTCGCACGGCCGCTGAGGATCGTCGTCGACTGCGGCAACGGCGTCGCCGGCGCCTCCGCCCCGGCGATCCTGCGCGCCGTCGGCTGCGAGGTGGTCGAGATGTACAGCGAGGTGGACGGCGACTTCCCCAACCACCATCCCGACCCGAGCAAGCCGGAGAACCTGCGCGACCTGATCGCCAGGCTCAAGGAGACCGGCGCCGACCTGGGCCTGGCCTTCGACGGCGACGGCGACCGCCTGGGCATCATCACCCGCGACGGCAACAACATCTACCCGGACCGGCAGATGATGCTGTTCGCGCGCGACGTGCTGTCGCGCGTGCCGGGCGCCCCCATCCTGTACGACGTGAAGTGCTCGCAGCGCCTGGGGCCGGCGATCGCCGAGGCCGGCGGCCGGCCCGTGATGTACAAGACGGGCCACTCGCTGATCAAGGCGAAGATGAAGGAGCTCGGCGCGCCGCTGGGCGGCGAGATGAGCGGCCACATCTTCTTCCAGGAGCGCTGGTTCGGCTTCGACGACGGCACCTATGCCGGCTGCCGCATGCTGGAGATCCTCTCGCGCTCTCCCGATCCGAGCCGGGTGCTGGACGAGCTGCCCACCAGCTTTTCCACCCCGGAGCTGAACGTGAAGTGCGAGGAGGGTGAGCCGCACCGCCTGGTCGAGGAACTGGTGAAGCAGGCCAGCTTCCCCGGCGCCCAGGTGTCCACCATCGACGGCCTGCGGGTCGACTGGCCCGACGGCTTCGGGCTGGTGCGCGCCTCCAACACCACGCCGGTGCTGGTGCTGCGCTTCGAGGGGCAGACCCCCGAGGCCCTGCACCGCATCGAGGGCGAGATGGTCGCCCTGGTGCGCAGCGTCAAGCCGGACGCCCGGATCGGCGGGGCGGCGCACTGAGCGCGGGATGACGGGCCCTTCTTGAACATCCTGATCGTCAAGCTCTCGTCGCTCGGCGACGTGGTGCACACGCTGCCGGCCGTGCAGGACCTGCGCGCGGCCTGCCCCGGCGCCCGCGTCGACTGGGTCGTCGAGCGCGGCTTCGCGCCGCTGGTGCGGCGCTGCGAGGGCGTGGCCCGCGTCATCGCCAGCGACCTGCGCCGCTGGCGCAAGGCGCCGCTGGCGCGCGGCACCCGCAGCGAGTGGCGCGAGTTCCGCAACGCGCTGCACGAGTCGGCCTACGACGCGGTGATCGACCTGCAGGGCCTCACCAAGTCGGCCCTGATCGCCCACATGGCCCGGCTGGCTGCGGGGGGGCGGCACTACGCCATGGGCAATCGCACCGCGGGGTCCGGCTACGAGGCGCCCACGCGCTGGCTGGCCGATGTTTCCATCCCGCTGGAGCCGCAGCTGCACGCGGTGCAGCGCGCCCGGGTGGTGTGTGCCCGTTCCCTCGGGTACACGCCCTCGGGGCCGCCGCGCTACGGCCTGGCGGCAGCGGACGGCCCGCGCGAGGACGCCGTCGTGCTGGTCCACGGCAGTTCGCGCCCCGACAAGTGCTGGCCGGAGGAACACTGGCTGGCGCTGGGCCGGCGCCTGCTGGCGCAGGGCCACGCCCTGGCCCTGCCGCACGGCAGCGAGGAGGAGGAGGCGCGCAGCCGCCGCCTGGCCGCGGCGCTCGGCCCGCGGGCGCAGGTATGGCCGCGGCTGGCGCTGGATGCGCTCACCGGCCGCATGGCGCGGTGCGCCGGCGCCATCGGCGTCGACAGCGGCCTCAGCCACATCGCCGTGGCCCTGGACCTGCCGCACGTGCAGATCTACAACTTCGACACGGCCTGGCGCACCGGGCCCCTGGACAACCCCCTGCAGCTGTCCGTCTACGCGGCGCCGACGCCGGGCGTGGACGCGGTCTGGCAGGCCTGGGAGGCGGTCACAATCGCGGCATGATCCGGCCGCTCTATTCCCTGGTGCTCATCGGCGCCCAGCCGCTGCTGCGCCGGAAGCTGCGGCGGCGCGGCAAGGCCGAGCCCGGCTACCTGGAGCACGTGGAGGAGCGCTTCGGCCGCTACCCCGGCGCGACCGAGCCGGGGCGCCTGTGGATCCACGCGGTCTCGCTGGGCGAGACGCGCGCGGCGGCGATCTTGCTGGAGGCCCTGCGCAGCGCGCAGCCGGACCTGCGCGTGCTGCTCACGCACGGCACGGCCACGGGGCGTGCCGAGGGCCGGCGCCTGCTGCGCGACGGCGATGCCCAGGCCTGGCTGCCCTGGGACACGCCGGCGGCGGTGCGCCGTTTCCTGGACCACTTCCTCCCCAGCGCCGGCGTCCTGATGGAGACCGAGGTGTGGCCCAACCTGGCCGCCGCCTGCCAGGCCCGCGGGATGCCGCTGGCCCTGGCCAACGCGCGCCTGTCGCCCAAGTCGCTGGCCCAGGCCCGGCGCCTGTCGCGCCTGTCGCGGCCCGCCTACGGCGCGCTGGCCGCCGCCTGGGCCCAGACCGAGGACGACGCGCGCCGCCTGCGCGAGGCGGGCGCCCGGGTGCAGGGCGTGTTCGGCAATCTGAAGTTCGATGCGAGCCCCGACGCGCAGCAGCTGCGCGAAGGCCGCGACTGGCGCAGCGCCTCGCCGCGCCCGGTGGTGATGTTCGCCAGTTCGCGCGAAGGCGAGGAAGCGGAGTTCCTGGAGGCGATCGCGCAGCACCGCGACGTGCAGTGGCTGCTGGTGCCGCGCCATCCCCAGCGCTTCGACGAGGTGGCGGCCCTGGTGCTGCGCGCCAGCCGCTCGGTCTCGCGCCGCAGCAGCTGGGACGCCGCGCCGGCCCCGGCCGACGTCTGGCTGGGCGATTCGCTGGGCGAGATGGCGCTGTACTACGGGCTGGCCGATGCGGCGTTGCTGGGCGGCAGCTTCGCCCGCCTGGGCGGGCAGAACCTGATCGAGGCCGCCGCCTGCGGCTGCCCGGTCGTCATGGGGCCGCACACCTTCAACTTCGGCGAGGCCGCGGAGCTGGCGCTGGCGGCCGGGGCGGCGCGGCGCGTGGCCTCGATGGAGGAGGGCGTGCGCGTGGCGGTCGAACTGGCGCGCGACGCCGCCGCGCGCCAGGCGATGGCGCAGGCCGGCGAGCGCTTCGCGGCGGCCCACCGCGGCGCGGCGGAAAAGACGGCCGCAGCGGTGCTGGCGCTACTGCCCGCGACAGCGCGTTGACGCGCCGCTGGACGCTACCGAACGAGCTCCATCAGCTTCGCATAGCTGTCCACCACGTCGTACTTCACCTGCTCCGACGTGATCCTTGCAAAGAAGACACGGGCACAGTCGATCTTGCTCTGCTCGATCCTGCGCAGATCCATGCTGGAGAGGGACCCCTTCGTTTCCGCCACGAAATAGACGTGCTTCACGCTGCCCTCACGGAAGGCGATGGCCCAATCGGGGTTGTAGTTGCCGACAGGCGTCGGGATGAAGAAGCCACGTGGCAGCTTCGCGTAGACGACCACCTCCGTGCTGACGTCCAAGTCCTGCACGAACGCACGCTCGTTCTTCGAGTCCGTGAACACATAGTCGAACACGTGCCGTTCGGCCTTGAATGCGGCGCTGAAATCTTCTCCCGCCTTTTCCTGCGTGAAGATGTCCAATTCGTGGCGATCGCCGGTGGCGTCGTAGGAGATGTGTTCGACGATGACCGTGGCTTTCTGTTCGTTGATCAGCCGCGCGGCCTTCTGCATGAAGTCCTCCGGGTTGGTCCGGTACTGCGCGAACACCGCCGCGTTCGATCCCCTGATGATGGCCGCCACCGTACGCCGTGTGAGCTGCGTCTCCTCGGACAGCCGGCCGATCAGGTCGTAGCGCACCGCGGAGTGCACCGAGGCGCGATGCAGCTCCGTGCGGCTCTGTCTGACACGGAACGCATCCCCGTTGGCCAGATCCTCCGGCGTCGCGGCATCGACCTGTTCACCGGAAACCACGGTGTACTGCAGCGGGCTCACGCGTATACATCATGGTCAACCAGTCTGAATGATGTCTTCCGTTATTCTCTGGATTCATGACGAGACGATCACCTGACTCGTCCTTCTGATTTGAACGTTTCAAGTAGCTATCCACGTCTTCAGAAAAATCGTCCTCGTAGATGAAATCGCTCCCCGTGTTGTACGGCGGATCGATGTAGATCATCTTCACCTTGTTGAGGTACGTCTCCTGCAGCAGCTTCAGCGCCTCCAGGTTGTCGCCCTCGATGAACAGGTTGCGCGTTGTGTCGAAGTCCACGCTCTCCTCGCGGCAGGGTCGCAGCGTCTTGGCGATGGGCGCATTGGCCAGCAGCAGCGCCTCGCGCTTGCCCGGCCAATTGAGCTGGTAGCGCTCCTGCGGGCCTTCCACGATGACGGACGACAGTTCCTGCCGCAACTGATCGAAGTCGACGGCGCGGCGCACCGTGCCCTGGGCATCCTGCGTCTCGGTGACGCAGTTGGGGAACAGTTCCGCCAACCTGGCGATGTTGCCCTGGGTGAGGTCCGGGCTGTGCAGCTTGAGTTTTTCCATGGGATTCAAAGCATGCCTGCCGCTTCAGCGCGACAGGCTCTCGAGTCGGGTTCGAATGGTACGCAACTGGGCATTGAGCTCCACCTTGCGATTGAACTGGGGTTCCGTCGCGAGGCGGGCCGCCAGCTTGCGGGCAGCGGCCTCAGCTTCCCGGAGTAGGGCCAGGCGCTCGACCTGGGCGCGCAGGCTCTCGCCGGGCCGGGCGGGCAGCGGCATATGGGCTCGGATCAGCTCCCCGTACAGGCCGCCCAGGTCCAAGGCCACCGGCAGGCCGGCCCGGGTGGCTTCGTCAGGCTGCCAGGGGGTGACGAAGTACTCGCCCGGCACCCATTGCGTGGCCTTGCCTTCGGCCGGCCGCTTGTAGGCGGCCACTCCGCGGCTGCGGCCGGCATGCTGCAGCTCGAACAGGATGGGAAACGGAATGGCCCGGTCGATGCAGCGCAGGACGTCGAGGTCCAGTTCCGGCGTCTTTTGCGCGATGCGAAACAACTCGATCTCCGGCACCTCGGGCGCTGCCGGCAGGTTGACGGTCTCGGGCGCCAGCTTGAAGGCCCAGACGATCTGCTCCACCTGCGCGACGAAGCGGGCGCGCAATGCCGGGCTGGGCCGGGCGTGCACGTAGACCTTGTTCTTGGGCACCACGCGGCCTACGGCGGCCTGGGGTGGCCAGGCGAACAGGGCCGGGGCCAGGGGCAGGTCTCCACGCGCTCTTTCAGCCGGATGTACTCGTCCAGGCTGATGTCGGGCCAGTAATTCACCAGCTGGATGCTGGCGTTGGGCGAGCCGATGCGGTCCACCCGGCCGAAGCGCTGGATGATGCGCACCGGGTTCCAGTGGATGTCGTAGTTGATGACCGTGTCGCAGTCCTGCAGGTTCTGCCCTTCCGAGATGCAGTCCGTGGCCAGCAGCACGTCGATCTCGCCCGGCTCTTCGGGAAGGATGGCTGCCTTCTCCTTGGAACGCGGCGAGAACAGCATCAGCATGGTCTGGTAGTCGATGCCGCGCCGCGGATCGACCTTCAGCTTCAGCGTGGTCTTCGGGTCGTGCGCGCCGGTGACGCGCCCGGTGTGGAGGCCATGGCCGGACAACAGGTTGTCTGCGAGGTTGTCGTACAGGTAGGCTGCCGTGTCCGCGAACGCGGTGAAGATCAGAAGCTTGCGATTGCCCGGATTGATCGGGTCGGCAAGCTTGGCCTCGATCTGCGCCTTCAGGTGCTGCAGCTTCGCGTCGTCCGCCGGGGTGATCTTCTCCATCTCGGCCAGCAGCAGCTCAATGACCTGCAGGTCCGCGCGCAGGTCATGCTCCCAGGAGGGCAGGTCCATGTCCGCGAGGTTGATCTGCACCTTGCCGCCGGTGCGCTCGTCTCCCGGCTCGGGGAAGTCCTCGTCCTCGTCCTCGTCGAAGTCGACGTCCTGCAGGGCCGGGGCCACATCGGCAAAGCTGCCGCCTTTGCCGCTGGCGGAGAATTCCACGATCTTGGTGATGGTCTGCAGATGGTTGCTCTGCAGGCTTTGCAGAGTGAGCCGGAACGAGGCGACCGAGCTTTCCAAGCGCTTGAGCAGGTTGACGATCATCAGCGCCTGCAGGCTGCGCTCGCGGTCGGCCTGCCGGAACTTGCCGCCGCCGCTCGCCACCTCGGTGTCGTAGAGCGCTTCGTACCTTTTCAGCCGGCTCGGCAGGATGTAGCTGACGGGCGCATAGACGGCCAGCTTGAGGCGGGAGAGCTCGTCGAAGATCCGGTTGAAGCCGATCACATCCGTGCGGCGCGTGAGCGGGCAATGGAAGGAAAGGGGCTTCAGGCGCTTGGGAAACTGGCCAATGTCCCGGGTGTCGTAGAAGGTCTCGATGTGCTTGCGGGACCGGGCGATAGTGACGTTGTCCAGCAGCTCGAAGAAATCGAAATCCAGCGCGGCGAGGATGGATTCGGCCGTGCGCTCTTCCGGCGGCAGCTTGGACCAGGTGTTGAACGCCGCCTGGGCGCGCCTGAACACTTCTTCGATTTCCTTCTCGGTGCGCAGGTTCTCTCCGAGGTGGCCCGCATTGCCCTCGTAGGCCAGCGCCAGCTGGTTGCGCAGGTCCGTGAACCGGTTGTTGACCGGCGTGGCCGACAGCATCAGTACCTTGGTCTTCACACCCTGCTTGACCACGGCGTTCATGAGCCGCTGGTAGCGCGTCTCCCGGTCCTTGTAGGCGTCGTTGTTTCGGAAGTTGTGCGACTCGTCGATAACGACGAGGTCGTAGTTGCCCCAGTTCACGCGATCCAGCGGTGTGCCGAAGGATTCACCGCTGGTGCGCAGCAGGTCGGTGTGGCACAGGACGTCGTAGTTGAAGCGGTCCGCGGCGAAGAGGTTGGTCTTCAGGTTGCGGTTGTAGGTCAGCCAGTTGTCCGCTAGCTTCTTGGGGCAGAGGACCAGGACCGACTTGTTGCGCAGCTCGTAGTACTTGATGACCGCCAGCGCGGTGAACGTCTTGCCCAGCCCCACGCTGTCAGCCAGGATGCAGCCGTTGTAGGTTTCCAGCTTGTTGATGATGCCGGTGGCCGCATCGCGCTGGAAGTTGAATAGCTTCTTCCAGACCAACGTGTCCTGGTAGCCGGTGCGGTCGTTGGGCAGAACATCTTCGTCGAGGTCCTCCAGGAACTCGTTGAAGATGTTGTAGAGCATCAGGAAGTAAATGCGCTCCGGCGAGTTCTCCTGGTAGACGGAGGCGATGTGCTCGCACAGACGCTCGGTGACGTCTTCGAGCTTTTCCGGATCGTTCCAGATCTGGTAGAAGAGCTTGAGGAAGGTGCTCGTGTGGGAGGGATCGTCGAACTTGGTGACGATATTGGAGACGGCGTTGCCCTGCCGGTAGCCGAGGTCGACGGCGGTGAAGCCGTGCAAGGGCATGTACACCGCGGCGGGTTCGCGGGCCTGGACCACCGCGAACTGCTGCATCGGGGCGCCGCCGCGATTCGAGCGAAAGCTTGCCTTGCGGCGCAGCCAGTCGGCGCACTCGCGCGCGATGGCGCGCTGGGTCAGCTTGTTGCGCAGCTGGAGCTCGAATTCCGTGCCATAGAAGTTCCGTTCCCGCTCGGTTTTCGGGATATGGAACTCGCGGCGGACTCTCTTGCCTGAATCGGTGACTTCCTCGGGAACGAAGGTGGGCTGGGTGAAGATGAACTCGAGCGAGTCGATCGCCTCCAGTTCGCTTTTCAGGGCCTCGTAGGCATAGATGGAAAAGGAGGCAGCTGCGATCATCAGCCGGGAATGCGGCGTCAGGGCCTTCTTCAGGTCCTCACCGAGCAGGCTGTTGATGTTGTCAAGCAACTGCATTCATGATCTCCCCGGACCCATTATGAGCGGCTGCTCATCTGGCGGATTCTAGGGATGGAAGCCTCCGGGAAGCAAAAGGGCGCAGGGGTCTGCTCCCTGCGCCCTCAAGGAACACAAATGGCTTACCGCGCCAGCAGCGCGCTCATGCGCGTCAGGTCCTCCGCCTGCAGCGTGCCGTTGGCCTGGCGCAGGCGCAGCTGGCCGAGCAGCACGTTGTAGCGGGCCTGCGAGAGGTCGCGCTTGGTCTGGTAAAGCTGGGTCTGCGCGTTCAGCACGTCGATGTTGATGCGCACGCCCACCTGGTACCCCAGGAGGTTGGCGTCCAGCGAGCTCTGGCTGGAGGCCTCGGCGGCTTCCAGCGCCCGCACCTGCCCCAGTCCCGACACCACGCCGAAGTAGGCCGTGCGCACGGCCTGCGCCACCTGCCGGCGCGCGGCCTCCAGGTCGCTGCGGGCCTTGTCCTCCAGGGCCAGCGTCTCGCGGATGCGGTTCTGCACCGCGAAGCCGGAGAACAGCGGCAGCGTGAGGGTGATCCCGGCCGTTGCCTGCTTGGGCCGGTTGTCGATCGTGGACACGGCGCTGCCGTCGACGTTGTGGATCCAGCCGTAGCTGGCGGTCAGGTCCACCGTCGGCTTGTGCCCGGCGCGCGCCTTCTCGGTCTCCAGCTCGGCGACCTGCACGCCGGCCTTGGCCTGCAGGATGGCGGGGCTGGCGTCCTCGGCGGCGGCGACCCAGGCCTCCGGGTTGGCCGGCTGCGGCGGCGGCACGTCCTTCAGCGGCCCCACCGGGTCGGGCTGCGCATCCTGCTTTCCCACCAGCGTGTCGAGCGCCAGCTTCTTGACGTGGAGGTCGTTCTCCGCCTGGATCTCCTGCGCCTGCACCAGGTCGTAACGCGCCTGCGCCTCGCGGGTGTCGGTGATGGTGGTGGTGCCGACCTCGAAGTTGCGCTTGGCCGAGGCGAGCTGTTCGGCCGTGGCCTGCTTCTGGGCGCGCACGAAGGTGAGCGTGTCCTGGGCCCCGAGGACGTCGAAGTAGGCCTGGCTCACCCGGATGATCAGGTCCTGGCCGGCGGCGGTGAGCTGGTACCTGGCCTGCTGCAGCTGGCGCTGCGCCTGGTTGTAGGTGGCCAGGTTGGCCGGCCGGTACAGCGGCTGGGAGGCGCTGAGGGTCGCGTTCTGCGTGCCGAAGGCACGGTCGGTGTTCGGCACGTCGATGTCGAGATGGCTGCGACTGACGCCGGCGGTGATGGCCGCCTGCGGCAGCAGGCCCGAGCGGGCCTGCTCGGCGCGGAACTCGCTGGAGTCGTACTGCAGCTTCGCGGACTGCCAGGTAGCGTCGTAGGCGCGGGCCGCTTCGTACATCTGCAGCAAGGTGTCGGCGCGCGCCGGGCCCGCAAGGGAGAGCCCGATGGCCGCCGCCAGGGGGAGAAGCCGCAATTTCGTCATCGTCCGTCCTTTCGTCTTGCTTTTCTGGGGCCGTGTCCGCGCGGTCCGGGGGTCAGTAGCGCGGAATCCCGGGGTCGCGCTCCCGCGCCCAGGCGTCGATGCCGCCGGCGACGTTCGCCACGCCGGGCCAGCCCTGCTGCGCCAGGAACATGGCCACGCGCTGGCTGCGGCCGCCGTGGTGGCAGATGCAGGCGATCGGCCGGTCCTTGGGCAGCTCCATCATGCGCGCCGGGATGACGCTCATCGGGATGGCGACGACGTCGAAGCCGGCCTCGGGCGCGACGCTGGCGGTCTGCACCTCCCAGGGCTCGCGCACGTCCAGCAGCAGCGGGCGGGCGGATTGCGTGGTGAGCCAGTCGTTCCAGTGCGCGGGGCGGACCTGGGAAATCATGGTGCGGCCTTCAGAAGCGGAAGCGGGAGGGCTCGGGGAAGTGCGCCAGGCGCGGCGCGGCGGTGTCCCAGGGCTGGGTGGTGGCGTAGCTGGCCTCGCCGGTGCGGGTGATGAAGGTGGCACGCATCACCGGCTCGCTGCCGACGATGGCGGCCAGCCGGCCGCCCACCTTCAGCTGCGCCAGCAGGGCCTGCGGCACCTCGGCGACCGAGCCGGACAGCACGATCGCGTCGAAGGGGCCCTCGGCCGCCAGGCCCTTGCTGCCGTCGGCCTCGCGGATCTCGACATTGCGGACCCCGGCGCGCTGCAGGTTCTCGCGCGCCATGCGCGCCAGTTCGGGCTCGATCTCCAGGCTGATCACGCGCTGGGCGCAGCTGGCCAGCAGCGCGGCCATGTAGCCGGAGCCAGCGCCGACTTCCAGCACCTTCTCGTGCGGCTGGGGCGCCACGTCCTGCAGCAGCCGGGCCTCCTGCTTGGGTTCGAGCATGCACCAGCCGCGGCGCAGGGCCTCGTCGGTGGGCGCCAGCAGGGGGATCATCATGTCGGTGAAGGCCAGGGCCCGGTGCGCGGGGGGCACGAAGTCCTCCCGGCGCACGCGGGACAGCAGGTCCAGCACGCCGGTATCCAGCACATCCCAGGGGCGGATCTGCTGCTCGATCATGTTGAAGCGGGCGCGTTCGGTGGCGGTGGCGGCGGTCATGGCAAGGGGTGACATTCAGGACGGATCCTCGATTCTAGAAGCCGGCAGGGCCGGGGCCCCCGGACCGCCGGCCGGAGCGTGGCGCCCGCGCTTCAGCCAGCGGGCGAAATCGTCCAGGTAACAGTAGACGACCGGCACCACCACCAGGGTGAGCAGGGAGGAGGTGATCACCCCGCCGATCACCGCCTGGCCCATGGGGGCGCGCTGCTCCGAGCCCTCGCTCAGGGCGAAGGCCAGCGGCACCATGCCGAACACCATGGCCAGGGTGGTCATCAGGATCGGGCGCAGCCGCACCCGGGCGGCCTGCAGCAGCGCCTGGGAGCGCTCCATGCCCTCCTCGCGCAGGCGGATGGCGAAATCCACCAGCAGGATGGCGTTCTTGGTGACCAGGCCCATGAGCATCACGATGCCGATCACCGAGAAGATCGACAGCGATGAGCCGAACAGCAGCAGGGCCAGCACCACCCCGATCAGCGTGAGGGGCAGCGAGGTCATGAGCGCCAGCGGCTGCAGGAAGCTCTTGAACTGGCTGGCCAGGATCATGTAGATGAAGATGACGGCCATGGCCAGGGCGGACACCGCGTAGCCGAAGGACTCCTTCATGTTCTTGGTCGAACCGGAGAACTGGTAGCTGTAGCCGGGCGGGAAGTGGATGCCGTCCAGCCGCGCGCGCAGGTCGTCCGACACCTTGCCCGAGGAGCGGCCGAAGGCGTTGGCGCTGATCGCCACCTCGCGCGTGAGGTCGCGCCGGTTGATCTGGTTGGGCCCGGTGGAGGCGCTGACGGTGGCGACCTGGTTCAGGCGCACGATGCGCGAGCTGCCGTCGGGGTTGCTGCCCATGGCGAAGGGCAGGCGCTCCAGGTCCCCGGGGGCGTTGCGGGCCTCGGGCGCCAGCCGCACGTTGACGTCGTAGGTCTCGTCGTCCGGCGCGCGCCAGTTGCCCACCGTCTGGCCGGCCACCAGCGTGCGCAGGGTGCCGGCGATCTGGGCCACCGACAGGCCCAGGTCGGAGGCGGCGTCGCGCCGCACCCGGATGGCGACCGTCGGCTGGTCCGGCTTGACGCTGAAGTCCAGGTCCACCAGGCCGGGGATGCCGCGCACGCGCTCGGTGACCAGCGCGGACAGGCGCTCCAGCTCCTTGAGGTCCGGCCCCAGCAGGGAGAACTCGATCTGCTTGTTGCCGCCCACCGGGTCCAGCAGGCCCACGTGCGTCACCGTGATGCCCGGCACCTGCTTCAGGCGCTCGCGCAGCACGCCGGCCATGTCGTCGACGCTGCGCTTGCGGTCCTTGCGGTCCACCAGGCGCACGTAGATCGAGGCGTAGATCTTGCCGATCGCCTGGCCCGTGTTGATGGTGGCCACGGTGTAGCGCACCTCCGGGAACTCGCGGATGATGCTCTCGACCTGCTTCGCCTTGGCCTCGGTCAGCTCCAGCGAGGAGCCCACCGGCGTGTAGAAGTTGAGGTTGGTCTCGGAGAAGTCCGCCTTGGGCACGAACTCGGTGCCCAGCAGCGGCACCATGAGGATGCTGGTCACGAAGATCGCGACGGCCCCCAGCAGGGTGGCCAGGCGGTGCGCCAGCGACCAGCGCAGGATCGCCTGGTAGGTGTCGGCCAGCCGGTCGGTGGAGCGGTCGAACCAGCCCGTGACCCGGCCGATGCTGCGGTCGTAGAAGGTCAGCCTCTGCCTGGGCCGGCCGTGCCCCTCGGCCTCGGGGTCGTGCCAGACCGACGACAGCATCGGATCCAGCGTGAAGCTGACGAACATGGAGATCAGCACCGCCGCCACGATGGTCACGCCGAACTCGTGGAAGAACTTGCCGATGATGCCGCCCATGAAGCCGATGGGCAGGAACACGGCGACGATGGAGAAGGTCGTGGCGAGCACCGCCAGGCCGATCTCCTGCGTGCCGTCCAGCGCGGCCTGGTAGGGCGGCTTGCCCATCTGCACGTGGCGCACGATGTTCTCGCGCACCACGATCGCGTCGTCGATCAGAAGGCCCACGCACAGCGACAGCGCCATCAGCGTCACCATGTTGATGGAGAAGCCGAAGGCGTACATGAACAGGAAGGTGCCGATCAGCGCGATCGGCAGCGTCAGGCCCGTGATGACCGTGGAACGCCACGAGTTGAGGAACAGGAACACGATCAGCACGGTGAGCGCCGCGCCCTCGATCAGGGTGCGGCGCACGTTGTCCACCGCCACCCGGATCGGCCGGGATGCGTCGGCCACCGGCTCCAGCCGCACCCCCGGGGGCACCTGGGCCTTCATCTCCGCCAGCGTGCTCGCCAGGCCGTCGATCACCGCGATGGTGTTTTCGTCCTGCGCCTTGAGCACCTGCAGCAGCAGCGTGCGCTGGCCGTTGTACAGCGCCAGGCTTTCCACCTCCTGCCCGCCGTCGCTGACCCGCGCCACCTGGTCCACGCGCACCGGCGCGCCCCCCTTGCGGGCGACGATGATGCTGCCGAAGTCCTCGGGGCGCTTCATGCGCGCGTCGACCTGCACCACGCGCTCCTGCGTCAGCGAGCGGATCGCGCCCACCGGCAGGTCCTGGTTCTCGCTGCGCACGGCGTTGGCCACCTGGTCGGCGGTGACGCCGAAGGCCTCCATGGCCGGCGGGTTCAGGTAGATGTCGATCTCCCGCAGGGTCCCGCCCACCAGCGTCACCGAGCCGACGCCGCGCACGTTCTCCAGCCGCTTCTTGAGCACCTGGTCGGCCCAGTTGGTGAGTTCCACCGGGCTCAGCGGGCGGGCGCCGCCGCGCGTGTCGGGCAGCACCGCGACCGACCAGATCGGCCGGTTCGCCGGGTCGAAGCGCAGCACGCGCGGCTCCTTCACCTCCTCGCGGAAGGTGGGCCGGACCGAGGCGACCTTCTCGCGCACGTCGTCGGCGGCGCGGCGGCCGTCGACGTACAGCTGGAACTCGATCACCACGACCGACTGGCCCTGGTAGCTGCGCGAGGTCAGGGCGTTGATGCCGGCGATGGAATTGACCGCCTCCTCGATCGGCTTGCTGACCTCGCTCTCGACGATCTCGGGCGAGGCGCCCGGGTAGTCGGTCTGCACCACCACCACCGGGAACTCGATGTTGGGGAACTGGTCGATGTTCAGGCGCTGCAAGGAGAACAGGCCCAGCACCACGATGGCGAGCATCACCATCGTGGCGAACACGGGATTCCTGAGGCTGACGCGGGTGAACCACATGGCGCGTCAGGGCTTCGCCGGCCGGGCTTCGGGCGCGGCGCCCGTGAACTTCACCTGCGTGCCCTCGCGCAGCGGGCCCACGTGGCCGAGGATCACCGTGGCGCCGGGCGCCAGGCCGCTCACGCCGACCCAGGTGACCTTGTCCACGTCGCCGCGCTCGCCGGTCTGCACCTCCTTGTGGGCGACCTTGCCGCCCTCCACGACCTGCACATAGGGTGCGGGCCGGTCGGTGCGCACCGCCGACAGGGGCACCGCCAGCGCGGAGGTGCTGCCCACGTTCACCGTGCCCTGGGCAAACAGCCCCTGGCGCAGGCCGGTGGTGTCGGCGATCGCCAGGTAGGCCAGCACGCTGCGGCTGCCGGCCTGGGCGCTGGGGTTGATGCGGGCCACCCGCGCCGCGACCGGCCGCGGGCTGCCCTCGACCTGCAGGCTGGCCTGCTGGCCCACGCGCAGGTCCACCGAGTCGGCGGCGCTGAGGCTGGCCTCCATTTCCAGCCGGCTGAGGTCCACGATCTCCAGGATGCGGCCATCCACGGCGACGCGCTCGCCGGGCTGGGCCAGCCGCTGCGAGACCAGGCCCGAGATCGGCGCGCGCAGCACCGTGTCCTCCAGGGACTTGCGCGCCAGGTCCACGGCCGCCAGCGCGGCCTGGTGGGTGGCCCGGGCCGCGGCCAGGTTGTTCCCGGAGGTGTCGAGCGCCGACTTGGAAATGAAGCCCTGGTCGACCAGCGCCTTGTTGTTGTTGAACTGGCGCTCGGCGATGTCGATCTGCGCCTGGGCCGCGTCGGCCTGGTCCTGCGCCTGCTTCAGGCGCGCCTGGGCCTCCACGCGGTCGATGCGCGCGACCACCTCGCCGGCCTTCACCGCGTCGCCCTCGCGCGGGACCCCCTCCAGCAGCTCGCCGGGCACCCTGGCCTTGACGATGGCGGAGTTCACCGCCTTGATCGAGCCGGACACCGGCAGGCCGCGCGTGAGCGTGCGCACCTCGGCCCGCACGACGTCGCTGGCCGCCAGTTCGACCACGGGCTGGGCCCGCTCGGCGCCCAGCTGCGCCTCGGCCGCCTGCTGCGCCCGGCGGTGCACGACCGATCGCACGCCGGCCAGGCCGACCGCGCCCACCACGACCACCAGCACGCCCCATTGCCAGCGCTTCATGCCCGCTCTCCCCGCCCCTCGCCGCGGGCGACCAGGCCGTTGAGCAGCAGGTCGACCTGCGTGTCCAGGTAGCGCTGGGCGTCCAGCGGATAGTCCTGCGGGGCGCACACGCCCAGGGAGTGTTTCATCATGGTCATGAAGAGCATCGGGGCGACGATGCCGAAGATGGCGTAGTCGATGTCGACCGCGCGGAACTCGCCGCGGTCCACGCCGCGTTGCAGGATGCGCCGCACGAGGTCGGTGCCGGGGCGGATCACCTCCTGCTGGTAGAAGGCGGCCAGTTCCGGGAAGTTGCGCGCCTCGCTGATCATCAGCTTGGTGATGCCGGAGGCGCGGGTGGCGCCGACGCGCTCCCACCAGACGCGCATGCCGTAGCGCAGCATGTCGCTCGTGGGGCCCTCGAAGGACCCGAACTCCTTCTGCCACTCGGCGAAGCGGCCGGCCAGGTTCTCGCGCACCACCGCCTTGAACAGCTCCTCCTTGGAGGGGAAGTACAGGAACAGGGTGCCCTTGGAGACGCCGGCACGGGCGGCCACCTCTTCCGAGCGGGTGGCCGCGAAGCCCTTTTCCACGAACAGCTCCAGGGCGGCGTCGAGCAGTTCGCCCGGACGGGCTTCCTTGCGGCGCTCGCGCCGGGCGTGGTGATCGTTGCCGCGCTCGGCGGGCGGGTTGGTGACCATGGGACCGGAGGACCGCGAAGCGGCTTTTTAATGACTGACTGGTTAGTAATATAGCTGTGCCGGGAGCAGGGCGTCAAGGCGACCGGGCCGGGAGCGACTACAGTGCGGCACTCAGGAGAACCCACATGAGCGATCCGCAAACCATCGTGCTGGCCGGCGGCTGCTTCTGGTGCACCGAGGCGGTGTTCAAGGAAGTGCGGGGCGTCACCGACGTGGAGTCCGGCTACAGCAACGGCCGGACCGAGCGGCCTGGCTACGAGGAGGTCTGCACGGGCCGCACGGGCCATGCCGAGGTGGTGAAGCTCACCTACGACCCGGACCAGGTGAGTACCCGCCAGCTGCTCGAGATCTTCTTCGTGGTGCACGACCCGACCCAGCTGAATCGCCAGGGCAACGACGTCGGCACGCAGTACCGCAGCGGCATCTACACCACGACGCCCGAGCAGAAGCAGGTGGCCGACGACCTGATCCGCGAGATGAGCCAGGACAAGCTGTTCGGCCGGCCCATCGTGACCGAGGTGCAGCCGCTGGCCAACTACTGGCCGGCGGAGGACTACCACCAGGACTTCTTCGAGAAGAACCCGACCCAGGGCTACTGCCTGGCGGTGGCGGCGCCCAAGGTGGCGAAGTTCCGCAAGACGTTCACGGAGCTCACGCGCAGGTAGCGCGCGGACCCGGCGGGGTTCAGGGCGCGAGCCGCTCCCGCACCCAGCCGCCTTCCGCCGGCCGGTAGCGCAGCCGGTCGTGCAGCCGGCTGCGGCGTCCCTGCCAGAACTGCCACTCGTCCGGCACCAGCCGGTAGCCGCCCCAGTGCGGCGGCCGCGGCGGGTTGAGCAGGAACTGCGCGCCGTACTTCGCCGCGTTGGCCACGAGCACGCTGCGGCCGTGGATTACCTGGCTCTGCGGGCTGGCCCAGGCGCCGATGCGCGAATCCAGGGGGCGGCTGTGGAAGTAGGCGTCGCTCTCCTGCGGATCGGTCTTCTCCACCCGGCCCTCGATGCGCACCACCCGTTCCAGCTCCACCCAGTGGAACTGCAGGGCGGCCCAGGGGTTGCCGGCCAGCTCCAGGCCCTTGCGGCTTTCGTAGTTGGTGTACCAGACGATGCCGCGCTCGTCGTAGCCCTTGAGCAGCACCACGCGCGTGCTGGGGCGCAGGTTGCCGGCCACCGTGGCGACCGTCATCGCGTTCGGCTCGGGAATCTCGGCGTTGATCGCCTCGGTCAGCCAGTGGTCGAACTGCTTCAGCGGGTCGGCGAACGAGGCTTCCTCGCTCAGTTCGGCGCGCTCGTAGCTCTTGCGCAGTTCGGCGATGCGGGCGGCGGTGTCGCTCATGGCGGCGATTGTCGCATCGGGCGCGTTAAGCTCGCTTCATGCGTCCTGCCACCGTCCGTTCCCCCGTGGTGCTCGTCCTCGCCTCCGGGCGGGGCGAGCGCTACGTCGCGTCCGGAGGCCAGGGCTCCAAGCTGCGGGCGCCGCTGGCCGGCGGCACCGTCCTGGAGCACACCCTTGCCGCCGTGCGCGCGAGCGGCCTGCCCTTCCACGTGGAGGACGCCGGTCATCCGGGCATGGGCGACTCCATTGCGGCGGCCGTGCGCGCGACGCCGGACGCGGGCGGCTGGCTGGTGCTGCCCGGCGACCTGCCGCTGGTCTCGCCGGATTCCCTGCGGGCCGTCGCCGCGGCCTTGCAGCAGGCGTCCGTGGTGCTGCCCGTGTACCACGGCACGCGCGGGCATCCGGTGGGCTTCGGGCGCGAGCTGGGCGCGGCCCTGCAGTCGCTCACCGGCGCGGAAGGCGCGGCGGCCATCGTGCGCTCGGCGCAGGCCCTGAGGCTGGAGCTGGAGGACGAGGGCATCGTCACCGACATCGACACGGTGGAGGACCTGGCGCGGGCGGAGGCGCTGCTGCGCCGAAGACAGGGCGCTTCTTAGGGGGGGTGAGCGCGCAGCCGAACCCCACCGCAACAGTTCACCCGTGCCCGCGCACCATCCTCAGCAGCCGCTCCAGGTTGCGGTCGCGGATGTCGTGCCGGCGCAGTTCCTCCAGCGTGCGGTGCGCATACTCCTGGGTGGTCCCGTAGCGGCCCGAGGCGCTGTCGAAGATCGCCCGGTATTCCTCGGTGCTCAGCTCGCCGGTGTGGCTGGGGCTGCTGCGCGACAGCGTGAAGGCCAGCGAGCGCACGCGCCCCTGGGCCGTGTCGGCCGCGAGCCAGCGCGGGTCGTAGACCGCCGTGGCCATTTCGCGCTGCCACAGCCGCGCCAGCACCTCGCCGCCCTGTTCGCGCGGGATGCGGAACACCACGCCCCGGCAGCAGCCGCCGCTCAGCAGCCCGAACACCAGCCCCGGCCGCTCCGGCGTGCCGCGGTTGATGCGGCTCCACATCTTCAGGGCCCGGTGCCAGCCGTGCACGCGGGCGGGCCGGCGCTCGGCGAACTCGAAATCGGGGCGCCAGATCAGCGAGCCGTAGCCGAAGATCCAGAGGTCCTCCCGTCCGCCCCATTCGGACAGGGCCTGCTCCAGCATGGGGACGGGGTCGCGCAACGGCTTCGGCACTTCGCTCACGCCAGCTACTCTAGCGAAGCCGGCCGCCGTCGGGAAGTTGGTAACCGGTTCGTACCCGCGCCGCGCCCCGGGTTGGGGCGCGCGGGGGTAGCATGTCCGCCACACCCTCTGGCCTTCCCATGAAACTCCATCCCGTCCTGGAAGCGGTGACGCAGCGCATCCGGGAGCGCAGCGCGGCGACGCGCAGCGCCTACCTCCGCCGCCTCGACGCCGCCGCCGCCCGCGACCGCGGCGCCGACCGCCTGGGCTGCGCCAACGTCGCCCACGCCTTCGCCGGCATCGCGCCCGACGACCGCCTCCGCGTCGTGGCCGAGCGCGCGCCCAACCTCGCCATCGTCAACGCCTACAACGACATGCTGTCGGCGCACGCGCCCTATGCGGGCTACCCGCAGGTGATCAAGGACGAGGCGCACCGGCTGGGCGCCATCGCCCAGGTCGCCGCCGGCGTGCCGGCCATGTGCGACGGCGTGACGCAGGGCACCGCCGGCATGGAGTTGAGCCTGTTCTCGCGCGACGTGATCGCGATGGCCACCGCCGTGGGCCTGAGCCACGATGTGTTCGATGCGGCCGTGCTGCTGGGCATCTGCGACAAGATCGTGCCGGGCCTGCTGATCGGCGCCCTGCAGTTCGGCCACCTGCCCATGGTGTTCGTGCCGGCCGGACCCATGCCCAGCGGCCTGTCCAACAGCGAGAAGGCCAAGGTGCGCGAGCAGGCCGCGCAGGGGCGGGTCGGGCGCAAGGAGCTGCTGGCGGCCGAGGAGCAGGCCTACCACACGCAGGGCACCTGCACCTTCTACGGCACGGCCAACAGCAACCAGATGCTGATGGAGGCGATGGGCCTGCACGTGCCGGGCGCCGCCTTCGTGCAGCCGCGGGACGCGCTGCGCGAGGAGCTCACCCGCGAGGCGGTGCGCACCGCGCTGGCGAACCTGCGGGCGCGCCGCTGGGCGCCCATCGGCCGCATCGTCGACGAGCGCTGCATCGTCAACGCGATGGCCGCCCTGGTGGCCACGGGCGGCTCCACCAACCACCTGATCCACTGGGTGGCGGTGGCGCGCGCGGCCGGCATCGTGATCGACTGGGACGACTTCGACCGGCTCTCCGCCGCCGTGCCGCTGCTGGCGCGCGTGTACCCCAATGGAACGGCGGACGTGAACGCCTTCCAGGCCGCGGGCGGGCCGGGCTACGTGATCCGCGAACTGCTCGACGCCGGCCTGATGCACGAGGACGTGCTCACCGTGCGCGCGGGCGGGCTGCGCGAATTCACCCGCATCCCCGCCTGGAACGAGGGGCGAGCCGGCCTGCAGTGGCGCGATCCCGGGGCTTCGGGCGACGACAGCGTCCTGCGCCCGGTGGGGGCGCCCTTCAGCCCCACGGGCGGCCTGAAGCTGCTGACCGGCAACCTGGGACGCAGCGTGATCAAGGTGTCGGCGGTCCCGGAGGAGCGGCACGTGGTCGAGGCCCCGGCGCGCATCTTCGACAGCCAGGAGCAGCTGCTGGCCGCCTTCAACGGCGGCGAGCTGGAACGCGACGTGGTGTGCGTGGTGCGCTGGCAGGGCCCGCGCGCCAACGGCATGCCGGAGCTGCACAAGCTGACCCCGCCCCTGGCCGTGCTGCAGGGCAAGGGCTTCCGCGTGGCCCTGGTGACCGACGGCCGCATGAGCGGCGCCTCGGGCAAGGTGCCGGCAGCGATCCACGTCTCGCCGGAGGCCGCGGCCGGCGGCCCGCTGGCGCTGCTGCGCGACGGCGACCTCGTGCGCCTGGACGCGCGCGCCGGCCGGCTGGAAGCGCTGGTGGACGCGCAGGAATGGGCGCGGCGCCAGCCGGTGGAGATGACCGAGGCCCAGCGCGAGCACAATGCGCACGGCACCGGCCGCGAACTGTTCGGCGGCATGCGGCGCCACGCACTGGCGGCGGAGGAGGGCGCCTGCACATGGCTATGAACCCGGTTCCCCAGCGGCCCACGCCGGCCGAAGTGATGCAGGACGCGCCGGTGATCCCGGTGATCGTGCTGCACGAGGCCGCCCAGGCGGTGCCCCTGGCGCGCGCGCTGGTGGCCGGCGGCATCCGCATGCTGGAGGTCACGCTGCGCACGCCGGTGGCGCTGGCCTGCATCGAGGCGATCGCCAAGGAGGTGCCCGAGGCCGTGGTCGGCGCCGGCACGGTGCGCAGCGCCGCCGACGCCCAGGCTGCGGCGCTGGCCGGTGCCCGCTTCGCCGTGAGCCCCGGCTACACGCGCGCCGTCGGCAAGGCCTGCCACGAGCTGGGCCTGCCGCTGCTGCCCGGGGTGGCGACGGGCAGCGAGATCATGCGGGCCCAGGAAGACGGCTACACGGCGCTGAAGTTCTTCCCCGCCATGCAGGCGGGCGGTGCGCCCATGCTGAAGGCCTGGAGCGGGCCCTTCGGCGACGTGAAGTTCTGTCCGACCGGCGGCATCACGCCCGGCAACGCGCGCGAGTTCCTGGCGCTGCCCAACGTCGCCTGCGTCGGCGGCTCCTGGCTGACGCCGGCCGACGCCCTGGCGGCGCAGGACTGGGACCGCATCACCCGCCTGGCCGGCGAGGCCGCCGGCCTGCCGCGGGAATGAGGCGCTTCGCAGCGGTGCTCCTTCTGGCGGGCTCGGCGCTCGCCGGTACAGTGCCGCAGGACGACTCCGCCGCGGCCGCCACCAACGACCTGCAGGTGCGCGTCGAGCGCGACCTGGCCTACGGACCCGACCCGCTGCAGCGCCTGGACGTCTACCTCCCGGGCACGGTGCGCGGCCCCATCCTGCTGATGGTGCATGGCGGCGGCTGGGCCTTCGGCGACAAGCGCGCCGCCGCCATGATCCTGCCGAAGGTGCGCTACTGGACGGCGCGCGGCTTCGTCGTCGTCTCCACCAACTACCGCATGCTCCCCGAGGCGGCGCCCCTGGAGCAGGCAGGCGACGTCGCCCGCGCGCTGGCGCTGGTGCAGCGCGATGCGCACGGCTGGGGCGCGGACCCGGCGCGCGTGGTGTTGATGGGGCATTCCGCGGGTGCCCACCTGGTGGCGCTGCTGAGCGCGGACCCGGCCCTGGCACGGGCCCAGGGCGCGCAGCCCTGGCGCGGGACGGTGAGCCTGGACAGCGCGGCGATGGACGTGCCGGCGCTCATGCGCGCACGCCACCTGCCGCTGTACGACCGCGCCTTTGGCAGCGATCCGGCCGGCTGGCGCAGCGCCTCGCCCGTGCAGAGGTTCACGTCGGAGGCGCCGCCGATCCTGGCGGTGTGCTCCTCGCTGCGGCGTGATTCCTGCCCGCGGGCCGAGGAGCTGCGCGCGACCGCCGCCCGTCTCGGCCGGCCGGTGCAGGTGCAGGGCGTGGCCAAGACCCACGCCCAGGTCGACCACGACCTGGGGCTGCCCGGTCCTTATTCGGACTCGGTGGACCGCTGGATCAGCTCGATCTTGTAGCCGTCCGGATCGGTCACGAACGCGATCACCGTGCTGCCGCCCTTCACCGGGCCGGGCTCGCGCGTGATGTTGCCGCCGGCCGCGCGGATGCGGTCGCAGGCGGCGTAGGCGTCGGGCACGCCGAGGGCGATGTGGCCGTAGGCCGTGCCCAGCTCGTAGCTCGACACGCCGTGGTTGTAGGTGAGCTCCAGCTCGGCGTGCTCGGGATTGGCTCCGTAGCCCACGAAGGCCAGGGAATACTTCTGGTCCGGCCGCTCCGTGGTGCGCAGCAGCTTCATGCCCAGCACCTTGGTGTAGAAGTCAATGGACCTTTGGAGATCGCCGACGCGCAGCATGGTGTGGAGAATTCGCATGTGCCGATGATAGCCACACCCACCAGCCCGCTCCTGCGCCTGCTGACCGTGCTGGCGATCGTGCTCGCCTGGGGCGGGCTGGCGCCGGCCTGGGGGCAGGTCGCCTCCCCGCCGCCGGCACGGCCCTCCTTCGACCTGGTGGTGCGGGCCCCGGGAGAGCTGCGCACCCTGCTGGAGGACCACCTGGAGCTGCGCCGCTACCGCGAGGTGCCCGACCTGGACGATGCCGAGATCGCGCGCCTGCTGGTGCTGGCCGGAAAGGATGCGCGCGAACTGCTCGCGACCCAGGGCTATTTCCGGCCGCAGGTGCGTGTCACGCGAGAGGAGGGGGCACGCACGACCCTGGTGGTGACGGTGGAACCCGGCGAGCGCACGAAGGTGTCGGACGTGCAGATCGATTTCGAGGGCGACCTCGCCAACCGCTCCGACCCGGAGGCCGTCGCCCAGCGCGAGGCCATCCGCGGCGGCTGGGCCCTGCCCGCGGGCCAGCCCTTCACCCAGGCGGGCTGGGACCGCGCCAAGGCGCTGGCCACGCGGCAGCTGACGGCGCGGCGCTACCTGGCCGGGCGCATCAGCTACAGCCTGGCCGACGTCGACGCCGCCGACGGCACGGCGAAGCTGGGGCTGAAGCTCGATTCGGGCGCGCTGTTCCGCCTGGGCCCGATGCAGGTCAGCGGCGTCGAACGCTACGACCCGCGCCTGGTGCCGCGGCTGGCCCGGCTGCCGGAAGGCAGCGAGTACGACCGGGAGAAGATCGTGCGGGCGCAGCTGCGCCTGGCCGGCAGCGGCTATTTCGATTCGGCCTTCCTGTTCGTCGACCCGGCATCGGACCCGCGGCATGCGCCCGTGCAGGTCACCGTGCGCGAGGCGCCGCTGCAGAAGGTGGTGCTGGGCGCGGGCTTCACCACCGACGGCGGCCCGCGCGCGACGCTGGAGCACACCCACAACCGGCTGCCGTGGCTGGGCTGGCGCGCCGTCACGCGCCTGCAGGCGGAGCAGAAGAACCCGTTCGCGCAGAGCGAATGGACCGCCATTCCCGACGAGGACGGCTGGCGCTGGTCCGTGCTGGGGCGACTCGACCGGCTGGACGACGGCCGGCTGGTCACCTACGGCCAGCGCCTGCGCACGGGCCGCTTCCAGAACGGGGATGCCATCGACCGCAACTTCTACCTGCAGTACGAGCGCGCGCGCGTCACCAACCCGCGCGAAGTGCCGCTCACCGCCGCCGACACCGGCGACGGCTCGGCCCTCACCGCCAACTACGTGTGGACGGGTCGCTACTTCGACGACCCGCGCAGCCCCTCCAGGGGCCACGGCTTCGGCTTCGAACTGGGCGGCGGCATGACGCTCGAGGGCGAGCGCGGCCCCTTCCAGCGCAGCATCGTGCGCTGGCTGGGCTACCACCCATTCGCGCGCAGCCGCCTGCAGGTGCGCGCGGAGGCCGGCGCCGTGTTCGCGCGCGACAACCTCAACGTCCCGGCCACGCAGCTGTTCCGCACCGGCGGCGACACCACGGTGCGCGGCTATTCCTACCTGGATATCGGCGTGCCGCTGCCCGGCGACCTGGTGGGGCCGGGCCGCTACATGACGGTGGCCAGCCTCGAATGGCAGCGGCCCATCTATCGCAACGAGGTGCTCACCGCCTTCGAGCACACGCTGTTCGTCGACGCCGGTGCCGTGGCCAACCAGCCGGGCGAGCTGAACCCGAAGGTCGGCGTGGGCACCGGCATCCGCTGGCGCAGTCCCGTGGGGCCGCTGGAGGCCGCGATCGCCTACGGCGTCGACCAGAGGCGCTGGCGCCTGCACCTCACCGCGGGGTTCGTGTTCTGATGAAACGCCAGGTCCTGCGCGTCGCCCGCTGGATGGTCCGCGTCCTCGTAGGCCTGGGCCTGCTGCTGGCGCTGGCCGCGGCCGGCGCCTGGTGGTGGGCGGGCCAGGAAGGCTCGCTCGCCTGGGCACTGCAGCGCCTGGGGCCCCGGCTCGCATTGCAGGGCGAGGAAGTGCACGGCTCGCTGCGCGGCGGCTGGCGCATCGGGCGGCTGGCTTGGGAGCGCGACGGCCTGCGGGTGGAGGTGCGGGACCTGCGCCTGGAATGGCAGCCGCTGGCGCTGTTGCAGCGCAGGCTGCTGCTGGAACAGGTGCAGGCGGCCCGCCTGCAGGTGGTCGATGCCCGTCCGCCCGGTGGCGGGCCGCCGCCCGAGCCGGCGAGCCTGGGCCTGCCCTGGCGGCTGGAGGTCGAATCGCTGAAGCTCGGCGCCTTCGCCTACGAGGGCGGCATGCGGCTGGAAGGCGGTCCCGTCGAGGCGCGCTACGCCTTCGACGGATGGCACCACCGCCTGGAGCTGCAGCGCCTGGAGCTGGCCGGCGGCAGCTATCGCGGCGAGGCGGACCTGCTGGCGAGCGCCCCGCTGACGCTGGACCTGCGGCTGCAAGGGCGGTTGGCGGCGCCGGTGCCCGGCATCGCGCGGCCGGTGCCGCTGGCTTTCGAGCTGCGCGCGCGCGGACCGGCGCGGGCGATCGAGGCGAGCGCGCGGCTGCGGGCGCAGGCGCCGGGCGCTCAGGTGCGCGGCGGCCCCAGCGCCCAGGTCACGGCCCGCATCACGCCCTTCGAGCGCGTGCCACTGGCGCAGGCCCACGTCGAGATGCAGTACTTCGACGCGGCCTGGTTCTGGCCGCGGGCGCCGCACACGCTCCTGGCCGGCAGCGCCGACGTGCAGCCCGTGCCGGGCGCCGGCGTGCGCTGGCAGGCGGACCTGCGCAACGGCGCCGCCGGTCCCTGGGACCAGGGGCGGCTGCCGCTGGACGCCCTGCGCGCCGCCGGCGAGTGGCGCGACGGCGCGATGCTGCTGGAGTCGCTCGCCGCCCAGGCGGCCGGCGGCCGCATCGAAGGCCGCGGGCATTGGCAGGGGCGCGGCTGGAACTTCACCGGCCGGGTGGCGGACGTCGACCCCGCGCAGGCGCACACGCGGCTCCCCGACCAGCCGCTGGCCGGCTCGCTGCGGCTGTCCGGGGAAGGTCGCGGGGTCGCTTTCGAGGTGGCGCTGCAGTCGGCGGCGCGGCGCGGGGGCGCACCGGCCCGGCCGCGGCTGCGCGAACTGCTGGCGCGGGGCCGCTGGTCCGGAGACGCGCTCTCGCTCGCGCAACTGCGCGTGGACGCCGGCGATGCTTTGCTGGAAGCGCAGGGCGAGTGGCAACCCCGCGCGCAGGCCGGCAGCGGCAGTGCGCAGGTGCGGGCCCCGGGCCTGCGCGCCCAGGTGCAGGGCGCCCTCGCGCGCGACCACGGACAGGGCCATGCCGATGTCACGCTGGACGACCTCGCGCAGGCGCAGCAGTGGCTGGCCCGGTGGCCGTCGCTCGCCGCGGCGCTGGCTGCGCCCGGCCTGCGCGGCCGGGCGCAGGCGCAGCTGGCCTGGCAGGGCGGCTGGCGCGACCCCAGCGTGCAGGCCCGCATCGGCCTGCAGGACCTGGCCCGGCCGTCCGATCAGCCGCAGCCCTGGGTCGTGCGCGAGGCAACGCTGCAACTGAACGGACCGCTGCGCGACGCGACGGTGGAACTGCGCGGCCAGGCGGTCGAGGGCGCGCGCAGCCTGGACCTGGCGGCCCGCGGAAGCGTGGCGATGGCGCCGGGCGACGCGGCCCATTGGCGCGGGCAGGTCGCGTCGCTGTTGCTTCAGTTGCGCGACCCCGATCGCTATCCGGGGCCGTGGCAGCTGCGCTTGCGGCGAGCCGTGCCCTGGCAGGCGGCGGCCGGCCGGTTCGAGCTGGGCGCGGGCGAAGCCGTGCTGGAGTCCCCCGCGCTGCCCGGCGGCGTGCCGCCGGCCGAAGCGGCGCTTGCCTGGGACCCGTTGCACCGGCAGCAGGGACAGCTGACGGGCGCGGGCCGCGTGCGCGGGGTGCCGCTCGCCTGGCTCGGCCTGCTGGGGGAGCAGGCCGGCGCCGCGGCGCTGGCGGGTGACCTGACCTTCGACGGGCAGTGGGGCCTGCAGTGGGGGACCGAGCCGCGCTTCGACGTCTCGCTCGCGCGCGCGCGCGGCGACGTGCACGTGCTGGCCGAGGGGCCGGACGGGACCACCGCGCGGGTGAGCGCCGGCGTGCGCGCCGCGAGTGCGTCCCTCGTCGGCCAGGGCGGGCAACTGGAGCTGCGGCTGCTGTGGGACAGCGAGCGCGCCGGCCACGCCGAAGGCCTGCTGCGCAGCCGCCTCGAACGCGCCGCCGACGGCCGTTGGCGCTGGCCCGAAGACGCGCCGCTGGAGGGGCGCCTGCAGGCGCAGCTGCCCCGCATCGGGGTGTGGTCGGTGCTGGCCCCGCCGGGCTGGCGGCTGCGCGGCTCGCTCGCCGCGGACATCCGCATCGCCGGCACTCGCGAGCGGCCCGCACTGAGCGGACCGCTGCGGGCCGACGACCTCGCCTTGCGCTCGGTGGTCGACGGCATCGAGCTGCGCGGCGGCCGCCTGCGGGCGCAGCTGGAAGACCAGGGCTTGCGGGTCGACGAGTTCCTGCTGCACGGCAGCCCCGGGGACGGCAGCGATGGCGGCGTGCTGCGGGCGAGCGGCGTGGGCCGCTGGACGCCACAGGGGCCCGCGTTCGAGGCCCGGGCCACCCTGTCGCAGCTGCGCGCCAGCATCCGCGGCGACCGCCAGCTGACGGTCTCCGGCACCGTGTCGGCGCAGATGGACGGCGGCGGCACCCGGATCGCGGGCGACCTGCGGGTGGACCGCGCGCGCATCCGCATCCCCGACCAGGCGCCGCCGCGCCTCGGCGCGGATGTCGTGGTGCGCAACGCGCCCGGGCTGCCCGCCACCGACGCGCAGCGCCATCCGGCGCCGTCCGAGACCGAGGCTACGGGCCGGCTCACGCTGCGCCTGGGATTCGACCTGGGACCCGACTTCCGCGTGAGCGGCCGTGGCCTCGACGCCCGCCTGGCGGGCCGGCTCGAAGTGCGCAACGCGGCCGACGGTTCGCCGCTGCTCACCGGCCAGATCCGCACCGAGGACGGCACCTTCGCGGCCTATGGCCAGCGCCTGAAGATCGAGCGCGGCGAGCTGCGCTTCACCGGGCCGGCGGACAACCCGGCGCTGGACATCCTCGCCGTGCGGCCGAACATGGTGGAGAAGGTGGGGGTGCAGGTCACCGGCCGCGCGCTCGCGCCGCACGTGGCGCTGTGGTCGGAGGCTGGCCTGTCGGAGGCGGAAACGCTGTCCTGGGTGGTGCTCGGGCGCTCCTCGGCCGGCAGCGGGGCCGAGACGGCGCTGCTGCAGCGCGCCGCCGCCGCGATGCTCGCGGGCCGGCACGGCACCGGCCGGGGCGTGGCCGGCAGCCTGGGCCTGGACGACCTGTCGGTGACGCCCGACAGCACCAGCGGCGCCGTCGTGCGAGTGGGCAAGCGCTTCGCCGACAACCTATACGCCGCCTACGAGCGTAGCCTGTCCGGCACCATGGGCACGCTGTTCCTGTTCTACGACGTCTCGCGCCGCGTCACCGTGCGCGCCGAGGCGGGCGAACGCGCGGGGCTGGACCTGATCCTGACCTTCCACTTCGGTGAGCCGCAGACGAAGTAGCGGCTGTCCTGCCTCCGTCTCGTCGACGCGACAGGTGCCGGCCGTGAGGCGCGCCGGCAGGCACCACTTCGCTGCCGTGTGGCGCAGGAGACACTGAATCAGCGTCTGGGAAGGGATCGCGTGGTAGCGTTGCATGCGCTGCTGGACGAGTGCCAGGACCTGCTGGCCGACCTTCCGGAAGGAGAGCTCCATGACTGATGCGACGCGCCGCACCGCCTACGGGCTGGTGCTGCTGGCCGCGGCCGGCACCTTCGCCGTGACCATGGGCAGCCGCCAGAGCATGGGCCTGTTCCTGCCGGCGCTGAACACCGCCACCGGGCTGGGCCTGGGCAGCATCAGCCTGGCCTTCGCCTTCGGCCAGCTGTGGTGGGGCCTCACGCAGCCCTTCGCCGGCGCGCTGGCCGACCGCTGGGGCGCGGGGCGCGTGCTGGTGGCCGGGCTCGCGCTGATGGCGCTGGGCACCTTCATCACGCCGTTCATGTCCTCCACGCTGGGCCTGATCTTCGCCATCGGCGTGCTGGCCGCGGGCGGCTCGGGCATGGCCGGTCCCGCGGTGCTCATGTCCGCCAGCATGCGCATGATCGAGCCGGCGCGGCGCGGCATCGCCACCGGCATCGTCAACGCCGGCGGCTCCTTCGGCCAGTTCGCCACCGCGCCGATCGCCGCGGCGCTGATCGTGGGCATCGGCTGGGGCCGTGCCATGCAGGTGCTGGGCCTGATGGTGCTGATCTGCCTGCCTGCGGCCTGGGTGCTGCGCGGCACCGGCGCACGCGCGGAAGGCGCGGCGCACAAGCCGGTGGGCACCGGCCAGGCGGTTCGCGAGGCGCTCCGCCATCCCGACTACCTCCTGCTGTGCAGCGGCTTCTTCGTCTGCGGCTTCCACGTGGCCTTCCTGGCCATCCACCTGCCCGGGGTGATCCAGGCCTGCGGCCTGCCCACCCAGTGGGGCGGCTGGGCGCTGGCCATCATCGGCCTGTTCAACATCGCGGGCAGCCTCGCGATCGGCTGGGCGACCAGCCGCTGGCGCTCCAAGTCGCTGCTGTCCCTCATCTACGCGGTGCGCGCGGTGGCCGTGCTCGTGTTCCTGCTGGCGCCCAAGACCGGCACCGTGGTGCTGCTGTTCGCCGCGGTGATGGGCCTCAGCTACCTGTCCACCGTGCCGCCGACGGCGGGCCTGGTGGCCAAGTTCTTCGGCCCGACCCACATGGCCACCCTGTTCGGCCTGGTGATGCTGACCCACCAGATCGGTGCCTTCTGCGGCGCCTGGCTGGGCGGCAAGGTCTACGAATGGACCGGTGCCTACGACTGGTTCTGGTACGTGGACATCCTGCTGGCCGTGGCCGCCGCGCTGATCCACCTGCCGATCCGCGAGGCGCCGGTGGCCGCGCGCCCGCAGTCGGTCGCGACCTGAACGCGGGTCAGACGGGCACGATGTAGTTCAGCGTCATGCGGCCGCCGTCGACGACGACGATCTCGCCGGTCACGTAGCTCGCGGCGTCGCTGGCCAGCCAGGCCACGACGTCGGCCACCTCCCACGGCTCGCCCAGGCGCTTCATGGGCGTGCGCATCATGATGCGGTTCTTCGCCTCCTCGCTGGTGAGCACCGCCTTGGCGGCCAGCTCGGTGGCGATGGTGCCGGGGGCGACCGCGTTCACCCGCACGCCCTGGTCGGCCAGCGACAGCGCCATCACCCGCGTCAGCTGGTTGATGCCGCCCTTGCTCATGTTGTAGGTGGCGATGGTGGGGATGGTGAGCACGGCGTTGACCGAACTCATGTTCACGATGGCGCCCCGTCCCGCCTTCGCCATCTCGCGGGCCACGGCCTGGCCCACGAGGAACGAGCCCTTGAGGTTCACGCGCAGCACGGCGTCGTAGTCGGCCTCGGTGATGTCCAGGAACTCCGCGGCCTTGAAGATGCCGGCGTTGTTCACCAGCACGTCGATGCGGCCGTGGGCCGCCATCGTGCGGGCGACGAGCGCGTCGGCCTGCGCCTTGTCGCCCACGTCGCAGTGCAGGTACAGGCCCTGCAGTTCCTGCGCGAGCGCCTGGCCGCGCGCGTCGTCGATGTCGGCGACGACCACTTTCGCGCCTTCGCGCGCGAAGCGGCGCACGCAGGCCTCGCCGATGCCCTGGGAGCCGCCGGTGACGATGCACACGCGGCCCTGCAGGCCGAAATTCACGCTGGAGGAGGGGGAGGGAGTGGGAGTCGCGCTGTTCATGCGCGGATCGTACCCGTCCACGCGTCGGCGAAGGCGTGTGCCGCCGCGGCCACGGCCTGCAGGTCGCGCCCGGGCTGGTACAGCGCCGAGCCGATGCCGAAGCCGTCGGCACCGGCCGCGCGGTAGGTCGCCATGCTGTGGGGAGCGATGCCGCCCACGGGCAGCAGCAGCGTGCCCCGCGGCAGCACCGCGCGCACCGCCTTCACGGCGGCCGGCGGGATCATCTCCGCCGGGAAGAGCTTCAGCCCCGTCGCCCCGGCCTCCAGCGCGGCGAAGGCCTCGCTGGGCGTCGCGACGCCCGGCAGGCAGGCCATCCCGAGCGAGACGGCGGCCTCGACCACGCGAGCGTCGAGGTGCGGCGACACGACCAGGCGGCCGCCCGCTTCGTGGACCGCCCCGACCTGCGCCGCCGTGGTCACCGTGCCGGCGCCCACGACCGCCTGCGGGAAGCGGCGCGCGAGCGTGGCGATGCTGGCCAGGGGGTCCGGCGAGTTCAGCGGCACCTCCAGCAGGCGCCAGCCGGCGCCGGCGAGGACGTCGCCGACGCCGTCGGCCTCCGCGGGGGTGAGGCCGCGCAGGATGGCCACCAGCGGCAGGGCGGCCAGGGCCGCGCGCCAGTCGTTTGCGAGCGAGGGATTCATGGGATCTCCAGGGACCGTGCCAGGGCCGCGGCGCCGCGCCAGGTGGCTTCGGGCCCCAGGCAGGTGGATGCGACGCCGAGCGCCGTGAGCGCGAGCGCATAGCGCCGCGTCAGCGCGGGGCTGCCGACCAGCACCGGCTGCGCGCCGGGATCGCGCAGCCGAAGCTCCTCGCCGATCACCAGGCCCGAGAGGTAGCTGGGTTGCGCCGCCGTGGGCAGCCGGTCGAACAGGGCGAGGGTGCGGGCGCTGAAGGCGGCGCGCAGCAGGCTGCCGGCTTCCTGCGCGTGGCGCACGCCGCGCACGAAGGCCGGCTCGTCGAGCTCGCCGTCGTCCGCGGGCAGGGTGCGCGCCAGGATGGAATGCTGCCGCAGCAGCGCGTAGCACTCGCCCGACATGAAGGTGGCGAAGGACCGCACGCGGCCCGCGTCCACGCGCACCCATTTGCTGTGCGTGCCGGGCAGCACGAAGACCCCGCCCGGCCGCCGCAGCAGGTCCAGCGCGCCGAACACCTGCACCTCCTCGCCGCGGATCACGTCCGGCACGCCGCCGGCCTCGCAGGACAGGCCGGGGACGATGGCGACGCGGCCGGGTTCGATCCACAGCAGCGCCCGCGCCAGTTCTGCGAAGCCGGCGGGGCAGGGGCAGTAGGGCGCCTCGCGCCAGCCCTGGCGGCTGCCGGCCATGCCGCTCACCAGGCACAGCGTGCCGGGTGCGGCGAGCCAGTCGCCGCACAGCTCGTGCAGCACGCCGGGGAAGCCACCCGCGGGCACGGTGAGGATGCCGCGCGGCGAGGCACGTTCTTCCAGCGCGGCCCCGTCGGCCGCGATGCGCGCGGCCCGCAGCGAGGACGTGCCCCAGTCGACCGCAACGAGAGGCTTCACCTCAATGGTTGTCCCGCGGCACGAAGGCGCCGCGCTTGCCCACCAGGAAGTCCAGGTCCACGCCCTCGTCGGCCTGCAGCACGTGGTCCACGTACAGCTTCCAGTAGCCCGAGGACAGGGGCGGCTGCGGCGGCTTCCATTGCCTCTGGCGGCGTGCGAGCTCCTCGTCGCTGATGTCCAGGTGCAGGCGCCGCTTCGGCACGTCCAGCTCGATGAAGTCGCCGTTGCGCACCAGCGCCAGCGGGCCGCCGGCGGCCGCCTCCGGCGCGGTGTGCAGCACCACCGTGCCGTAGGCCGTGCCGCTCATGCGGGCGTCGCTGATGCGGACCATGTCGGTGATGCCCTTGCGCAGGATCTTGGGCGGCAGCGGCATGTTGCCCACTTCGGCCATGCCGGGGTAACCCTTGGGGCCGCAGTTCTTGAGCACCAGCACGCAGGTCTCGTCGACGTCCAGGTCCTCGTCGTCGATGCGAGCGTGGAAGTCCTCGATGTCCTCGAACACCACGGCGCGGCCGCGGTGCACCATCAGTTCGGGCGTCGCGGCGCTGGGCTTGATCACGGCACCGCGCGGAGCCAGATTGCCGCGCAGCACGGCGATGCCGGCCTTGTCCTTGAAGGGCGCGGACAGCGGCTGGATCACCTCGGTGTTCCAGTTCTGCGCGTCGGCGATGTTCTCGCCCACGGTCTTGCCGCTGGCGGTCATGGCGCCCAGGTGCAGGTGTTCGCCGATCTCCTTCATCACCACCGGCAGGCCGCCGGCGTAGCAGAAGTCCTCCATCAGGTGCTTGCCCGAGGGCTGCAGGTTCACCAGGCAGGGCATGTCGCTGCCCAGGCGGTCGAAGTCCTCGATCGACAGCTCCACGCCGATGCGCCGGGCGATGGCGATCAGGTGGATCACCGCGTTGGTGGAGCCGCCGATCGCCGCCAGCGTCTTGATGGCGTTCTCGAAGGCCTGGCGGGTGAGGATGGTCGACAGCTTCTGGTCGGTGTGCACCATCTCCACGATGCGGCGGCCCGCCATGCGCGCGAGCACGTTGCGCCGGCCGTCGACGGCGGGGTAGGCGGCGTTGCCGGGCAGGCCCACGCCCAGCGCCTCCACCATGCTCGCCATCGTCGACGCGGTGCCCATGGTCATGCAGTGGCCGTGGCTGCGGTGCATGCAGCTTTCGGCCTCGAAGAAGTCCTGCAGCTTGAGCGTCCCGGCGCGCACCTGCTCGCTCATGCTCCAGACACCGGTGCCGGAGCCCAGCTCCTGGCCGCGCCACTTGCCATTGAGCATGGGGCCGCCCGACACACCGATGGTGGGCAGGTCCACGCTGGACGCGCCCATGATCAGCGAGGGCGTGGTCTTGTCGCAGCCCATGAGCAGCACGACGCCGTCCACCGGGTTGCCGCGGATCGATTCCTCCACGTCCATGCTCGCGAGGTTGCGATAGAGCATGGCGGTGGGGCGCAGCAGCGTCTCGCCCAGCGACATCACCGGGAACTCCAGCGGGAAGCCGCCGGCCTCGTACACGCCGATCTTCACCTGCTCGGCGAGCGTGCGGAAATGCGAGTTGCAGGGGGTGAGTTCGCTGAAGGTGTTGCAGATGCCGATGACGGGACGGCCGTCGAACTGGTCGTGCGGCACGCCCTTGCCCTTCACCCAGCTGCGGTAGGCGAAGCCGTCGCGGTCCTGGCGGCCGAACCACTGCTGCGAGCGCAAGCCGCCGCCGGGCCGCCCCAAGGCGGCTTGGGCCCCCTCGGGGGGCAGCGAAGCGTGGGGGTCGTCAAGCGCTTCGGGTTTTTTCCTAGGGGAGTTCATAGGGTTGGTCCTGATCGGTCATTCATCTTATGGTCATACGATTGACCGGCATTTTGGTACAAACCATGACCGCCTCCCCGCGCCCCGACGTGCTCGCCGTGATGAAGCTGCCGCCGTTCTACCTGGAACCGCTGGCCGCCGCGTTCACCGTGCACGACCGACTGCACGAGACCGATCCCGAGGCCTTCGCGCGGATCGCGCCGCGCATTCGCGCCATCACCGGCGGCGGCGAGTCGCTGGTGTCGCGCGCCCTCCTGGACCGGCTGCCGGCGCTGGAGATCGTCTCCATCATGGGCGTGGGCTACGACCGGGTCGACGTGCGTGCGGCGATCGAGCGGCGCATCCCGGTCACGCACACGCCCGGCGTGCTCGACGACGAGGTGGCCGACCTGGCGCTCGCGCTGATGCTCTCGGTCGCCCGCCGGGTGCCGCAGGCCGACCGCTACGTGCGCGACAACCGCTGGGCCGAGCAGGGCCCCATGCCGCTGGCCACCCGGATGTCCGGCAAGCGCCTGGGCATCGTGGGGCTGGGCCGTATCGGCAAGGCGATCGCCGCGCGGGCCCAGGCCTTCGGGATGGCCATCGCCTACACCGGCCGCCACCAGCAGCCGGGCGTGGCCTTTCCCTGGTTCCCGTCGGCGCGCGACCTGGCGGGCAACGTCGACTTCCTGGTGGCGATCACCCCGGGCGGCGAGGGCACGAAGCACCTCATCGACGCGCAGGTGCTGCGCGCCCTGGGGCCGAAGGGCTTCCTGGTCAACGTCGCCCGCGGCAGCGTGGTGGACGAAGCCGCGCTGATCGAGGCCTTGCAGCAAGGCGTGATCGCCGGCGCCGGCCTCGACGTCTTCGCCCACGAGCCGAACGTGCCGGCGGCGCTGCGCGCGCTGGACAACGTCGTGCTCACCCCGCACATGGCCAGCGCCACCCGCGAGACGCGCCAGGCGATGGCAGATCTCGCGCTGGCGAACCTGCAGGCGCATTTCGCCGGCCGGCCGCTTCCGAGTCCCGTGCCCGAGTGCCGCTAGCGCCCGGGCCCCTGCTTCTTCCACCACGACAGCACAGGAGACAGAAGGCATGAAAAGGAGAATGGTTCTGGCCGCCGCGGGCATCGCGTTCGGCATGATGGCTGCCGCGCCGGCGATGGCGCAGGAAACGCTCACCGTCTGGTGGGTCAAGGGCTTCTACAAGTCGGAAGACGACGCCCTGTACAACGTCATCAAGAAATTCGAGGCCAAGCACAAGGGCGTGAAGGTCGAACTGTCGCAGTACCCGATCCAGGACATGATCCCGAAGACGGTGGCGGCGCTCGATTCCGGCAGCCCGCCCGACGTGGCCTACGCCGACGTCTACGACTTCCAGGTCACGGGCAAGTGGGCCTACGACGACAAGCTGGAGGACATCAGCAGCGTCATCAACCCGATCGTCTCCCACTTCGAGCCGACCGCGCTGTCCACGACCTTCCTGTACGACAGCAAGGCGAAGAAGCGCGCCTACTACGCCTTCCCGCTCAAGCAGCAGACCATGCACATCCAGTACTGGAGGGACATGCTGGCCGACGCGGGCTACAAGGAAAGCGACATCCCCAAGGACTGGCACGGCTACTGGAACTTCTGGTGCGAGAAGGTGCAGCCCGCCTACCGCCAGAAGACCGGCAAGCGGGTGTACGGCACCGGCTTCCCGATGGGGGTGGATTCGAGCGACTCGTTCTACTCGTTCCTGACCTTCGCCGACGCCTACAACGTGAAGATGGTCAACGACTCGGGCAAGCTGCTGGTTGACGATCCGGCCGTGCGCCAGGGCCTGATCAACGCGATGACCGACTACGTGATGCCCTACCAGAAGGGCTGCACGCCGCCTTCGTCCACCAGCTGGAAGGACCCCGACAACAACGTCGCCTTCCACAACAAGACGATCATCATGACCCACAACGCGACGATTTCCATCGCCGCGAAGTGGCTGGACGACATGAACAACACGGCGCTCACCGACGCCCAGCGCGCCGAGGCGAAGAAGAACTACACCGAGCTGATCGCCACGGCGGCCTTCCCGAACAAGCCGGACGGCAGCAAGATGAAGTACCGCACCGCCGTGAAGACGGGCGTGATCTTCAAGGACGCCAAGCACAAGGCCCTGGCCAAGGAGTTCGTGGCCTTCCTGCTGCAGGACGCCAACCTGACGCCGTACGTCGAGGGTTCGCTGGGCCGCTGGTTCCCCGTGACCAAGACCGGCCAGGCCAGCCCCTTCTGGAAGAACGACCCGCACCGCCTCGACGTGTACAACCAGTACATGAGCGGCGTGACCACCTTCGAGTTCACCAAGAACTGGAAGTTCACGATCCTCAACAACGAGAACGTGTGGGCCAAGGCGATGAACCGCATCATCAACGAGCACGTGCCGGTGGACAAGGCGGTGGACGAGATGATCGCGCGCATCAAGACGGTCGCGGGCAGCACCGACTGAGCACGGCGAGAGCGCAGACATGAGCACGACCATCGTGAGCACCGCGGAACTGCCGGCCTCGGCGCCGGCCACCCGGCGCTCCAGCACCTGGGACAACTGGGGCCGGGTGCTGGTGATCCCCTACCTGCTGGTGTTCGCGGTGTTCGTGCTCTATCCCGTGGGGTACGGCCTGTGGCTGGCGCGCCATCCGGCGAGCTACGAGCGGCTGTTCGCCGACCCCATCTTCTTCCGCACCGCCATCAACACGGTGGTGTTCCTGGTGGTCGCCATCAACCTGAAGATGGTCGTGGCCCTCCTGCTGTCCGGTTTCTTCATCCAGACGCGCTGGTGGATCAAGATCCTGTCGATGCTGTTCATCCTGCCGTGGGCGGTGCCGTCGATCCCGACCATCCTGTCGGTGCGCTTCATGCTGAACCCGGAGTGGGGCGTCATCAACTCCCTGATCTTCCGCCTGACCGGCAACGACGGCCCCAACTGGCTGAACGACCCGACGCTGGCCCTGAGCTTCTCGATGCTGATGCACATCTGGAAGTCGCTGCCGTTCTGGACCCTGATCCTGGTGGCCGGCCGGCTGGCCATCCCCGCGGAGCAGTACGAGGCCGCGGCCGTGGACGGCGCCACCTCGTGGCAGAAGTTCCGCTACATCACCTGGCCGTCGATGCGCACCCTGTACCTCACGTCCACCATCCTGTCGATGATCTGGACGCTGGGCGACTTCAACAGCGTGTACCTGCTCACCGGCGGCGGGCCCGCCGACCTCACCCACGTGCTGGCCACGCTGGGGATCCGGTACCTGCGTCTGGACCAGGTCGACCTGGCCATGGCCTCCATCGTCGTGGCGCTGCCGTTCGTGCTGCCCCTCGTCTTCTTCATGATGAAGAGGCTGTCGAAATGAGCCCCCACGCTTCTCGCTTCGCGTCGTCGCTGCCCCCCGAGGGGGCCGCGGACCTCCTAGAGGCGGCTCGTCGGAGGTCCGTATGAAGATCACCCTGCGCGGGGTCGCCACCGAGGCGAAGCTGCTGCTGATCGGGATCCCGGTGTTCCTGTGGACCATGATCCCGATCTACCACCTGTTCCTGTTCGCCATCTCGCCCAAGGATTCGGCCACTTCCGGCAAGCTCTGGCCGGACCACCCGACGCTGCAGAACTTCAGCATCGTGCTGCACGAGCGGCACTTCTACCTGAACCACTTCTGGCTGCAGCTGTGGAACTCGCTGCTGATCGCGCTGGCGGTCGGGGCGCTGACGCTGTTCATCTCCACCTGCGCGGCCTTCGCCATCAGCCGGCTGAAGGTGCCGGGCGGCCGCACGGTGATGAACCTGGCCCTCTTCACCTACTTCATCCCCGCGGCGTTCCTCGCCGTGCCGATGTACAAGGCGATGGGCGTGTACGGACTGCTGAACAACCAGTGGTCGCTGATCCTGGCGATGGTCACCATCGCCTCGCCCTACTGCATCTGGGTGCTCAAGCAGGCCTCGGACAAGCTGCCCTACGAGCTCGACGAGGCGGCGCGCATGGACGGCGCCAGCCCGCTGCAACTGTTCCGGCTGGTTTACCTGCCGCTGATGGTGCCCTCGCTGGTGGCGGTGGGCACCTATTCGCTGCTGCTGGCCTGGAACGAATACCTGTACGCCTTCCTGCTGCTGTCCAACGACAAGAGCATCACCCTGGCGGTGGCCCTGGGCAACTTCCTGTCCGCGGACGACTCCCCCTGGGAACTGCTGATGGCCACCGGCTTCATCTACGCGCTGCCGCCGGCGGCGATCTACTACGCCTTCAAGCGCTACATGGTGTCGGGCCTGACGGCCGGTGCCGTCAAGAGCTGACCCTCACGGAGTTTCCCCGCAATGGCATCCGTCTCCTTCCGCGGCGTCGAGAAGAACTTCGGCCGCTTCAAGGTCATCCACGGCATCAGCTTCGACATCGCCGACGGCGAGTTCGTGGTCCTGGTCGGCCCCTCGGGCTGCGGCAAGTCGACGCTGCTGCGCATGCTGGCCGGGCTGGAGCCGATCAGCGGCGGCCAGATCGACATCGACCGGCGCGTGGTCAACGACCTGGACTCCAAGGACCGCGACATCGCGATGGTGTTCCAGAGCTACGCGCTGTACCCGCACATGACCGTGCGCGACAACATGGCCTTCAGCCTGAAGCTGCGCAAGGCCGACGCCCAGGTCACTGCGCAGCGGGTGGACGACGCCGCGCGCATCCTCAACCTCACCCAGCTGCTGGACCGCTACCCGCGCGAGCTCTCCGGCGGCCAGCGCCAGCGCGTGGCCATGGGACGGGCGATCGTGCGCGACCCCAAGGTGTTCCTGTTCGACGAGCCGCTGTCCAACCTCGATGCCAAGCTGCGCGTGGCCATGCGGGCGGAGATCAAGGCGCTGCACCAGCGGCTGAAGACCACCACCGTCTACGTCACGCACGACCAGATCGAGGCCATGACCATGGCCGACCGCATCGTGGTGATGCACGACGGCATCGTGGAGCAGATCGGCACGCCGCTGGAGCTGTTCGACCGGCCGGGCAACCTGTTCGTCGCCCAGTTCATCGGCTCGCCTTCCATGAACGTGCTGGCCGGCACGCTGCGCCAGGGGGAGGGCGGCACCTGGGTCGAAGCCCAGGGCCAGCGCTGGCCGGCCCTGCCGCAGGCGCAGGGGCGCGACGGGCAGCCGGTGCAGTACGGCGTGCGCCCGGGCGACCTGCACCTCTCGACCTCCGGCCAGGGCATTCCCGCCAGGGTGGTGGTGGTCGAGCCGACCGGGGCCGAGACCGAGCTGCTGCTGCGCGTGGGCGAGGTGGACTTGGTCCTGGTGATGCACGGCCGCACCTCGGCACGGCCCGACGACACCGTGCTGCTGGAGGTGGCGACCGACAAGACGCATGTGTTCGACGCCGCCGGCGGCCAGCGCCTGGACACGGCCCCCGCCTCCCTGCAATGACCATCAAGAACGTCCACGGCAACACCCTGGACCTCCTGGGCAAGGCGATCGTGGCGGGGCGCTACCCGCCCGGCAGCTCGATGCCGCCCGAGCCGATGCTGTGCGAGGAGCTCGGGGTCAGCCGCACCGTCGTGCGCGAGGCGGTGAAGTCGCTGGTGGCCAAGGGCCTGGTCTCCACCGGCCCCAAGGTCGGCACGCGCGTGCTGCCGCCGCAGCAGTGGAACTGGTTCGATCCCGACGTGGTCGCCTGGCAATCGCAGGCGGGCCTCACCCGCGAGTTCCTGCGCGACCTGCAGGAGCTGCGGCGTGTCGTGGAGCCCGCCGCGGTGCGCATGGCGGCGCAGCGCGCGACCGACGAGGACATCGCGGCGATCGAGGAGGCCTTCGCCGGCATGAAGAAGGCGGTGGAGGAGGGCGGGGACTACGTGCTGCACGACCTGCGCTTCCACCAGGGCCTGCTCTCGGCCTGCCACAACCGCATGCTGGTGCAAATGAGCAAGGCCCTGTCGGCGCTGCTGCGCACGAGTTTCGAGATCTCCACCACCCGCAAGGACGGACCGCGCAACTCCCTGCCGCTGCACCGGGCCGTGCTGGACGCGGTGATCGCCCGCGACCCCGAGCGCGCCGAACGGGCCATCCTGGTGCTGATCGACGGCGCCCGCGAGGATATCGAGGCGGTGCTGGCCAGCCGCCGGCCGCTGCCCAAGCTGGACACCCCGTCGCCGCTGCTCAGGGCGGCCTGAGCGGTGGCGCCTGCGACCGCCGAGGCGGCTGCGGCGACCGTCCGGCTGCCGGCGAAAAGACTTCTCCGGGATTAGGCCGCTGGCCTAGTGGCCTGGCCACGGTTGGGCATACACTTTGAAACAGCCGGGACCCCGAAGTCCCGCCAGAAAACGTTGGGAAGAAGGTTTCACCTTGGCCGTGTCCACGCCCTGGTCCTCGGATGAAGGAATCGACGAGCCGCAGCGCTGGCTGGGCTCGTCTTCCCTGCTGGACCTGGAGGATCCGAAGTTGCGCCTGCGCGTGCGCTCGCTCGTGCAGCTGTGCAAGAACGATCGCGAGAAGGCCCTGGCCGTCTACGGCTACGTCAAGCGGCTGCCGCTCGCACGCCGGGTCAAGGTGCGCCCCGCGACCGCCCGCGAGGTGTACGACGCCGGCCGCGGCGACGCGCCGGACAAGGCCACGCTGCTGGTGGCCATGCTGCGCATCGCCAGGCTGCCGGCCCGCATCCGGGTCGTGCTGCTGTCCGGTGAGATCCTGCGCGGCATCGCGCCGGGCGCCCGGGTGGCCTACCGGCCGGTGGTCGAGATCTGGCTGCAGGACCGCTGGATCCGCACCGACACCTACATCTTCGACGCCGCCTGCATGGCCGCGGCCCGGCAGCGGCTGAAGGACCGGGGCTGGGAATGGGGCTACGGCATCCACGTCAACGGCCGCATGCTGTGGGACGGCTTCGAGGACGCCTTCCTGGGCGGCGTGCCGACCGAGTGCGACCTGATGGTGACGGGCGACCTCGGCGTCTTCAACGACGTGGGCCACCTGCATGCCTCCGGCGCCTTCCGGCGCGGGATCCCCCTGCTGGAGTCACTGCGCTGGCTCCTGATCACGCCGCTGGCGGACTGGGCCCTGCGCAACCTGCGCAAGGAGGTCGTGCGGCCGATTCCGCACACCAGCCGGTTCAACTGAGGGTTCCGCGGTCGGCGGGTTCGGTGGAGTTCGGCGCTACGCGCGCTCACCACCACCCTACGGCTGCATCGCGCCGGAGAGCATCACCTTCCTGCCCCGCGCCGCCGGCACCTCGCGCAGCAGCGACCGCGCCACGTCCGCCGCCTCGATCGAGCGATAGTTGCGCGGGATCAGCGGCCGCAGCCAGCGGCTCGCCCGCAGCGCCAGCAGCTCGCCGCCGCGCACCGGCTGCCCCAGCGCGGCCCGGTCGCCGGCGAGCATGGAGGGCCGCGCGACGACGACACCTTCGAAGCCCAGGCCGTCCAGGGCCTCTTCCAGCTCCCCCTTCACGCGGCTGTAGAAGATCGAGGAATGCGCGTCCGCGCCCATGGCGCTCACCAGGCCCAGCCGGCGCGCACCGGCGGCGCGCGCCGCCTTCGCGACGGCCAGGTTGGCGTCGAAATCGACCGCGCGGAAGGCCGGCTGGCTGCCGGCGACCTTGATGGTGGTGCCCAGGGCGAGGTAGGCCTCGTCCAGCGGCGGCAGCCCCGGCAGCGCGGCGAAGTCGACGACGTGGACGCTCAGTTTCTGCGACTGCAGCTGCAGCGGCCGGCGGGCCAGCACGTGGACGGCCGCGACCGAGTCATCGGCCAGCAGGCCCTGCAGGAGGGCGCGGCCCACCAGGCCGGTCGCCCCGGCCAGCAGGGCGACTCGCGCGGGGGGGGGCGGAGGCGGGCCGGTTCATGCCCGCATCGTACGCCGCTCAGCGCCCGTAGTTGCGCGGGGGATTGCCGCCGCGGCCGCGGTTGCGCCGGCCGGTGGCCCCCATGCTGTCGATGCTGGTGCGGGTGGGATCCGGCTGGCCGCCGGCCTGGACGCGCTTGACGCCCGTCATGTCGCGCCGCCCGGGCAGGTTGGTGCGCAGCGGGTCGACGTTGCGCGGCATGCGCTCGTCCCCGTCCTCGTCGTCCCCGCGCTCGCGGCGTGCGTCGCGCGCCGGTTGCTGCGGCCGGGCGCCGCCCTGCGGCGGGCGCTGTCCGGGATGCTGCGGCTTGGGTCCGCGGCCTGGCTGGCCGCCGCCGTTGCCGCGCGCCTGCTGGCCGCCGCCGCTGCGGGCTTCGCCCTCGCCCTTGCGCCGGCCGTTGCCGCCCTGCTTGTCCTTGTTCTCGCGGATGCGCTGCATCATCTCGGAACGCGCCGCCTTGGCCGCGGCGTTCATCACCTCGCGCGAGGGCGGGCGGCCCTTGCCGCCCCACAGCACCTGGCGGCCCATGGCGATCGGCTCGGCCTGCTCGCCCGGCTCGGGCCCGAAGCCCTCGACCACCTGCACCGGGATCTGCTGCTTGGTGAAGCGCTCGATCTCCTGCATGAAGCCTTCCTCGTCCAGGCAGACGAGCGACACGGCCTGGCCTTCGCGGCCGGCGCGGCCGGTGCGGCCGATGCGGTGCACGTAGTCCTCGGGCACGTTGGGGATCTCGTAGTTCACCACGTGCGGCAGGTCGTCGATGTCGATGCCGCGCGCGGCGATGTCGGTGGCCACCAGGGCGCGGATCTCGCCGCTCTTGAAGCCGGCCAGCGCCTGGGTGCGGGCCGTCTGGCTCTTGTTGCCGTGCAGCGCCATCGCGGTGATGCCCTTCTTCTGCAGGAATTCGGCCACGCTGTTGGCGCCGAACTTGGTGCGGGTGAACACCAGCACCTGCGACCAGTCGTGTTCCTGGATCACGTGGGCGAGCAGCTCCTTCTTGCGGCCGCGGCCCACCGGGTGGACCACCTGGGTGATGCGCTGCACGGTGGTGTTGCGCGGGGTGACCTGGATGCTCTGCGGGTTCTTCAGCAGCGTGTGCGCGAGGTCGCGGATCTCGTCGCTGAAGGTGGCGGAGAACAGCAGGCTCTGCTTCTCCTTCGGCACCAGGGCCAGCACCTTCTTCACGTCGGGCAGGAAGCCCATGTCGAGCATGCGGTCGGCTTCATCCAGCACCAGGATCTCCACGGTGGACAGGTCCAGGTGGCCCTGCTGGTGCAGGTCGAGCAGGCGACCCGGTGTCGCGACCAGGATGTCCACGCCGCCGCGGATGCGCTCGATCTGCGGGTTCATGCCCACGCCACCGAAGATGACCGTGGAGGTGAGCGGCAGGTACTTGCCGTAGGTGCGGATGGACTCCTCGACCTGCGCGGCGAGTTCGCGCGTGGGCGTGAGCACCAGGGCGGCGACGCCGTCCTTGCCGAATTTGTTGGTCTTCCCGTGTCCCTTGGTGAGCTTGTGCAGCATGGGCAGCGTGAAGGCCGCCGTCTTGCCGGTGCCGGTCTGGGCGCCGGCGAGGAGGTCATGGCCCTCGAGGACGGCCGGGATGGCCTGGGCCTGGATGGGGGTGGGGGTTTCGTAGCCTTGTTCGCGCACGGCCTTCAGGATGGCTGGGGCGAGGTTCAGTTCGTCAAACGTCATGGAGCAATGAAGCGCCTTCCCGGGCGCGGGGGCATCGGCCGTTCCTTGGCCCAGGCGGGCCGGATCCAGTCAGGGCAGATGAGGTTTCAGGGGTGGGAGCCGGCGGGCGCGAAAGGCCCTGCTTCGTCCCCAGCGGAAACGCTGAGCCCGTGGGCAACTGGAGGCCACGGGAAGCCGTATTGTGGCACGTTTGCGCGCGGTCCGCCGGCAGCGGCCGTCCGCGTTGCGTCAAAGCACCGGTCGTCGCGCGCAAAGTGTCACCTGTCCTGCCAAAAATTGGCCGGCGGCAGGCGCCGACCCATAATGGGCCGCAGTAGTTCGAATTCAGCAACATGGCCAAACCGATGAAGCTGCGCCTCGGCGTGGCGGACGATCCCACCCAGCTGCAGCCCTCGCTGAGCGACTGCCTGGCCGCCATGCTGCAGCAGGCGGGGCCCCTGATCACGGACGTCCTGAAGGGGCTGGAGACCGGCGTGACGGCGACCGGTCCGCGCCGCGTCGCGGCGTTCCAGTTGCCCGGCGTGCGCAGCGCCATCCTGGCGCTGCAGGCGGACGCCGACGCCATCCAGGAGACCTTCGTGCGGGAGCTCACGCGCCTGGTCTACGAGGGCGGCGGCAAGGACCAGACCGTCGCCGAGGTGCTGCGCTTCGAGGACCTGCAGCTGTTCGCCGACGAGGAACTGGACCAGAGCATCGAGATCGCCCGGGCGCAGCAGGAGGTCGCGCTGGCGGTCGACGACACGCTGCCCGGCCTCGACGCCCTGGTCAGCACCATGCTGGGCTGGCGCACCATCCAGCCCGGACTGAACCCGGTGCGGCCCGACGTGTTCGTGCGGGCACTGCAGTTCGCGCTGAAGCAGCACGTGACCGACCCGCAGGTGCGCGACGCGGTCATCACGCCGGCGGCGGGCCTGCTGGGCGTCAACCTGAGGCGGCTGTACCGCGAGCTCACCGACTGGCTGCGCTCCACCGGCATCGAGCCGGCCGTGCCCCTGGGCGGCCGCATCGACAAGTCCACGGGCGCCAGCGGCAAGACGGTGACCGACACCGCCGCCAAGACCCTGCTGACCCTGGACCGCCTGCGCAAGCTGCTCACCGGCGATTTCGACCCGCCGAAGAAGGCGGAATTCCTGCACACGGTGCCGGCCTCGATGGCGCTGCTGCAGGACCTGAAGAAGACCGACGAACTGGTCAAGCGGCTGGAGCAGCGGGCCAGGCCGGCCCCCGTCCCGGCCCAGCCCGTGGACATGCTGGCCGACGTCGGGCGGCCGGCCGCCGCGCCCCCGCGCATCGGCGCGCAGCTGGGCGAGGAGGTCGTGCAGATGATGTTCGACCACCTGCTGGACGACCGGCGGCTGCTGCCGGCGCTCAAGCGCCAGCTCAAGGCCATGGAGCCGGCGGTGCACCGGCTGGCCAAGGAGGACTCGCGCTTCTTCAGCGACCGCACGCACCCGGCGCGCCAGGTGCTCGATCGGATCACCCAGCGCAGCCTGGCCTTCCAGTCGGAGCAGGACCCGGGCTGGCAGCAGTTCATCGCCTCGATCGAGTCGGCCAGCCGGTGGCTGGAGAGCAAGGTGGTGGACGCCGAGACCTTCGGCGAGCTGCTGGACCAGCTGAGCGCCCAGTGGCAGGACCAGGACCGGGGCAGCAAGCAGAAGCGGGAGGAGGCGGCCAAGGCCCTGCTGCACGCGGAGCAGCGCAACCTGCTCGCGCAGAAGCTCGCCGCCGAATTCCTGGAGCTGGTGGAGGGACTGGACGTCGCGGACTTCGTGCGCGACTTCCTGCGCAACGCCTGGGCCCAGGTGGTGGCGGACGCGCAGCTGAGCTGCACGGACGGTTCCTCCGACCCCTTCGGCTACCGCGCGCTGGTCGACGACCTGGTCTGGAGCGTGCAGAAGACCTCGGCCCAGCGCGGGCGCGCGCGCCGGCTGGTGCAGATGATCCCGGGGCTGCTGCAGCGCATGCGGGAGGGCCTGGCGCGCATCCACTTCCCGCCGGAGCTGACCCAGCGCTTCTTCGACCACCTGATCACGCTGCACAAGGCGGCGGTGCAGGAAGGGCGCGACCCCGGGCTGCAGCAGGCCGCCGACGAGGCCTGGGAGGAGGAGTCCCAGTTCAGCGACAGCGAGGTCGAGATGTGGCTGGACGGCGTGGAGGTGCAGGAATCCGGCTACGTGGACTTTCCCGGCCTGGAGACCGACCTCGAGCACGTCGCCTCGCCGGAGGCGGCGCAGAAGGAGGCGGCGCAGCGGCAGCAGGAGCAGCGCGCCGCGGAAGGGGAGGCAGCGGGCGACGCCGAGCCGGTCGCCCAGGCCGACGAGCTGCGCGTGGGCACCTGGGTGGAGATCCAGATCAAGGGCGAATGGGTGCGGGCCCAGCTGACCTGGTGCAGCCCGCATGCGACCCTTTTCATGTTCACCGCGGTCGGCGGCACCGCCCATTCGATGTCCCGGCGCACGCTGGACCGTCTGCGCAGCACCGACCACCTGCGCGTGGTGGCGGACCGGCCGGTGGTGGACGAGGCCCTGGACCAGGTCGCCCAGGCCGCGCTGAAGAACAGCCTCGACAAGAAGGCCTGAGAGCGGCCGCGCCGGCGGGCCATTTCGTCATCCGGGATAATGGCGGGTTTCCTGCCAGTCTCCCCGCAGAACACTTCCATGGCCCAGTACGTCTACACGATGAACCATGTCAGCAAGATCGTGCCGCCCAAGCGGCAGATCCTGAAGGACATCTCGCTCAGCTTCTTCCCCGGCGCCAAGATCGGCGTCCTCGGCCTCAACGGCTCCGGCAAGTCCACGCTGCTGAAGATCATGGCCGGCATCGACAAGGAGATCGAGGGCGAGGCCTTGCCGATGCCGGGCATCCGCATCGGCTACCTGCCGCAGGAGCCGCAGCTCGATCCCGAGCAGACGGTGCGCGAGGCGGTGGAAGGCGGCATGGGCGAGGTGCTGGAGGCCAAGAAGCGGCTGGAGGAGGTCTACGCGGCCTACGCCGAGCCCGACGCCGACTTCGACAAGCTGTCGGAGGAGCAGCAGAGGCTGGAGGCGATCATCGCCTCGGCCGGCGGCGAGGAGACCGAACACCAGCTGGAGATCGCCGCCGACGCCCTGCGCCTGCCGCCCTGGGACGCCGTGATCAAGAACCTCTCGGGCGGCGAGAAGCGCCGCGTGGCCCTGTGCCGCCTGCTGCTGTCCAAGCCCGACATGCTGCTGCTGGACGAGCCCACCAACCACCTGGACGCCGAGTCGGTGGAATGGCTGGAGCAGTTCCTGGCCCGCTTCCCCGGCACCGTGGTGGGCATCACCCACGACCGCTACTTCCTGGACAATGCCGCCGAGTGGATCCTGGAGCTGGACCGCGGCCGCGGCATCCCCTACAAGGGCAACTACTCCACCTGGCTGGAGCAGAAGGAGGCGCGCCTGGAGCAGGAACAGCGCACCGAGGACGCCCGCACCAAGGCGATGAAGAAGGAACTGGAGTGGGCGCGGCAGAACCCCAAGGGGCGCCAGGCCAAGAGCAAGGCCCGCCTGGCCCGCTTCGAGGAGCTGTCGGACTACGAATACCAGAAGCGCAACGAGACCAACGAGATCTTCATCCCCGTGGGCGAGCGCCTCGGGCACGAGGTCATCGAGTTCGTGAACGTCTCGAAGTCCTTCGGCGACCGGGTCCTGATCGACAACCTGAGCTTCAAGGTGCCCGCGGGCGCCATCGTGGGCATCATCGGCCCCAACGGCGCGGGCAAGTCGACGCTGTTCAAGCTGATTGCCGGCAAGGAGAAGCCGGACAGCGGCGAGGTGAAGATCGGCAAGACCGTGCAGATGGCCTTCGTCGACCAGCACCGCGACGAACTGGCCAACGACAAGACCGTCTGGGAAGACGTCTCGGGCGGCCTGGACATCATCAATATCGGCAAGTTCCAGATGGCCAGCCGCGCCTACTGCGGCCGGTTCAACTTCAACGGCGGCGACCAGCAGAAGAAGGTCGGCATGCTGTCCGGCGGTGAACGCGGCCGCCTGCACCTTGCCAAGACCCTGCTGCAGGGTGGCAACGTGCTGCTGCTGGACGAACCCTCCAACGACCTCGACGTGGAAACGTTGCGTGCCTTGGAAGATGCGCTGCTGGAATTCGCCGGCAGCGTCCTGGTGATCAGCCACGACCGCTGGTTCCTGGACCGCATCGCCACCCACATCCTGGCCGCCGAGGGCGACAGCCAGTGGGTGTTCTTCGACGGCAACTACCAGGAATACGAGGCCGACAAGCGACGCCGCCTGGGCGAGGAAGGTGCAAGACCGCACCGGGTGCGCTATAAAGCCCTGAAATAAACAGGGACTCCCGGAAGGGCCCGCCGCGATGAGCGGCCCCACGCCACCACCCCAGTACCAGTCGCTCTATCGCGCCTGCGTCAAGGACGCCGCTGTCGCCAGCGGCGAGCTGATGCGGGCGACGCTCGCTCGCGCGCTGGGCGAGTTGCCGGCGCAGGCCGCGGCGATCGAGGACCTGGTGGACCGCAACCTGCTGCTGGAGGCCGCGGACGTGCTGCGCGAGCAGCAGCAGGCGCTGGCGGCCGCCTTTCCGCAGGCGCTGCTGGCCGAGATCGCCCAGGCGATCGCGGGCGACCGGGTCTCCTCCCTCAGCTTCGACGCGCTGCCGCTGCTGGGCGACGAGCAGGTGCAGGAGAACGCGGACCTGGTGCGCGGCGCCCACGAACTGGAGGCGGCCGTGCGCCCCGAGCTGGCGGCCCTGGAGGCCGCTCTGGAGGCGGCGCAGCTGGCGCCGCGCGGTGGCCGGCAGCGCCATCCCCTTCGCCCCGAGGTCTACGCCCGCGGCATCTACCGGCTGGCGCGCCAGAGCCCCGTGTCGCCCGCGGTGCGGCGCCGCTGGCTGCGCCACCTGCCGGCCCTGATGGCGCCCGAGCTGGCGCGGACCTACGCCGCCCTGGCGCAGCGCCTGCGGCCGGCCGGCGCCGTCCCGGCCGGGGCGGACGAGGACGTGGCGCGCGAGACGCTCGAAGGCACCACCCAGCTGACCATCCTGGAACTGCGCCGGCTGCTGGGCGGCGCGCCGGCCGCCGAGGTTGCCGACGAGGGCGTGATCGTCTTCTCCGACAGTGACTTCTCGGCGACGGTGCCGGCGGCACTGGAGATGGTGCAGGACATGCGCAAGGTCGACCAGCTGCTGCTGCAGCTGCGCCAGCGCCAGGCCGCGATGCCGGGGCAGCAGAAAGACAGCCTGGCCGCCTTCCGCGAGGCGCTGCGGCAGGAAGCCAGGCGACCCTCCCAGGCCCTGGGCCTGGAGGTGGTGCACCTGATGGTGGACCAGCTGGCGGGCGACCCGCGTCTGCTGCCCGCCGTGCGCGACATCGTGCGCGACCTGGAGCCGCCGCTGCTGCGACTGGCCCTGGTGGACCCGCGCTTCTTCAGCGACCGCCAGCACCCGGCGCGCCGCCTGCTGGAGCAGGTCACGCAGCGCAGCCTGGCCTGGGCCTCGCCCCGGGACGCGGGCTTCACCGCCTTCCTGGAGGGCCTGCAGCAGGCCACCGAGGTCCTGCTGGATGTCGGCGCCCACGGCCCGGACACCTTCGAGATCGCCCTGTCGGCCCTGCAGGAAGCCTGGGACGAGGTGCAGCCGCGCGGCCGCCGCAACCGCGAGCGCGCGGTGCGCGCGCTGATGCGCGCCGAGCAGCGCAACCTGCTGGCCGGACGCATCGCCCGCCAGATCCTGGAACGCCCGGACGCGGCCCGGGCGCCGCGGGAGGCCCTGGCCTTCCTCACGGGGCCCTGGGCCCAGTTCATGGCGCAGGCGCGGCTGGCCGACACCACGGGCGACGAGGATCCGGGCGGCGGCTGGTGGGTGGTGCAGGCGGTGCTGTGGAGCGTGCAGGCGGCGCTGGCCGCTCGCGTGGCCGGCCAGCACCGCACCCTGGTCGCGCGCATCGACGAGGGCCTGGCGGCCATCGACCACCTGCCGGCGGACACCGACCGCTGGCAGAACCTGTTGTCCGCGCTGCGCGACCTGGCCCTGTCGGCCGCCACCGGCAGCGCGCTGCGCGCCGGCGAGCCGGAGCCGGCGCCCGAAACCTCGGCGACCTGGCTGGCGCCGCTCGAGATCTACGAGTCGGGCTTCGTGCCGGAGACCTCGGCGCCCGCCGGCATGGAGGCGTCGGAGCCCGACACGCTGCCGCCGCCGGACCTGGACGTGGGCGCCTACGTGGACCTGCTGGGCGAGCGCTGGGAACGCTGGCAGCTCACCTGGGCCAGCCCGCACGGGCTGCTGTTCATGTTCACCCACGCCAACGGCACTGCGCGCTCGATGACGCGCCGCAAGCTGAACGGCCTGCTGGCGCAGGGCACGCTGCGCCTCGTGTCTTCGCAACCCGTGGTGGAAGGTGCGCTCGACGCGGTCGCCCGCGCGGCTTGGCGCAACAGTTCCAGCCTGTGAAGCGGCCGGCGGGGTGGGGCGCTCACGCCTGCCAGACCCCGTAGCCCTTCTCGCGCAGCGCGATCCCTAGCTCCACCTCCATCTCGCAGGCCGCGCCATAGGGCATGGGGTTGTAGACGGCATACAGGTCCGGTCGCAGGCGCACGCCGTACTCCTGCACGAAGGCGTTGGCCTGGATGCCGGCCTTGTGGCGGTCGAAGCGCAGGTCGGGGTCGAGCCCGGTCATGCCGACGTACACGAAGGGCATGCCCAGGCGGTAGTCGGGGTTGCTGCGGCGAAAGCGCGCGTTGTTCCAGACCCGGTCGTCCAGTTCGACGACGTAGACGTGGTAATGCTGCCGCGCCGCCCGGGCCATGGGGCTGTCAGGGCGCCGCCGCCGGGGCGCCGCCCAGCGCCCGGCGCCGCACGCTGTCGATGTTGTTGCGCAGCGCGTAGAGCTCGTCGGCGTAGGACAGCGGCACGGTGATGCGCCCGACCTTCTCGTCCAGCGCGTCGAGCTCGCGCACCAGCTCGGGCGCCTCCCCGGGCTGCGCGTGCAGCCGGTTCTCGATGTCGCGCAGCCGGCCGTACCAGCGGAAGACGCGCGAGCGGATGCGGAACTGGTACAGCGGCGGCACGATGCGCGTCAGCGGCAGCGTCACGGCCACGATGATGCCCAGCGCCAGCCACATGCGTTCCACCAGGTTGGCCAGCCAGAACGGCAGCCAGCGCTGCAGGAAGGGCTGGCCGCTGCGGATGGTGCGCTCCGCCTCGCGCGAGATCGGGTATTCGCCGTGCTCGATGTTGGGGAAGCTGCCGGCACGGTTGAACCAGCCCGCGGGGCTGTGGATGTCCCTGGCCGCCTGGGTGAACAGCTGCAGCAGGGCGGGATGCGTGCCCTCGCGCGCGAGCATGGAGGTGGTGGTGGCGACCAGGCGCACGTCCTGCGGCGGCAGGTCGCGTGCCAGGTCCACCACGCCGCGCGGCAGGACCACGGGCGTGAGGAAGGGGAAGCGGCGCGCGTAGGCCTCGCTCTGGCTGAAATCCACCAGGCGCACGCCCGGCGTCTGCAACAGCATCTGCACCATCAGCGATTCGGGCGCCGAGGCGAACACGTCCACGTCGATCTGGCCGTCGAGGAAGGCCACCGTCGCGGCGGTCTGGTCCAGCCGCGACAGCTCCAGCTTCGCCGGGTCCAGGCCGTTGGCTTCCAGCAGCCGGCGCATGATGCCGGGCGAGCCGCTGCCCCGCGCGCCGATGTTCACCCGCAGGTCCTTCAGCTGCACGAGCGAGGTCAGTTCGCCGCCGGGCGCCTTCTTCGCGGCATCGGCGCGGTAGAACAGCCACAGGGGCTCCACGAACAGGCTGCCGAGCGAGACGATGCCGCTGTTGCCGCTGTTGCCGCTGTTGCCGTTGGCCGTGGCGTCCCCGCTGCCGCCCTGGACGAAGGCCAGGTCGACCTTGCCTTCCTGGAGCAGGCGCAGGTTGGCGCGCGAGCCGGCGCTGGGCACCAGCACCACCTGGATGCCGTAGCGCTTGAGCGCCTGCTGGTAGCGCTTGCCGAATTCGTCGTAGGCGCTCTGCGCCGGCCCGGTGGCGAGCGTGACCCGCTTGGGCGGGTTGGGGTCCAGCCACCAGTAGGCCAGCGCCAGCAGGCCCAGGGTCAGCAGCGCGATCGGCCCGGCGGAGATCAGCAGGTCGCGCAGGGACACCAGGGTGTGGCGCAAGGCGGTCACCGTCTTCATGCGAGGTCGACCGCCGCCGGCAGGTGCAGCTCGCCGAGCGTGAGCGCGCGCGCCGCGCGCACCGCGCGCAGCACCGCGAGCGAGCAGGCTTCGGCGGCCATGGCCCCGAGTGTCATCAGGCCCAGGCTGCGGCCGCTGGCGCCGGTGGCCAGGGCGAACAGGGTGTCGCCGTCGGACTGCGTGTGCGCCGGGTGGATGGCGCGCGCCAGGCCGTCGTGGCCCTGCGTGGCCAGCCGAGCTGCCTGCACCTTGGTGAGCTGCGCGTCGGTGGCGATCACGCCGATCGTCGTGTTGCTGCCGGCCAGCATGGGCTTGGGCATTTCCCCGCGGACCAGGGCCTGCTGCGAACCCAGCAGCGCGCGTCCGTCGACCGTGCGTGCGCCGGCGACCACCTGCCCGGTCGCCGGGTCGACCACGTCGCCCAGCGCGTTGCAGGCGATCAGCGCGCCCACCGTGACGCCGTCCACCGTCACGGCGGCGCTGCCGATGCCGCCCTTCATCGCCCGGTGGAAGCCGAAGATCTTGCCCACCACCGCGCCGGCGCCGGCGCCGACGCTGCCCTCGGCGGGCGCGGCGCGCGAGGCGGCCTCGCAGGCCGCGTAGCCGGCCTCGGCGCCGGGACGGATGCGCGGGTCGCCCAGGGGCAGGTCGAACAGCACGGCGGCGGGCACGATGGGCACGCGCGCCGGCCCCACGGCCAGCCCGATGCCGCGCTCGTCGAGCCAGCGCATGACACCGCCGGCCGCGTCCAGCCCGAAGGCACTCCCGCCGGCGAGCAGCACCGCGTGCACGGTCTCCACCACGTTGTGCGGCGCCAGCAGGTCGGTCTCGCGGGTGCCGGGGGCGGCGCCGCGCACGTCGACCGCGCCCACGGCGCCGGCGCGCGCCAGAACGACCGAGCAGCCCGTGGGACGGCGGGGATCGGTGCAATGGCCGACCTCGATGCCGGCCACGTCGCAGATGGAAGAAGGCATGAATCGATTATGTGCGGTGCGGCCGCCGCGGGACTATCCTTGGCGCATGAAGGTCGTGAACCTGTCCCGTCCGCGCATCGCCTACTTCTCCATGGAGATCGCGCTGGAGGACGGCATCCCCACCTACAGCGGCGGCCTGGGGGTGCTGGCCGGCGACATGATGCGCAGCGCCGCCGACCTGGGCGTGCCCCTCATCGGCGTCACCCTGGCCAGCCGGCAAGGCTATTTCCGCCAGGCCATCCGCGACGGCCGCCAGACGGAGGAGCCCGAGCCCTGGGACCCGGCCGGGCATGCCCAGCGGCTGCCCGCCAAGGTGCTGGTGCACATCGCCGGGCGCGAGGTCTGGGTCGGCGCCTGGCAGTACGACGTGCAGACCTCCTGCCTGCAGTTCCCGCCCGTGCCCGTCCTGCTGCTGGACACGGACCTGCCGGAGAACGCGCCGGAAGACCGGCGGCTGACCGACCACCTGTACGGCGGCGACGAGGCCTATCGGCTGGAGCAGGAGATCGTGCTGGGCATCGGCGGCCTGCGCATGCTCAACGCGCTGGGCACGCACATCCAGAAATACCACCTCAACGAGGGTCATTCGGCCCTGCTGACCCTGGAGCTGCTGCGCGAGCTGGGCGCCGGCTTCGGCCGCGCCGGGCTGCCCGAGGCGATGGCCGCGGTGCGGCGGCGCTGCGTGTTCACCACCCACACGCCGGTGGAGGCCGGCCACGACCAGTTCCCCCATGCGATGGTGGAGCAGGCGCTCGCCGGGGTGGTCGACCCGCTGGTGCTGCACACCGTGTGTCCCGACGTGCGCTTCAACCTCACCCGGCTGGCGCTCACGCTCTCGGGCTGGGTCAACGGCGTCGCGGACCGGCACGCCCAGACCTCCCGCTCGCTGTTCCCAGGCTACGACGTGCACGCGATCACCAACGGCGTGCATGCGCGCAGCTGGACCGCCCCGGCGCTGCAGTCGGTGTTCGACCGCCGCATCCCGCAGTGGTGCCACGAACCGGAGCTGCTGGTGCGCGCCCTGCGCATCCCGGACGAGGAGGTGACCGCCGCGCACGCGCGCGCCAAGCAGGACCTGCTGCATTCGCTCGCCGGCCTGGCCGGCGCCGAGCGGCTCGACGCGCAGCGCTTCACCATCGGCTTCGCCCGCCGCATGACCGACTACAAGCGCCCGGGCCTGCTGTTCACCGACCTGGATCGGCTGCGCGCGATCGCCCGCCGCGCGCCCTTCCAGGTGATCGTCTCGGGCAAGGCGCACCCGCGCGACCTGGCCGGCAAGCAGCACATCGAGGCGCTGCAAGCCTGGGCGCGCGAGCTGGCGGGCAGCGTGCCGGTGGTGTTCGTGCCGGACTACCGGCTGGAGGTGGCGCGCCGCGTGGTCGCCGGCGTGGACCTGTGGCTCAACACGCCGCAGCCGCCCCTGGAGGCCTCCGGCACCAGCGGCATGAAGGCCGCGCTCAACGGCGTGCCCAGCCTCAGCGTGCTGGACGGCTGGTGGGTGGAGGGCTGCGAGGAAGGCGTCACCGGCTGGGCCATCGGCGAGGACGGCGAGCACGACGCGCACCGGCATGCCGAGTCCCTCTACGACAAGCTGGAGCGCGTGATCCTGCCCGTGTTCGCCGCGGACCACGGCGCCTGGGCGGCGATCATGAAGGCCACGATCGCGCGCAACGGCTCCTACTTCCACAGCCACCGGATGATCCGGCGCTACGTCTCCGAGGCCTACTGGAACTGATTCAGCCGGCCAGCTTGCGGCATTCTTCCGCGCAGCGCTTGCACGCTTCCGCGCACTGCTGGCAGTGGTCCATGTCGTGCTGGGCGCATTCGGCGGCGCAGGCCCGGCAGACCTCGGCGCACATGCGGCACACCGCGGCGACGTGGTCGCTGCCGCCCGACATGAAGGCGATCGCCAGCTGGCAGGCCTGGGCGCAGTCGGTGTCCAGCCCGATGCAGGTGACCAGCTCGCCGACGTGCGGCTCCTGCAGGCAGGACGCGGCGCAGTGGTTGCAGGCCACCACGCAGGCGTGGCAGGCGGCGATGCAGTCCTGGTAGTCCTCGTACTTCTCGTGCGACATGGAAGCCTCCGGTGGAGCGGACCCGTCCGGGTGGCCGGGCCGGCCTGCGCCACATCGTCGCGAGGCCGGGCCCGGAAGGGCTTGAGCGAAATCAAGCGGGCGCCCCTCGGCGGCCTCCACACTGGCTGTTCGCCCTGATCATGGAGACTGCCCCGAAGTGAACCCCGACCTGGTCCATGCTGCCGGCCGCCTCGGCGCGGCGCTGGCTGTCGGCCTGCTCGTCGGGCTGGAGCGCGGCTGGCAGGGCCGGGACCGGCCCGAAGGGGGACGTGTGGCCGGGCTGCGCACGTTCGCCTTGATCGGGCTGCTGGGCGGCGTGCTGGTGCTCGGGGCGGAGTCTCCGCTGCCCCTGGCCATCGGCCTGGCCGCGATCGCGCTGCTGTTCGCCGTTTCCTTCCGGCGCGCAGCCGCGGCACAGAAGAGCGTCAGCATCACGACCGGCATCGCCGGCCTGGTGACCCTGGGCCTGGGCGCCCTGGCCGCCGCCGGGCAGGTGCTCCTGGCCGTGGGCACCGCGGCCGTCGTGGCCTTGCTGCTGGGCCTCAAGGGTGAACTGCACCAGGGTATCCGGCGCATCCAGCCCGAGGAGCTCAAGGCCGTGCTCCAGCTCGGCGTGCTGACCGCGGCCATCCTCCCGCTGCTGCCCGACCGGGGCTACGGGCCCTACGACGCGCTGAATCCCTTCCGCCTGTGGCTGGCGGTGGTGCTCGTGGCCGGCCTGTCGCTCGCCGGCCACGTGGCTGCGCGCTGGCGCGGCGCGCAGCAGGGCCTGCTGTGGAGCGGGCTGCTGGGCGGACTGGCCTCGTCGACGGCCGCCACGCTGGCCCTGGCCCGGACGGCGCGGGCGCAGCCGGCGCTGGTGGTTCCGGCCACGGCCGGGATCGTCGCGGCGAGCGGCGTGATGTTCGTGCGCATGGCGGTGGTGGCCACGCTGCTGCAGCCGGCGCTCGCCTCGACCCTGGCCGCACCGCTGCTCGTGCTGGCAGGGGTGTCGTTCGCCGCCGCCGCCTGGCTGTGGCATGCCCGCGGCCAGGGCGTCGCCCAGGCCACCCTGCCCGAAGGCCCGGTGTTCGAGCTGCGCGCGGCGGTGGGCTTCGCGCTGCTGCTGGGCGCTGTCGCGGTGCTGGCCCGGGCGGCGCAGGCGGCCGCGGGCGATGCCGGCGTCTACGCCGTGGGCTTCCTCTCGGGCCTGGGCGACGTGGACGCGCCGCTGGTGTCCAGCCTGCAGATGGCGGCGCGCGGCGAGCTCGGCCGCGCCGTGGCCGCCAACACCATCGTGCTGGCCGTGACGGCCAACATGATCGTCAAGGCAGCCATGGCCTGGATCGTGGGCGGCGCCGCCGTCGGGCGCCGGGTCGCCGCCGGCTACCTCGCCGTTCTCGCCGCGGCGGCGGTGCTGGCCCTGCGGCCCCTGGGCTGAGCCGTTGGGGCGCGCTAGCATCCATCGCATGTCGTTTTCCCGGCTTTTCCATCGGTTGCCCGCCGGCGTCGCCGACAGCCTCGCGGCGGCGCTGCTGTTCGGTGCGGCGGCACCGCTGGCCAAGCTGCTGCTGGCGCGCACCGACCCCTGGCTGCTGGCCGCCTTGCTGTACCTCGGTTCGGGCGTGGGCCTGGCGCTGCTGCGCCGCCTGCGCGGGGCCGAGCCCGTGCGGCTGCCACCGGGCGAGGGCCGCTGGCTCGCCGCCGCCGTGCTGGCCGGCGGCGTCGCCGGGCCGGTGCTGCTGATGGCGGGACTGGCCGGCCTGCCGGCCTCGCAGGCCTCGCTGCTGCTCAACGGCGAGGCGGTGCTCACGGCCCTGCTGGCCTGGATCGTGTTCCGCGAAAACGTCGATCGCCGCATCGCGCTGGGCATGGTCGCGATCGTGGCCGGCGGCCTGGTGCTGGCCTGGCCTCAGGAAGGTGGTGCCGGTCGCGCGGCGCCGGGCGCGATGCTGCTGGTCCTGGCCGCCTGCCTGGCCTGGGCGGTGGACAACAACCTCACCCGCAAGGTCTCGCTGGCCGACGCGTCCTGGATCGCGATGGTCAAGGGGCTGGCGGCGGGCTCCACCAACCTGGTGCTGGCGCTGCTGCTGGGTGCGCGGGCTCCGGCCTGGCCCGTGCTGGCCGGGGCGATGCTGCTGGGCTTCGCCAGCTACGGCGTGAGCCTGGTGCTGTTCGTGCGCGGCCTGCGCTTCCTGGGCACGGCGCGCACCGGCGCCTACTTCTCGGTGGCGCCCTTCTTCGGCGCGGCGCTGGCCGTGCTGCTGCTGGGCGAGCCGCTGGGTTGGCCGCTGCTGGCCGCCGCGGCGCTGATGGCCGGGGGCGTGTGGCTGCACCTGACCGAAAGCCACGCGCACCGGCACGCGCACGAGGCGCTGGACCATGCGCACGAGCACGTCCACGGCGTGGGCGACGAGCACCACGACCATGCCCACATGCCGCCGGTGCCGGCCGGCACGCGGCACAGCCATCCGCACCACCACGTGCCGCTGGTCCACGCGCATCCGCATTTCCCGGACGCCCACCACCGCCACGGGCACTGAAGGCCGGCCTGCCGCGTCGCCTGGGCGACGGCCGTGGGGCTTCCCCGCATGCGGGCCGGCGCGCCCTGCCTTATGTTGCCGTGTTCGCAGAACAAGACCCGACATGGACCGCCCGCATCACAAGTTCTGGCCCAAGCGCCTTCCCCACTCCCTCACCGTTCCGGCCACCTCCCTGTGGGACAACCTGGCCATCAGCGCCCGCCGCTACCCGGACAAGGCCGCCATCGTGTTCTTCGGCCGCACGACCAGTTACCGGGAATTGCAGCGCCAGGCCGAGTGCCTGGCCGCCCGCCTGCACGCCCTGGGCGTGCGCAGGGGCGACCGGGTGATCCTGGACATGCAGAACTGCCCGCAGCTGGTGGTCGCGCACTTCGCCATCCTGCGCGCCGACGCCGTGGTGGTGCCGGTGAACCCGATGAACCGCGCGGAGGAACTGAAGCACTACATCACCGACCCTGACGCGAAGGTCGCGATCACCACCGGCGACCTGGCCGGCGAGATCGCCAAGGCCGACGCCCAGCTGCCGCGGGAGCAGCGACTCGCGCACCTGGTGGTCACCCAGTTCACGGACGCCTTCGATCCGGCCGCGCCGGGCGCCGGGCCGATGCCCGAGGCCTGGAAGGACTGGCTGCTCACGCGCCACCCGCTGCCCGCGCTGGAAAGCGGCCAGGTGCTGGCGTGGACCGACGCGCTCGCGGGCGAGCTGCCGCTGCCGCCGTCGGCCGTCGGGCCCGAGGACCTGGCGGTGCTGCCCTACACCAGCGGCACGACGGGCCTGCCCAAGGGCTGCATGCACCCGCACCGCTCGCTCATGCACAACGCCGTGGCGAGCGCCGCCTGGAGCATTGCCACACAGGATACGGTCACGCTCGCGGTGGTGCCCATGTTCCACATCACGGGCATGGTGAGCATGATGCACTCCAGCATCTACGCCGGCGCCACGCTGGTGATGATGCCGCGCTGGGACCGCGACCTGGCCGGCTGGCTGATCTCCCGCTGGAAGGTCACCTCCTGGACCAACATCCCGACCATGGTCATCGACCTGATGGGCAGCCCCCACTTCGGGAATTACGACCTCTCCAGCCTCGTGTCCATCGGCGGCGGGGGCGCGGCGATGCCACAGGCGGTGGCCCAGCGCCTGTTCGACCAGTTCGGGCTGCGCTACGCGGAGGGCTACGGCCTCACCGAGACGGCGGCGCCCTCGCACAGCAACCCGCCGGACGCGCCCAAGCAGCAGTGCCTGGGCATTCCCTTCATGAGCTGCGACGCGCGCGTGGTGGACCCGGACACGCTGCGGGAAATGCCGGTCGGGGAGCAGGGCGAGATCATCGTGCACGGTCCCATGGTGTTCGACGGCTACTGGAAGCGGCCCGAGGCGACCGCGGCGGCGTTCATCGAGTTCGAGGGCAAGCGCTTCTTCCGCACCGGCGACCTGGGGCGGGTGGACGAGGACGGCTACTTCTTCATCACCGACCGGCTCAAGCGCATGATCAACGCCTCGGGCTTCAAGGTCTGGCCGGCCGAGGTGGAGACTCTGATGTTCCGCCATCCGGCGATCCAGGAGGCCTGCGTGATCTCGGCGCGCGACGCCTACCGCGGCGAGACCGTCAAGGCCATGGTCGTGCTGCGGCCGCAGTTCAAGGGCCAGGTGAAGGAGGAGGACATCGTCGCCTGGTGCCGCGAGAACATGGCCGTGTACAAGGTGCCGCGCGCGGTGCAGTTCGTCGACGCGCTGCCCAAGAGCGGCAGCGGCAAGGTGATGTGGCGCATGCTGCAGGAAGCGGAGAACCGCGCCTGAGGCGGGCGGGGCGGTTCCGCACGATCGCCATGAACGAGCTGCGCGTCCTGATCCACACGCCCGCCGGGCGCGACGCCGCCATGGCGCAGGCGGCGCTCGCGCAGGAAGGGATCGCGGGCGAGGCCTGCCCCGGCGGCGAAGACCTGGTGGCGGCGCTGGAAAAGGGCGCGGCGGCGGTGATCGTGGCCGAGGAGGCCGTGCCGCGCCTGCTGGCGGACGATCGCCTACCGGCCTGGCTGCGCGCCCAGCCGGACTGGTCCGACCTCCCCGTCGTCGTGCTGGCCGCCCGGCGCGAGGGCTCGCGGCCGCAGGAGGACCTGCGCCGGCTGCAGGACCTGGGCAACCTGATGCTGCTGGAGCGCCCGCTCGAGCCGGGAACGCTGGCCTGCGCGGCGAGGTCCGCCCTGCGCGCGCGCCGCCGCCAGTACGTCACGCGCGAACACCTGGAGGAGCTCGGGCGCACGCGCGGCGAGCTGGAGCGCCTGAATCACGAGCTGGAGGACCGCATCCTCCTGCGCACCCGCGAGCTTTCCAGCGCCAACGACCGGCTGATGAAGGAGATCGCCGAGCGCGAACGGGCCCAGGCCGTGCTCGCGCAGGTGCAGAAGATGGAGGCCATCGGCCGGCTCACCGGCGGCATCGCCCACGACTTCAACAACCTGCTGCACGTGGTCAACATGAACCTGGAGCTGGTGTCCCTCTATGCCAGGGAGGAGAAGGTGCGGCCGGTGGTCGAGCGCGCCAAGAGCGCCGCGCGCCGCGGCGCCCGCCTGACCAGCCAGCTGCTGTCCTTCGCGCGCAGCCAGTCGCTGCTGCCCAGGCTGACGCACGTGAACGCGCTGATCCAGGGCATGAAGGACCTGCTGGAGATCTCGGTGGGCCCCGCGGTGCAGGTGGAGTTCGACCTGTGCGAGGAGGACGCCACCCTGGTGGTGGACCCGGGCCAGCTGGAGATGGCCATCCTCAACCTGGCCGTGAACGCGCGCGATGCCATGCCCGAGGGCGGCTGGCTCACGGTCGCCACCGGCACCCGCTTCCTCGACGACGACCCGGACCTGCCGGCGGGCGACTACGTGCTGGTGCGCGTGAGCGACACCGGCAGCGGCATCCCCGAGGCCGTGCTGTCCAAGGTGTTCGATCCCTTCTTCACCACCAAGCCGGTGGGCCGCGGCACCGGGCTGGGCCTGAGCCAGGTGTACGGCTTCGCGTGCCAGTCGGGCGGCCTGGCGCGCATCCGCAGCGCCGAGGGACAGGGCACGACGGTGGAGATGGTCTTCCCGGAGGCGGATGCCGAGGTCGACCGGGCCAGCGGCGAGCGCCAGCCGACGGCCGCCCCGGCGTTCGCCGGCGGCCGCCGCATCCTGGTGGTGGAGGACGACCCGGACGTGCGCCGTGTGATCGTCGAGTGCCTCGGCCTGATCGGCTACCAGGTCACCGAGGCGGCCAACGGCGGCGAGGCGCTGGCGCAGCTGGCGGCCGCCCGGCCCGACCTGATGGTGGTGGACTACGCGATGCCCGACATGACCGGGGCCGAGCTGGTGTCCGAGGCGCGCAAGATCGCGGGCGACGTGCCCGTGGTGCTGGCCACCGGCTACGCCGACATGGCCGCGGTCGAACGCCTGGCCGGCCGTCCGCGCATCCTGCGCAAGCCCTTCGACATCGCGCAGCTCGGGGAGGCCGTCGGCGGCGCGCTCGAGGCGGCCCGTCCGCGCGCCGAAGCCGGCGGCGCCTGACGGTGCCGGGCGCGGCGGGCCCGGATAGGATGGCGGGCATGCCGCCGGAATCCGAATCGCGCTACGGCAAGCCCGCCGCCGGCTGGCGCCGCCGCCTGTACGAGATCGTCTTCGAGTCGGAGACAGCCGCCGGTCGCGCCTTCGACAAGGTGGTGGTGGTCACCATCGTGCTGAGCGTGACCGCGGTGATCGTCGACAGCGTGCCCGGCTGGCAGCCGCGCCTGGGCTCGGCGCTGGACGTGGCCGAGTGGCTGTTCACGCTGCTGTTCACGCTCGAATACGTGCTGCGCCTGGCGAGCGTGGAGCGGCCGCTGCGCTACGCGCGCAGCTTCGTCGGCATCGTCGACCTGCTGGCTATCCTGCCCACCTACCTGGCGATCCTGGTGCCGGAGATGCATGCGCTGATCGACGTGCGGGTGCTGCGCCTGCTACGCATCTTCCGGATCTTCAAGCTCACCGGCTACATCCTGGAGTATCAGCTGCTGGCCGAGGCGCTGGCCGCCAGCCGGCGCAAGATCCTGGTGTTCCTCTCGGCCGTGCTGATGGTGGTGCTGATCCTGGGCACGCTGCTGTACGTCGTGGAAGGGCCGGAACACGGCTTCAAGGACATCCCCACCTCGGTGTACTGGGCCATCACCACCATCACGACGGTCGGTTTCGGCGACATCACGCCCAAGACCGACCTCGGGCGCTTCATCGCCTCGGTGATGATGCTGATCGGCTGGGGCACGCTGGCCGTGCCCACGGGCATCGTCAGCTCGGAGATCACCGCCCGGCGGCTGCAGCAGGCGGCCGCGCCGCCTCCCGGCTGCCCCGCCTGCGGCGCCGGCGGCCATGCGCCGGACGCGCGCTTCTGCCGCCTGTGCGGGGCGGCGTTGCTCCCGAAGACGGGGGGCGTCTCGTAGGGTGGCGGTGAGCGGCGCAGCCCGAACCCCACCGC
>JAGWTH010000052.1 GCA_028868995.1 Burkholderiales bacterium | reverse complement strand
CGGGCAAGCAGCCACGGCGGCTGACGCTGATGTGGTTTCAGCGAAACCGCCTGATGGTGGACTGGCACGCCCAGCGCCAGCTCATGGCCAGTTTTGAGGAGGATGTGTGAGCAAGAAGCATCGCGGCCACGCCAAGGGCGACCCAGTGACGTATCAGACGCCGCTGCCTGCTGGCGGCGTGCAGATGGAGACCTTCCTGCCCTGGACGCTGGTGCGTCGGGGTCTGAAGAAGCAGGTCATCACGCCGTTCGACGCGCCGCAGGAGTTCCTAGACGAGGCCCGCCGTGAGCGGCAGGTGCGCGAGATGGCGCAGGACACTCCCTTGATGCGGGCGCTCGGCCTCGCGCACCACTGGCAGCGTCTGCTGGACGAAGGACGGTTCAGTTCGATGACCGAGATCGCGGCGGCCGAAGGCATTGACCTGGGCCAAGCCAGCAAGATGAGCCGACTGGCGCAACTGGCCCCCGACCTGATCGAAGCCATCGCCTTGGGACGCCTAGAGGTGGGCGTCAGCCAGTTGCTACGCGGCAAGTTGTCTGCGTCCTGGTTGGCGCAACGCGAGGCGCTGGTGGCAGGCGCGCGCTGACATCCGTGCCGCAGCGACACGCCGCCGCAAGGCGGCTTTTTTGTGCCTTTCGCTGTCTCGGTCGCGCGCTCCCGAGCAAGCGAAGAAGCAAACCGATGGCCCGCAAACCCGCGCCAACACACGACTTCGGGCCTTGAATGCTCAAGAGGGCAGCAGAGAACAGAGAGAGAAAAACGGCGGAATGCGCGCCTGGAACGGCGACTTCCGGAGGGGCGTGCTCAAGAGGCCCAGGCGCGAAACCGCGCCAACACAGGGGGAACGGGCAAAAAAATCCCAACCGGATAAGGGTTGGGATTTCACATTATGGTGGAGCTGGCGGGAGTCGAACCCGCGTCCGCAAGCCTTTTCCGTGCAGTTCTACATGTTTAGCGATCTGATTTGAGTCTCGCCGGCTGGGTCGCGCAGTCGCACGCTACCCGGTCAGCCAGTGCCCTTGAGTCTCGCTTCCGGCCAAGGCACCCGCCCGGAAGCCAGCCAATGTAAGGTTCCCTTGCAGCTGTCAGCTTGCGCCTTCAGCCCGGCCCATCGGCCAACCGTTGCAAGGCTCACCGGCAATTAAGCGGCGAGGGCGAAACGTTCGTCGTTCGCAGTTGGTTTGTTTCAGCTGGATTAACGAGGGAACTGAGCCTCGACATGCCCTGCTGCGGGTCCGAACCCACGTCGAAACCGGTGCAGCCCCAGGAGCCGGGTAGTTTAAGGCATCGGGGGGGATTTCAAGGGGCAACGGTTTCAGCGATCAGCACGTCCGCCGGAATGCCCAGGCTCTGGTGCAGCCTGCGGATCATGGCCAGGGTCAAGGGGCGCTTGCGGTTCAGGACCTCGTAGACCCGATTGCTCTTGCCGATGATCGGCTCCAGGTCCTTGACGGACAGGCCGCTCTGTTCCATGCGGAACTTGATGGCCTCCACCGGGTCGGGCGCGGCGATGGGCATGTGCCTGGCCTCGTAGGCCTGCACCAGCGTCGCCAGGATGTCCAGGCGATCCCTCTCCGCCGTGCCCGGAGCGGGGTCGGAATCCATCAAGGCAGAGATCTCCTTCAGGGCTGCCTTGTGGTCTGCCTCGGTGTGGATGGGTCGGATGTCCATGCTTTTCCTCGTGGCCGGCCAGGCCGCTTCGACGGATTCCGCGTCGATGGCGTCGTACTCCTTGTGGGTGCCGACGAACTTCACGTAGACGATCTGCAGCTGATAGGCGACCGCCACGATCAGCCGATAGTCATTGCCTTTGATGTTGAAGACGACACGGCGGTTCTTCAGCACGCTGGCGCTGCGGTACTGTTCCTTGATGTCGGCGGGCTGCGTCCAGGACGCATTCGTCGCTTCCTGGTACCACGCCCTCAGGGCCTGCTCGGCATCGGGATGCCGTTCCCAGAAAGCTCGAAGCGTGGACACCGCAATCACTCGCACCGGCCGCAGTTTAGTCCCAAATTGGGACATTCACAACCATCTGCGAGGCGCATCGAGCACGGGCCGGGTTGCCGACTTCACTGCGAGCGTTGCGCGCTGCTGCAACGCTCTGGATTCCCTCCTGCGCGCGAATGACGGGGAGGAAGGCGGGAATGACGGGAGGGGCCGCTATAGTCGCCCCCGTCATGACCCCGCAGCCCCCCCTCCCCACCATCCTCCTCACCGGCGGCGCCGGGTACATCGGCAGCCACACCTTCGTGGCCCTGCGCGAGGCGGGGTTCGAGCCGGTCGTGCTGGACAACTTCGCCAATGCGCACCCGGAGGTGCTGAACCGGCTGGAGCGCATCACCGGGCGGCCGGTGCGGCTGGAGCGGGGGGATGTGCTGGACACGGTCTTCGTCACCGATGTGCTGCGGCGCCACCGGCCCGCGGGGGTGGTGCATTTCGCCGGCGACAAGGCGGTGGGCGAGAGCGTGGCGCAGCCGCTGAAGTACTTCCACCACAACATCGGGGGGGCGATCAGCCTGCTGCGGGCGATGGAGGCGGTGTACCTGGGGCCGGACGCACCCGGGGCGCCGACGCTGGTCTTTTCCAGCAGCGCCACGGTGTACGGCGACCCGGCCACGGTACCGATCACGGAAGACTTCCCGCGCAGCCACACCAACCCCTACGGCCACACCAAGCTGGTGATCGAGGACATGCTGGCCTCCGTGCGGCTCGCCCAGCCGGCTTGGCGCATCGCCACCCTGCGCTACTTCAACCCGGTGGGGGCGCACCCCAGCGGGCTGATCGGGGAAGACCCGGCGGGGATCCCGAACAACCTGATGCCCTACGTGACCCAGGTGGCGGTGGGGCTGCGGCCTTACCTCAACGTGTTCGGCAGCGACTACCCCACACCGGACGGCACGGGCGTGCGCGACTACATCCACGTGCAGGATCTCGCCGCCGGCCACGTGGCGGCCCTGCGGGCGCTGCTGGCGCGGCCCGCAAGTTTCACCGTCAACCTGGGCACGGGGCGCGGCTACAGCGTGCTGGAGGTGGTGCGGGCCTTCGAGCAGGCCAGCGGCCGGCCCGTGCCCTACAAGCTGGTGGACCGCCGCCCGGGCGACGTGGCGGCCTGCTATGCGGATCCGGCGTTGGCGCGCACTCTGCTGGGCTGGCAGGCGCGGCTGGACCTGGACGCCATGTGCCGCGACGCCTGGCGCTGGCAGAGCGCCAACCCGAAGGGCTACGCGGGCTGAGGGCGGCCATGGCGGTGCCCTACGACCTCTCCAAGCTCGTCATCTTCGCGGTGTCGCCGCTGGGCACGGCGCTGGTGCTGGGGGTGCTGGGGCTGGTGATGCGGGGGTTCACCCGCGAGCGCGGGGCCCAGCGGGCCTGCACGGCGCTGGTGGCGCTGGCGCTGGGCTGGCTGTGGCTGTGGTCCACGCCGGCGGTGAGCGACTGGCTGCGGCAACGGGTGGAGGCGCCCTACCCCGGCCTGCGGTCCGAGGCGCTGCCGCGGGCGGATGCGATCGTGGTGCTGGGGGGCGCGATGTCGCCGCCGACGTCGATCGACCCGTATCCGGATCTCTCCGACGCCGCCGACCGCGTGTGGTTCGCGGCGCGGGTGTTCGAGGCGGGCAAGGCGCCCTTCGTGCTGGCCAGCGGCGGCAACAGCCCGGGGTTCGTGCCCGAGGCGGAATCGATCCGCATGCTGCTCGCCGACCTGGGCGTGCCGGCCGACCGCGTGCTGCTGGAGTCGCGCAGCCGCACCACCCGCGAGAACGCCGAGTTCAGCGCCCCGCTCCTGCGCCAACACAAGGTGCGCACCATCCTGCTGGTCACCTCGGCGCTGCACATGCGGCGGGCGACGCTGGAGTTCGAACGCATCGGAATGAAGGTGATCCCGGCCGCCACCGACTACGGCCACCCTGAGCCACCCGGCGTGGAGCGCTGGCTGCCGAAAGCCGACGCGCTGGACGTGAGCGGCAAGGCGATGAAGGAGGTCGTGGGGGCGTGGGCGGTACAGTTGCGGGGGGCTGGAACTCCAGTCCGGGCGGCCGAGGGTCCATCGCACTGATGTCAACCCGGCATGGCGGCGACGCCACGCGACGCCCCCTCTCGCCGGCTGGCCCGGTCAGCCCAATGCCGGCCCGGCGACGAACACGTCGCAGCCGAAGCGCTTGGGGTCGAGACCGGCAGCCACGCACGCCTGCCGTACCGCGGTCACCATGGCCGGCGCGCCACAGCAATAGGCGTCGTACCCCGAGAGGTCCGGGCAGCACGCGCGCACTGCGGCGTCCACCCGGCCTTGCCACGCTCCCAGTTCGCGGGCGTCCGCTTCGTCCTCCACCGAGGCGATGAAGCGGAACCCGGGCAGGAACTTCCTCCATTTCTCCACCGCCTCCGGCAGGTACAGGCCCGCCTTGTCGCGACCGCCCCAGACCAGGGTGACGGGGCGCCGCACGCCCTTCTTCACGAAGTCGTCCAGCAGCGACTTGACCGGTGCGAACCCGGTGCCGCCGGCCACGCACAGCAGGGGCGCGTCCGAGGCTTCCTGGGGCTCGATCTCGCCGAAAGGCAACTCGACCTCCAGCAGGTCCCCGGGCTTCAGTGACGCCACCTGCTGGGTGAACCGGCCGCCCGGCACGTGCCGGATGTGCAGCTGGAGCATGTCGCTCTCGTGGGGCGCATTGGCCATGGAATAGGAGCGGCGGCTGCCGTCGGCCAGCAGCACCTGCAGGTACTGGCCCGCACGGAAGCGCGCCCTCTGGCCCGCGGGCAGGCGCAGGAACAGCAGGTTGACATCGGGCGCCGCCTGCAGGTTGCGGAACACCTTGACGCGATGGACCTTGCGGGCCGAAGGATCGATGCGGTGCCAGCTGGCCGGATCGATCTCCACGTCGCCGAGCGGGATGCACTGGCAAAAGAGGTAAAGCCCCGTGTCCGCCTCCCGACCCGGAGGCGCACACTGCACCTCGCCGGCGCGCACCGCACCCGCGCAGTTGCCGCAGACGCCCTTGCGGCAGGAATAGGGCATGGAGATGCCCGCGCGCAGCGCCGCGTCCAGCAGGCTCTGCCCGGTGGCGCAGGGGAAATGCACATCGGTTCCGGCGATCCGGACGTCATGGGACATGGGGATCCTCGTCCAGGGGTTTCAGGCCAGGCCGCCGAGCAGCCGCAGGCTGCGCAGCAGCGCGTCGGGGCGCGCACTGCCGCGGCCGGCGATGTCCATGGCGCTGCCGTGGCCGGTGCTGGCCAGCAGCACCTCGGCGCCGATCGAGATCGCGCTGGCCCCCTGAGGCGCCAGCAGCTTGACCGGGATGTGTCCCTGGTCGTGCAGCATCGCAACGTACAGGTCGTGCCGGCGGTCGGCCAGCAGCACGTCGGCGCCGAGCGGGCCGGTCACGTCCAGGCCCTGCGCACGCAGGCGGTCGGCCGCCGGCACCACGCGCTCCCCGTCCTCGGGGCCGAACAGGCCGCCCTCGGAGGCATGCGGGTTGATGCCGAACAGGGCGATGCGCGGATGCTGAACACCCAGCAGGCGACAAGCCCGCACGCCGGCCTGCGTCGCGTCGACCACCCGCTGCGGGCCGATGCGCTCCAGGGCGCGCGGCACGCTCTCGTGCAATGTGACATGGACGATCCGCAGGCCGCCCCCCACCAGCAGCAGGAACACCGAGTCTTCCGGTTGCCCGCACACGCGCGCGAGCAGCGAGGGGTAGCCGCTGAAAGGGATGCCGGCGCGCGCAATGGCGGTTTCGTGGTGGGGGCCGGCCACGACGGCGTCGAACTCGCCGCGCCGGCAGGCCTCGATGGCGGCCGTGGCCGCCGCCACCGCGCTGGCCCCGGCCTCGGCGCTGATTTCGCCCGGCCGCTGCGCATGCGCGGGGAGTTCGCCGGCCGGGCGGACCTCCAGGGTCGCCAGCCGCCGCGCGAGACCGGTGACGGCCGCGGCGCGTTCCAGGACTGCGGGGGGGCCGAAGACCGTCACGCGCAGCCCCGGCTCGGCGGCCAGGGCATCCAGTGCCCGGAGGACGATCTCCGGGCCGATGCCGTTGGGGTCCCCGACGGACAGGGCGATCCGTCGGGGCGTCACAGCGGCAGGACCAGCAGCGTGTCGGTCACGGTGCTGTCGCACACGGCGACGCGTTCGGCGAGCAGCAGCCGGCCGGCCTCCCGCACGAAGCGGTCGCGGTATTCGCCCGTGGCGAACAGCGAGGTTTCCCCCGTGTGCATGATCCGCGCGACCATGAAGGGGGTGCGGGTCACCGCGACCTGGTCGCCCGCCGTCTCGACCAGCGGCATGCCCACCAGGTGCCGGTAGCGATGCCGCTCGTAGATGTTCGCCTCGCGCAAGGCGGCGATGCGGTCTTCCAGCATCGCCCGGGAATCGGCATAGACGATGCCCGCGGGCAGGCCCTCGCGGTCGTTGTCGGCGTTGGTGATGCGATAGTGGCAGCGTTCGGTGAAGAACGAGGGCCAGCGCTCCAGCGCATCGCTGTCGATGGCGTGGGCGTAGGCGGCATGGAAGGCGCAAAGGGACAGGACGTCGATCATGCTCACACTCCCATGTGGGCGCGCCAGGCCTTCCAGAAGCCGCGGACTGAAGTTTCGGTGGCACGTCCTTCGCTCGAAGCCGCACCGTCGCCGCCCATCTCGACCACCGCCTCCAGGTCGCGGGCTCCGGCGATGCCGCGCTGCACGAAGCCGCCCACCGCGCCGTCTTCCATCGAGATGAAGCCGGCGGGGCCGACGAGGTTGAGCTGCTTCAGCCGCACCTGCCGATGTTCGGGGGTGTCGTCCAGGTACCCGAGGTAGGTCCAGTTCAGCTCGGACCGCCCCTCCCCCTTGGGGAGCAGCTGGCGCACCGCCAGGCAGTTCTGGATCTGTTGCAGCACGAAGCCGGGGAACACCGACAGGATCTGCAAGGTGATGCCGTCGTCGAACTCCTTGAAGCCGGCCAGCAGGCTCGGGTCCTTCAGGCGGTACTGCGCATCGTCCGATCGCAGCCCCTGCTCGCGGTAGGACGCGTCGGCGGCGGCCGGGTCGATCATCGAGTAGCTCACGTGGTGGCCGCCGCTCGCATCCACCATCACCCCGCCCTTCTGGGACAGGCGGTTGATCTCGAAGGTGGTGAAGAACAGGTGCAGCAGCGAGGCGTGGTAGCTGTCCTTGACGTTCTCCATGTACAGCTTCCAGTTGTTCGGCAGGGCCTGGGTGAAGCGGCCGATGACCTCGACCGGCCGGCCCAGGACGCGCTCGATGCGCTGGCAGATCTCCTCGCCCAGGTATTCCTCCAGGGGCGGCACCTCGTCCGAAAAGCTGGCGAAGACCAGGCCGCAGAAGCGCGCCACCATCAGCTTGCGCGGACCGTGCTCCGACTTGCAGAAGGTGGACGGCATGCCGCCCTTGCCCTTCACGCCGTGCTCGAATGCCACGCCGACCAGGTCGCCCTGGCGGTTGTAGCTCCAGGCGTGGTAGACGCACTGGAAGTCCTTGACCTGGCCCGATCGTTCCAGTGCCAGCAGCGCGCCGCGGTGGACGCAGCGGTTCTCGAAGGCGTAGATCTCGCCGTCGTCGTCGCGCACCACCACCACCGGCGTCTCGCCGACGAAGGTGGTGCGGAAGCTGCCGCCTTCGGGCAGTTCCGCCTCCAGGCAAAGGTAGTTCCAGGTCGCGCCCCGGAAGAGGCGCTCCTGCTCCTGCTGCGCCAGCGCCTCGCCGCTGTAGGCGGCGTAGGGGATGCGGGTCAGGCCCGGCCCGCGCCAGTGGATCGTCTGCTGCTCCATCCTTCTGCCGCCCGATTCAATCCAGCTTCACGTTCGCGGTCTGGATGACCTTGGCCCACTTTTCCGATTCGGCGTGGATGAACTTGCCCGTCTCTTCCGGGGTCCAGCCGCAGGGGGTCGCCCCCTGGTCCAGGAACTTCTGGCGCACGTCGGGCAGCGCCAGCACGCCGGCGACGGCCTTGTACATGGCCGTGACAGGCTCCACCGGCGTGCCGGGAGGCGCCACCATGGCGAAGAAGGTGACAGCGACCATCGCCGGCAGGCCCTGCTCGGCGAACGTGGGCACCTGCGGCAGGGCCTGGGACCGCTGCTGGTCCGCGACCGCCAGGACCTTGATCTTGCCGCCGTTGTGGAAGCGCGCCGAGGAGCTGATGTTGTCGAAGAAGACGTCCACGTTCCCGGCGACCAGGTCCACCAGCGCGGGCGCGGTCCCCTTGTAGGGCACATGGACCATCTCGGTCCCGGTCAGCTGCATGAACTGGGCGGCCGTCAGATGCGAGGTGGAGCCGTTGCCCTGCGACGCGAAGGTCACCTTGCCGGGGTGGGCCTTCACGTAGGCGATGAACTCCTGCAGGTTGCGCGCAGGCACCTTGTTGCTCACCCCCAGGACGTTGGGGACGGTCGCCAGCACGGTCACCGGCACCCATTTCGTCGGATCGAAGGGCAGCGACTTGTACAGGTGCTGGTTGATGGCGATCGGGCCCGGCGGCGACACCAGGAAAGTGGTTCCGTCGGGCTCGGACCGCGCGACCTCGGCGCCGCCGATGTTGCCGCCCGCGCCTGCCCGGTTCTCCACCACGATGCCGGCGGGGAAGGCCCCGGCGATCTTTTCCGCCACGACGCGCGGAAGGATGTCGGCGGTGCCGCCGGCCGGGAAGGGCACGATCAGTCGCACGGTCTTGCCCGGTGCGGCGGCGGCCGGAAGGGCCACGGCGCCGGCGGCGAGCAGCATCGCCTTGCGGCGCGTGATTCGGAACGTCATGGGGGTTGTCTCCTGGAGGTGTCCACGCTATCTGCGTTCACGTCAGTGTCCGGTGCACGACGGGGGGCGACAAGCGAAAATTGCGCGATGCGCAAAGATGGCCCCCTCCTGCCCCCCGCCGGCGAGCCGCGGCTTTCGGGGAAGGATTTCGTTTCGGCCCTGCAGAAGGGCCTGGAGGTCCTGACCTGCTTCCACCGCGAGGCCGCCCGGCTCACCCTGAGCGACGTGGCGCGGCGAACAGGCAGCACCCCGGCGTCGGCGCGCCGCTCGCTGCACACGCTGCATGCCCTGGGTTACCTGGAGCGCGACGGCCGCTACTTCCGGGTGGCACCGCGGGCGCTGCTGGTGGCGCATGCCTTCCTCGCCTCCCGCCCCACCCCCCAGCTGGCGCAGCCGCACCTGGACGGCCTGGCCGAGCGCACGCGCGAGTCGGCGACGCTCGGCCAGTGGCTGGACGACGACGTGGTCATCGTCGCGCGGTCCACGGCGCGACGCAGCCTCTCCACGGGCCTGGGCATCGGGTCCCGGCTGCCGGGCTATTGCTCCTCCCTGGGACGGGTCCTGCTGGCAAGCCTGCCGCCGGCGGAGGCCCGGCGCCGCGTCGAGCGCATGGACCGCGTGCCGCTGACCGCGCGCACCGCCTGGCGTACGCCCGCCGTGCTGGCCCTGGTAGACCGCTGCCGCGAGCTCGGGTGGGCGGAAAGCGACGGCGAGCTGGAGCTGGACGTGCGCTCGCTGGCCGTCCCGGTGTTCGACCGGGAAGGCAGCGCCGTCGGCGCGATGAGCATGGCGGTGCGCGCCGAGCGCATGACCATGGCTGAATTCCGCACGGCCTGCCTGCCCGTGTTGCGCCGGGCCCGCGATGCCCTTGCCACCCAGCTGCCGCCCGAATGCCGCTAGGATGAGCCAGGCACGAAAGATCGGCCCCACCGCATGAACGTGCCGATCCGCCCCGTTCCGGCCGACCCCGACACATGCTGCTTGCCAAAGAAATCGTGCGAGGCGACGTGGGAGCTGCATCATGACGCCCCCCGACACCTTCGCGCCGACCCGCCTCGCAGCCCTGGAGCGGATCGACGCCGTGCGTCCCGGCGACTACGCGCGCACCCGGAATGCCCTCGAGGGCGCGGTCACCTGCTTGTCACCCTACATCACGCATGGCCTGGTCAACCTGCGCGAAGTTCTTGCCGGCGCATGCGCGCGGTCCCCGCTGGATGTGCAGCACAAGCTGGTCCAGGAGCTCGGCTGGCGGGAGTATTTCCGCCATGTCTGGCAGCACCGCGGTTCGGGGATCTTCGACTCCCTGCACGAAGGTGTGTTGCCGGAGGCTGCGTACGCTGCGCTGGTCCCGGCGGATGTCCGCCAGGCGGCCACCGGTGTGCCGGTCATCGACACGGCGGTGCGCACCCTCTATGCCACGGGCTACCTGCACAATCACGCCCGCATGTGGCTGGCAAGCTACCTCGTGCATGTGCGCAAGGTGCACTGGCGAGTCGCAGCGGACTGGCTGTACGGCCACCTGCTCGACGGCGACCTGGGCAGCAACCACCTGAGCTGGCAGTGGGTGGCCGGCACCGGCAGCAGCAAACCCTACCTCTTCAACGCGGACAACGTAGCCCGCTTCGCCCCCGCCGCCTGGCACAGCCCGGGCAGCGTCATCGACCAGTCCTACGAGGTTCTCGACCGGATCGCACGCCAGCCCATGCGCAGCGGGAGCGACGATTACGAAGCAAGAGGCGCCGTCCCAGCGAGCATCGAACCCCCACTGGAGTCGCAGCCCCCGTCGGACATCGGCGCGACGCTGCCGGACGCCCGGGTCGTCCAGGATCGACACGTGTGGCTGGTGCATCCCTGGAACCTGGGCGATTTGCCGGTTTCCCTGCCTGCGGACACGCTGGTCGTGGGTCTGCTCGTACGGGACTTCCACGTCGCCTGGCCCTGGAGTGAGCGGCGCTGGCGCTTCGTGGCCAGCCGGATGGCGGAACTCGCCACGGTGCGCTGGCATGGCGACGCTGCGTCGATCGGCGCGGCACTCCGGGCTGCTCGCAGTGTGCGCAGCGTCGATGAGCCTCACCTGAAGCCCTTGTTGGCGCGCTGGGCAAGCTGCGAGGCCTCGCCAGCGCTGTTCCCGCAGGTCGACGCGCGATGCGATTCCTACTCGAAATGGTGGACAAGGGTCTCGCGCGGCCTTCGGTCGGCAGCCGACCTGCTGGTCGCCCAACCCGCAGCTGTGCGGTGAAAGCGAGGTGCTGGCGATGAAGCAGGAAGAACCCGCAGCGGCCAAGCCACAATAGCCCCCGATGCCCCCCTCGTCCGCCTCATCCGCTCGCCGCGGGCGCAGCGGCTTCCGCTTGCGCTGGTCCACCGGCGCCTGGCTGGCGGCCGTTGCCCTCGCCGGCCTGCTGTGGCTATGGCCCGCGCCGGTGCTGCACGCCATGCGGCACCTGCTGGCACTGACGGGTTCGCCCGTGTCGGACCATCCCCTGCCGGGCGACCAGGCGATCGTCGTGCTGGGTGGCCGCAACTGGCGCACGGAGAAAGCCGCGCAAGCCGCCAAGGCCACCGGCCTGCCCGTCTACCTCGCCGGCAAGGAACTCGCGCCTTCCCTGCACCGCCTGGGCGTCAAGGAGCGCTGGTCCGAGTCGATCTCCTTCAACACCGAGACCAATGCCGCCGTGGCCGCCTGCCTGCTGCTGCATTCCGGCATCCGCCAGGTCACCCTGGTCACCGACCCCTGGCACATGGCGCGGGCGACGCTGTGGTTCCGCCATTTCGGCTTCAAGGTGACCCAGGTGGCCGCACCGGTGCCCGCGGCCGAAGCGAAAGGCCCCGAAGCCCGCCGCAGCCAGCGTCACGAGATCGGCGGTCTGGCCGAGTTCGCGCTGCTGGAGCTGGTGGAGTCGCGGGCGTCGTGCGACGCGGTGCGGAAGTGGCCGAAGGTGGCCGCGGTCGACGCTGGCGGCTGAACACGCCGGCGCGGCTGCATTCACGACTCCTCGGGCTCCTGCATCCATGCCGGGATGTCCCGTCGTTGGTGCAGGACGCGCCAGCTCCCGCGGAACGACGGGCTTGGCCTTCACGCCTTGCTGCCGGACCTGGCAGCCTTGCGCACGCGGTCGCGAAGGCTGTCGAAAGAAGCCTCGTCGACAGGTGCCGTCGGCGCCGACGTCGCGCCGGCCAGCAAGAGGCCGCGCAGCTGCTGGCGATCCTGGTCCTTGCGGATCAGTTCGCGCACATATTCGCTGCTGGTGCCGTAACCCCGCTCGTTGACCCGCTGGTCGACGAATGCCCTCAGGCTGTCGGGCAGGGAGATGTTCATCGTGCTCACGACAAGCAGCTTAGGAGGTTTGCCAAAATTTGGCGAGGATCGGACTGGGGGTTTGCGCTGCTCGGGCGGATGCGCCGTCCCGAGCGAATTGGCATAATCCGCCAGTCACCGCTTCGCATCCAGGAGACCGAAATGCCTACCCGTAACGTGGTCCTCACCGACCACCAGGCTCTGCTGGTGGAGCAGCTTGTCGGCAGCGGCCGCTATCAGAACGCCAGCGAGGTCCTGCGGGAGGGGCTTCGCCTGGTGGAACAGCGGGAAGTGGAGGATGCGGCGCGTCTGGAGGCCTTGCGCACGGCCGTGAGAGTCGGGATCTCGGATTTCGATGAGGGCCGGTTCACCACGTTCGAGTCGGCCAACGCACTGGGCAGCCATCTGGCATCGGTGGCTGCCAAGGCCATCGGGAGCGCATGAGCCCAGCCTGGAAGGTTCGACTCGGCCATCAGGCCGAACAAGACTACGTCGAGATTCTGCACTGGACAGCCAGGACCTTTGGTGAGGCCCAAGCCAGCGCCTACGCCGAGACGATCTCACGGGCCATCGAAGCCTTGCAGGAAGGACCGGAAATCCGGGGATCCAGGGCGCGCGACGACATCGAGCCGGGTATCCGGACACTGCACGTAGCCCGCGACGGCCGCAAGGGCCGGCACTTCGTCGTCTTTCGCGCCGGCGCCGGGAACACCATCGATGTGCTCAGGCTGCTGCACGACAGCATGGATCTGGCAAGGCATGTGCCGGCGGCCAATGAGAGGTCACGCAGGCGTTGAAGCACCCGGCGACAAGCGGCCCAGGCTGTCGGTCAGCCAGCCGTAGCCGATGCGCTCCTGCTCGAGCCGCAGCCTGGGGCGCAGCCGATCCGAACGAAGGTCTTCGTAGAGCACGGACTCCTCGCCGGTGAGCCGCGCCAGGTCGTGCCGCACGGGGTCGGGCTCCTCGCCCCAGTGCGCCTCGTGCGCCAGCAGCGTGGCCCGGTCCATGAGGAACGACGCGGCATGCGGGAAGTGGCCGCGCAGCTGGTCGAGGATCGCGAATCCGTGGGTGTCGATGTCGCCCCAGTAGTGCAGCGCGCAGGCATGCAGCCAGCCGGCCCGCCCCAGGGCGTCCCAGCCATAGCCGGCGCCGAAGACGATGATGGACCGCGCCACGGGCGGGAAGGCGAGGAAGTTGGTTTCGTTTTCCGTGACGAACACCCGCTCGACGGGCAGCGCCAGGGTGGCGAAGCTCGCGGCGTCGAGCGTGATGTCGGCCAGGCCCTGAAGGCCCGGCAGGCTGGGCAGCGCCGCATCGAGCAGCCGCAAGCGCACGCGCGCGGGCTTGTCCAGGAATCCGTAGCGGCGGCCGAACTGGCCCGCTCCCTTGGCATCCGCATCGATGGCTGCGGCCGGCAGGGCCAGCTCCAGCAACTCGCCCAGCACGCCGCGGTGCGCCTCGATGAACTTGCTGTCCACGCCCGGCGCGTCCACCTGGCGCAGGTACACGCCGGGGCGCGGATGGGCCTGCATCCAGGCCACGACCGCCAGCAGGCGCTCCCAGCGGTCGGCGAGCTCCAGGGCCTGCAGCGGCCTGCGCGCCAGCCAGGGCAGCAGCGCAGGCTGGGCGGCGGCGGTCTGCGCGCGAAGCCTCTCGAAGCGCCCTGCCTCCCGCTGCCTGCCGATCGCGGCCAGCGCGTCTGCCGGCGAGTCGATCCAGGCCGCGGCTGGCAGCCGCTGCGCGCCTTGCACGCGGTGATTCCACTCCCGCCATTCGATGCGCAAATGGGGCACCTGGGCGAGCGCCTGCGCCCAGGCGCGCACGGCCTCGAAGCGCTCGGCCAGGTCGGCAGCCGTGGGGCTCTTCAACATCAGCCGCAGCGGCCAGGCGGGCGCATCGGCCGCAGCCGGCACGCCGGCGCGCAGCAGGTCCCCGCGCTCCCACAGGCGCTGGACCTGAGCGCGCAGGTCGGCGGCGGAGGTCCAGTTCACGCGGTCGCCCCGCCCGCCTGTGCCTTCTGCGCCCGGTACTCCTCGATCGACAGGCAGCGCAAACGCGAGTCCCTGCCGGCGTCGTTGTGCACGAAGCCCACGCTGGCCACATAGGGCTCGATGATGTGGATCTTCTGCAGCGGCGTGACGATCAGCAGTTGCAGGTTGAGCTGCTGGAACAGGCGCAGGCCGTACTGCGCCGACTCGTCCGAGCCGCGCCCGAAGGCCTCGTCGATCACCACGAAGCGGAAGGAGCGCGAACGCACCGCGCCCCACTCCAGGCCGAACTGGTAGGCCAGGCTGGCGGCGAGCACCGTGTAGGCGAGCTTTTCCTTCTGGCCGCCCGACTTGCCGCCGGAGTCCGAGTAGTGTTCGTGCTCCGCGCCGTCGGCACGCCAGCGCTCGCTGGCCGAGAACAGGAACCAGTTGCGCACGTCGGTGACTTTCGCGGTCCAGCGGCGGTCTGCATCCGACAGGCCCTCGCGTCCGCGGAAGCGGTCGATGATGGCCTTGACCTGCAGGAACTTGGCTTCCGAGTACTGCTCGTCGGCCGAACCGGTGATCGCGCCCTCGGTGCAGGCGCGCAGGTCCTGCTGGAAATCGCGGATTTCCGCGTCGGGGCTGGGCTGGGCCACCAGCACGATGTAGCGCCCCGGGTTGTAGTCGATCGCCTCCAGCGACTGGTTGATGAAGGCGATGCGCTCGCGGATGGTCTCGCGCTCGCGCGCCATCTGGGCGTTGAAGTTCGCGATCTCGTTGATGGTGTTGACGTTCAGCAGCTCCTTGAAGCGCGCCTCGAACCGCGGCAGGTCGTCGCGCCGGAGCTCGTCGAGCAGGCGCTGGTATTCGCCGGCGGCGGCCAGGCTCGCGTCCATCTCGGCGGATTCCGCCTTGAACTCCTCCTGGAAGCCGCGCATGGCGCCCACGATGCGTTCGGTGAGCCGGGCCAGCCGCTTGTCCTCCGCGTCGATGTGCGACTGCAGCCACTGGCGCACGTCCTGCTCGCGGTTGTCGCAGGACTCCACCGTGAGCTGGTGTTCGCCCAGGGCCTGCGCGCACCAGCCGTCCAGGCGCCGCGTGAGGGGTTCGTCCGGCTGGGCGGCCTGCCAGACAGCCTGGGCCTGGCCGCGCAGGGCGGCGGCATCGTCGCGCTTCTGTTCCGCCTTGCTGCGCGCGTCGCGCGCCTGCACGAGCCGGCCCTCGGTGCCGGCGAGCCGCTCGCGCGCCGCCTGCAACTGCCGCCCGAGCTCCTGCAGTGCATCCGACGCCGCCTCCAGGCGCGCGCGCTCCTGCGCCAGCGCCTCGATCTCGCGCGCCAGGCTCATCCAGTCGATGTCCGCGAAGCGGGTGAACTCCTCCAGCCGGGCCAGCGCTTCCAGCCGCTGCAGCAGTTGCCTGCGGGCCTCCCGGATCTCCCCGATGCGCTGCCCCAGGGTCGCCAGGCGGGCCTCCATCCGTTCGCGCCGATCCGCCAGCGCCCGCAGCTTGTCGGCATTGCTCCAGCCCAGCACGTAGCGGCCGCGGTCGTCGATGCGGCTGCGGTCGTCCTTCTCGTGCCGCCCGCCCGGTTCCTTGACCTGACCGGGGCGGGTGACGGCGCGGGCTTCGCGCCGGAACTGCTCGCCGGTCTCGCAGCAAGCGAAGTCGAAGCGGTTCTTCAGCTCCTGCTCCAACCATTCGTAGTGCGGCGAATCGGGCTTGAGGGCCAGCTTGCGCACCAGGGACTGAGGATGCAGGCTGCCGCCCTGGGCCGCCTTCCTGGGCCGCACGTGGAAGTACACGACGCGCGCGCCCAGATGCTGGCGATCGACCCATTCGGCCACCGCCTGGTAGTGGGCGTCGGGCACCAGCAGGGACAGGCCGAAGCCGCGCAGCAGGCGCTCGGCCGCGCCTTCCCAGTCGCGCTCGTCCTCGCGCACCTGGATCAGCTCGCCCGCGAAGGGCATTTCGTCTTCGGCGATGCCCAGCGCCTGGCACAGCGCGTCGCGGATGCGCACCTGGGCCGCGTCGATGTTGCTGCGGCGGCGACGCAGGCTGTCGATTTCCTCGCACAGCAGAGTGTGGTCCTCGCGCTCCTTGCGCAAGGCGAAGTCGTCTTCCCGCTCGCGGTTGTCCAGGTCGGCGATGCGGGACTGCAGGTCCTCGGCGCGCGAGGCGATCGCATGCCGTTGCGCGGCGAAGGCGGACTCGTCCTGCGGCGCCGGCTCGTCGATCCGCGCCAGCAAGGCCGTGTGCCGCTCGGCCTTCTCGCGACGCAGTTCCCTCTCGCCCTCCTTGCGGCGGATCTCCGCGGCCAGCTGTTCCAGCCGGTCGCCGCCCTTGTCGCGCAGGGCCCGCTCCAGGTTCGCCGCCTCGGCCCGATCGGCGTCGGACTGAGCGGCGAGCCGCTCCACCTGGCCGTCATGCCGCGACCACTCCTGCTCCAGCAGGGCGAGCCTGCGATCCAGCAGCTCGGTCTTGAGCCGGGCGAAGTAGGGCCGCAGCGCGTCGCGGCCTTGGCGCCAACCCTCGATCCCGGCCACCAGCTCGCCGTGGCGGCGGCAGTCGTCCACCAGGGGCTGCAGCAGCTCGACCTGCCGCTTGGCCTTGAGCACGGCCTGGTGCGCGCGGTCCAGGTCGTCGAAGTGGTGGATCAGCGCCTCGATGCGGCCGCCCACGTCGAAGGGCTCCAGCATGTGGGTGCGCACGAAGTCGGTCAGGTTGCCCACCGACTTCATCGAGACCGTCTGGTGGAACAGCTCCAGCGCCTGCTCGTGCTCGATGCCGAAGCGGCGGCGGAACCAGGCGCCGTAGGACGGAAAACTGTCGAACAGCTCGCATCCCGACGCTCGCAGTTTCTTGCGCAGGGTGGTGATCTCGGCGCCGAAACCGGCGAAGTCCCCCGCGATGGAAAGGTCCCGTTCGGCCGCCACGAACAGCCGCGCCGGCTGGCCCTGCGGGTCCTTGAGCCAGAACACCTGCGCCAGCGTCACCGACTGGTCGTAGCCCTCGTTGCGGAACACGCCGAGGATCACCGAGTAGCTCGTCGCGTCGCGCAGCGCCACCGGGCGGGCGCTGCCGGTCACCTCATTGCGCTCGCTCTTGTAGTGGCCCAGCATATAGGAGCGCAGGCTGCGCTCGCGGGCATCGGCGCCTGCGGCCTTGTTGTAGGCCACCCGGTGCGCCGGCACCAGCAGGGTGGTGATGGCATCGACGAGCGTGGACTTGCCCGAGCCGATGTCGCCCGTGAGCAGGCCGTTGTGGCCGGCCAGCGAAAGGCTCCAGACGCGCTGGTCGAAGGTGCCCCAGTTGAACACCTCCAGGCGCTCCAGCCGGAAGCCCACGCGGCTGTCGTCGGCCACGAAGTCCAGGGGCAGGTCCGCGCCGGCCTGGTCAGGCATCGGCCGCCTCCCTGCCCTGCGGCTTGCCTGCAAGCGCATTGCGGTAGCCCTCGAGGCGGGCGTCGAAGTCCGCCAGCCACTGGGCATCCACGAACGCCCTGAGGATGCGGCGCACCTCGTACTGGCCCGCGTCGGGGCCGGCGCCGGGCGCGGGCTTGAGCCGGCGCAGGAAGCCCAGGTCGACCGCCTTGGCGATGGTGGCGTCCACCTGGTCGATGAGCCGGGCTTCGTTCGGGCCTTCGGGCAGGAACACCCGCACCAGTTCCACGATCTCGTCGCGGGACAGGACGAGCCGGGTGTCGCCGCCGCCGGCGTCGAACTCGGCCAGCTTCTTGCGCAGCAGCGCCAGCAGCAGGCTCACCAGGTAGGACAGCGGCCGGCGCGCCACCAGCCGGGGCGGGCGGGGGGCGCCGTCGGCTTCGTCCGGGTCCGGGCGGCTGCGCAGGAAGGCGTAGCCCTCCGCTTCGTCCAGCACCAGGTCCAGCAGCAGCACCGCCGCCTGCTCGCGCACCCGAGCCTGCAGGCGCGCCAGGCTGACCCACAGGCGTTCGTCGTCCTCGCGGTACAGCACGCCCTTGAGCAGGTGCACCATCAGCTGGGACAGCTCGGGCACGGCCGGCATGGGGGCGGGCCGCGGTTCGACGGCGTCCGGATCGTTCATCGTGTTCTCATGGTCCCTGGCGCCGATTGTCACGGAGCGAAGATCACCCGGGGCAGGCGCGCTTCGCGCGTCACCGGCGAGCCCTGCGCGTCCAGGGCCTGCCAGCGCACCGACTCCTGCACCTGCTCGTCCACCACCGCGCGAAAGCCTTCGTTCGAGCCGTCGCTGCCGCGGTGGGCCAGGTCCAGGTAGGCCACCAGCTCCGCCAGTCCGTGCTGCAAGGGCTGGGCGGCCACCAGGTCATGCAGCGTCACCTGCGGCCGGCTGCGCAGGGAGCGGCGGATGCCTTCCGCCAGGCGGGCCTTGTCCACCACGATCTGGCTGAACAGGCGCGCGGTGTCGATGTCCTCCTCGCCCGCCTGCAGCGCCACCTCGGCCAGCTTCGGCTTGGCGCTGGGCGTGAACAGGGGCCGCTCCAGGGGCAGTTCGACGTCCGCTCCCATGGCGTCGATGGTCGTGACCGGTCCGCCCGGCGGCGCCTCGCGCAGGGCCAGCGCCTTGCTCTCGATGCCGTGCAGCAGGTCCATGATGCGGCGATTTTCCAGCCAGGCCGCATCATCCAGGAAGCGGCGCAGCTGCTGCGAGAGCTGGGCCACGGTGCGCTGCGTGTGCTCGCCGGCCTCCAGCCAGTCGTGGTGCACCCGGCGGGTGCGCGGCTCGGGCTTCAGCGCGGCCACCGCGGGCAAGGCCAGCACGCGTTCCAGCCGCTCGGACAGCTCCTCCTGCCGGCGGCTGGACATCAGGAAGTCCCAGAAGGCCCGGAAGCTGCGCCCCTGGTCGGAGTCGCCGATGGCGTCGCGCTCGCCCATGATCTCGTCGAGCAAGGCGCCCTTGCTGCCCTCCCACAGGGCGATGCGCTCGCGCACACGGCGATCGAGCTGGCGGAAGTTGTGCTCCACCTCGCGGAAATCGGCCAGCAGCTCCCGCGCCAGTTGCTGGAACTGCTGGAAGCGGTCCTTCACCCCGGTGTCGTCCAGCAGCGGCACGTCGCCCGCCTGCACGCGGGCGATCTCGGCATCCAGCTCGTCGCGCTTCCTGCGCAGGTCCTGCAGGCGCAGCGCCGGGTCGGCCTCGGTGCCGGCGCTGATCTGTTCCAGCAGCGAGAACAGGGTCAGCAGCCGGGACTCGGTGCCGACGAAGGGCCGCGCGGTCAGCGACTGCAGCCAGGCGATCGCCCTCTCGGTGGCCGGCGTCAGGTCGAACTGCGCCTCGTCCGTGCCCGGCTTGTAGAACTTGCGCAGCCAGCCCTTGTCGGCCCCGGCCCAGTCGTTGAGGTACTCCTGCGCGCTCCTGGGATAGGCTTCGTCACCCACCTGCTCGCGCAGAGCGAACAGTTCGTCTTCCAGCGCCTCGGCCAGGTCGGCCTGGCTCATGGTGCGCACGTTGGGGGCCACGAACACGCGGTGCAGGAAGCTCGCGGCCAGCGGCGCATGCGGCGAGGCCAGCAGGCGCCAGGCAGGATGGCGTTCGCGCAGGGCGAGCAGGTCGGCGTGATTCATCACTGTGCATCTCGATCCGGACAGAAGTCGAAGTCCTCAGGCTTCGGGCTTCGTCGAACCGCGCAGAAACCCTTTGGCGGCAGCGAATCCGGTGCGGTTGTCGCCGTCGAGGAACGGCCTGTCGACGGCCAATCCTTATCGGGCGAGTTCGCTGTAGAGGCTGTCGAACTCGTCGAGGCTGGACGCGAACGAGGCCATTACGTGGCGGCGCGGACGAGCCTTCTGCTGCCGGTCGATGCACTCGCGCAGGGCCTCGTCCAGCACGGCCTGGAACTGCCGAACCTGGGTTTCGGCGATCTGGCGCAGCGCCGCCAGCACCTCGGGCGCCGCCTGGGCGGAGAGCTTTTCGCGGGTAGCGGTGGCCATGTGGGCATCCGTCATGATGGAATTTGACAAATCATGATAAAGGAAGATCAGGCTCGGCGCCCACCGCACCGGCTCAGAAGAAATCCATCGGGGACCGGACTGCGCGCGCAGCGCGCAGCTTCAACGCTTTGGATTCGCCTCCGCGGGAATGACGAAGTGGGGCGCGGGAATGACGAAGTGGGGCGCGGGAATGACGAAGTGGGGCGCGGGAATGACGAAGTGGGGCGCGGGAATGACGAAAGTGGGAGAACGGGAATGACGAAGGAGGATCAGCGGGACTGACGCAGCAGCTCCAGCAACTCCATCGGCGTCCCGATGTGCAAGTCCGCGCCCCACTCGTTCACGTCGGTGGATCCCAGGTAGCCGTAGGTCGCCGCCACCGTGCCCATGCCCGCCGCCTTGCCCGCCTGCACGTCGCGCAGGTCGTCGCCGACGTAGATGCATTCGTGCGGCTGCACGCCCACTTGGCGCGCGGCTTCGAGCAGGGGCGCGGGGTGCGGCTTGGAGTGCGGCGTGGTGTCGCCGCCCACCACCGTGCGGGCGGTGGCGAACAGCGGCATGGCGCGCGTGAGCGGGCCGGTGAAGCGCATGGCCTTGTTGGTGACCACACCCCAGGGCAGCGCGCGTCGCAACAGGCTGTCGATCAGCTGCGCCACGCCTTCGAAGACGTAGGTGCGCTCGGTCATGCAGCTTTCGTAGTTGCGGAAGAACTCCTCGCGCAGCTGCAGGAAGTCGGGGTGATCCGGCGTGATGCCGAAGGCCACGCCCAGCATGCCGCGCGCGCCGGCGCCGGCCATGGGGCGGTAGCGCTCGGGCGGCAGCGAGGGCAGGCCCCGGTCGGTGCGCATCTTGTCGGCGGCGGCGCCGAGGTCGGGGGCGCTGTCGATCAGCGTGCCGTCCAGGTCGAACAGGACGGCCTTCACTTCCGGTCGGATCATGCGGGCCGGCGCGCCGCCACCAGGTAGTTGACGCTGGTGTCGCCCGACAGCCAGTAGCGGCGGGTGAGCGGGTTGTACTGCATGCCCTGCTGCTGCACGAGGTCCAGGCGCGCGTTGCGCGTCCAGCGCGCGAGCTCGCTGGGGCGGATGAACTTCAGGTATTCGTGGGTGCCGCGCGGCAGCAGGTTCAGCACGTATTCGGCGCCCACGATGGCGAACAGGAACGACTTGGGGTTGCGGTTGATGGTGGAGAAGAACACCCAGCCGCCCGGCTTGACCAGGGTGGCGCAGGCCTGCACCACCGACTCGGGTTTGGGCACGTGCTCCAGCATTTCCATGCAGGTCACCACGTCGAAGCCGCCCGGCTGCTCGGCGGCCAGCGCCTCGGCGCTCGTCTCGCGGTACTCCACGTTGGGCGTGGCGGCCTCCAGCGCGTGCAGCTGCGCCACGCGCAGCGCCTTGGTGGCCAGGTCGATGCCCAGCACGCTGGCGCCCTTGCGGGCCATGCTGTCGGCGAGGATGCCGCCGCCGCAGCCGATGTCCACCACGCGCTTGCCGGGCAGGCCGGCCAGGCCGTCGATCCAGCCCAGGCGCAGCGGGTTGATGGCGTGCAGGGGCGCGAACTCGCTGTCGCGGTCCCACCAGCGGTGGGCCAGCTCGGAGAACTTCGCCAGCTCCTGCGGGTCGGCGTTGAGGGTTTGGTTCATGGCAGACCGCATTGTGCCGCCTTGCCGGCCGCCCCATCGGGATAGGGGCCGATCGGTGATCGGGCCCCTCCCACACCACCCGGCATGCGGGTCCGCACCGGGCGGTTCGAGAAGTTGAGGTCAGGAGAAACGAGGGACTCCCAGGCGATTG
>JAGWTH010000077.1 GCA_028868995.1 Burkholderiales bacterium | reverse complement strand
CGCGAGGAGCGCGGCCCGCGCCTGGGCGATGCGGCCTTCCGCGCCCAGCGCGACGCGCTGGAGCACGCGCAGGCCGCCCTGCGCAAGCTGGCCGCGCAGGCGCATGGCGAGGCCCTCACGCAGCTGGTGTCCGCCTGGGAGCAGCGCTCCGGCGAGCAGGTGCCGAGCCACCAGGAACTGGGCCGGGGGGTGAGCCCGCAGGTGCGCCAGGGCTGGCTGCAGGCGCTGGCCCGGCCCGCCTCCGGCGACGCCGCGCAGACGCTGCTGCGCCTGGAGATCGCGGCCGACGTGCCGACGCCGGCCGATCAGCTGGCCGCGCGGCGCCAGCTGCAGCTGCAGCTGCTCACGCGCCGGCACGAACCGGGGCCGCAGGAAACCTGGGGCGCGGACGTGGCGCAGGTGCTGGCGACGGCCTACGAGGCCGGCGCGGCGCGGCGGCTGCAGAACGCGCTGAAGAACCTGCTGCGGCGCTGACGGGACCAGGGCGGTGGGGTTCGGCGCTGCGCGCGCTCACCCCACCCTACGGGGGGCCGGGTAGTTCGTAGGGTGGGGTGAGCGCCGCAGGCCGAACCCCACCGGTCACCGCCCGCCCAGGTAGAACCCATCGAACAACCGCGTGAGCTCGGGGAATTCCTGCGTGAACCGCTTGCGGTTCACGAAGTACGCCTCGCATGCGACCGCGAAGAACTCGTCGATCGCGGTCGCGCCGTAGTCGTCCAGCCAGGGCCTGCGGCCGCCGAAGCGCTCGGCGATCTTCACCTGCTCGCAAAAGCGCTCGTACTGCGCCTGGAGCACCGCGAGCCAGTGCTCGCGCGCCGCGCGCGAGGGCAGGGGCGGGCAGCCGTTGGCGGCGCCGTCGCGCAGGTCGATCTTGTGCACGAACTCGTGGATCACCACGTTGAAGCCGGTCGCCGCCGTGGCGCCGGCCCGGGCGATGTCGTGCCAGTTCAGCATCACCGGGCCGCCTTCCATAGCTTCGCCGGCCAGCACCTCGTCCCAGTCGTGCACGACGCCGGTTTCGTCCACCGTGCTGCGCCGGGCCACGACCTCGTCCGGGTGGACCACGATGCTCACGAAATCGTCGTACCACTTCAGGCCCAGGTGCAGCACCGGCAGCACGGCCTGCGACGCGATGGCCAGCGCCATCGCGTCGCTGATCTCCAGGCCGCCGGCGCCGTGGAACTCCTTGAGCGAGAGGAACTCGGCCGCCATCTCACGCAGGCGCGCGACTTCCTCCGGGGAGCGCTCGGCCAGGAACGGGTAGCGCGCGAGCGTCGCCTGCCACAGCGGCTCGGGCAGGTCCGGCGCGCGGCGCCGGCGCAGCCAGCCGAACATCACGCCAGCGCAACGCGCTGGCTGCGGCCGTCCGCGTGCAGGCGCAAGGCCTCCAGCCGCGGCGGCGTGCCCTCGGCGTCCCAGTCGCTCAGGACGATGCGGCGGTGGCCCGCGTCGAGCGCGTGCTCCGCCGGCTTGTGGGTGTGGCCGTGCACCATCACCTCGGCCCGCGCCGCGGCCAGCCAGGCCAGGGCTGCCGCCGTGTCCACGTCGGCGTAGTCGCGGCCGGACTGCTTCAGGTGCTCGCTTTCGGCGCGCATGCCGCGGGCGATCTCCTGCCGGCGCGCGAGCGGCTGCGCGAGGAAGGCCCGCTGCCAGGCCGCGTCGCGCACCTGCGCGCGGAAGGCCAGGTAGTCGGTGTCGGCCAGGCACAGCGCGTCGCCGTGCGTGAGCAGCCAGCGGCGCGGCCCGAAGGCGAGCACCGTGGGGTCGGCCAGCAGCGTGAGGCCCGTGGCGCGCGCGAAGCCGGCGCCCACCAGGAAGTCGCGGTTGCCCGCGAGGAAGAACACGGGCAGCCGGCGCGCGGTGGCGCGCAGCACCTCGGCGCAGTCGCGCTCGAAGCCCGCCACTTCGGCCGCGTCGTCGCCGACCCAGGCCTCGAACAGGTCGCCCAGGATGAACAGCGCGTCCGCCCCGAGCGCTTCCATGTAGCGCCGCCAGGCCGCGAAGGTGGCGGGGTGCGACGCCTGCAGGTGCAGGTCGGAGATGCACTCCACGGCGCGCCAGCCGGGGCCGGCGCGCAGCTCCGGCGCCGCGGGCGCGGGAGAGGGCGCTGCCCCGGTGTTCAGACCACGACCGCCTTCTCGATCACCACGTCGGCCTTCGGCACGTCGCCGTGGCCGCCGCGGTTGCCGGTGGCGACGCCCTTGATCCGGTCGACCACGTCCTGGCCCGCCACCACCTTGCCGAACACGGCATAGCCCCAGCCCTGGGGCGTGGGCGACTTGTGGTTGAGGAAGTCGTTGTCGGCCACGTTGATGAAGAACTGTGCCGAGGCGGAGTGCGGCGCCGAGGTGCGCGCCATGGCGACGGTGTAGCGGTCGTTCTTCAGGCCGTTGTTGGCCTCGTTCTCGATCGGCGCGTCGGTGGGCTTCTGGCCCATGCCCGGGGCGAAGCCGCCGCCCTGGATCATGAAGCCGTCGATCACTCGGTGGAAGATGGTGCCGTCGTAGTGGCCCTTCTTCACGTAGTTGAGGAAGTTGGCGACCGTCTTGGGCGCCTTCTCGTCGTCGAGTTCCAGCGTGATGACGCCCTGGCCCGCGACGTGCAGTTCGACCTTGGGATGCATGGGAATTCCTTTCTGCTTACTTGACGATCGTCGCCGACTGGATCACCACGGGGGTGAGCGGGACGTCCGAGTACATGCCGACGTTGCCGGTGGGCACCGACTTGATGCGGTCGACCACGTCCATGCCGCTGACGACGCGGCCGAACACGGTGTAGCCGGGCTTGCCGGGACCGGGGTCGAGGAACGCGTTGTTCGCGACGTTGATGTAGAACTGCGCGGTGGCCGAATCGGGGTCGCTGGTCCGGGCCATCGCGATGGTGCCGGTCTCGTTGCGCAGCCCCTTGTCGTAGGCCATGCGGCCCTCGTGCGGCACCGGCGGGCGCGTGGGCTTCTGCGTCATGCGGACGTCGAAGCCGCCGCCCTGGATCATGAAGCGGTCGATCACGCGGTGGAAGATCGTGCCGTCGTAGTGCTTCTCGCGCACGTACTGCAGGAAGTTGGCCACGGTCTTCGGCGCCTTGTCGGGATAGACCTCGACGACGAAGTCGCCGGCCGTGGTGGCGAATTTCACCCGCGGGGCGTCGGCGGCCCAGGCGCCGGCGGCGAGCCAGCCGGCGAGCAGGGTGGCCGCGGCCAGGCGGCGCGTCATCGTGGGCATCAACCGATCACTCCTTCATAAAAGATCTTCCACTGCGAGCCCTGGCGGACCCAGTACTGGCGCCTGACCGGCCCGGTGCGCGCGCCGGCGGGGACCTCGCCGAAGGTGACCACCATGGTGTCGGCGCTGTCGGTCCAGTGCAGCAGCGACACGTCCTTCAGCTGGATGTCGCGGCCGCGCGCCTTGTTCAGCCCGACCTTCGTGATCCCGGCCCGGTCGGCGATCGCCTTGCCGTCGACAGCGAAGTCCGGCGTGTAGAAGGCCAGCAGGCGGTTGATGTCGCCGCTGGCCTTGGCGTTGCCCCAGGCCTGCAGGACGTCGTTGAAGCGGCGGTTCTCGGCGAGCACGCTGCCCTGGGGCACCCAGCGCAGGCTGCTGGCGATCACCACCGGCGTCGTGCGGATCTCCACGGTCCGAATGACGCGCTCGAGGTCCGGATTGGCCAGCACCACGCAGCCGTCGGTCGCCTTGGGCGCGCGCGCGTACTGCTCGGGCGGCGTGCCGTGCAGCCAGATGCCGCGGCCGGTCTTGCCGCGCCGGGTGTCGTACGGATTGGGATAGTTGATCGGCAGGGCCCCGGCGCCGTAGAAGTTCTTGAGCGACTTCGGGTCCAGGTTGCTGGTGACGAAGTACACCCCCAGCGGGGTGCGCAGGTCGCCCTCCGCGCTCTTGTCGATGCCCAGCTTACCCACCGAAACGTAATAGTCAGCGACCAGCTTCGGCCCCTGGGGTCCGTTTTCGAACAGGTACAGGCGCGAGCGCGAGGCGTCGATCGCGATCGCGTGCCGGTTGCTGGGCGACAGCTGCAGGAACTGCGCCGGGATCGCGCCGGCCGGCGGGCGCTCGCGCAACGCGCGCAGCCGCAGCAGGGCCTCGTCGCGCAGGTCGGTCAGGGCATGGGGGCCCGCCGCCTTCGCCTGGGCGTCCGGAACGTCGCCGAAGGCGTGCAGCGGCCCCGCCTGAGCAGCCAGCAGGTCGCCGTAGACCAGCTGCGCCAGGGCGAAATTGGGATGGTCCCTGACCAGTGAGGCCGCCTGGTCGAGAGCCTCGCGCGTGCGCGACTGGCCGACCAGGCGGTAGATGCCGATCAGCCGAGCTTCGGCCTCGCCGTCGCGCGCGGCGGGAGCGGCCTTCGCCGCTGCGGCCTGGGCGGCATGCCTTTTCGCGGGGGGCGCGGCGACCGCGCTGCCCAGGAGGGCGGCGCTGCAGGCGGCGGCAACCAGCGCCTGGTGCAGGAGGGAGCCCGGGAGAAACTTCAATGCACGGCCTCGCCTGCGCCACGTTCGCGCCGGCGCCCTCAGGCGCCGGTGCTCTCCCGCACGATGGTCCAGCGATGGCCTCTCTTCTGGAGCTCCAGCTTCTTGCGGCTGCTGACCCTAAGCGCATCGGCGCTGTACGCCTGGTGGAAGCGGGCCACGGCCTTGTCGCCGTTGACGCTGACCTGCAGGCCGCTCACCTGCACGGAGATCTTCGACTTGCCCAGGATGCGCTGGCGGCGTTCCGCCTCCCAGGCTGCGCGGCTCTGCCTGCCCGGCGGATCGAAGTCTTTGGCATAGGCGGCGAAGTAGGCCTTCATGTCCTTGGCGGCCCAGGCGCTGGCCCAGGCATGCACTGCCGCCTCGACGTCACGGGCGGCCTCGCCCGCGGCGGCCGGCGCGGGGGCGGGGGCGGCCGGCACGGGGGCC
>JAGWTH010000002.1 GCA_028868995.1 Burkholderiales bacterium | reverse complement strand
CCCCGTTGCGTGGGCAAGCAGTGTTCGATGCGGGCGAATTGCTCGGGCGTGATCTCCATGACAGGCAGTGTCGCGCATTCGTGCCGTTCTTGGAATTAGTGTTAACACGCCCTAGGCGAACCTTCGTTCGCGCGCCGCGCCGTTGCCGCACCGGGACGGCGCAGGCCCCGGACGGCGCAGGCCGCCGTCCGCACCCATCGAGTGCAATCCGCACCATGCCCTGGTGCCGCGGCACCGCCGCCGGCTGGCATGCGCCGTGCATGGTGCATGGCATGGACGCCTCCGCGCCCCTCATCACCCATGCCATCGAGCTGGTCGCGCTGACCAAGCTCTACGCCCCCGGCGCGCCGCCGGCGGTGGACCACGTGGACCTGCGCATCCCGGCGGCCAGCTATTGCTGCCTGCTGGGGCCTTCCGGCTGCGGCAAGACCACCACCCTGCGCATGATCGCCGGCCACGAGAGCGCCACCAGCGGCGACGTCCTGCTGGAGAACCGCAACATCACCACGCTGCCCGCGGCCGCGCGTGGCACGGCCATGATGTTCCAGAGCTTCGCGCTGTTCCCGCACCTGAGCGCGCTGGACAACGTGGCCTTCAGCCTGAAGATGAAGGGCGTCGCGAAGGCCGAGCGCGGCAAGCGCGCGCAGGACCTGCTGGAACGCGTGGCCATGGGCCACCTGGCGCAGCGCAAGCCGGGTGAGCTGTCCGGCGGCCAGCAGCAGCGGGTGGCGCTGGCCCGCGCGCTGATCACGCAGCCGCGCGTGCTGCTGCTGGACGAGCCGCTGTCTGCGCTCGACCCCTTCCTGCGGGTGCAGATGCGCGCCGAGCTCCGGCGCTGGCAGAAGGAGCTGGGCCTGACCTTCATCCATGTCACCCACTCGCAGGAAGAGGCCATGGCCCTGGCGGACCTCGTCGTGGTGATGAACCAGGGCCGCATCGAGCAGGCGGGCAGCCCGCGCGAGGTCTACAACGCCCCGGCCACCGAATTCATCGCCCGCTTCATGGGCGGCCACAACGTGATCCACACCGGCAGCGGCAAGGTGGCGGTGCGCAACGACCACATGCGCATCGAAGCCGTCGCCCCCGGCGGCGCCCAGGCCCTGCCCGGCACCGTGCGCGACGTCGAATACCAGGGCAGCTACGTTCTGCTGGGCCTGCAGGCGCGCGACGCCGCCGGCCCCGGAGAGCTGTCGGTGATGGTGCCCGAGGCCCAGTTCGCCGCCCGGCCCTACGCGCCGGGCGAGGCCGTCCACCTCACCTGGAGCGCCGAGCACGCCCACCCGCTGCCGGCCTGAACCTGCCACCCCTTTCCACAGCAAGGAGCGACCCCCATGTCCGAAAAGACCAACGACCAACACCCCGCAACGGACCCGCAGCGCCGCGCGCTGCTCAAGGGCACGGCCGGCATCCTGGCCACCGGCCTGGCGCCGGCGATCCACGCGGAGGACAAGCCCGTCCTGCGCTACCTGGGCACCGCGGTGAACCAGGACAAGGAGATCGCCGACAAGTTCAAGGCCGACACCGGCATCACCATCCAGTACGTCGCGGTGACCACCGACGACGTGACCAAGCGCGCCGTCACCTCGCCCAACAGCTTCGACCTCCTGGACAGCGAGTTCTTCTCGCTCAAGAAGATCGTGCCCACCGGCAACCTCAAGGGCATCGACACGAAGCGGGTGAAGAACGCCGACAAGATCACTTCGCTCTTCACCAAGGGCGAGGTCGCCGGCAAGAAGGTCGGCGACCAGGGCACGGCGCCCAAGAAGGTGATCTTCCTGGAAGGCGAGAAGAGCAAGACCTTCGCCAAGGCGCCCACGCGGTGGATGTCGCTGATCCCCACCACGTACAACGCCGACACGCTGGGCATCCGGCCCGACCTGATCAAGCGGCCGATCCGCTCCTGGGCCGAGCTGCTGAACCCGGAGTTCAAGGGCCGGGCTTCCATCCTGAACATCCCCTCCATCGGCATCATGGACGCGGCCATGGTGGTCGAGGCCATGGGCAAGTACAAATACCCCGACAAGGGCAACATGACACGCAAGGAGATCGACCTCACGATCGCCACGCTGATCGACGCCAAGAAGGCGGGCCAGTTCCGCTCGCTGTGGAAGGACTTCAACGAGTCGGTCAACCTGATGGCCTCGGGCGAGGTGGTGATCCAGTCCATGTGGTCGCCGGCCGTCACCGCGGTGCGCACCAAGGGCATCGATTGCGTCTACCAGCCGCTCAAGGAGGGCTATCGCGCCTGGGCCTCGGGCTTCGGCCTGCCGGCCACGCTCTCCGGCAAGAAGCTGGACGCGGCCTACGAGTTCATCAACTGGTTCCTGGACGGCTGGGCCGGCGCCTACCTGAACCGCCAGGGCTACTACAGCGCGGTGCTGGAGACGGCCAAGCAGAAGATGGAACCCTACGAGTGGGCCTACTGGATGGAGGGCAAGCCCGCCGCCCAGGACATCAAGAGCCCGCACGGCGACCTGCTGGCCAAGGCCGGCTCGGTGCGCGACGGCGGCAGCTACGAGCAGCGCATGGGCGCCATCGCCTGCTGGAACGCGGTGATGGACGAGAACGAGTACATGGTCCAGAAGTGGAACGAATTTGTCGCGGCCTGAGGACGGGGGCGTGACGCGGACGATCCGGCCCTGGTGGCAGGCCGGGCCGTTCGCGGCCGTCTTCGTGCTGTTCTTCCTGGCGCCGCTGGCCCTGGTGCTGGCGGTCAGCTTCTGGAACTTCAACGAGTACCAGCTGATCCCGGCCTTCACGCTGCGCAACTACCTGCGCATCTTCGAGGGCTGCGGCGGGCTGAACGCGCGCGGCGACCTGTGCGTCACCTTCGCCACCTACCTCTCGACGCTGAAGTTCTGCCTGCTGGTATGGGGCGTCACGCTGGTGGTGGGCTTCGCGGTCGCCTACTTCCTCGCCTTCCACGTGCGCTCGGCCACCATGCAGACGGCCCTGTTCGTGCTGTGCACGATCCCGTTCTGGACCTCCAACGTGATCCGCATGATCTCCTGGGTGCCGCTGCTGGGCCGCAACGGCCTGGTCAACGACGTCCTGGTGGGCGCCCACCTGGTGAAGCAGCCGGTGGAGTGGCTGCTGTTCTCCGACTTCTCGGTGGTGCTCGCCTTCGTGCACCTGTACACGATGTTCATGATCGTGCCGATCTTCAACAGCATGATGCGCATCGACCGCAGCCTGCTCGAGGCCGCCAGCGACGCCGGCGCGTCCGCCTGGCAGGCCCTGTGGAACGTGGTGGTGCCGCTGTCGCGCACCGGCATCCTGATCGGCTCCATCTTCGTGATCACCATCGTCATGGGCGACTTCGTCACGGTGGGCGTGATGGGCGGCCAGCAGATCGCCTCGGTGGGCAAGATCATCCAGGTGCAGACCTCCTACCTGCAGTTCCCGCTGGCCGCGGCCAACGCGGTGATCCTGCTGGCGGTGGTGCTGATGATCATCTGGGGCCTGACCCGGCTGGTCGACCTCAAGCGCGAACTCTGAGGCGCACCGCATGCAGGCCCGTGTCTCCGACGCCCGCGCCCCCGGCTTCTGGCCGCTGGCGATCGTGTTCGCGCTGTTCGTGCTGTTCCTCTACGGCCCGATGCTCACCATCTTCGTGCTCAGCTTCCAGGGGCCGGAGGGCGGGCTCACCCTGCCCATGCGCGGGCTCTCGCTGCACTGGTTCCGCCAGCTCGCCCAGGGCCTGGGCACGGTGGACATCGGCGCGGCCTTCCGGCGCTCGCTGCTGCTCGGCTCGGTGGTGATGGCCTGCACGGTGGTGCTGTCGCTGCTCGCGGGGCTGGCCTTCCGCAAGCGATTGCGCGGCGGCGACGCGCTGTTCTACGTGGCCATCGCCAGCCTGATCATGCCGTCGATCATCGTGTCGCTGGGCATCGGGCTGGAGTTCCGGCTGGTCGACGGCGGCATCAAGGCGGCGCTGGCCGCCCTGGGCGCGCAGGACACGCTGGACAACTACGGCTCGGCGCTGGGCCTGCTCACCTCGGCGCTGGGCGCCCACCTCACCTGGACCCTGCCCTTCGGCCTGCTGATCATGTTCGCGGTGTTCAACCGCTTCGACCGCAGCTACGAGGAGGCGGCGCGCGACCTCGGGGCCACGCCCTGGCAGGCCTTCCGCCACGTGGTGCTCCCCTTGATCGGGCCCTCGGTGGTGGGTGTCGGCATGTTCGGCTTCACGCTCAGCTGGGACGAGATCGCGCGTACCTCGCAGGCGATCGGCGACGTCAACACCCTGCCGCTGGAGCTGCAGGGCCTGACCACCACCGTCACGACGCCGGCAATCTACGCGCTGGGCACCGTGACCACGGTCGTGTCCTTCCTGGTGATGGGGCTGACGGTGGGGCTGGTGCTGTGGCTGCGCCGGCGCCAGGTGCGGGGACAGGGATGACCCGGCTGCTGGTCCTCAACCCCAACACCAGCGAAGCCGTCACGCGCATGCTGGGCGCGCACGTGCAGCGGGCGGTCGGGCCGGAGATCGCGGTCGAGGCCGTGACCGCCCGCTTCGGCGCGCCCTACATCGCCGACGAGGCGAGCTACGCCGTGGCGGGCCACGCCGCGCTCGATGCCTGGCAGGCGCAGGCCGCGCCGGGCGCGGTGCTGATCGGATGCTTCGGCGACCCCGGCCTGTTCGCGCTGCGCGAGTGCAGCGCCGCGCCGGTGACGGGGCTGGCCGAGGCCTCGTTCGCCGAGGCGGCGGCGCACGGCCGCTTCGCCATCGTCACCGGCGGCGCGCGCTGGGAACCCATGCTGCGGCGCCTCGCCCTGACCCTCGGCTACGAACGCTTCCTGGCCGGCATCCACACCGTGGCGCCCACCGGCGCCCAGCTGGCGGCCGACCCCGAGTCCGCGCTGAGCCTGCTGGCCGTGGCCTGCGGCGACGCGGCCCGGCGCTTCGACGCACGCGCGGTGATCGTCGGCGGCGCCGCGCTCGCGGGATGGGCCGCGCAACTGCAGCCGCACTCGCATGTGCCCCTGATCGACAGCGTGGCCGCCGGCGCCCGCCGCATCGCCGCCGCCCTGCGCGGCGCGCCATGAGCGCCACGCTGCTGCACGGCGGGCAGCTGCTGTCGGACGACGGCGGCTCGCTGCACGCGGCAGACGTGCTCCTGCGCGATGGGGTGATCGCGGCAGTGGGTGCGCCGGGGCTGCAGGCGCTGGATGCGCAGCGCATCGACGCGGCGGGATGCCTGGTGCTGCCCGGCCTGCGCAACGGCCACACCCATGCCCACGGCGCGCTGGCGCGCGGCGCGGTGCCGGACCGCATCTCGCTGGAAGGCTTCCTCGCCCATGCGCCGGCGCTGATCGGCCAGCGCACGCTCGACGACATCCGGCTGAGCGCGACCCTCACCGCGGTGGAACTCGCGCGTCACGGTTGCACCGCCTGCATCGACATGGCGGGCGAACTCCCCTCGCCCAGCGTCGAAGGCATCCTCGCCGTGGGCCAGGCCTATGCCGACGTGGGGATCCGCGCCGTGATCGCGCCCATGGTGTCCGACCGCAGCCTGTACCAGGCCTATCCGGCGCTCACGGCCAGCCTGCCGTCGGCGCTGCGGGCGCAGGCCGAGGCGTTCGCGCCGCCCCGCGCCCGGGAGCTGCTGGCGGTGCTGCGCGAGGCGCAGGAGCGCTGGCCCTTCGACCGCGACCGGGTGCAGCTGGGCGTGGGCCCGGCCATCCCCCTGCACTGCAGCGACGAGCTGCTCGCCGGCTGCGGCGCCCTCGCCCGCGAGTTCGACGTGCCGCTGCAGACGCACCTGCTGGAGTCGCGGCTGCAGGCCCTGGCGCAGGGCGGCGTCGAGTCCACCGTGGCCCGGCTCGCGCGCCTGGGCTGCCTCACGCCGCGCACCAGCCTCGCCCACGGCGTCTGGCTGGACGACGAGGACCTGGCCCGCGTCGCCGCGTCCGGCGCGACGCTGGTGCACAACCCGTCCAGCAACCTGCGGCTCGGCTCCGGGCTGGCGCGCCTGCGCGCCTGGCTCGATGCGGGTGCGCGCGTGGCGCTCGGCACGGACGCCTCCAACACCTCCGACGGGCAGAACCTGTTCGAGGCGACCCGCCTGGCGAGCTATCTCTCGCGCGTGGCGACGCCCGACTGGCAGCGCTGGATCGACGCGCCTCAGGCCTTCGCCCTGGCCACGGGCGGCGCGCGGGTGCAGGCCGGGGAGCGGGCCGACCTGGTGCTGCTGGACCTGGCCCAGCCCCACTACGTCCCGCTGCGCCATCCCCTGCGCCAGCTGGTGTTCGGCGAGACCGGCGCCGGCGTGCGGCGCGTGCTGGTGGCCGGCCGCACGGTGTTCGCCGACGGCCGCGTCACCGGCATCGACGAGGCGGCCCTGCGCCAGCGCGCGCAGGAACGCGCCGCCGCGCTCGACGCCGCCTGCGCCCCGGCGGCCGACTGGGCGCACTCCGCCCTGCCGGCGCTGGCCGCCTTCTGCTGCGGCGCGCAGCCCATCGCCTTCCCGCGCGAGCCGGAGCAAGATCCCGCGTCATGAACGCCCCCTACGCCCTCCGCCACCACGGCCGCTTCGACTACTCCGGCATCCCCGGGCGCCCCGGTTTCGACTGGCCGCAGGGCCGCCGGCTTGCGATCTACCTGGCGCTGAACCTGGAGCACTTCTCCTTCGGCGACGGCCTCGGCGCCTGCCTGGCGCCGCCCACGCCGCAGCCCGACGTGCTGAACTACGCCTGGCGCGAATACGGCAACCGCGTGGGCGCCTGGCGCCTGCTGGAGCTGTTCGACGAGCTGCGCCTGCCCTGCGCCGCGCTGGTCAACACCTCGCTGCTCGATCACTGCCCCTCGCTGGTCGCGGCCTGCGTGGAGCGCGGCCACGAACTGGTCGGCCACGGCCACACCAACGCGCAGCGCCAGGGCGAGATGGACGAGGCGCAGGAACGCGCCCTGCTGGCGTACTGCCGCGACCGCCTTGCGCGCGCCGGCGGCCGCGCGCCGGCCGGCTGGCTGTCGCCCTGGATCTCCGAGAGCGTGCGCACGCCGGACCTGCTGGTCGAATGCGGATACGGCTACACGCTGAACTGGTGCCACGACGACCAGCCGGTGCCGATGCGCACGCGCGGCGGCCAGCCGCTGTGGTCCATCCCCTACCCGCAGGAGCTCAACGACATCCCCGCGATGATGGCGCGCCTCATGAGCGGGGCGGAATTCGCCGACATGGTCGTCGACCAGTTCGACGAGATGCTGCGCCAGAGCGAGGGGCAGCCCCTGGTGATGGGCATCGCCCTGCATCCCTACATCGTCGGCCAGCCGCACCGCCTGCGCCACCTGCGCCGCGCGCTGCAGCACCTGGCCGCGCACGGCGGCGAGCGCACCTGGTGGACGACGCCGGGCGCGATCTTCGAATGGGTGGAGTCCCGCCCCGCATGAGCCGCCGGGCCGCCCCAAGGCGAATCCCGCAGCGCGGTGCGCGGAGGGTGCTCTGTTAAGCGCGGCGACCGCCGCGCTCTAGCGCGCGCGGGGCGTCGGCGCCGGCGCCGGCGCGGAACGGCGCATCACCTGCGCGGCCACCAGGCCGACCACGGCGGCGGCGACGGCGCCCCAGCGGAAGCGCTTCGTCAACCAGCGGCCCAGCGCGCTCACGGCGAGCGCGACCGCCGCGTCGCGCCCCAGGCCCTGCGCCGCGGCGCGGGCGCGGCTGCGGCTGGCGGCCATCTCGCTGCGCAGGACGGCGCGGCGCGCCGCGATCTCTGCGAGCCGGCTCATTCGACCGACCTCCGCGCTACGCGCTGCGGGATTCGCCTGGGGGCGGCCCGGCGGCTCATGATCGCCCCGCCAGATGGTCGCTGTCGCGCTGCAGTTCCTCCAGGGTGGCGGCGAGCAGCGCGGGACGCTGCGCCACCGCGAGCCACAGCGCGCGCAGGACGACGGCGGCGGCCAGCAGCAGCACCCCGGTCACGCCCAGCAGCGCGGCCAGGCGCGAGGTGTCCCACAGCCACACGACGATGGTAGCCGCCAGCCCCGCGATGCCCAGCGTGGCGAGCGCCACGCCCGCGAGCAGCAGCGCCAGCATGCGCCCGGCGCGCAGCGCCTGCTCCTCGACATCCAGGGTGGCCAGTTCGAGCCGCTGGCGGGCGAAGTCGAAGCTGCCCGAGGCCAGCCCGCGCAGGCTGTCGGGGAGCGCCATGTCAGCGGCGGCCGATCAGCAGGCCGATGGCCAGGCCGACGGCGGCGCCGAAGCCGACCGCCTGCCAGGGATGATCGTGCACGTAGTGGTCGGCCGCGCGGCCGGCGCTCCTGGCGCGGTCCAGGGCCGCGTCCTGCGCATCGTCGAGGCGCAGGCGCGCGGCGCGCAGGGACGACTCCAGGCTGGCGCGGGCCGCGTCGTACTGGCCGGAGGCGCTGTCGGCCGCCTGCTTCAGCAGGGCCTCGGCGTCGTTCACCACCGCGCGCAGGTCGCGCGCGAGGTCGGCGGAGGTGACGGGCGTGGTGGGGGTGTCCATGGGGTCTCCTTGCAACGATCGAGGACCAGTTTACCGCCCGTCCCCGGCTCCGGCTTGATGCAGGTCATCCCGCTCCGGCCGCCAGGGTGGGCACCGCCTCCACCGGATAGCCCGCGGCGCGCCAGGCGGGAAAACCGCCGTCGAGCACGCGCACCTGCGCCCCCTGGCGCGCCAGCTGCAGCGCCGCATGCGCGGCCGACACGTCGTTGGGGCAATCGCAATAGGTCACCAGTTCGGCGCCGGCGGGCAGCCCGTCCAGGCCCCGCAGCACCCCGGCCTCCAGCCAGGCGAGCAGGGCGCCCGGGATGCGCTCGGCCGGCGGGAGCCCGCCGCCGCGCACGTCCACCAGCACCACGGGCTCGCCGCGCGCGAGCCGGCCCGCCAGTTCGCCGGCCACCACCCGGGGCACCTTGCCCGCGCCGCGATGGACCAGCGCGCGCCGTACCAGCAGGAACAGCAGGTACAGGGCGAAAGCCGCGACGACCCAGGGCAGCGCCGCGTTGCCCATCACCTGCAGCCAGCGCACGACCGCGCCCACCTGGGCGTGGAACACCAGGCCCACCGCCATGGTCGCGCCCACCCACAGGATCGTGCCGGCGAGATTGAGCAGCAGGAAGTCGCGCGTGGGCATGCCCAGTGCGCCGGCCATCGGCGGCGCGATGCCGGACACGCCGGGGATGAACTTGGCCGCCAGCACCGTGACCCCGCCGCGGCGGGCGAAGCCCACCTCGCTGCGGCGGATGCAGGTCTCGGGTGACAACGAGATGCGGCACATCAGGCCCAGCATGGCGCGGCCGAAACGCCGCCCCGCGAGGAACCAGGCCGCGTCCGCGACCACGGTGGCCGCGGTCGCGGCCAGCAGGGCCCGCAGCGCGAACCACGCGTCCTCGGCGCCCTGGGCGCCGGCCAGCAGCAGGAAAGGCAGCGCCGGCACCGGCACGCCCATGCGCTTGAGGAACAGCACGAGGAACAGCGTCATCGCGCCGCGCAGGTGGACGAAGTCGACGAGCGGGTTCAAGGGGGCGTCCTACCTGGTTGCGGCGGTGTCCCGGGCCAGCACCTCGCGCGCGGCCTCCAGCGCCGCCTCGACGCCGCCCACCACGATGCGGCAGGACACGCCCAGCATCAGGTTCAGGGGCAGCCCGAATTCCTCCAGCAGCCAGCCCGCGGCGTCGGCCGGGCCCACGCCGGCCACCTGCGGGTGACGCTGCCGGATGCGCTCGGCGAAGCTGCCGGCCTCCGGCACGTAGCCGATGACCGGCTTGCCCCGCGCCACGGCGTAGCCCACCTCGAAGCAGGTGCCGCTGTCGGGCTCGGCGCCGCGGAAGAAGTCGAGATTGGCGAGCACCGCGTCGCAGGCGGCGATGTGGGCCACGTCGGCGGCGTAGATGCGGCGCGCGGCCTCCGGCCAGGGCACGCCGGCGGGCAGCGAGGGATCGAGCGGGAAGACGGCGTCGAAGCCGTGGCGCGCGCACAGCGCCACGAGGCGGCGTCCGTGGCCGGCGGCGTCGGGCCGGAACACGTCCGGCCCGGCGAGGTAGAGGCGAAGGCGGGGGGTCACGCCCGCATTGTGGCTGGACCCGAGGTGCCCTGCCGCCTTCCCGGCTACCATCGCGCCATGCGAATCCTCCTGGTCGAAGACGATGCCGTCCTGCGTGAAGTCATGCTGCGCCGCCTGCGCGAATCCGGACACCGGGTCGACGAGGCGGCTTCCATGGAGCAGGCCGACCACCTCTGGCGGGTGCAGGCCTTCGACGTGGTGCTGCTGGACCTCAACCTGCCCCTGAGCGAGCGCGCCCACGCCGGCCTGGGCAGCGGCCTGGCGCTGCTGCGCGCGGCCCGCGCCCGGGGTGACCGAACGCCGGTGCTGGTGCTCACTGCGCGCAACCGGACGGACGAGAGGATCGCGGGCCTCAACGCCGGCGCCGACGACTACCTGGGCAAGCCCTTCGACCTGGGCGAGGTCGAGGCCCGGCTGCGGGCGCTGGTACGCCGCGCGGCCGGCAGCGAGGACCGGGTGGCGGTGGGCAACCTCGCCCTGGACCGCGCCACCCGCCGTTTCGAGGTGCACGGCCAGCTGCTGGAGCTGCCCGCGCGCGAATTCGAGGTGCTGTGGGAGCTGATGACGCCGCCGGGGCGCGTGTGCAGCAAGCGCGAGCTGTCGGCCAAGCTGTCGGAACTGGACGACCTGCTGCCCGACAACGCCCTGGAGGCCTTCATCTCGCGGCTGCGCAAGAAGATGACCGGGTCCGGCGCGCAGATCCGCACCCTGCGCGGCCTGGGCTACCTGGTGGAGCCCGAGGAGTGAACCTGCCGCGGCTGCCGACCCTCGGCCAGCGGCTCCTTCGCACCGTCCTCGCGCCCCTGGCGATCACCTGGATCGCGGGCACCATCGTCTCCTTCGCCGTCGCCCAGTATTTCGCCCAGCAGGCCTTCGACCGCTCGCTGCTCGACGACGCCTACCTGCTCGCGGCGCACGTCCGGCAGGACGCCTCCGGCCGGCTGCGGCTGGACCTCACGCCCGGCGAGGTGAAGACGGTGCTGTACGACCAGCACGAGACCCTCTATTTCGGGATGCACCTCCCGGACGGCCGCCTGCTCGCGGGCCAGCCCGACCTGCCGCCGCAGGCGCTGTACGGCCGCCTGCCGTTCCGCTTCGAGGACATCTCCTACGCCGGGCAGCTGCTGCGCGCCGTGACCCTGCGCACCGACGTGCCGGCACCCTTCGTGGTGACCGTGGCGCAGACCACCCGTTCGCGCGACGCGACGCTGCGCGAGCTGATGCTGTATTCGCTGCTGCCGCAGGCGGTGCTGCTTGCCGCCCTGGCGGCCTGGCTGCAGCGCTCGATCCGCCGCGACCTGCGGCCGCTGGCGACCCTGCAGCAGGCCCTGCAGGGCCGCGGCTCGCAGGACCTGTCCCCGGTGCCCGACCAGGCGTCGACCCGCGAGGTGCAGTCGCTCGCGGCCACGGTCAACGACCTGCTGCAGCGGCTGGACCGCAGCATCCGCGCGCAGCGGGAGTTCGCCGGCAACGTGGCCCACGAGCTGCGCACGCCCCTGGCCGGCATCCGGGCCCTGGCCGAATACGGCCTGGGCCACGAGGAACCGGCGGTCTGGCGCGAGCAGCTGGCGGCCATCGCCACCAGCGAGGCACGCACCTCCGCGCTGGTCGAGCGGCTGCTGGCGGTGGCGCTCGCCGCCGAGGCGGAGAGCCAGGTGCGGCTGCAGCCGCTGGCCCTGGACGCGGCCGTGCGCGAGGCGGTGCTGCGCTTCCTGCGCCGCGCCGACGCCGCCGGCGTGGACCTGGGCGCGCGCGGCATCGACCGGCCGGTGCCGGTGCGCGCCGACCCCACGCTGCTGGAAGGCATCCTGAACAACCTGATCGACAACGCGCTGCGCTACGGCACCGCGGGCACGGACACCCCGGCGATCACCGTCGCCGTCGAGGAAAGGCCCACGGAAGTTCTCCTTCTGGTGCAGGACAACGGCCCCGGCGTGCCGCACGAGCAGCAGCAGGCCCTGGTCGAGCGCGGCGCCCAGGGCGAGGCCGGCCAGCTCCTGGGCCAGGGCGTCGGCCTCGGGCTGGCGCTGGTGGCACAGTACGCCCGCCTGATGGACGCGCGCATGACCCTGCGTAGCGGCGAGTCCGGCCGCGGGTGGGTGTGCGAGATCGCCTTTCCGAGGCCGCCGGCACCGGCGTCCTGACCTGCCTGCGGTCATCCCTTACGTACTTTCCACCGGGGCGAGGTCAGTTTCCGGTCAGGCGCCGGGCCGGAACATCGGGCACCCCGCGATTTCCGCGGGCGACAACGACAAGAACTCCCACTCCCTCCCTATGATCGACCGCAACCTGGCCAGGGGCTTGTTCCTCATGGCGATCTCCCTGGCCTTCGGCCTGACGGCGTTCAAGTACCCGATCGGCGACTTCGCCCGCGCGGGCCCGGGCCTGTTCCCCATCCTGGTCAGCTCGCTGCTGTTCGTCATCGGCGTCGCCACGGTGATCCGCTCGCGCTTCGTCGACAAGGTGAAGTTCGAGGTCAACTTCAAGAACATCGCGATCATCATGGGCAGCCTGTGCGGCTTCGCCGTCGTCACGATGTTCGTGAACATGCTGGCCGCGGTCGTCTTCATGACCTTCTTCTCCACGCTGGCCGGCAGCGACTACTCCTGGAAGCGCAACCTGAAGATCTCGATCGGGCTGGTGATCATGTGCTTCGTGTTCTCCAAGCTCCTCGGCATGAACCTGCCCCTGTACTGATCATGGAAGTCATCCACAACCTGGCCTTCGGGTTCGAGCACGCGCTGACCTGGCACAACCTGATGTACTGCGCCATCGGCTGCGTGGTGGGCACCCTCGTGGGCCTGCTGCCCGGCCTCGGCCCGCTGGCGACGATCTCCATCCTGCTGCCGCTGACCTACTCCATCCCCACCGGCGGCGCCCTGATCATGCTGGCCGGCATCTACTACGGCGCCCAGTACGGCGACAGCGTGTCGGCGATCACGATGAAGATCCCGCACGCCAGCTCGATCGTGGCCTGCATCGACGGCTACGCGATGACGCTCAAGGGCAAGACCGGCCTGGCCCTGTTCACCGCCGGCATCTCCAGCTTCATCGGCGGCACGGTGTCCATCATCGTGCTGGCCTGGTTCGCGCCCAAGCTGGGCGAGGTGGCCTTCCTGTTCGGCCCGGCGGACTACTGCGCGCTGATGCTGGTGGGCTTCGTCTGCGTCAGCTTCGTGACCACCGGCAGCCTGCTCAACGGCATGGCCATGTGCCTGATCGGCGTGCTGCTCGGCCAGATCGGCACCGACGTCAACAGCGGCATGCAGCGCTTCACGCTCGACCTGCCCTTCCTGGCCGACGGCATCAGCATCGTGAGCATCGCGCTGGGCTGCTTCGGCATCGCGGAGATCACCAAGAACCTCGACTCGCACGAGGATCGCTCGCCCTTCAACGGCACGATCCACCTGATCCCGACCTGGGCGGAGTTCAAGCGCATCATCCCCAGCGCCCTGCGCGGCAGCGCGGTCGGCTCCTTCCTGGGCATCCTGCCCGGCGGCGGCCCGGTGATCGCGCAGTTCGCCGCCTACGCCCTGGACAAGAAGGTCAGCAAGTACAAGGACGAGATCGGCCAGGGCGCGATCGAAGGCGTGGCCGGCCAGGCCGCCGCCGACGAGGCCGCCGCGCGCACCAGCTTCATCCCGCTGATGTCCATCGGCATCCCCGAGAACGCGGTGATGGCGCTGATGATGGCCGCCTTCATCATCAAGGGCATCCAGCCCGGCCCGAACATGATCGCCGGCCACCCGGACCTGTTCTGGGGCCTGGTCGCCTCGATGTGGGTGGGCAACGTGTTCCTGGTGGTGCTGAACGTGCCGCTGGTGCGCTACTGGCTGTCGGTGTTCAAGATCCCGTACAAGGTGCTGTTCCCCTGCATCCTGTACTTCATCTGCATCGGCACCTACAGCGAGAACAACAACATCGACGACGTCTTCATCACGGCGGCCTTCGGCTTCCTGGGCTACCTGATGCTGCGGCTGGAACTGGACTCGTCGCCCCTGATGCTGGGCTTCATCCTGGGACCGATGCTGGAGGAGAACTTCCGCCGTGCCCTGCTGCTCTCGCGCGGCAGCTTCTCGACCTTCGTCACGCGCCCGATCAGCGGCACGCTGATGGGCCTGATCGCCCTGTTCGTCGCCTGGCAGGTCATCGCGTTCGTCTACCAGACGCGCGAGAAGCGCGCCGAACAGCGCAGGCTGGCGGCGCAGGGCAAGGCGGAAGCTACCGCCTGACGCCCGGCTCGTCGGGCCGCTCCTTGTCCATCCACGCATTGGCCAGCGTGTGGGTGACGGCCAGGACCACCGGCCCGACGAAGATGCCGATCAGGCCGAAGGCCACCAGGCCGCCGATCACGCCGACGAAGATCAGCAGGAGGGGCAGGTCGGCCCCTTTCTTGATGAGGATCGGGCGCAGCACGTTGTCCAGCGTGCCCACCACGACGGTGACCACCAGCAGGAAGGTGCCCCAGCCCGGCGAGCCGCTCCAATAGAGCCAGACCACCGGCAGCATCATCACCAGCGCCGCGCCGATCTGCGCCACGGCCGCCAGGAACATCCCCACGGTCAGGACCGCGGCGAACGGGATGCCCGCCACCAGCAGGCCGACGCCGCCGATCAGGGTCTGCACGATCGCGGTCACCACCACCCCCATCGCCACCCCGCGGATCGCCTGCCCGGACAGGCGGATCGCCTCCTCGCCCCGCTCGCCGCCCAGGCGCGCGCCGAAGCGCAGCACCCAGCCCACGACCGCCTCGCCCTGCACGTACAGGACGGCCGCGGCCACCACGGTGAGCAGGAACTGCAGGACCAGGGCGCCCAGTCCGCCGGCCTGGGACACCAGCCACTTGGTCACCACGCCCGCGTAGGGCGTCACCAGCGCGAGCAGGGCCTGGGTTCCCCCCATGGCGAGGTTCTCCCAGAAGTCGGCCGCGCGCTCGCCCACCAGCGGCAGGTTGCGCACCCAGTCCGGGGGCAGCGGCAGCTGGAAATCCTTCAGGTGATGGGTCCAGCCGGCGATGGCGTCGGCATTGGCCACCAGGGTGCCGACCGCCGCCGACAGCGGCACGACCAGCACCAGCAGCAGCAGCACCGTCATGACGGCCGCCGCCACCCAGCGCCGGCCGCCGGTGCGGCGCTCGAGCGCGAGCAGCAGGGGCCAGGTCGCCACCACGATCATGATGGCCCAGATCAGCGCGCCGAGGAACGGGCGCAGGATGTAGAAGGACGCCGCCAGCAGCCCGCCGATGAACAGCACGGCGAGGACGATGCGGGTGAGGTCGGTGCGGGGTTGTTCGTTCAAGGTCGGTCCATGGTTCCCGGAGAGGTCCCGCCGCGGCCAGGAGACCGGAGTCCGGGGCCGCGACCGCGGGGCGCTGCGCGGCAAGGATAACGCCGCCCCCGTGCTGCGGTGCAAGACCAGGCGCCGCGCCGGCGGGCTAGGATGGGGCACCCCGGCTCCCGTCCGTGCCCATGCCGCCGCGCCCCGTCGCCTTGCTGCTCACCGCCGCCGCGCTGTCCGGCGCGGCGGGAACGCAGGCGGGCTCGTGGCGGCCGGTGCCCGGCGCGCCCGGCGTGGAGTTGGACCTCGCATCGCTGCAGCAGCAGCGCACGCGCGCGCTGGCCTGGGTGCGCTGGTGGGGCCGCTCCGCCCTGGTGCCGGAACTGGCGGCGGCGCCCCGGCTGCGCATCCACCGCACCGCGGTCCGCGTCGAGTTCGACTGCGCCGGCCGCACCGTGCGCGGCCTGGCGGCCCGCGCCTACGACGGCAACGGGACGCTGGTGTTCCTGACCGGCCTGCCGGGCCCGGCCACGCCGGTGCGGGGCCCGGAACTGGAATGGACCTACGACGCCGTGTGCGAGGCCGCGCGGACCGGGGGGCGGGGGTGAGCCTCCGCCGCGCGGCTTGACCCCGCCGCGGCAACGGGACGAGCCGCTGCCTATGATTGCAGCCATGCCTTTCCTGCGCGCCGCTGCGCCCCGCCCTTGAGCGACGACCTGCGCAGCCTGTTCGCCCGGCGCGAATTCGTGCGCCTGTGGCTCGGCCGGATCCTGGCCGGCGCCGCGACGCAGATGACCATGGTGGCCGCCGCCTGGCAGATGTACGCCCTGACCGGCAGCGCCTGGGACCTCGGGCTGGTGGGCCTGCTGCAGTTCCTGCCGGTGCTGCTGCTGACGCTGCCGGCCGGCCACGTGGCCGACCGGTATCCGCGCGGCCGCGTCATCGCCATCGCGCAGGCCCTGCAGCTGGCGGCGGCCCTGCTGCTGCTGTGGGCCACCACGGGCGGGCACCTCACGCGCGGCCTGCTGTTCGCCGTGTCGGTGCTGCTCGGGACGGCACGGACCTTCCAGATGCCCGCGCAGCAGTCGCTGCTGCCCGGCCTGGTGCCGGCCGGGATGCTGGCGCGGGCCCTGGCCCTGAGTTCGGCCGGCAACCAGGTCGCCGTGATCGGCGGGCCCGCGGCCGCCGGCCTGCTGTTCCTGGGCACCGGAACCACCGTGTACCTCGTGTCGGCCGCTCTGTTGCTCCTCGCGCAGCTGCTGATGCTGGGACTGCGCGACCGGCGCGTGCTGGCGCAGCGCGAACCGGCCACCCTGCGCTCGATGCTGGCCGGCGCGCACTTCATCGGGACGCGCCGGCCGCTGCTCGGCGCCGTCTCGCTCGACCTGCTGGCGGTGCTGTTCGGCGGCGCCACGGCGCTGCTGCCGATCTTCGCCAGGGACCTCCTGCACGTCGGCCCGCAGGGCCTGGGTGCGCTGCGGGCGGCGCCGGCGCTGGGCGCACTCGCGTGCTCGCTGGTCCTCGCACGCCACCCCATCCGATCCCACGTGGGCCGCTGGCTGCTGCTGGCCGTGGGCTGCTACGGGATGTGCATGCTGGCCTTCGGCCTGTCGCGCCAGTTCGCGCTGTCGCTCGTGGTGCTAGCGGCCAGCGGCGCGGCCGACATGGTGAGCGTGGTCGTGCGTCAGACGCTGGTGCAGATGGACACGCCCGAGGCGATGCGCGGCAGGGTCGGCGCCTTCAACTCCATGTTCATCGGCGCCAGCAACCAGCTGGGCGAGTTCGAGTCGGGCGCCACCGCCGCCTGGCTCGGCCCCGTGGGGTCGGTGGTGCTCGGCGGCCTGGCCACGCTGGCGATCGTCGCGGCCTGGTGGCGGCTGTTCCCGGGGCTGGCGCGGCGCCAGCGCTTCGAGGAAGACGCCGCCGCTACGAGCCCGCACGCAGCTCGCCCACCAGCGCCTCCAGCTCCCGCGGGTTGAGGCCCGACAGCACCCGGTACCCATGCCCGCGGCACCCTGCCCAAGGCCGTCGCGGCGGTGAACGCGCTGCCGCAGCCGCCCGATTTCGTGATGTTCACGGGCGACCGCACCCACACCATCCGCGGCGTCGGGCACGAGAGCATGGACGGCACGCTGGAGGTGCTCGCCTGAACCCGCGCCGGCACACGCCTCAGTGCCGCGCCGCCAGCGCGATCCCGATCAGGGCGAAGACGCCGCCGCAGGCCTTGTTGAAGCGGCGGCCGGCGCGCGCCAGCCAGGGCCGCACGCGGTGCGCGGCCGAGGCGATGAACATCTCGGTGGCGATCTCCACCGCCACGAAGGTGCCCGCCATGATCCAGAACTGAGTCAGCAGCGAATGCGCCGGGTCGATGAACTGCGGCAGGAAGGCCGCGAAGAACAGGATGCCCTTGGGATTGGTGACGGCCGACAGGAAGCCCTGGCGCGCCAGCGTCCGCCCGTCCACGCGCGTGGCGGCCGCGACCTCCAGCTGCAGCGCCGGCGCCCGCCACAGCTGGATGCCCAGCCACAGCAGGTAGGCGCCGCCCACCAGCTTCATCACCACCAGCCAGCCCAGCGAGGTGCGCAGCAGCGCGCCGATGCCGAACATCGACAGCGCGATGATGGTGGCGAAGCCGAGAGCGCCGCCGGCCACCGTCCAGGCCGCCATCCGGCGCCCGTGCAGCGCGCCGTGCGTGAGCGCCAGCAGGCCGTTCGGTCCGGGCGACAGCGACAGGCCGGTGGCGGCCGCCAGGTAGATCAGCCAGGTGTGCGTTTCCATGACCCCATCGTAATCCCCCGGCCGCCGGATCGCTTAGGCTAGCGGCTTCGCGCGATGGAACCGCGCCAAGGAAAGCATTGCAATGAGCCGACTGTTCGAGCCGTGGGACCTGGGCCCGCTGCACCTCGCCAACCGCATCGTGATCGCGCCGATGTGCCAGTACTCCGCCGACGAGGGATCGGCCGGCGACTGGCACCAGATCCACCTGGGCCACCTGGCGCTGTCGGGCGCGGGCCTGATGATCCTCGAGGCCACGGCCGTGTCGCCGGAAGGCCGCATCTCGCCGAAGGACCTGGGCCTGTACTCGGACGCCAACGAGGCCGCCCTGGCGCGGGTGCTGCAGTCGGTGCGGGCCCACTCGCCGATCAAGCTGGGCATCCAGATCTCGCATGCGGGCCGCAAGGGCTCGAGCCGCCTGCCCTGGGAGGGCGGCAGCCAGATCCTGCCGCACGAGCCCGGCGGCTGGAAGACGCTCGCGCCCAGCGCGGTGCCGCACCTCGAGGGCGAGGACCCGCCGCAAGCCCTGACGGCCCGGGACCTGCAGCGCGTGCGCGAAGACTTCGTCGCCGCCGCCCGGCGCGCCGCGCGCCTGGGCTTCGACGGCATCGAGCTGCATGCGGCGCACGGCTACCTGCTGCACCAGTTCCTGTCGCCGCTGGCCAACCAGCGCAGCGACGCCTATGGCGGCAGCCTCGAGGGCCGCATGCGCTTCCCGCTGGAGGTGTTCGAGGCGATGCGCGCGGCGCTGCCGGAGCGCATGCCGCTGTGGGTGCGCGTCTCGGCCACCGACTGGGTGCCGGGCGGCTGGGACGCCGAAGGCACGCTGGCCTTCGCCCGGGAACTGAAGGCGCGCGGCTGCGCCGGCATGCACGTCAGCACCGGCGGCCTGTCGCCGGCGCAGAAGATCCCGCTCGGCCCGGGCTACCAGGTCCCGTTCGCCCAGCGCGTGCGCGCCGAGACCGGCATGCCCACCATGGCGGTGGGCCTGATCACCGATCCCGCGCAGGCCGAGGCGATCGTCGCCCAGGGCGAGGCCGACGCGGTGGCGCTGGCGCGCGGCATGCTCTACAACCCGCGCTGGCCCTGGCACGCGGCGGCGCAGCTGGGCGCCAGCGTGAACGCGCCGCCGCAGTACTGGCGCTGCCAGCCGCCCCAGTTCAAGGGACTGTTCGAAGGCTGGCGCTTCGGCCAAAGGTAAGGCCGGCGTTCAGCGCGCGGCGGTGGCGCGGGTCATCTCGGCGCCGGCGTCGTGCGGCAGCCGCCAGAAGGACACGGTCGCCAGCGCGCAGAACAGGCCCATCGCGGCAAAAGCCGCGTGGAAGTCTTCCAGCCCCAGGTGCGCATGGCCGTGCGCGGCCTGCGACAGCGCCAGCACGATCGCGCCGGCGGCCACGCCCAGGGCGCCCGCGACCTGCATGGACACGGTGGCCAGGCCGGAGGCGGCGGCGCGCTCCTGCGGGGGAACGTCGGCGAACATCAGCGTGTTCACCGCCGTCATCAGCATGGAGCGCACGCAGCCCGCGAACACCAGCAGCGCCACCAGCGGCAGCCAGGGCGTGTGCGGGCCGACCAGCGCGAAGGCCGCGATGGCGGCCGCGTTGCAGGCGCCGGCGGCCACCAGCACACGGCGGAAGCCCAGGCGCAGCAGGATGGGCGTCGTCACCGACTTCGTGCCCAGGTTGCCCAGGAAATAGGGCAGCAGCAGCGCGCCCGCGTCCACCGCGCTGCGTCCCAGCGCCAGCTGGAACGCCAGCGGCAGCAGGAAGGGCGTCGCCTGGATGCACATCGAGGTGTAGGTGCCGCCGGTGGCGGTCGCCACGCGGAAGGTGCGGTGCGCCAGCGGCGCCAGGCTCACCACCGGGTGCTCGGCGCGCCGCAGGTGGCGCACGGTCCACGCCAGCATCGCTACGCAGGCCGCGATGGTCGCGAGCGCCGGCACGCGCGCGCCGCTCTCGCCCACCACGTGCGCCGTCCATTCGAGCCCGCCCAGCAGCAGGATCAGGCCCGCCGCCGCGCCGGCCGCGCCGCGCACGTCCAGCGGCAGCGGCGACTCGCGCGCATCCACCGGCACCCAGCGCTGGATCAGCACGACGGCGGCGGCGCCCACGGGCAGGTTCAACAGGAAGTTCCAGCGCCAGGAGGCGTAGGTGGTGATGAAGCCCCCGAGCGGCGGGCCCAGCACCGGCGCGAACAGGGCCGGCCAGGTGAGCAGCGCCGTGATGCCGATCAGGTCCTCCTTGCGCGCGCCGCGCATCGCCAGCGTGCGGCCCGTGGGCATCATGAGGCCGGCGCCCACGCCCTGCAGCGCCCGCGCCAGCACCAGCTGCGTGGCGTCCTGCGCCAGCCCGCACAGCAGCGAGGCGCCGGTGAACACCGCGATCGCGACCACGAACAGGCGGCGCAGCCCGATGCGCTCGCCCAGCCAGCTGGCCAGCGGCAGAACGGCGGCGCCGGTGAGCAGGTAGACGGTGACCGCGGCGCTGAGCGTCAGCGGCGGGACCTGCAGCGCCTGGGCCATGGCGGGCAGGGAGGTGTTGAGGATGGTGCCGTCCAGCAGCAGCATGAACAGCGCCGCCGCCACGGTCAGCGTCACGCGCTGCATGGAATCTCCCGGGATGCGAGGCATTCTAGGGAGGATGCGCGCCGGCCATGCGCCGCGGGCACAATGACCCGCGTCCGCCACCGAGACCCCGCATGCCCACCCTCCCCTCCCCCGGCCGCGACGGCCTGCTGCAGGCGCTGGACGCCTGGTTCGACGACGGCCGCTTCGCCGGCGAGCTGGCGCGCCGCATCGCCTGGCGCACCGAGAGCGACGGCGGCAGCGTGCCCGACACGCTGGCCGGCTACCTGCGCGAGGAGATCGCCCCGGCGCTGCAGGCGCTGGGCTTCGTCTGCGCGCTGCACGCCAACCCCGACCCGCGCGGCGGCCCCTTCCTGGTGGCGCGCCGGGTGGAGGACCCGGCGCTGCCCACGCTGCTGACCTACGGCCACGGCGACGTCGTCAACGGCATGGCGGGCCGCTGGCAGGAAGGCCTGGATCCCTGGACGCTGACGCCACGCGGCGACCGCTGGTACGGGCGCGGCACCGCCGACAACAAGGGGCAGCACACGATCAGCCTGGCGGCGCTGGCGCAGGCCCTGCGCTCGCGCGGCGGCCGCCTCGGCTACAACGTGACCGTGCTGCTGGAGACCGGCGAGGAGGCCGGCTCGCCCGGCCTGCACGCGTTCGCACAGGCGCAGCGCGAGGACCTGCGCGCCGACCTGCTGATCGCCTGCGACGGCCCGCGCGTGTCGGCGCGCCAGCCCACGCTGTTCCTCGGCTCGCGCGGCGCCGTCAACTTCACGCTGCGCGTGGCGGCGCGCGACCGGGCCTTCCACTCCGGCAACTGGGGCGGCGTGCTGGCCAACCCGGCGACGCTGCTGACCCATGCCTGGGCGGCGCTGGTGGACGCGCACGGGCGCATCCGCGTGCCCGAGCTGCGCCCGGCCGGCATCCCCGCGGAGGTGCGCGCGGTGCTGCGCGACGTGCCCGTGGGCGGCGCGCCCGACGATCCGGCGCTCGATGCGGACTGGGGCGAGCCCGGCCTGACGCCGATCGAGCGGCTGGTGGCCTGGAACACGCTGGAGGTCCTGGCCATGGAGGCGGGCGCGCCGGCCCGGCCGATCAACGCGATCCCGCCCTCGGCGGTGCTGCACGGCCAGCTGCGCTTCGTGGTCGGCACGCCCTGGCGGGACCTGGGCGCGATCCTGCGCCGCCACCTCGACGCGGCCGGCTTGCCGCAGGTGCGGGTGGAGGTCGGCATGGAGGCCGCGGCGACGCGCACGCCGGTGTCGGACCCCTGGGTGCGGTGGGCCGCCGACTCGATCGAACGCAGCTGCGGCCGCGCGCCGGCGATCCTGCCCAACCTGGCGGGCACGCTGCCCAACGACGTCTTCAGCGAGCTGCTGGGACTGCCCACGCTGTGGGTGCCGCACTCCTATCCGGCCTGCGCGCAGCACGCGCCGAACGAACACCTGCTGGCGGGCTTGGCGCGCGAAGGCCTGCGCATCATGGGCGGGCTGTACTGGGACCTGGGGGAGCCGGGGGCGGCGCCGTGGCGGCGCACCGGATGAGGGAGGGTCGCGGCGCGGCGGCCGCTGGTGCCCAGGAGAGGACTCGAACCTCCACGGAGTTACCCGCTAGTACCTGAAACTAGTGCGTCTACCAATTCCGCCACCTGGGCATTTCAGGAAGCCGGGATTCTAAGGCCTGCGCTTCGCCGAAGCTGAAGCGGGGCTGAAACCGGGCCGCCGGGTGGCCGGCGGGCCACGATTTGCGGCCCGCGTCAGGGGGTCGAAAGCGATCGCCTACGCAAGCAGCAACCCGTGCCGGGCCAGTCCTGGCGCGGCCTGCGGCCGCATTCCCCACCCTTGTCCACAGCCTTCTCCACGTCCGCTGTGGGCATCGCGGGTCGCGGCGTGTGCTAGGGAATCACTGAAGAATCCGCCAGAGGCGGATTCTTCAGTGGCCTAGGACGCGCCCTTCTCCCACAAGGTGAAAGTGGAACGCTGCGCGGTGGCCAGGGCGTCGGCGAGCGCCTGCTCGCGCCATCCCGGCAGGCGTTGCCGCAGCAGCGCGACCAGCCCGTGCCGCTCGGCCAGGGGACCCGGCACGGCCACGCCGGTGCCGTCGCTGCCGAACAGGAGGAACAGCGGGTCGCGGCGCTGCGGCCCGGTCTCCCGGGTGCGCACCTCGACCCGCACGAGCGCATCCCAGCGCACCGTTTCCACGGTGTGCTGGCGCAGCGGCGACGCGAGCCGCCGCGTGAGCCCCTCCCCGGTCAAGGTGAGCTCCTCGACCGGCGTGTCGAGCCCTGCCAGGAGGCGCATGAAGACGGTCACGGCGGTCAGCACGAACCACACCCACAGCGGCAGCGCACCCGCGACCACGAGCAGCAGGCCGGCGACCAGGAAGGCGACGAGGAGCAGGGACTTCACGGGAGGGCACCTTACACGACCCGGGCACGGCCGCTGGCCGCCGCGGCCCGCGGGGCCTTATGCTTGGCGCGGACGCGAGCCCCCCAGGAAACCGCCCGCCTTGAAAGCCTTCCTCCGCGCCGCCCTGCGCATCGCCCTGAGCTCCTACGTCGCCAACGGCCTGGTGGCGGCCACCGGCCTGCTCGCGATCTCCTCGCTGGTGCACCTGGTGTTCGGCGCGGCCGCGGGCGCCGCCGCCTCGGTGGGCGTGATCGTGGTGACCCCGCCGGACCAGCCGGCGCCGCGGCGCGGCAAGTTCACCCACTTCCTGCCGGCGGTGCTGATCGGCATGCCGCTGTTCTTCGCCACCGGGGCGCTGCGCCATTCCGCGCCGCAGCTGATGGCGCTGCTGGTGGGCGCGAGCTTCTTCGCCTTCCTCGGCGCCGCCTGGGGCAAGCGCGGCCTGCCGGTGTCGGTGTCCGTGATGTTCTCGATGGTGTTCGCGCTGGCCTCGCCGCCCTCGGCCGGCCTGCGCGAGCTGGTGGGCGAGACCCTCGCGTTCGCGCTCGGTGCCTGGCTCTACATCCTGTGGGGCACGGCGGCCAACTCGCTGCTGAACCCGCGCTACCGCGTGCTGGCCGTCGTCGACTCGCTGTCGGCGGTGGCCGCCCTGATGCGCACGCAGGGCCTGCACTTCACGCTGCCGCAGGACGTGCAGCAGCGCACCGCCCTCGTGGGCCGCCTGATGAAGCAGCAGGCGACGCTCGCCGACCAGCTGCAGTCCGCGCGCAACATCCTGCTGGAGGATCCGACCACGCCCCGGCGGCTGCAGCTGGCGGGCATGCTGATGCAGGTGCTGGACATGCGCGACCACCTGGTGGCCTGCGCGCTGGACCTGGACGCGCTGCGCGAGGCGCCCGACCAGCAGGAGCTGCTGCGCGTGCTGGGCACCGAGATCCAGGCGCTGGCCGACGACGTCGAGCTGCTCGCCGATGCGCTGCGGCTGGGGCGCACGCCCGCCGCCTTCGCGCCGTCGCGGCCGGTGCTCGCCCTGGCGGCCGCGCAGGCCCCCGCGCCGGCCGGCGTCGCCATCGATGCCCCGCCGCGGCTGGCCGGCGCGCTGGCGCGCCGCGTCGGCTACGTGCACGACGAGGTCGCCCGCCTGGTCGGGCTGGCGCGCGGCGAGCGCGAGCCCGACGTGGAGGTGGTGCGCATCGCCTGGCGGATGTTCGTGAGCCCCACCCGGTGGACCTGGCGGCCCTTCCTGTCGCTGTGGCGCTGGGACGCGCCGCCGCTGCGCCACGCGATCCGCGCGGCGCTGGCCATCGCGGCCGGCTACTCGGTCGGCCTCGTCCTGCCCTGGGGCTCGCACGAGTACTGGATCCTGCTGACCATCGTCGTGGTGCTGCGCGGCAGCCTGGCGCAGACGCTGGAGCGCCGCAATCACCGCGTGGCCGGCACGCTGCTCGGATGCCTGGTGGCCGGCGTCCTGTTGTACGCGCACCTGCCGCTGCCGGTCCTGCTGCTGGTGCTGGCCACGGGCCAGGGGGTCGCGCACGCCTTCGCCGTGCAGCGCTACGTGGTGACCGCCGTCGCCGCCACCGTGCTGGCGCTGGTGCAGGCGCACCTGCTCAATGTCGGCACCTCGCCCGTGTTCCAGGTGGCCGAACGCTTGCTGGATACGCTGCTCGGCGCGGCGATCGCCTGGGTGTTCAGCTACGTGCTGCCCTCCTGGGAACGCCACCAGGTCGGCGCCCTGGTCGCGCGCACGCTGGCCGCGCAGGCGCGGCACGCGCAGCTGGCGCTGGCCCTGGGACAGCAGGCCGCGGTGGACACCCGCTCCGAGCTGGCCTGGCGGCTCGCGCGGCGCGAGGCCTACGACGCCCTGTCGGCGCTGGTGCAGGCGATCCAGCGCTCGCTGTCGGAGCCGCGCGCCGTGCGTCCGCCGCTGGCGGAGCTGGAGCGCATGCTGGGCCACAGCTACCAGCTGCTCGCCCAGCTCACCGCGATCAAGACCATGCTGCTGCAGCGCCGCGACCGCCTGGACATCGCGCAGCTGCAGGGCCCGCTGGAACAGGCGACGCGCGCCATCGCCGATGCGCTGGCGCCGGGCGCGCCGCAGCCGGCCGCGATGCCCGCGCCCGGGGAGCCGCGGCCGATGCTGGAGATGCCCGACGACTCGGAGCGCGACCTCGGCCCGTGGCTGCTGCGGCGCCTGCGGCTCGCGGTGGGCCTCGCCCGGGAATTGCAGCGCGATGCGGCCCAGGCCACGGGCACGCAGCCGGGGACGGGACCGGCGGCCTGAGTGAGGGAAGCGGCGCGGCGCCTCAGGCGCCGGTGACGATCCACTGCGAATCGCCGCCGCCGCCGCGCAGCAGCCGCTCGACGTGCCGCCGCAGGCGCATGACGTCGCGCAGGCGCTCGTGGAAGGCATCTAGCGCGCCGAGCAGCCCCTCTTCCGAGTACTCCTCGAACCGCGTCTCGGGGGCGAGCAGCTCCAGGGCGACGCGCCGGTGCTCCCAGCAGCGGTCCCTCAGCTCGCGGGCGCGGTCATCGCCGCTCACCGGTGCCAGGTCGTCGTCCAGGTGCGCGGTGACCACGGCGACCTCGCAGGCCGCGCCCACCAGCTCCAGTCGTGTCAGCTCCCTCCCACGCGGGGTGTCGTTCCACCACGCGGACGGCATCAGGTTCTTCGGGAGCATGGATGCGGATTCCTCGATCGTTCACTTCGGGCCGCCAGGTTTCCGGCCTTGCCCTGCAGATGTTACGTGATGTATCGGAGGCGCCGCGCCAGGGCTGTGGTCCCGGCGCCCTGCGGGCGGACGAAGGGTGCCGGCAAGGTCCTGAACGGTCGCAACGCGCCCGCGGGCTCAGTGGGCCTGCGGCGGCGTCTCGCCGTTTTCCCGCACCAGCCGCTCGCGTTCCTCCAGCTCCGCCAGGCAGATGTGGAAGGTGGCCAGCCAGATCACGTGCTCGCGCGAGCCTTCGGCGAAGGGATTGGCCTTCTCGCTCGAGACGCCCATGGCGGCCAGCCGGGCGGCGTTCTCCGCGTCGAGGCGGATCGATTCCAGGCGCACGTCGGCTTCCGACTCGCCGGCGCCGGCGTTCGGCGCCAGGGGCTGGGGCTGCGAGCGCGACATCTCCCGCAGGCGGCGCAGGTTGCGCGTGCGGCGGGACCGCGCGCGGGCAGCGCTGACCCAGAACAGGCCGGCGAGCAGCAGCAGGGTCAGTCCAGCCAGGGACCAGAGCAACGCGGCGTCGGAGGGCATCACCCCGAAGTGCAGCATCCTCCCGGCCTCAAGTCAGCCCCCGCCGGATTTCTTGAGTAACGATCTGCTACAGAACCTACCTTTGGAGGAGCCGCAGCGTCAATTTTTTCACGGATGCGCATTTGGCAACAGGTGGCGCGGCGCGCCGCGCGCCGCCTCAGTGCCAGTGCACGAGGCGGAACAGCAGCGGGATCGCGAACGCCTGCAGCACCACCTGCAGTCCCAGGGCCAGGCCGGCATAGGCGCCCGCGTCCGCGTTCACGTGCAGCGCGCGCGCCGCGCCGATGCCGTGCGAGGCGGTGCCCAGGGCGAAGCCGCGGGCGATCCAGCCCTGCGGCGTCTCGGGAATGCGCAGCAGCCCGTACAGGTAGCGCGCGCTCATCGCCCCGACCAGGCCCGCGATCACCGCGAAGGTGGCCGTGAGCGCGGGCAGCCCGCCGATGTGTTCGGCGATGCCCATGGCCACCGGCGCGGTGACCGACTTGGGCACCAGCGACAGCAGCACCTCGCGCGGCAGACCCAGGGCCCAGCCGATCGCGAAGCCGGAGCCGGCCGCCGCGACCGCACCCACGACCGCTGCCGCCAGCAGGCGCGCCGCGTTGCGCCGGATCACCGCGCGCCGCTGCCACATCGGCCAGCCCAGGGCGACCACCGCGGGTCCCAGCAGGAAGTGGATGAACTGGGCGCCGGCGAAGTAGACCTCGTACTTCACGCCGCCGGCCAGCAGCGCCAGCGACAGCACCACCACCGACCACAGCACCGGGTTCGCCCACGGCGCCTGGTCCAGGCGCGCAGAGACCTGCGCGGCGGCCAGGTACACGACCAGCGTGGCCGTCAGCCCGAACAGGGGCGTGGACGAGAGGTAGACCCAGAGCTCAACGAACTTCGGCATCGTCGCTCGGGGGGAAGGCGCGCAGGAACAGCGCGGTGGCCGCGATGCCGATCCAGGTGGAGAGCACCAGCGCCACCAGCAGGCGCAGCCCGTATTCGCGCAGCACGGGCAGGTAGGACATGGCGCCCACGGCCACCGGCACGAACAGCAGCGACAGGTGCGACAGCAGCCCCTCGGCGCAGGGGGCGACCGCCTCGCGCACCCGCGCGCTGGCCAGCGTCGGCAGCAGCAGGAGCAGGCCGATCACCGGCCCCGGCAGGGGCAGCGACAGGCCGCGCGAGAGCAGCTCGCCCGCCGTCTGCAGGACCAGCAGCCAGGTGAAGCCCAGGAGCGGGATGCGCATGGGCCGACCATAGCGGAAACGGCGTGCCGTGTCAGGCCTGCGCTGCCGGCGGCGGATCGCCGAAGAAGCCGACGACGCGGCCGATGCGGCCGTCGACGTCGAGGTCCATGAAGTCGACCCCGGCCAGCACGGGCCGGCCCGCCGGATCCAGCAGGCGCCAGCCGTAGCGCACGAAGTGGTGGTGCAGGTCGAGCGCGGTGCTGCGCTCGAACCGGTGGCCGGGGAACTGCGCCTGCAGGGCGGCGGCCTGGTCGCTGATGCCGGCGTGGCCGGACGACTCGATCGGCGGGTCGACCAGGCGGCCCTCCAGGTTCCAGATCGCGCGGATCGCGGCAAGGCGCCGGTCCGCGTCCGGTTCGCAGTAAGCGGCGAGGTGGGCGTCGACCATCTGTTCGAGGGCGGGGAGGTGCATGGCGGGCTCCTGGGTGGGTTGTCGATGGGAGCCATTGTTCGAGCCGCGAGGCACGCGGTCGATGACCTGCGGGGTCATGGTGCCGGCGTGCCGCCGCCCGGGCGGCACGCATCCCGCAAGCCTCACGCCGCCAGCCGCTCCTGCTGCCGGCGCGCGCCGCGCAGCAGGTCCACCAGCGCCAGGGCATCGGCCGGCACGCAGTCGCCGCGCCAGGCGACGTGCTGGTCGTCGCGGCACAGCACCAGCTTGTGCCGGTAGGCCTCGGGCACGGCCACGCCCGCGATGTCCAGCACGGTCAGCGGCAGGCCGCGCGCCTGCGCCGCCGCCTGCAGCGGCCGCACGTCCGCGCCCGGGTCGAAGCGCAGCAGCGTGTAGCCCTGGCCGAAGGCGTCGTACAGCGAACGGCCGTCGGCCCGCCAGAAATGCGGGGCGCGGCAGCCGGGCACCGTCGACGGCGTGAAGCCGCCCATCGTGTACGGCGGCGGCGCCTCGCCATCGGATGCGATGATGGGCGAGCCCTCGTAGTAGTAGCCGAAGTTGAGCCCGGCGCAGCAGAACTGCTGCACGTTCAGTTCGTAGGCCTCGCGCCCGACCTCCGCGCGCACGCGCTCGCCTTCGGCATCGGGCGCCTCGATGTTCGCCGGCACGGCACGCCGCGCCTTGATCATCTTGGCCGCGTGGTCCATCGCGAAGTGCGAAACCTGCATCGTGATCGGCTGGCGCTCGGCCTCGTAGGCATCGAGGATCGCCTCGTCGGCCCAGCCCTGCACGCAGGCGCCGAGCAGCCAGGACAGGTTCAGCGCGTCGGCGATCCCGGCATTCATGCCATAGCCGGCATAGGGCACCCACAGGTGCGCGGCGTCGCCGGCGATGAAGGCATGGCGGTCGCGGAAGCGGTCGGCCACCAGCCGCCGGCCCACCCAGTCCTCCTTCGAGAGGATCTCGTAGTCGAAGTCGGGGCCGACGCCGAGGATCTGGCGGATCGCCCAGTCGCGGTCGACCGCGTCGAACTCCGGCTCGTCCGGATTCAGGTGGTTGTGCACCAGCCAGGTCTCGTGGCCGTCGATGGCGAACACCGTGCCGCAGCGGCGCGGGTTCACCGAGTAGAAGGACCAGGCCGGCTTGCCGGGGATCATGGAGCGCAGCTTCGGCGCGCGGATGTACGTCGATTGCACACGCTGGATGACGGGCGTGCCCTCCAGCTTCGCGCCGATCGCCTTGCGCACGTTGGAACTGCCCCCGTCGCAGCCGACCAGGTAGCGGCTGCGGATGCGGCGCCCGGCGCCGGTGTCCAGGTCCAGGGCCACCGCGTCCACCGAGCCGGGCCGCTGGGTGAAACCCGTGACCTGGGTGCGATTCAGCAGGGTCACGCCCGGCAGCGCCGCCGTGTGTTCGAGCAGGATCGGCTCCAGGAACAGCTGGTTGATGCGGTGCGGCGGCTCGGGCGTGGGCCACCAGGTGTCCGGGCCCTCCTTCGAGGTGTAGCGCTGCGCGCGGCCCGGGATGGGGATGCGCGTGAGCTCGGTGCCGCACACGCTGGTGCGGAACACGACGTCGTTCGGGTAGTCCGCCGGCAGTCCCGCGCCACGCAGCTTCTGAGCCACCCCGAGCCGGCGGAAGCGTTCCATCGTGCGCGCAGCCACGTGGTTGCACTTCACGTTGGGCGGCTCGAGGTAGCGGCGGACCTCCGCCACCACCACCTTCACCCCGCGCGCCTGCAGGTCCATGGCCAGCGTCAGGCCCACTGGGCCCGCGCCCACCACCAGCACGTCGGTCTCGATGTCCGGCAAGCTCATTGGTCGATCTTGATGTGCGCCGCGCGGATCACCTGGGACCACTTCTGCGTCTCCGAGCGGATGTACGCATCGAACGCCTCCGGCGTGGTCGGCGCCGGCACCACGCCCAGGTTGCGCATCTTCTCCTTCAAGGCCTCGTCGTTGAGCGCCGCGGTGATCTCGGCGTTGAGCCGGCTGACGACGGCCGCCGGGGTGCCGGCCGGCGCCACGACGCCGAACCAGCCGGTGGAGTCGTAGCCGGCCAGCCCGGATTCGGACACCGTGGGCACGTCGGGCAGCTGCGGCAGCCGCTGTGGGCTGGTCACCGCGTAGGCCACCAGCTTGCCGGCCTTGATCTGCTGCAGGGCCGCGGGCAGGTCCACCACCGCCAGCGGCACGTTGCCCGCCAGCACGGCCAGCGCCGCCGGCCCGGAGCCCTTGTACGGGACCTCCACCAGCTTGACGTCGGCCATCTGCGAGAACAAGGCGGCCGACAGGTGCATGGCCGTGCCGTTGCCGCCGTGCGCGATCCCCAGCTGCCCCGGCTTCGACCGGGCCAGCGCGATCAGCTCGGGCAGCGTCTTCGCCGGCAGCGTGGGGTTGCCGACGATCACGAAGGGGATGGCCGCCAGCATGGTCACCGGGCGGAAGTCCTTCAGCGGGTCGAAGGGCATCTGCGCGTAGAGGCTGCTGTTGGCCGCCAGCGCCCCGGCCGCGCCCACGCCCAGCGTGTAGCCGTCAGCCGGAGCCTTGGCGACCAGGGACAGGCCGATGTTCCCGCCGGCGCCCGGCCGGTTTTCCACCACCACGGGCTGGCCCAGCTTCTCGTTCAGGCGCGGCACGAGCATGCGCACCACCGCGTCGGCGCTGCCGCCGGGCGGGAAGGTCACGATGATGCGGATCGGCTGTTTCGGGAAGTCGGCGGGACCCTGGGCGAAGGCCGCGGCGGCGCAGCCGGCCATCAGCAGCGCCCCGGCGAGGCGGGCGAATCTCTTCATGGCTTGTCTCCTTGTCGCCTCATTGGAGCGCGCTTTCATTCATTCGTAAATCGAAGAATTTCGAAGCACTTATCATGATCCTTCATGAATGCCGTCCCCGCCTTCACGCCCAGCCTGCGCCAGCTGCGCGCCTTCCGCGCGGTGTACCACCTGCGCAAGCTCAGCGCGGCGGCGGAGCAGATGGCGCTCACGCAGTCGGCCGTGAGCGTGCTGATCCGGCAGATGGAGGACGGCCTGGGCACGCGCCTGTTCGACCGCACCACGCGCTCCCTGCGGCCGACACCCGCGGCGGTGGAGGCGATCGCCATCGCCGAGCGCGTGCTGCGCGACCTCGACTCGCTGGGCGCCGGCCTGCGCGACCTGGGCACGCTGCGCCGCGGGCGGGTGTCGCTGGCGATCACGCCGACGCTGGGCGAGATCCTGCTGCCGCGGGTGGTGCGCCGCTTCACCCGCCTGCATCCGGACATCCGGCTGCTGATCGACGACTGCCCGCCCGAGCAGTTCGTCTCGCGCGTGGTCGCCGAACAGGTGGACCTGGGCCTGGGCACGCCGGAGCGCGCCGCGGCCGACGTCGACACCCGCCGGGTGCTGGTGGACACCCTCGCCTTCGTCTGCCGCCCGGACCATCCGCTGGCCGCGCGCCGGCAGCTGCGCTGGGCCGACCTCGCCGGCCAGCCGGTGATCACCGTGCGGCCGGGCTACGGCATCCGGCCGCTGATCGAGGGCGCGGCGGCGCAGGCCGGCGTGCAGCTGGACGTCGTCAACGACGTGGCCTTCCTGTCCACGGCTCTGTGGATGGTGGAGTGTGGCCTGGGCGGCGCGGTGATGCCCTCGGCCTACGCGCGCCGGCCGGGTCTCGCGGGCCTGGCGGTACGCAAGCTGCACGCGCCCGTGGTCTCGCGCGACATCTCGCTGGTGACCAAGCGGGGGCGCTCGATGGCGCCGGCGGCGCGGGCGCTGGTGGACGCGATCGCGGCCGAATGGGGCGCCGCGCCCGCCTGAGCGCGCGACCCCTTCAGCGCCGCGCCAGTTCGGTCATCTCGGATTCGCAGGGTTCCTCGTGGTCCCGCGGCGGAATGACGCGCCAGTAGAGGTTCGTGAACGGGGGCCCGGCCGGGCTCCAGCCTTTCAGCCCGGAGTCGGCATGCGCCAGCTCCACCGCGCCGCAGGACGCCACCAGGTCGCGCGGCACCCAGGGGCTGCGGTCGTAGCGGCCGTCGACCAGCACCCGCGGTGCCTCCGGCAGCTTCAGCGCCAGTGCCCCGGCCTCGCCGACCGACCCGATCACCACCCGCACCGGGCCGCCCAGCAGGGCCCGCGAGGCCGCACCCACCCGTTCGGCGAGCCGGTCGGCGGCGAAAGTGCGCCAGTGCCGATCCTCCAGGGAGCGGACCCCCACCGGCGAAGTCGCCAGGTTGATCGCCAGCAGCAGCCCCTGCAGCGCCAGGAACGGCTTCCACGCCGCGGCCAGGGAGGCTTCGTCCCAGCGGGCTGCACCGGCCCACTCCATCACGCAGGGGACCAGGAACAGCAGGAAGGCGGTGCCCCACTGCAGCTGCAGGTCGGCGCCGACGGCCAGGCCCACCAGGGGGATGAAGGCCAGGGGCACCAGGCCCCAGGCAAACAGCAGGTCGCGCGAGGCCCTCCGGCGCGCGTCCGCGGCCACCGGGGCGGCAGGCGCCGGTGCGCCCCAACCGGCCAGCAGCAGCAGCAGCAAGGCGGGCAAGGCGCGGTTGAAGACCTCGTCGAGGAGCCAGCGCAACGCGTCGAGCGCGCGCGCCCCGGGCGACAGGTGCACGCCCAGCGAGCTTTCCATCGCGTAGGTGATCGGGCCGAAGTCGTGCCGGGGCAGCCACAGCAGGTGCGGCGTGAACAGCAGCAGGGCCACCAGGGTCGCCAGCAGCGCCCCGCGCCGGTGCAGGGCATCGCGCCAGATGCCCTGGCGCAGCCAGAAGACCGCGGCCGAAGCCGCGGTCACCGCGATCTGGTACTTGGTGAGCGCCCCCAGTCCCATCACGGCGCCGAAGGCCGCCCACCAGCGCAACCCGCGGGTCCGGTACGCGCGCCAGGTGCACGCCGCCGCGGCGGCGACCTCCAGCAGCAGCGGAATGTTGTGGTTGAAGTAGTAGAGGCGGCCGTTGTAGAAGGTGATGCACAGCCCCGCCAGCAAGGCCAGGGTGGCGTAAGCCGGGCCACGAAGCTCGCGCAGCAGGCCCCACAGCAGGGCCACGGCGCCGAGGGTGACGGCCGCACCGAGCAGGTAGGTCGTCCAGGCCGAGGCGCCGAGCAGGCGGACGGCGAGCCAGGCGAGGAAGGTGGGCAGCGGCGGGTGCTTGTAGTAACCCCAGGCGAGCTCCCGCTGCCACACCAGCTGTTCGATGTTGTCCACCGGCGGCGCCAGGCTGGTGGCGCCCAGCTCGCACAGCCAGACGAGCGCGAACAGCAGAAGGACCCAGGCCACCAGCGCGCCGGGCGAATTGTCGGCGAACGCAGGGGATCGGGTGATCCGGGCCGGGGCAAGCCCGCGGGCGGGTCCCGGCGGGACCGCTTCAGCGATATCAATCAAGGATGTACTTCCAAAGACTCTGAAGGCGCCAGACCGGCTTGGAGGCAGGGAGGCTCTTCAGGAAAAACGGGGGCTTTACATTACTTCATAAATGTAACCGCCCCTGCGGAACCCGGGCAGCAGAGGTAACCCCGGCGGCCGGCGCAAGGAGCGGCGCGCCGGTCATTGGTCCCAGTCGTTGCCGCCCACGTCACCCGCGCCGCCGTCGTCCCAGCCACCGCCGTCGACGATGCCGAAGTCCTGGCCGCCCATGTCCTGGTTGACGCCCGGGTCAAAGGCGTCGATGCCCGCGTCGCGCGCGATCTGCGAACCGGCCGCCGGGGGATAGCCGCCGAAGCCCGCCGCGGCGCCGCCGGCGCCGTGGTCGAAGAGGCGCCGGCCGATCTCCTCGGCCGCCACCACACCGGCACCGACCGCGAGGCCCGTGCCGAGGCCGCGCATCATCGTCGAGGCCATGCCCGGCTGCTGCGGCTGCGGCATGGGATAGCCGCCGGCCGGCATGGGCTGGGGCGGCATGCCGTCGGGCCGGCCGAAGGCGTCGTCGCGTGCATAGGGGCCGGGCCCGGCCGCGGGAGCCAGGGACGCGGGACGCCGCAGCCAGAGGATCACGCCGAGGCCCAGCAGGCCCACCAGAAGCACGGCGCCCCACGGGATGCCGCCCGCCGGCGCCGCGACCGTCGCGGGCGCCAGGGGGACGCCGCCGGTCGGGGCCCGAGTCGCGGCCGGCCGGCGCTCCACCTCGGCGCGCAGGGCGCTGACCGCTTCCGGCTTCGCGAACGGCAGGCCGGGTGCGAGTTTCTCCGCCTCCTGCAGCTCGCTGCGCGCAGTGGCCGCATCCCCGCCGCGGGCGGCGAGCTCCGCCTTCACGTAGTGGGCCTTGGCGCTGCCCGGATGGTGGGCGAGCACCTCGTCGATCATGGCCCGGGCGCCGCGCAGGTCGCCGCTGTCGGCCTTCTGGTAGATCTGGTGGACGGTCGGGTCGGCGCTGGTCTGCGCGCGCAGGCCGGCGCTGGCGCAGGCGAGCAGGAGGGCAAGGAGGAAGGCGAAGAGTCGGTTGGCTGGCATGGAATGGACCTCGAAGGCGATGGACCCCGGCCCGCGCCAAAGGTTCTCGCGCCGGTCACACGGGAGTCAGGGCGGAAGTGTCTCGCGTTCTTAAGCCTCTCTGACAGATCAGGTTCCCGTACTTCTGCGCGCTGCGTAACTTTCCACGGTCGCACCGGAATCCGCCGCTCCGGTCATCCGCCGGATGCTTACCCCGGACAAGGATTAGGTAAACTTCCTAAGGCCGCGCTGGGGTCCATTCAAGGCGCACGACAACCAGAACAAACAGGACACCGACCATGAAGCAGCAGGACGACGAGAAGACGGGCTTCGCGGATTCCGTCCCCGGGGAACCCGCCCCCGTCGCCGCGGAAGCCGGGCATCCGGTCATCTCCGGCTGGTCCGTCGTCGGCTACGACCGCATCGTGGGCACCGTCTTCGGCCACAAGGGCGCGGCCAGCGGCAAGACGATCATCACCTCGCCGGTGCTCCAGGTCCTGCTCGATGGGGACGGCCCCTACCCGCTCGCGCGCACGCAGTCCGGCAGCCTCTATGCGCTGGCGGAACCCTCGGCCACTTTCGGAACGCAGCAGGCCGAGGACTTCCTGGTGTACAAGGCCCGCCCGGAATCCGCGGGTGCGCCGACGCCGCAGATGCGGACCACGCTGCTCAAGCTCGAACCCTGAGGCCGAGCCGCCGGCGCGCGGCCGGCACCGGTCAGAACGCCCAGTACGGCCCTGTCCCGGAGGGCGTGGCCGCCCCCTTCATGGCCACGAACACCGTGCGCCCGAAGAAGAAGGGCAAGCCCCAGTCGAAGTGGGTGGACAGGCCGATGTCCCCGGCCAGGTGGGCCGCCGCCGTGCTGGCCGGCAGCGCCGTGACGTTCTCGACCGAGAAGGGCACCTCCCGGCTGGTTCCGTTCAGGCCCGTCGCGGTCGCCGTCAGCGACAGCGTGGAGGAGGGACAGTAGAAGCCGCTCGAACAGGTCGGGATAGCCGCATCGTGAAGGAAGATGCCGTTCGATCCGCTGTCGATGAAGGCATTCAGGGTCCGGCCCTGGTAGGTGGTGCGGAAATAGCCCGAGGCATCCACCGTGAAGACCTGCGCCGACCCCAGCTGGTTGTTGGACTGGGTGCCCACCCCGAAGGTCAGCAGGCCGGTGGCGCTCGGCACGCCGCCCAGGGGCACCGCGGGCATCGCCAGGGCCACGCCGTTGTTGTCGGTCGCGAAGCTCGCCACCGGGTTCGCCACCTGCGAGGCGAGCGGCGCGGTCGTCGCCACGCAACCGGTCAGCGGGCACGAGAAGTAGACCCCGGGCGCCGTGCTGGTCACGCAGGTCGAGCCGCAGTCCTGCGCGAGGAAGCCCAGGCCGATGATTCCCTTGGCGCCCGCGCCGACGCCGAAGTTGCTGCCGGTGCCGCTGCAGGCTGGGGGGATCGTGGCGTAGGCTGCGGCGGTGTCGTTCACCACCTGGACCGGCAGGTTGGCGGCCGTTTCGCCGCCGACCTTCACGTCGGCGCTGCGCACGGAGCCCCAGGCGAATCCGGACACGAAGCTGGCGCACTCGGCGAGCGGATTCCCGTCAGGGGCCGCCACCGCCGGCAGCGCGACCGCACCGGTGAGGGCGGAGGCGGCGATGCGCAGGCCGTACGAACTGGTGTCGACGAGCACGTGGTCGATGGTCTGGCAGCTGGAGGTGCCCGGCGTGCAGACGGTGAGCGTGACGAAGGGGGAGTTGACGGCGCTGCCGTCGGTGCCCTGGTCCGCCAGCACCACCACCTGGTTGGCCGCCAGCGTGCCCGGAAGGGGGACGCTGACCGGATCGTTGACCGCGACGGTGCTGCTGCTGCCACCGCCACCACCGCAGGAAGCCAGCAGCGACAGGGCCGCGACCGCAGCCCAGCGGGCCAGGGTGTCACGCCATCCCGCCCTCATCGCATCGCCCTCGGGTCGAAGCCGGCGGGCAGGCGCGCCGGCAACCAGGCTCTGCCCTCGAATGCGCCCATGTGCCCGCCGGACTGGATGACCAGGGTGCCGGTCTCCACGTCCAGCCGGGAGCGCTCGCCCCGCTGCGCCGCGGCGCCCGTGGCCAGGCGGTCGAAATGGCGTCCCAGCAGCAGTTTCAGGTCCGGCTTGAAGGGGCCGGCCCAGCTCACCGCGAACACCTGCCCGGACGCGTCCGCGTATTCGTGGACCACCGTCCCGGACGGCAGCGCGTGGCGGATGTCGGTGTAGGCCGCACCGGAGGCCGTCGTGGCCGCCGTGCGCTGCCCGCCGGAGTCCCCCAAGTCGGAAGGCGCCGCATCCAGGGCCGCGAAGGCCAGGTTCGAAGCGAACGCGAGCAGCAGCACGGCCCAGCGCAAGCCGGGCGCCGTCCGGGTGCGCGAACGCGCGGCTCGCCGGAGGGGGAGGTCGGGCGGGATCGTCATGAGGCCTGCATCGTCGCACGAAAATGCGCGCGCGGGCAGCGCCGCGACACGGTCGCGCAGGCGCCTACGCGGGCGATTCCGTCTCGCGCGCGGGCTCGCCCAGCCATTGCCGGGCCAGTTCCACCCAGAAGGTCGCGCCGAGCGGCAGCAGTTCGTCGTTGAAGTCGTAGCTGGGGTTGTGCAGCGCGCAAGGGCCGCCGCCGTGGCCCAGCTCACGGTGCGAGCCGTCGCCGTTGGAGATGAACGCGTAGGCCCCGGGCCTCGCCTGCAGCATGAACGCGAAGTCCTCGGCGCCCATGGTGGGCTCCTGCTCCACCACGTTGCCCTCGCCGACGATGCCGGCCATCACCTTGCGGGCGAACGCGGCCTCCGCCGGCGCGTTGATGGTCGGCGGGTACTTGCGCCGGAACTCGAACTCGCAGGTGGCGCCGTAGGCGGCGCAGGTGTGCTCGCTCAGCTCGCGCATGCGCCGCTCGATCAGGTCCAGCACCTCCAGCGTGAAGGTGCGCACCGTGCCCTGCAGCTCGCAGGCGTCGGGCACCACGTTGGTGGCCTCGCCGGCGTGGATCATGGTCACCGAGATCACGCCGGCGTCGATCGGCTTGACGTTGCGCGAGACGATGGTCTGGAAGCCGGCGACCAGCTGGCAGGCCACCGGCACCGGGTCGATGCCGTTGTGGGGCAGCGCGGCGTGGCTGCCGCGGCCCTGGATGCGGATGCGGAAGTCGTTGGACGAGGCCATCACCGGACCGCTGCTCACGGCGAAGCGGCCCACCGGCGCGCCCGGCCAGTTGTGCACGCCGAACACGGCCTCGACCGGGAAGCGCTCGAACAGGCTCTCGCGCACCATCACGCCGGCGCCGCCGCCGTCCTCCTCGGCCGGCTGGAAGATCAGCACCACCGTGCCGTCGAAGTCCCGGTGCGCCGCCAGGTGGCGGGCCGCGGCCAGCAGCATCGCCGTGTGGCCGTCGTGGCCGCAGGCATGCATCTTCCCCGCGTTGCGGCTGGCATGGGCGAAGGTGTTGCGCTCCTGCAGCGGCAGGGCGTCCATGTCGGCGCGCAGGCCGACCGCGCGGCCGCAGGCGCCGCCGTCGCGCCCGTGCAGGACGCCGACGACCCCGGTGCCCGCCAGCCCGCGATGCACGGTGATGCCCCAGGCGGCCAGCAGGCCGGCCACCAGGTCGGACGTGCGCTGTTCCTGGAAGCACAGCTCCGGATGCGCGTGGATGTCGCGCCGCCACGCCCGCGCGTCCGCGGACTGCGCGGAGATTTCCTCGATCAGGTTCATCGCGTGAGCAGGCCGATGCAGTAGCCCAGGGCCACGCCCAGGCCGGTCGCGAACACGACCAGCCACGCCGGAACGGGAGCACCGAGACCGCCGCCGGCGGGTGCGAGCGCCGGCACCGCCGCCGGCACCGCCCCGGGAGCCGGCGCGGCCGCCGGCACGGCGGCAGCGGGAACGGCCGCGGGCGCGCCACCGAGCTGGCGGGTGAAGGCGGCGAAGAAATCGTCCGCGTTCTTCTTCGCCACCGCCTGCACCAGGCGGCTGCCGACGCTGGCGAGCTTGCCGCCGATCTCGGCCTGCGCCGTGTAGCGCAGCAGGGTCTGGCCCTCCTGCGGCACCAGCGTGACGCGCGACGTCATCCTGGCGAAGCCGGCCGCGCCGCCCTGGCCGCGGCCCGTGAGTGTGTAGCCGTTGGGCGGGTCCAGCTCCGACAGGTTGACGCTGCCGCGGAAGGTCGCCGACACCGGTCCGACCTTGGTCGTGACGATGGCGGAGAACTCGGTGTCCGACACCTTCTCCAGCGACTGGCAGCCGGCGATGCTGGCCTGCAGCACGCGCGGATCGTTGAGGGCTTCCCACACCCGCTGCTGCGGCGCGGGGACCAGGTATTCACCCGTGATTTCCATGCTCATCGCGCGGCTCCGTACAGCAGGGCCAGGGCCTGGGTGCCATCGCGCGCGTGGCCTTCGTCGACCAGCTGCGCGTACAGCTTGCGCGCCTGTTCGGCGCCGGGCAGGGCGAGCTTCATGCGCCCGGCCTCGGCCAGCGCGATCGACAGGTCCTTCAGGAAGTGCTCGATCATGAAGCCCGGCGCGTGGTCGCCCTTGACGATCTTCGGGCCCATGACGTTCAGCTGGAAGCTGCCCGCCGCGCCGCCGGAGATGCACTGCAGCACCACGTCCAGGTCCAGGCCCGCGGTGCGGGCGTAGGCCAGGCCTTCGCACACGCCCATGATGGTCGAGGCGATGACGAGCTGGTTGCACATCTTGGTGTGCTGGCCGGAGCCGGGACCGCCCGTGTGCACGATGGTCTTGCCCATCCGCTGCAGGATCGGCAGGGCCTCGGCGAAGGCGGCGGCGTCGCCGCCCACCATGATGGACAGGCGCGCCTCGCGGGCGCCGATGTCGCCGCCCGACACCGGCGCGTCGAGCGCGCGGCAGCCGCGCTGCGCGGCCTCCCGCGCGAGCCGCTGCGCCAGCTCGGGGCTGGAGGTGGTCATGTCGATCAGCAGCGCCTTGTGGGCATGCGGCAGGATGCCGTCGGCGCCCAGCCAGACCTGCTCGACGTCGCTCGGGTAGCCCACCATCGTGATGACGACGTCGGAGCCGGCGGCCACGGTGCCGGGCGTGTCGCACCAGATGGCGCCCTGCTCCACCAGCGCGCGCGCCTTGTCGGCGGAGCGGTTGTACACGCGCAGCGTGTGGCCGGCCGCCAGCAGGTGAGCGGCCATGCTCTGGCCCATGATGCCCAGGCCGACGAAGCCGATGCGGGCCTTGGGGTTCGATTCACTCATTCGTGTTCTCCGTGGCTTGCTTGCCGCGCAGGAGGCTGCGCAGGTAGATGGGGGTGAGCGGCTGGCGGTCGGCGCGCACGCCGAAGGGTGCCAGCGCGTCGTTGACCGCGTTGGTCAGCGCGCCGATCGCGCCCATGACGCCGCCTTCGGCCATGCCCTTGATGCCGGCCGGGGTCGAGCGGTTGGGCGTGTGCATGGGGATCAGCTCGAAGCGCGGGATCTCGTGCGCGGTGGCCACCAGGTAGTCGGCGAGCGAGCCCGAGAGGTTCTGCCCGGTCACGGGGTCGTACTCCATGTGCTCCATCAGCGTGCCCGACAGGCCCATGGCGATGGCGCCGTGCTGCTGGCCCTCCACGACCACGGGGCTGAGCACCGTGCCGCAGTCCTCCGCCGCCACGTAGCGCTCGATCTGCAGCGCGCCGGTGGCGACGTCCAGGCGCACGATGCAGGCGTGGCTGGAGTTCGAGTAGGTCATGGGCGGCGGCTCGTAGGTCTTGTGGAACTCCAGGCCCGGGGCTAGGCCCGGCGGCAGGGCCAGCGGGTCGAGGTAGGCCAGCCGCGCGATGTCCGCGAGCGTGAGGTCCGCGTCCTGCCAGGCGCCGTCCGCGAGGCGCTGCACGCGGCCGTCCACCATCCGCAGGGACTCCGCCGGCACCTGCAGCCGGTGCGCGGCGATCGCCAGCACGGCGCGGCGGGCGTCCTGCGCGCACAGGTACAGCGTGCCGCCGCCGGCCGTGCCGCCGCGCGCGCCGCGGCTGCCCATGCCGTAGGGCGCGACGTCGGTGTGGCCCAGGAGGATCCTCACGGCGGACGAGGGCACGCCCAGGCCGTCGGCGACGGCCTGCGACAGCGCCGTCTCGTAGCCCTGCCCGGTCGCCCCCAGGCCCACCGAGGCGTTCACCACGCCCGAGGGCTCGATGCGCACCCAGGCGGCCTCGTGGCCGGAGCCGGGGATGCCCGCGGCCTTGTAGAACCTGGAGCCGTAGGTGGTGGACTCGACCACCGTGCACAGGCCCAGGCCCAGGTATTCGCCGCGCGCGCGCGCCCGGGCCTGGCGCTCGCGGAAGGCGTCGTAGCCGATCGCGGCCAGCGCGCCCTCGAGGGTCTCGCGCGGCGTGATGTCCTCCAGCACCTCGCCGGTGGGCATGGTGTGGGGATAGTCGCTCGCCTGGAGCATGTTGAGCCGGCGCACCGCCACCGGGTCCAGGCCGAGCTCGCGCGCGACGTTGTCGATCGTGCCGTCCATCAGCCAGCTGGTGATGGCCATGGGCGCCCGCATGGGGCAGTTGCCTACCTTGTTCGACAGCACCACCTTCACGTCGTAGCGGTAGTTGGCGATCCGGTAGGGGCCGGTGATGATCATGGCCACCACCCGCGCCAGGTAGTTGCCGGGATAGAAGCTGTAGCCCCCGAAGTCCTCCACGATCTCCAGGTCCAGCGCCAGGATGCGGCCCTGCGCGTCGACGGCGACGCGCGTGCGGCAGCGGTCCTCGCGCGCCTGCGTCGAAGCGAGCAGGTTCTCCATCCGGTCCTCGCGCCAGCGCACCGGCCGCTGCAGCCGCATGGCGGCCACGGCCACCGTCAGCTCCTCGCGGTACAGGGCGATCTTCTGGCCGAAGCCGCCGCCGACGTCGGGCGACACCACGGTCACCTGCGATTCGGACAGGCGCAGCCTTCCCGCGAGCGTGGTGCGGTAGGGATGGGGGACCTGCGTGCCCACCTGGAACAGCAGGTGCTCGCGGCCGGCGTCCCAGGTGGCGATGCACCCGCGCGTCTCGATCGGCAGGTTGGTCTGCCGGTGCATCGAGAAGCTGCTCTCCACGATCCGGTGGGCCGCGCCCATGGCGCCGTCCACGTCGCCGTAGGCCGCATGCTGGTGCGACAGCAGGTTGGACGGCACCGCCTCGTCCACCAGCGGAGCGCCCGGCGCCAGCGCCTGGTCCATCGTGGCCACCGCGGGCAGCACCTCGTACTCCACCGCGACGCGCTCGGCGGCGTCCTCGGCCAGGTAGCGGTCGGTCGCGACCACGCAGGCCACCGGGTCGCCCTGGAAGCGGACCTTGGCGATCGGCAGCGTGTCGGACTCCATCGGCCGCAGGCCCTCGATCGGCGGGGCCATGCGGTGGCGCGTGGTGTCGCCCACGATGTCGCGGCCGGTGTAGACGGCGACCACGCCCGGCAGGGCCAGGGCCTCGGCGGTGTCGATCGAGACGATGCGCGCGTGCGCGTGCGGCGAGCGCACGAAGCAAGCATGCAGCGCCCCGGGCACCACGATGTCGTCGATGTAGCGCCCGCGACCGGTGAGCAGGCGCGCGTCCTCGCGGCGCGGCTCGTGCCGGCCGATCGAGCGGAAGCCGTCGGCGCTCATTGGCCGGCTCCCTCGCGCAGGCGGCGCGCCGCGAGCAGGATGGCGTCCACGATGTTCTGGTAGCCGGTGCAGCGGCACAGGTTGCCGGTGAGCGCCTCCCGCACCTGGTCCTCGCTGGGGTCGGGGTGGTCCTTCAGGAAGGCCTCGAAGGTCATGACGATGCCGGGCGTGCAGAAGCCGCACTGCAGGCCGTGGCACTCGTGCAGCGCCTGCTGCAGCGGCGACAGCTGCTGCGGCGTGCCGGTGGCCTCGACCGTCTCGATCTCGTGGCCTTCCAGCTGCACGGCGAAGCTCAGGCAGGCGCGCTGCGGGCGGCCGTCCACGAGGACGGTGCAGGCGCCGCAGACGCCGTGCTCGCAGCCCACGTGGGTGCCGGTCAGACCGCAGTCCTCGCGCAGGGCATCGGACAGCAGCTTGCGCGGCGGCGCGTCGAACTCGACGTTGCTGCCGTTGACGGTGAGGGTGATGCGCTGGGTGCTCAAGCGGCCGCCTCGCTCTTCTCGACGCAGCGCGCGAGGGCGCGCGCCACCAGGGTTTCGGTCAGTTCCTTGCGGTACGCCGCCGGCACGCGCGGGTGGTCCTCGGGTGCCACCGCGTCGCGGGCGGCCCGTGCGACCGCCGCGATCCAGGCCGCGCCGGGCGCCAGGCCCAGGAAGCCCGAGGCCACGGCATCGAGACGCTGCGGCACGGGCGCGGCACCGCCCACGCCCAGCCGCAGCGAGGCGACGCGGCCGCCTTCCAGGGCCAGCGTCGCGGCCACCGCGACGATCGCGAAGTCGCCGTGGCGCTGGTTGAACATCCGGAAGGCGGACACTTCGCCCGCCGCGGCGCGCGGGTAGCTCGCCGACAGCACCATCTCGTCGGGAGCGAGCGCGGTGGTCATCGCCGACAGCAGGAAGTCGCCGGCATCCACCACCCGCCGGGCGCCGCGCCGCGCCAGCGTCAACTGCGCGCCGAGCGTCACCGCCACCAGGGCGTGCTGCGCTGCCGGGTCGGCATGCGCCAGGCTGCCGCCCAGGGTGCCGCGTTCGCGGATGGCGTAGTGGCCGATGGTGCGCGCGCCCTGCGCGAGCAGCGGGCAGTGTTCACGCACCAGCGGCGACTCCGCGACGGCGCGGTGCCGCGCGAGCGCGCCCACCTCGAGCCGGTCGCCCTGCAGGCGGATCCGCCCGAGTTCGCTCAGGTCGTTGAGGTCGACCAGGTGCGCCGGGCTGGCCAGGCGCAGGTTCATCATCGGCACGAGGCTCTGGCCGCCGGCGATGGGCTTGGCGTCGGCGCCGTGGCGCGCGAGCAGGTCCAGCGCCTCGTCGACAGAGGCCGGGCGGTGGTAGCTGAAGGCCGCGGGTTTCACCGGTGCGTCACGCCCACAGCAGGTTCTGCGTGGTGTCCGGATCGAACACGTGCAGGCGGTTCAGGTTGATCGCCAGGCGGGCCTGGTCGCCGGCCTTGTGCTGGCACTCCTTGCCGACGCGGAAGAACAGCTTGCTGTCCTCCACCTCCAGCTCCAGGAACTGGTCGGATCCCACCGGCAGGACGGACAGGATGCGCCCGCCCAGGAAGGCGGCGTCGGGCCCGGCCTCCTCGGCCACGTCCTCGGCCCGGATGCCCAGCACGACCTCGCGCCCGTCGTGGGCGGACAGCTTCTGCGCCGCCGCCGGCGGCAGGGTCAGCGAGGTCGCGCCGCTGCGGAACACCAGGCCCTGCGGCAGGCGCGTGAGGCGGCCGCGCAGGAAGTTGATCGGCGGGTTGCCCAGGAAGGAGGCCACGAACATGTTGGCCGGCCGCTCGTAGATCGCGTCGGGCGAGCCGATCTGCTGCACGACGCCGCTGCGCATCACGACGATGCGGTCGGCCAGCGTCAGGGCTTCCGCCTGGTCGTGGGTCACGTAGACGAAGGTCGTCTGCATGGCCTGGTGCAGCTGCTTGATCTCGGCGCGCATCGAGATGCGCAGCGCCGCGTCCAGGTTGGACAGCGGCTCGTCCATCAGGAACACCTGGGGCTGGCGCACCATGGCGCGGCCCAGGGCCACGCGCTGGCGCTGGCCGCCGGAGAGCTGGTCGGGCCGGCGCTGCAGCAGGGGCTCGATCTCCAGGCGGCGGGCCGCGTCGCGCACGCGCCGGTCGATCTCGGCCGCGTCGAACTTGCGCATCTTCAGGCCGAAGGCGATGTTGTCGTACACCGTCTTGTGCGGATACAGCGCGTAGCTCTGGAACACCATCGCGACGTCGCGCTTGTGCGGCGGCACGGTGTTCATCACCGCGTCGTCGAAGCGCAGGTTGCCGTCGGTGACGTCCTCCAGCCCGGCGATCATGTTCAGCGTGGTGGACTTCCCGCAGCCGGAGGGGCCCAGCAGCACCAGGAACTCCTTGTCGGCGATGTCGAGGTTGAGGTTTTCCAGCGCGGTGTACCCGTTGGGGTACTGCTTGCGCACGGATTCGAACTGGATGCGTGCCATGGGAGGTCCTTAGCCCTTGACGGCGCCGGCGGTCAGGCCGGACACGATGTAGCGCTCGAACACGATGGCGATCAGCACGGGAGGCACGATCGCCAGCACGCCGGCGGCGTTGATGAAGGAGAAGCTGATGTTGAAGTCGGAGGTGAATGACGCCACCACGATCGGCATGGTCTGCGAGGCCGGGGTCTGGGTGAACATCAGCGCCAGCAGGAACTCGTTCCAGCTGGTGAGGAAGGTGAACAGGATCACCGCCACCAGCGAGGGCAGCGCCAGCGGCAGGAACACCAGCACCAGGGTCTGCAGCCGCGAGCAGCCGTCCACCCGCGCCGCCTTGTCCAGTTCGTCGGGCAGCGACTCGAAGTAGCCGGTCAGGATGAAGATGCTGAACGGCACCGTGATCGCCAGGTAGGTGATGATCAGCGACAGCACGTTGTCCATCAGCCCCAGCTTCTGCACGAACAGGAAGAAGGGCACCACCAGCGCGATGTCCGGGATGACCCGCGTCGACAGCATGAAGTAGATCGACGTGGTCCGCCCGATGAAGCGGATCTTGGCCAGCGCGTAGGCCGCCGGCACGCTCACCAGCAGGTTGAGGATCACCACCGCGAAGGCCACGATGAAGCTGTTCTTCATGGCCGGCAGCAGGTTGGAGGCGGTGGACGGGATGAAGCCGCCGGTGGCCGTGTCGCCCTGCTTGCGCGTCTCGTAGGTCACCTTCTCGCCGCCTTCGGCCTTGAAGATGGCGCGGAAGTTGTCGAAGGTGGTCTCGTGCGGGATCCAGTGCGGCGGCACGGAGGTGATCTCCGCCTCCGTCTGCACCGAGGACGACACGAGCCAGGCGACGGGCGCCAGCACGTACAGCGAGAACAGCAGCGAGGCGACGAACAGCAGCGTGCGCCGGCCGGGGAAGAACTTGTTCATGGGGCGTGCGGCGCGCTCAGAGCTTGCGGCTCGTGGCGCGGATGATGAACCAGGCCAGGACGAAGGTCGCCACGGCCATGATGTAGGCGAGCGCGGCGCCGGTGCCGAAGGCCAGCTTGCGGAAGGTCTCCACGTACACCTGCCAGGCGACCACGTTGGAGGCATCGGCGGGACCGCCCTCCGTGAGCACGAAGAACAGGTCGAAGTGGCGGATCGCCATCATCGTCTCGTAGATCACCACCAGCGCGAAGCCGGGCACCAGCGAGGGCAGCGTGATGTGCAGGAAGCGCTGCCAGACGTTGGCGCCGTCAACCTTGGCGGCGCTGTACAGGTCCGGCCGGATCGCCTTCAGCGTCACCAGCAGCAGGATGGTGGCCAGCGGCACTTCCTTCCAGACGAAGGCGTTGGCGATCAGCGGCAGCGTCTTGTGGGTGTCGCCCAGCATGACGATGTACTTGTCGATCAGGCCCAGCTGCAGCATCAGGCCGTTGAGGGCGCCGAAGCCCGAGTCGTAGATCCACTTCCACATCAGGCCGTTGGCCACGTAGGGGATCGCCCAGGGGATCAGCAGGATGGCCGACAGCACGCGGCGGCCGCGGAACTCCTGGTTCAGCAGCAGCGCCATCAGGGTCGCGATCACCATGATGGCCGTCACGGACATGAGGGTGAAGTTGACCGTGCGCAGCACCGAATGCCAGAACTCCGGGTCCGCGAAGACCTTCGCGTAGTTCTCGAAGCCGACGAAAGGCACGCGGTGGGGCCGCGTGAGCTTCAGGTCGAACAGGCTGATCCAGAAGGAATACAGCACCGGGAACACCGCCACCGTCATCAGCACGGCGAACATGGGCGCCAGGAACAGCATGGCGCTGCGCTGGTCGTAGGCGCTGGACGGGGTCCGCAGCCAGCTGCGGCGGGGCTTGCTCATGGGGCGGCCTCGGGCGGGGGGAAAGGGCGGGCCGCGTCCTCGCGGGACGCGGCCCCGGCGGGGGTCTTCAGGCGTTCTTGCGCAGGTCGTTCCAGGAGTCGGCCGACTTCTTCAGCGCGTCGGCGACCGAGGCCTTGCCGACCACGGCGGACTGCCAGGCCGTGCCGTTGACCTCGTCCCACTCGCCGAACCAGCGGGCGATCACGTCCTTCTTGCGGGCGAGCTTCTGCTGCGCCTCGAACATCTTGATGTCCGCGTACTTGGCGTAGCTGGCCTGCACCTCGGGATCCTTGAACAGAGAGGGGATGCCGAAGCCGGAGCCCAGGTCGTTGAACAGCATCTTCTGGAACTGGTACTGGCTGCCGGCCTTGCCGCCGAACCATTCGACCAGCTTGGCGGCATTGGCCGCGCGGGTCTTGTCGGCCAGCGCCTGGGGCGTCACGCCGTGGAAGCGCATCCAGCCCACGGTGGCGTGCGAGCCGCCGGGGCCGGTGCCCGCGGGCATCAGCGCCTGGCGCACGCGGCCGGCGATGGGCGACTGCTTCGGGTCGTTGAGCGTGCGGATGCGGTAGCGGCTCAGCAGGGCGAAGGCATGGTTGCCCGCGCCGAAGGCCTTCAGGCCGTTGAGCTCGCCGGTCTCCACGCAGGCGGGCGAGATGATCTTGTGCTTCTGCACCGCATCCACGATCCACTGCAGCGCGCGCTGCGCGCCGCCGCCCGGCTGCGCCAGGGCCGCCATGCCCTTGTCGTCGACGAAGCGGCCGCCGTTGGAGTACACCATGGCGGTGAGGAACTCGACCAGCCAGCTCTCGCGGGCCATCGACAGCATCATCGGGTATTCGCTCAGGCCCGCGGCCTTGATCTTCTGCGACTGCTGCAGCACCTCGTCCCAGGTCCTGGGCGGCTCCTTGATCCCCGCCTTCTTCAGCTTCTCCTCGTCGTAGAAGAACGCCATGTAGTCCGAGTAGTAGGTCAGGCCGTACTGCTTGCCCTTGTAGGTCATCGAGTCCGTGCAGAACTTGTCGGCGTCGGCGTTGTACTTCAGGAGCTCGGGGAACTGGTTGATCGGGGCGATCCAGCCGGCGTCGGCCCATTCGGGCAGCCAGCTGTCGGAGACCCACAGCACGTCGATCGGCGCCTTGGCCACGAACTTGGTGACCATGGTGTCGCGGTACTGGGCCCAGGGCGAGGTGTTGTAGTTGACCTTGATGCCGGTCTTGGCCTCGAAGGCGGTCAGGTGGCTCTTGACCAGGTCGACCGCGGCGGACCAGGTGTACATGTTCAGCGCGCCCGACTGCGCCTGCGCGTCCAGCGCCAGCAGGCCGGTGCCGGCCGCCCCGGCCGCCCCCGCTGCCTTCAGGAAGTCGCGCCGCGACGGGACGCCGTTCCACACGTTGCTCATGCCTCTCACTCCTCAAGGTGGCTGCAGCGGGCGTGCGCTTCGCGACGTGCCGAGCCGGCCGGTACGCAGGCGCGCGACCCACCGCCGCTCGCCCGACCTCGATGCGAATAATGGTTTAAATGCTGGATATCGTCAAGTGACGAATACGAGAATCTCGGGAATTCCCCAAGTCAGCAGGCCACCACGCTGACGGCCAGTCCGCCCAGCGAGGTTTCCTTGTACTTGTGGTGCATGTCGGCGCCGGTGGCCTTCATCGTGGCGATCACCCGGTCCAGGGTCACCAGGTGGCGGCCGTCGCCGGCCAGCGCCAGGCGGGCGGCGTTGATCGCCTTGACCGCGCCCATGGCGTTGCGCTCGATGCAGGGCACCTGCACCAGGCCGCCCACCGGGTCGCAGGTCATGCCCAGGTGGTGCTCCATGGCGATCTCCGCGGCGTTCTCCACCTGCCCCGGGCTGCCGCCGAGGGCGGCGGCGAGGCCCGCGGCGGCCATCGACGCGGCCACCCCCACCTCGCCCTGGCAGCCCACCTCGGCCCCGGAGATCGAGGCGTTCTCCTTGTACAGCGCGCCGATGGCCGCCGCCGCGAGCAGGAAGCGGCGGCTGCCCTCGGCGTCGCCGCCGTGGAAGCGCTCGTGGAAGCGCAGCACCGCGGGCAGCACCCCGGCCGCGCCGTTGGTGGGCGCGGTCACCACCCGGCCGCCGGCGGCGTTCTCCTCGTTCACCGCCACCGCGTAGGCATTGACCCAGCCCAGCTCCTGCAGCGGCTGCGGGCCCTGGCGCACCAGCGCCTCGTGCAGGGCGGCGGCGCGGCGCTGCACGCCCAGGCGGCCGGGCAGCTCGCCGCGTGCGGCCAGGCCGCGGTCCATGCACTCGAACATCACGCGGCGGATGCGGTCCAGGCCGGCCTCGACCTCCGCCTGCGGGCGGACCGCCAGCTCGTTCTCGAGTGCGAGCTGCGCGATGCCGATGCCGCGCTCGGCGCAGCGCCACAGCAGCTCCTCGGCCGAGCGGTAGGGATGGGGCCAGGCCACGCGCGCCTGCGGGGCGGGCGCGTGCAGCTCCTCCTCGCTGGCGATGAAGCCTCCGCCCACGGAGAAGTAGGTCTCGTCGGCCAGCACCCGCCCGCCGGCGCCGCAGGCGCGCAGCCGCATGCCGTTCGGGTGCGGCGGTAGCGCCCGGTCCACGTGGAACACCAGGTCGCGCAGTTCGTCGAAGGGGACGGCTTGACGCTGCAGCAGCCGCAGGCCGCCGCCGGCGCGCGCCTCCTCCAGCCAGGCCCCGGACTGCGCGATGTCCACGGTCTCGGGGTCGTGGCCCATCAGGCCCAGCAGCACCGCCCGGTCGGTCGCATGGCCGCGGCCCGTGAGCGCCAGCGAGCCGTACAGGTTGACCTCGACCCGGGCGACCGACTGCAGCAGGCCCTCCCGTTCCAGGCCGAGGACGAAGCGCAGCGCGATGCGCATCGGCCCCACCGTGTGCGAGCTCGAGGGCCCGATGCCGACCTTCAGCAGGTCGAAGACGCTGACCGGCACGGCGCCCGCCTACTTCAGCGGCGAGAACGCGGCCGGCGCGAGGAACACGCTTTCCTGGTGCACCAGGTAGGGCAGCATGGAGGGCACGAACGCGGTCCATTCCGCGTCCTGCGCCATCTTGGCCCGCTGGGCGGTCCGGTGCCCCAGGTCGTCGTAGGCCCAGAGGAACACCACCGAATTGAGCACCCCGCTTTCCTTGGTCCAGCAGCCGACCAGCTTCGCGTAGCGGGAGATCAGGGGCAGGCCCCGCTCCTGGTACATCTTGAGGAATTCGGCGGCCTTGCCGGCCTGGACCTGGTAGGTCCGCATTTCGTAGATCACGTCGGCTCCTTCACGGGTGGGATGTCCATGTCGTCAGGCATGGAGCATTTATATCGTCAACTGACGATTACATTTTGCAGCTAGAGTCGGGGTTGTGTCCACCGCTTTCGCGCGGACCCGTGCCGCGCGCAGGCCGAATTCCGCGCCGGCCCGGCCCGCGCGCAGACCGATCCGACCGATGAAAGCCAAATCCGCCACCCTGACCGCCGCCCGGCAACGCAGCCCCGGCAAGCCCGCCGCCGAAGGCAAGCGCCGACCGACGGCCCGCATGCCCGCGGCGCAGCGCCGGGCCCAGATCCAGGCCAAGGCCTTCGAGTTCTTCTCGGAATACGGGCTGACGGCGCAGACGCGCGCGCTCGCCGAGGCCTGCGGCGTGTCGCAGCGCCTGCTGTACAGCGCGTTCCCGAACAAGTCGGCCCTGATCAACGCGGTCTACGAGGCCGAGATCGCCGGCCCGTTCAAGGCGATCTGGTTCGTGCAGCTGCGCGACCGCTCCGTCCCGCTGGTCGAGCGGCTGAACGCCTTCTACCGCGAGTACTACGACACCATCCTCACCCGGCGCTGGCTGCGCCTGTTCCTCTATGCGTCGCTCGCGGAGGTGGAGATCGCGCCGACCTACATCTCGGCGATCATCCGCACGCTGCTGCAGACCATCGTGGAGGAGGCCGCCTTCGACTGCGGCCAGCCGGTGCCGGCCAACCCGGCGCTGGTGCAGGAGATCGGCTGGATCCTGCACGGCAACATCTCCCACCTGGCGATCCGCCGCCACGTGTACGGGGACGGCACCTCGATCGAGGTGCCGCGCGTGATCGGGCTGCACGTCCAGGCCTTCCTGGCCACGCTGCCGGCCGTCCTGGCCGCCGAGGCCCGGGCCGGGCGCTGATCCGGCGCGCGCCCCGGGGCCGGGGCGCCGGCGCGGAGGGATGAAGCCACAGTCCCGCGAAAAAACTCACATCCGCGAGCCAGTGGTCGCGCAGGCCGCGGCGACCTCCGCCGCGTCCGGCTGCACCCCGTGGGATTTCGCCTCCTCCTCCCTGCGAACAAGGGACAAGGCGCGATCCTGGCGGCACAATGCCTTCGATCCCAGCAGCCAGGAGACCTCCCGGTGCCCACGCGTCCACCCGACGTCCCCATCCGCATCGTCCTCGCCGATGACCACACGCTGGTACGCGAAGCGCTGGGCTCGCTGCTCGGGTCCATCCCCGGTTTCGAGGTGGTGGGGGAGGCCGCCAGCGGCGACGAGCTGCTGCGGCTGATCGAATTCCGGCGGCCCGACATCGTCCTGACCGACATCTCGATGCCGGGGCTGGACGGCATCGGCGCCCTGGCGCGCCTGCACGAGCTCTATCCGGAGCTGCCCGTGGTCGTCGTTTCCATGCTGGACGCCGTCGACGTGATCAAGCGTGCCGTGGCCAGCGGCGCGAGGGGCTACCTGCTCAAGGACGCCTCGCGCCGGGAACTGGAACACGCCGTGCGCACGGTGATGGCGGACGGCAGCTATTTCAGCCCCGCGATCGCCAGCCGGCTGCTGCAGAAGCAGGCGGCCGGGCCCGGCGACCTGCTCACGCAGCGCCAGATCGAGATCCTCAAGCTGATCGCCGCGGGCCTGAGCTCCAAGCAGATCGGCTTCGAGCTGGGGCTGAGCTCCAAGACGGTGGACGTGCACCGGGCGCGCATCATGCAACGCCTGGACATCCACGACGTCGCCAGCCTGACCCGCTACGCGCTGAAGAACGGCGTGCTGGAGGACCCCGCATGGCAACCGGGCCCGCCGCCCTCGGCGCCGCAGTGAGCCGGGAAGCCGGTCCGGCCGCCCCCCTGGCGGCGGAGCTGGGCGAGGTCCGCGGGTGGCGCTCGCTCAAGGTGCGGATCACCCTGGGCGCGCTGCTGGTCGTCGTGGCGGGCGTGTGGTCGCTCGCCCTCTACGCCAGCCATGTGCTGCGCGACGACCTGCAGACGCGCCTGGCCGAACAGCAGCGCGCGACGCTTTCGGTGCTGGTCGCCTCGGTGGACAACGGCCTGACGCGCCGGATGGGGGCCCTGCGCCTGACCGCGGGCGTCCTGCCGCCCGCCGCGATGGGCCGTCCCGGCGAGCTGCAGGAATACCTCGACACCCGGCCGGGGCTGGTGGCGCTGTTCAATGCGGGCCTGTGCATCGTGGGCCCGGACGGCATCACCCTCGCCGCCGCACCGCCCTCCATCCCCCGCATCGGCGTGAGCTACATGGACCGGGAGTCCGTGGCGGCCGCCCTGAAGCAGGGGGTCGCCGGCATCAGCCGCCCCTACCCGGGCAAGCTGATCCACTCGCCCATCCTGCACATGACGGTGCCGATCAAGGATGCCGATGGCAGCGTCATCGGGGCGATGACGGGCATCGTGGACCTCGGGCGGCCGAACTTCCTCAACCAGCTCGGCGAGCAGGCCCTGGGCCGGAAGACCGATTTCGACCTCGTGGACCCGGTGTCTCGCCTGGTGATCAGCGCCTCCGACCGGTCGCGCATCCTGAGCTCCGTCCCGACGCCAGGCTCCGTGTCCACCCCGGGTCCCGTGGACGCCGCGATCCAGGCCTCCGGCATCTACGTCGACAGCCACGGCATCGAGGTGCTGGCGTCCTCGCTGCGCGTACCCACCACCGGCTGGGTCGCGCACCTCGCCCTGCCGACCGCCGAAGCCTTCGCGCCGATCCGCGAACTCCAGCGCAGCGTGTTCGCTGCCGCGGTCCTGCTGACGGTCGCCGTCGGTCTGGTGACCTGGTGGCTGCTGCGCAAGCAGCTGGCGCCGATGCTGGAAGCGGCCCGCACGATGTCCCGGCTGTCGCAGGGCGATGCGCCGCTGCAGCCGCTGCCGGTCTCGCGGCCCGACGAGGTCGGACAGTTCATCGGCAGCTTCAACCGCCTGGCTCACACGCTGTCACGCCGCGAGGCGGCGCTGCGTGACAGCGAGGAACGCTACCGCGCGGCCTTCGAGACCAGCCCCGACGCGTTGATCATCACCCGCATCGCGGACGGGCGCTTCGTCAAGGTGAGCACGGGCTTCAGCCGCGTCACCGGCTGGTCGAGCGACGAGGTCGTCGGGCGGACCGTCGCCGAGGTTCCCGTGTGGAGCGACCCCGGTGACCGGCAGCGCATGCTCGCGGCGATCGAGCGCGACGGCTACTGCTCCAACCTGGAGGCCGGGTTCCTGCGCAAGGACGGCGGAACAGGCATCGCTCTGCTGTCGGCGCACCCCATCACCATCGACGGCGAGCGCTGCCTGCTGGCCACCAGCCGCGACATCACCGACCGCAAGGAGGCGGAAGCCACTCTGCGACGCCTGAGCCGCCTTTATGCGGCGCTGGGCCAGTGCAACCAGGCCATCGTGCGCAGCACCTCGGAGGCGGAGCTGTTCACGCAGGTGTGTCGCATCGCGGTGGAGGTCGCCGGCCTCAAGATGGCCTGGATCGGCCGGGTGGACCTGGCGGCCCGCTCGGTGCGCGCGGTCGCCCGTCATGGCGCAGGCCTCGAATACCTGTCCGGACTGCGCATCGACCTGGACCCGCGACAGGCGTCGGCGCACGGACCGACCGGCCAGGCGATTCGCGAGGACGTTCCCGTCTGGTGCCAGGACTACGCCCACGACCCGCGCACGCTGCCCTGGCAGGAAAGCGCCCGGCGCTTCGGCTGGGGTTCCGGGGCCTCGCTGCCCCTGCACTGCGGCGGCCGGGTGGTCGGCGTGCTCGCCCTGTACGCCGCGGAAGTGAATGCCTTCGACGAGGAGGTGCAGTCGCTGCTGCTGCGCATGACGGCGGACATCAGCTTCGCCCTGGACACCGCCGCCGCCGAGCGGGCGGCCAAGGCGGCGCAGGAGCAGTTGCAGAAGCTGTCGGTGGCGGTGGAACAGAGCCTCGCGGGCATCATGATCACGGACACGACCGGGCGCATCGAGTACGTCAACGAGGCCTTCGCGGCGATGCACGGACACAATCGCGCCGAACTGGTGGGTCGCCATGCCAGCGCGCTGCTGCACGGGACCGCGCCGGATCCCGTGGTTGCGGGGATGCTGGACAAGCTGTCGCGCGGACTGCCGTGGAGAGGGGAAGTCACCCGCCAGCGCCGGGACGGCACCGAGTTCCCCTCTTTCTCGATCATCTCCCCGCTGCGCAACGCCGGGGGGGTGGTGACGCACCGCGTGACGGTGACCGAGGATGTCAGCGAGGCGCGCCGCATGGCCACGGAGCTGGAACGGCACCGGGACCACCTGGAGGAGCTGGTGCAGACGCGCACCCGCGAGCTGCAGGAGGCGCGGCGGCAGGCCGACGAGGCCAACCTGGCCAAGAGCCGCTTTCTCGCGAACATGAGCCACGAGATCCGCACGCCCATGAACGCGATCATCGGCCTGACCTACATGCTGCGGCGCGACGGGGCGTCGCCGCAGCAGGCGCAGCGGCTGCGGCAGATCGAGAACTCGGGGCAGCACCTGCTCGCCCTGGTCAACGACATCCTCGACCTGTCGAAGATCGAGGCGGGCCGCCTGGAGCTGGACGCGGGAGACTTCCAGCTGCAGGTCGTGCTGGAGGAAGCGCTCGACCTGGTCCGCCCCCAGACCGAAGCGAAGGGTCTGCGCCTGACCAGCGACTGCCCGAGCGGGTCGCTGTGGCTGCGCGGCGACCCGACGCGGCTGCGGCAGGTGCTGCTCAATTACCTGGGCAACGCGGTGAAGTTCACCGACACCGGCGGGGTGGCGCTGCGCTGCGAGCTGGCGGAAGACCGCGGCGATGCGTTGCTGCTGCGCTTCGAGGTGACCGACACCGGGATCGGCATCCCCGCGGACAAGGTCGACGGCCTGTTCCGCCCCTTCGAGCAGGCGGACGCCTCGACCTCGCGCAACTTCGGCGGCACCGGCCTGGGCCTGGCGATCAGCCGGCACCTGGCCCGGATGATGGGCGGCGAGGTGGGCGTGCGCAGCACGCCCGGGGAAGGCAGCACCTTCTGGTTCACCGCCTGCCTGGAGCGCTCGCAGCTCACCGCGCCGCCGGTGCGGGCGCCGAGCGCGGCCGACGCGATCGCCCTGCTGCGCGCGAGCCACAGCGGCCTGCGCGTGCTGCTGGCGGAGGACAACGCCATCAGCGCTGCGGTCGCCACCGACCTGCTGGAAGACTGCGGCCTGGTGGTGGAGCTGGCGCGCGACGGGGTCGAGGCCATCGCCAAGGCGCGCCTCGCACCCTACGAACTGGTCCTCATGGACCTGCAGCTGCCGCGCATGGACGGCCTGCAGGCCACCCGCACGATCCGCGCGCTGTCCGGCTGGCAAGGCGTCCCCATCATCGCGCTGACCGCCAACGTCTTCGCCGACGACCGCCGCCGCTGCCTCGAAGCCGGCATGAACGACTTCCTAGGCAAGCCCCTGAAGCCCGAGAGCCTCTACCAGGCCTTGTGGAAATGGCTGCAGCCCCGCCCGGCCGCAGCCGGCACCGGCGCAGCGCCCCGGCAGGCGCAGGCGCGGGCCAGCGAAAGCGACACGGCCGACAGGGACCTGCTGCGCCGCATCGCGCAGTCGCCCGGTATGGACCGGGAGCACGTGCTGTCGTTCCAGAACCGGGCCGGCGACTACATCGCCCTGCTGCGCAAGCTGGTGGCCACCCATGCGGATGCCGTGGACCGGGTGACGGGCCTGCTGGCCGCCGGCGCGGGCGACGCGGCGACCGAGGTCGCCCACGCCTTGCGGGGCGACGCGGCCGTCCTGGGCGCCCAACGCCTCATGCAGGCGGCGGCCGACCTCGAGTCGGAGCTGCGCCTGCTGGCCGGCGGTCCGTTCGGCGCCGACCTGCTGGCGCCGGAGATGGAGGACATCGCCGCGGAATTCGCGGCGATCGCCGCCGCGCTGCAGGCCGCGCCGGCCGGACTGGCCGTGGAGAAGAATTCCTAGCAGCGCGGGCCGCGAGGCACGCGGGCGATCGGCAGTTGTGCCGGCGCGACGCAGTGAAGGAATAGTGCGCGAAGCACGAAAGGGGAAGCGCGACGCACCCTCCTCCGCGCTCCGCCCTCGATCCCCGTGCACGGGAGCGCCTGGTCCCGCAGGTGCGCGGTTCCCGCAGGAGGGTCATGCTCGCTTACCCCTGAGCCGCGCCGGGGGCGGAATCGCTATCCTCGGCAGTCCCTGTGAACGAGGAACGAGGAAACTCCATGAATGACGTGAAAGCACCGCGCTCCCGCCGCGGCTTCTTCGCCGCCGGTGGCGCGGCCCTGGTCGCCGCCGCCCTGGCGGCCCACGCTCCCGCCGCGCTCGCCGAGGGCGCCGCGGCCAAGCCGCGCCTGGTCCTGCAGGTGAGCGACGGCGACCCGATGAAGTGGGGCCTGGCGCTGAACAACGCGAAGAACGTGCAGTCCGACTACGGCGGGGCGTCCAAGGTCGACATCGAGATCGTGGCCTACGGCCCCGGCATCGCCATGCTGAAGATGGGTTCGCAGGCGGGGGAAAGGGTGTCCGAGGCCATGAAGGCCGGCATCCACGTGGCCGCCTGCGAGAACACCATGCACAACCTGAAACTCACCAAGGCGGACATGCTGCCCGAGATCAGCTACGTTCCCTCCGGCGTGGTGGAACTGATGAAGAAACAGCAGCAGGGCTGGGCCTACGTGCGGCCCTGAACCGCGCGCACGTCAGTACGTTTCGAGGTGCAGGCGGCCGTCGCGCTGGAGCGCGGCGCCCAGTGCCTCCCAGTCCTGGCCGGCCGCGACCGCGATGTCGCGCAGCGCCAGGACCACCCCCTCCTCCATCGCCTTCAGGCCGCAGACGTAGAAGCAGGCGTCGGGATCGGCCAGCAGCGCCGCCAGGTCGGCGGCGCGCTCGCGCATGAGGTCCTGCACGTAGCGCTTCGGCTGGCCCGCGACCCGGCTGAAGGCGAGGTTCAGGTCGATGAAGTCCCTGGGCAGCTTCTGCAGCGGGCCGAAGTACGGCAGTTCCTCGGGGCTGCGCGCGCCGAAGAACAGCAGCAGCTTGCCGCCTTCGAACTTGCCCGACTGGCGCAGGCGCCGCCGCCACTCGGTCATCGCCCGCATCGGCGCGCTGCCGGTGCCGGTGCAGATCATCACGATGTGGCTTCTCGGGTGGTTGGGCATCAGGAAGCTGGCGCCGAAGGGCCCGATCACCTCCACCTTGTCGCCCACCTTCAGGTCGCACATGTAGTTGCTGGCCACGCCGCGCACCGGCCGGCCCTCGTGGTCCTCCAGCACGCGCTTGATGGTCAGCGACAGGTTGTTGTAGCCGGGCCGCTCGCCGTTGCGGGGGCTGGCCACGCTGTACTGGCGCGGATGGTGCGGCCGGCCCTGGCCGTCGAGCCCGGGCGGGACGATGGCGATGCTCTGGCCTTCCAGCACGGGGAAGGGCGTCGTGCCGAAGTCCAGCACGATGTGGTGCGTGTCGTAGTCCTTGCCGACCTGGGTGACGCGCACGTTGCCGGTCACCGTGGCCGTGAGCGACTTCACCGGCGCCTTGGGCCCGTACAGGTTGGTGTAGGCATGGGCGGCCGACCAGGGCGGCAGCGTGGCGCCGTAGTCGGCGCTGCGGAATACCTGCTGCCCGGGCTCGAACGCCGCCACCGGCTGCGCCCCGGGCTGCGCCGCGATCGCCACCTCCGCGCCGCCGGCGGCCTCGGCCAGCTGCGCCTCGCTCAGCGCCTCGGGCAGCGACTCCCAGCCGAACTGCTCTTCCAGCGTGTAGGCCCGCGCCTTGGCCACCGTGCGCCAGTTGTCGATGCTGCCGGTGGGGCAAGGCGGCACGCAGGCCATGCAGTGGTTGCATTTGGCCGCATCGACGACATAGTTGTTGGAGTCGTGCGTGATCGCCTGCACCGGGCAGGTCGCCTCGCAGGTGTTGCACCGGATGCAGATCTCCGGATCGATCAGGTGCTGGCGGATGAAGAGGACGTCGGACGCATCCATGGGGGTCTCCTCGCGCGCCGGACAGCGCCGGCGCGCGCTGCGTTGCGGCTTACGCGAACCGGACGTATTCGAAGTTCACCGGCTGGCGGTTGATGCCCATCACCGGCGGCGCGATCCAGTTGGCAAACTTGCCCGGCTCGACCACGCGGCCCATCAGGCTGGCCACGAAGGCGCGGTCTTCCGCCGTCGGCAGCCATTCGCCGACCCTGGCATTCCATTCGGCCTCGCTCACGACCTTGCCCTCGGGCGACACCTTCACGCCCGCGAGCGCGCCGATGTTGCGGTGGAAGGCCTTGTGTGGCGTCGTCAGGCGGAACGGGATGCCGGCCTTCTCGATCACCTTGTTCCAGCGGCCGACGCCGGCCATGCTGTCCTTGATGTAGTCGTCGCGCAGCACCTCGTTCAGGGCGTTGAGCATCGGCACCTCCTTCTCGACCAGCTGGCCGCCGGCGGCGTGCAGCACCCGGTAGGTCTGGCCGCGCAGCAGGTGGTCGTCGGTGCGCTTGCCTTCCTCGAAGCGGCCCTTCAGGCCCGTCGAATAGAAGGTGGCGGCGTTGCTCGACTCGTCGGCGCCGAACAGGTCGATGGTGACGCTGAAGTGGAAGTTCAGGTACCGCTGCAGGGTGGGCAGGTCGATCACGCCGGCCTCGCGCAGCTTCTTCGGGTCGTCCGTCTTCAGCTCGTTCATGGCCTGGCAGGTGCGCTGGATCACTCGGCTGATGCCCGACTCGCCCACGAACATGTGGTGGGCCTCCTCGGTCAGCATGAACTTCGTGGTGCGCGCCAGGGGGTCGAAGGACGACTCGGCGAGCGCGCACAGCTGGAACTTGCCGTCGCGGTCGGTGAAGTACGTGAACATGAAGAAGGACAGCCAGTCGGGCGTGGGCTCGTTGAACGCCTGCAGGATGCGCGGGTTGTCCTGGTTGCCGCTGCGGCGCTCCAGCAGGGCCTCGCCCTCCTCGCGGCCGTCCTTGCCGAAGTACTTGTGCAGCAGGTAGACCATGGCCCACAGGTGGCGGCCTTCCTCCACGTTCACCTGGAACAGGTTGCGCAGGTCGTACTGGCTGGGGCAGGTCAGGCCCAGGTGGCGCTGCTGCTCCACCGAGGCCGGCTCGGTGTCGCCCTGCGTGACGATGATGCGGCGCAGGTTGGCGCGGTACTCGCCGGGCACGTCCTGCCAGGCGGCCTCGCCGAGGTGGTCGCCGAAGTGGATCTTGCGGTCCTTCTCCGCCGGGTTCAGGAAGATGCCCCAGCGGTACTCGGGCATCTTCACGTAGCCGAACTGCGCCCAGCCCTCGGGGTCGACGCTCACCGCGGTGCGCAGGTAGACGTCGAAGTTCTGGCTGCCCTCCGGCCCCATGTCGTTCCACCAGTGCAGGTAGTTCGGCTGCCACTGCTCGAGCGCGCGCTGCAGCGTGCGGTCCTCGCTCAGGTGGACGTTGTTGGGGATCTTCTCGCTGTAGTTGATCGAGCTCATGTCGTCTCCTCGGGTCAGACGCGGTTGAAATCGAAGGCGGCGCGCTCGCCCTTGCCGTACACCTTGAGCGCGCCCTTGTCGCCGACGGCGTTGGGCCGCTGGAAGATCCAGTTCTGCCAGGCGGTCAGGCGGCCGAAGATGCGGGTGAACATGGTTTCGCGGCCGTTGAAGCGCAGGTTGGCCTCCATGCCGGTCAGCGCGTCGGGGCTCATCGCCACGCGCTCCTCGATGGCCAGGCGGGTCTCGTCCGGCCAGTCGATGTCGTCGGGGTTGCTGGTGATGAGGCCCAGCGCGAAGGCGGCGTCCGCGTCCAGCGGCTGGCCCACCTTGGCGCGCACCGCCTCCAGCGGGCCGGCCTCCTCGTAGAAGCGGCGCTGCAGCCGGCTCTGGCCGGTGGCCATGGGGTACAGGCCGAAGTTGGTCTCGCCCACCTCGATCTTCGGAGCGGCCTCGGGGTCGGAGGGCAGCGACAGCTGCCAGCTGCGGTCGCAGGCGAGCGCCAGTTCCAGGAAACTGCCGGCGAAGCAGGAGCCCGGCTCGATCAGGGCGAACAGGCTGCGGCTGGACACGTCCAGGCGGCTGAAGGTGCGACGCAGGTAGCCGATGGTCTCGCGCACGAACCAGTGGTCCTTGTTGGCGAGCAGGGCCGCGTCCATGGAGCGCACGTTGGCGGCGGCGCCCTCGGTCTTGAGCAGCCAGGTGCCGATGTCCAGTTCGTTGGTGCGCATGGACAGGATCGCGTCCTCCAGTTCGCGCGCCAGCACCAGGGGATACCAGCTGGCGCCCTTCGCCTCGATGGCGGCGATGTCGCCCTCCACCGGCGCGGCGGGCGCCTGCACGGTGAAGGTCGCGACGCGGCGCGCGCGATCGATCTCGACCGTGACGTGCGAGTAGCGCAGCGCGTCGGCCTCGATGGTGCGCTGAAGCGGCGCGAGTGTCACGCCCTTCGCGCCGGCGGGACGGTCGCTCTTCGCGGCCAGCTCGAGCGCGCGCTCCTGCACGCGGGCGGCGAACTGCTGCGGCTTCACCGCCTCGTCCACCAGCCGCCAGGCCACGGCCTTCTGGCCGCGCACGCCCTCGGCGGTGGTGCAGAAGATGTCGGCCAGGTCGTGGCGCACGTGGCGCTTGTCGGTCACGCGGGTCAGGCCGCCGGTGCCGGGCAGCACGCCCAGCAGCGGCACCTCGGGCAGGCTCACCGCGCTGTTGCGGTCGTCCACCAGGATGATCTCGTCGCAGGACAGGGCCAGCTCGTAGCCGCCGCCGGCGCAGGCGCCGTTCACCGCGGCCAGGAACTTCAGGCCGCTGTACTGCGAGGAATCCTCCAGGCCGTTGCGCGTCTCGTTGGTGAACTTGCAGAAGTTCACCTTCCAGGCATGGCTGGAAACACCGAGCATGAAGATGTTGGCGCCGGAGCAGAACACCTTCTCCTTGGCGCTGGTGATGATCACCGTGCGCACCTCGGGGTGCTCGAAGCGGATGCGGTTGACCGCGTCGTTCAGCTCGATGTCGACGCCGAGGTCATAGCTGTTCAGCTTGAGCTTGTAGCCGGGGCGCAGGCCGCCGTTCTCGTCGAAGTCGGCCGTGAGGCGCGCGATGGGGCCGTCGAAGCCGAGCTTCCAGTGGTGGTAGCGGCTGGGATGGGTCTGGTAGTCGACCGGGGCGGGGGCGGTCTGGGCGGTGTCGCTCACGGGCATCTCCGAAGGGCTGGTGCACTAAAGTGCGTTCAAGTGCTGCGGCTTGAGACGCATCATAGTGCATGTTTCCGGAGGATTTCAAGCAGTTTGTTGCTTGGGGTTTTCCCTTGGTTGCAGGGCTTTCCGCACCATGGCCCGCAAGGCCACGAAGGTTTCGTCCAGCGGCCGCGCGCTGGTGTCCAGCTGCATTTCCGCCTTGGCGTAGAAGGGCGTACGGTGGGCCAGGATGTCCTTCAGGTCATCCATGGCCTCCTGGTTGCCGGCCATGGGCCGCAGGTCGCCCTGGGCCGCGACCCGGTTCATGTGGTCCTCGGGATGGGCCTTCAGCCACAAGGTGGTGCAGTGGGACAGCAGCAGGTTGTAGGTGGCCGGTTCCGCGACCAGGCCGCCGGGCACCTCGACGACCGCCTCGGGATAGATCTGGATCGCCTCCTCCAGCGCCCGGCGCTCGTAGCGCCGGTAGGCGTTCTGGCCGTACAGGGACTGGATCTCGTTGACGGTGCAACCGGCGAACTTCTCGATCTCGCGACTGAGCTGCACGAAGGGGAAGCCCAGGTCCTCGGCCAGCATGCGCCCCAGCGTGGTCTTGCCGGCGCCGCGCAGGCCCACCAGCGCCACCCGCGACGGCCGCGGCCCCGGCCCCGCGCTGGCCGCATCGACGACCGGCACGATGGCCTCGCGCACGCGGCGCAGGGTGGCCTCGTCCTGGTGAGCCAGCAGTTCGCGGATCAGCAGCCATTCCGGCGACGGCGCCTCCTCGCCCACCAGGTCGGCGGGGCTGCACTTGAGCGCCTGCGCCACCTGCAGCAGGATCAGCACGGAGGCATTGCCGACCCCCAGTTCGAGGTTGCCCAGGTGCCGCTCGGACACGCCGGCGGCCGCCGCCAGCGCCTTGCGCGTCATGCCCCGGCCGCTGCGCAGCGAGCGTACGCGCTCCCCCAGGCGAACCAGGAAGGGGTTCTTGGCCTGGCCTTCCTCGAGGGAAGGTCCCGGTGCCAGGGGCGAGGAGCCGGTGAGGTCCTGCATAAGAGCGAATCCCAGGGTTAACCCTTAAACATGCATTATCTTGCTTGACACCGGCCCCCGCCGGTTCCACCATAGACAGGCACGATAGTGCATCTTGGCGACCGGCGCAATGTTGCCCTGCGTCAAGACACCCGTTCCGTGGCGCCGCGGAAACCCTGCCCCGGTCCCGCGACGTCTCCCGCCCTTTCCCGGAGCATGTCATGAGCCAACTTCTGCTGAACCACCTGGCCGGCCGGTCCCAGGCCGGTTCGGGCGCAGGGACACCCCTGCTCGACCCCGTCCTCGGCACCGAACTCGCCCGCGTCGACGCCACCGGCCTGGACTTGGCCGCGGGCTTCGCGTTCGCGCGCGAGCAGGCCGGTCCCGCGCTGCGGGCGCTGACCTACGCGCAGCGCGGCGCGCTGCTGGCCGCCGTGGTGAAGGTCCTGCAGGCGAACCGCGACGCCTACTACGAGATCTCCACCGCGAACAGCGGCACCGTGAAGAACGACACGGCCATCGACGTCGACGGAGGCATCTACACGCTGGGCACCTACGCGAAGCTGGGCGAAAGCCTGGGCGAGCGCCGCCACCTCCTGGACGGCGAGGCCGCGCGCCTGGGCAAGGACCCGGCCTTCCAGTCGCAGCACCTGATGGTGCCCACCCGCGGCGTGGCCCTGTTCATCAACGCCTTCAACTTCCCGGGCTGGGGCTTGTGGGAGAAGGCCGGTCCCGCCCTGCTCTCGGGCGTGCCGGTGATCGTCAAGCCGGCGACCGCCACGGCCTGGCTCACCCAGCGCATGGTGCAGGACGTGGTCGCCGCCGGCGTGCTGCCGGCCGGCGCGCTGTCCGTGGTGTGCGGCTCCTCCGCCGGCCTGCTGGACCCGCTGCAGCCCTTCGACGTGGTCTCCTTCACCGGCTCGGCCGAGACGGCGGCGATCATCCGCTCGCATCCCGCCGTCACGCACGGCTCGGTGCGGGTGAACATCGAGGCCGACTCCATCAACAGCGCGCTGCTGCTGCCGGGCGAGGCCGCGGGCAGCGAGGCCTTCGAGCTGCTGGTGAAGGAGGCGGCCCGCGAGATGACGCAGAAGTCCGGCCAGAAGTGCACCGCGATCCGCCGCATCTTCGTGCCCGAGGCACTGTACGGCGCCGCGGCCGGGGCCATTGCCGCGCGGCTCGCGAAGACCACCGTGGGCAATCCGCGCAACGAGAGCGTCCGCATGGGCTCGCTGGTGAGCCGCGCGCAGCTGGCCTCGGTGCGCGAAGGCCTCGCCGCGCTGAAGCAGCACACCGAGGTGCTGCACGACGGCGCCGGCCAGGCGCCGGTGGACGCCGACCCGGCCGTCGCGTGCTGCGTCGGCCCGACCCTGCTCGGCGCACGCGATGCCGACGGGAACGCCCTGGTGCACGACCTGGAGGTCTTCGGCCCGGTCGCCACGCTGCTGCCCTACCGCGATGCCGCCCATGCCTTCGCGCTGGTGCGGCGCGGCCAGGGCTCGCTGGTCGCGTCCCTGTACGGCAGCGACGCCGCGGCCCTGGGGTCGGCCGCGCTGGAGCTCGCCGACAGCCACGGCCGCGTGCACGTGGTCTCGCCCGAGGTCGCCGCGCTCCACACCGGCCACGGCAACGTGATGCCCCAGTCCCTGCACGGCGGCCCCGGCCGTGCCGGCGGGGGCGAGGAACTGGGCGGCGTGCGCGCCCTGAACTTCTACCACCGGCGCGCGGCGGTGCAGGCCGCCACCGCCGTCCTCGCCCACCTGAACTGAGAGCCCGCCATGCCGCCCACCACCGTCACGCCGCCGCCGGAGCACTTCAACTTCGCCGAGCACCTGCTGGCCGCCAACGCCGGCCGCCCTGCCAAACCGGCCTTCATCGACGACCTCGGCACGCTGAGCTACGGCGAGCTGGACGAGCGGGTGCGCCGCCTCGCCGCCGGCCTGCGCGGCCTGGGGCTGCGTCGCGAGGAGCGCGTGCTGCTGCTGATGCAGGACGGCACCGACTGGCCCGTCGCCTTCCTCGGCGCGATGTACGCCGGCATCGTGCCGGTGGCGGTCAACACGCTGCTCACGGCCGACGACTACGCCTACATGCTGGAGCACTCCCGGGCGCAGGCGGTGCTGGTGTCGGGCGCGCTGCTGCCCGCGCTGACGGCGGCGATGACGCGCTCCGACCACGAGGTGGTCAAGGTGATCGTCTCCCGTCCGGTGGCGCCCCTGCATCCTTCGGAGGTCGAGTTCCAGGCCTTCCTCGATGCGGCCACGCCGGCGCAGCGGCCGGCGCGCACCTCGCCCGACCACCCGGGCTTCTGGCTCTATTCCTCCGGCTCCACCGGCCGGCCCAAGGGCGCGGTCCACTCGCACGGCAACCCGTACTGGACCTGCGAGCTGTACGGCAAGGGCGTGCTTCGGCTGCGCGAGGACGACGTCTGCTTCTCCGCCGCCAAGCTGTTCTTCGCCTATGGCCTGGGCAATGGCCTGACCTTCCCGCTGTCGGTGGGCGCGACGACGGTACTGATGGCGGAACGCGCCACGCCCGACGCCACCTTCCGGCGCCTCACCGGAGAGGTCGGCGGCCACCGGCCCACGGTGTTCTTCGGCGCGCCGACCGGCTTCGCCGGCATGCTCGCCTCGCCCCAGCTGCCGCCGCGCGCGCAGGTCGCGCTGCGCCTGGTCTCCTCCGCCGGCGAGGCCCTGCCCGCCGAACTCGGCGAGCGCTTCCAGGGCCACTTCGGCGTGGACATCGTCGACGGCATCGGCTCCACCGAGATGCTGCACATCTTCCTGTCCAACCGGCCGGAGCGCGTGCGCTACGGCACCACCGGCTGGCCCGTGCCGGGCTACGAGATCGAGCTGCGCGGCGACGAGGGCCAGCCGGTCCCCGACGGCGAGCCCGGCGACCTGTACATCCAGGGACCCAGCGCCGCGATGATGTACTGGGGCAACCGCCAGAAGACCCGCGAGACCTTCCAGGGCGGCTGGACGAAGAGCGGCGACAAGTACGTGCGCAACGCCGACGGCAGCTACACCTACGGCGGCCGCAGCGACGACATGCTCAAGGTCAGCGGCATCTACGTCAGCCCGTTCGAGGTCGAGGGGACCCTCGTGCAGCACCCGGCGGTGCTCGAGGCGGCGGTGATCGGCAAGGAGGACGAGGAGGGCCTGACCAAGACCAAGGCCTTCGTCGTGCTCAAGGCCGGTGCCGCCGCCACCGAGGCGGAGCTCAAGGCCTTCGTGAAGGAACGGCTCGCGCCCTACAAGTACCCGCGCTTCATCGAGTTCGTGCCCGACCTGCCCAAGACCGCGACCGGCAAGATCCAGCGCTTCCGGCTGCGGGAGCGGGAGCGGGCGGCGGCCTGAGCGCGGCTCCGGCCCGGCGCCTCAGACCAGGCCGGCGTAGGCCCCGCCATCGAGCTGCAGGTTCTGCCCGGTCATGAACCCGGACAGGGCGCCGCACAGGTAGGCGCAGGCCGCGCCGAACTCCTGCGGCTGCCCGAAGCGCCTGGCCGGCAGCGTGTCGGCAATCTGCCGGCGCGCCGCCTCGCGGGGGATGCCTTGCTCGCGCATCAGTCGCTGCGCCATGAACTCCTGGCGGGCCGTGTCGAAGCGCTCCGGCAGCAGGTTGTTGATGGTGACGTTGTCCACGATGCATTCGCGCGCCAGCGCCTTGGACAGCGCCGTGAGGCCCGCGCGCGCGGCGGTCGACAGGCCCATGGCCGCATGCGGCGTCTTCACCATGGCCGACGTGATGTTGACGACGCGACCGAAGCGGCGCGCCCGCATCCCGGGAAGCACCTCGCGCAGCAGCAGGGCCGCGGCGAGCAGGTTGCTCTCCAGCGCGCCCATCCAGGCCGCGTGGTCCCAGTCGGCCAGCTGGCCCGGCGGCGGGCCGGCGTTGTTGTTCACCAGGATGTCCGGCTGCGGGCAGGCCGCCAGCAGCGCGGCCCGGCCGGCATCGGTGTTGATGTCGGCGCGCACCGCGTGCACGGTCGCACCGGTCGCTTCCTGCAGGCTGCGCCGGGACCGCGCGAGCTTCTCCTCGTCGCGGCCATTGATGAAGACCTCGCAGCCTTCCTGCGCCAGCGCCAGGGCGCAGGCGTAGCCCAGGCCCTGCGACGAGGCGCAGACGATCGCCTTCCTGCCCGCGATGCCGAGATCCATGATCTGTTCCTCCTTCAGGCGGCGGCGGACTGCAGGTCCGTGAAGGAGCGGCCCTCGCGCACCAGCCGCTCCAGCAGCGGCGCCGGCTGCCACCAGTCACCGTACCGCGCATGCAGCCGGCGGATGTCCGCCAGCACCCGGTCCAGCCCGACGCGGTCGGCCAGGAACATCGGGCCGCCGTGGTGGGCCGGGAAGCCGTAGCCCGTGAGGTAGGTGATGTCGATGTCGCTCGGCCGCTGCGCGACGCCCAGTTCCAGCAGCTTCGCGCCTTCGTTGATCATCCCGTACAGGCAGCGCTTGAGGATCTCCTCCTCGGACATCGGTTGCCGCACGATGCCCATGCGGGCCGACTCGGCGACGATGAAATCCTCCAGCTCCGGGTCGCGGTGCGGCGTGCGGTCCCCCGGTTCGTAGCGATACCAGCCCTTGCCCGACTTCTGCCCCAGCCGCCCCAGGTCGCACAGCTTCAGGATCAGGTCGTTCCAGCGCCGGTCCGTGGGGCGCGTCGCCATCTGCGCCTTGCGCGTCTGGTAGCCGACGTCGTTGCCGGCCATGTCGTGCACCGCGAAGATGCCCATGGCGTAGCCGAACTTCCTCAGCACCGCATCCACCTCGTGCGGCAGCGCGCCGTCCTCCACCAGGAAATGCGCCTCCCGGGTGTAGTTGCGGAACAGCGCGTTGCCGATGAAGCCCGGGTAGACCCGCGCCAGCACCGCCACCTTGCCCATGCGCCGCCCGAGGTCCATCAGCGTGGAGATCACGTCCGGCGCGGTGCGCGCCGCGCGCACCACCTCCAGCAGCTTCATCACGTGGGCCGGGCTGAAGAAGTGCGCGCCGACCACGTCCTGCGGGCGGTTCGTCACCGCCGCGATCTCGTCGATGTCCAGCCCGGAGGTGTTGGTGGCGAGGATGGCTCCCGGCCTGGCGAGCGCATCGAGCCGCCGGAAGATCTGCTGCTTGAGCGCCAGGTCCTCGAAGACCGCCTCGATCACCAGGTCGGCCGCGGCCACGTCCTCGATGCGCAGGCTGCCGTGGACCAGCGCCAGGCGCCGCTCCATGTCCTGCGCGGACAGCTTGCCGCGCGCGACGCTGCCGGCGTAGTTGTCCTTCACCCGGGCGAGGCCGCGCTCCAGCCCCTGCGCATCGGAGTCGACGAGCGTCACCGGGATGCCGATGTTGGCCAGCGCCATCGCGATGCCGCCGCCCATGGTGCCGGCGCCGATGACGGCCACGCTGCGCACCGGCCGCAGCGGGGTGCCGGCGGGCAGGTCCGGGATGCGGGCCGCCTCGGCCGCGGCGAAGCGGGCATGCGCCTCGGCGCGCTCGCGCTCCTCGCCCGTGACCGCGAACAGGTCCACCGGGGTTTCCACGGCCGTCATCCCTGGTTCTCCTGCAGCTTCTTCGCCTTGCCGTCCACGAACTCGCGCAGGCGCTGCTCCGCCTCGGGCGGGCGCGCCCGCGCCGAATTCAGCTGCTCCAGGAACAGGCCGTCGTCGTGCGACAGGTCGTTCACGCGCGGCAGCACGTTGATGATCATCCAGTTGGTCTCCACGCTGTTCTTCGCCACCCGCGCCGCCAGCTCGCGCGCCTTCTTCAGCGCCTCGCCCTGCGGCACCACGTAGCGCACGATGTGCTCCTGCAGGCCCTCCTCGGCATCCAGCAGGCGGCCGGTGAGCATCATGTCCATCATCACGGTGGTGCCCACCACCCGCTGGATGCGCACGGTGCCGCCGCCGCCCACGAAGATGCCGCGCTGCCCCTCGGGCAGGCCGAACAGGGCGGTGGCGTCGCACACGCGCAGGTGCGCGGCGGTCGCCAGCTCCAGGCCACCGCCCACCACGGCGCCGTGCAGCGCCGCGACGAAGGGGATAGGGCCGCGGGCGATCAGGTCGAACACCTCGTGCCAGTTGTGGCGCCGGCGCTTGCGGGGCGGCTTGATCTGGCCGGTGGCGCGGGCCAGCGCCTCGGCCAGGTCCAGGCCCGCGCAGAAGTTGCTGCCGTGGCCGAACAGGACAGCCACGTCCGCCTCCTCGTGGGCGCGCAGCACGGCGGCCCGCAGGGCATCGATGACGCCGTCGTTGATCGCGTTGCGCTTGTCCGGCCGGTTCAGGCCGATCAGCGCGGTCGCGCCGTCGAGTTCGTAGGTGACCAGTTCTGTCGTCATGGCAGGAAGGGAAGCATCAGAGATCGAGGACCAGGGTGGCGCTCCTCGCGCCGGAGCAGCAGACCATCATGCGGTCGTTGCGCGCCTGTTCGTCCGGCGTGAGCACCAGGTCGCGATGGTCCGGCACGCCATCGAGCACCCGCGTCTCGCAGGTGCCGCACACGCCTTCGCGGCAGGACCACATGGGCTCGACGCCGGCCGCGACCAGGCAGTCGAGGATCGTCTGGCCCGGCGCGACCTCCAGCGTCCGGCCGCTGCGGTGCAGCTTGACCCGGAAGCCGCCGCCGGCGGCCGCAGGCTCCTTCCCGGCGAAGTGCTCGACGTGCACGCGCTCCGGGGCCAGGTGCGCCGTGGCCAGCTCGAACGCCTTGAGCATGCCCGCCGGGCCGCAGCAGTAGACATGCGCATCCTGCGGCAACTCCCGCACGATCGCGGCGAGGTCCAGGGGGCGGCCGCCCGGCTCCCGGTCGTGGCGAAGGTCCAGTCGGCCGCCGCCTTGCCTGGCCAGCTCGTGCAAGGGCTCGACGAAGGCCGCGTGGGCGCGCGTTCGCGTCGCGTAGTGCAGGTCCCAGGGCCGGCCCAGGGCGACCAGGCGCCGGATCATGGCCAGGATCGGCGTGATGCCGATGCCTCCGGCGATGAACACCGACCGGGCCGCCGACTCGGTGAGCGGGAAGTTGTTGCGCGGCCCCGAAGCGGCCAGCACCGCGCCCGGCCGCAGGCTCTCGTGCATCCAGCGCGAGCCGCCGCGGCTGTCCACGGCGCGATGGACCGCGATGCGGTAGCGCCGACGCTCGCCGGGTTCGTCCGTCAGCGAGTAGCTGCGCCGCAGGCCGCCGGGCAGGTGCAGGTCGATGTGCGCGCCGGCCCCGAACCCGGGCAGCAGTTCCCCTGCCCGCTCGGGCCGCAGCTCGACGCCGAGCACCGCCTCGGCCTCGTAGGTCATCGCATGCACCCGCAGCGAAAGCGGCGCATCCGGCCGGGCCAGGTCGCCGCTCATTCCGCCTTGAAGCCCGAAGCCTTGATGATGGGTTCCCAGTGGGCGAGCTCGGCGGCCTGCGTGCGGGTCGTCTCGGCGCCGTCGCGGAACTTCGGCGACACCCACAGCGCCTTTTCCATCCGCTCGCGCACCTCGGGCAGCGCGAGCACCCGCCGGACGGCGTCCTGCACGCGCTGCACCTCCGCGGCGGGCGTGCCCGCGCGCGCCCACATGGCGGTCCAGCCCTCGCCCGAGCTGACCGGGATGCCCTGTTCCGCGAAGGTGGGGATGTCGGGCATCAGCGGCGAGCGCTCCGGGGTGAAGATCCCGATCACCCGAACGCGGCCGGCGCGGTGGTGCGCCATCAACCCGTCCATCAGGCTGATGGCCGAGGCGATGTGGCCGCCCACGAGGTCGGTGATCATGGGCGGCGAGCCCTTGTAGGGCGTGACGGGCAGGTCGATCCCGGTGGTCGTGGCCAGTTGCACCGCCAGGAAGGCGTTCTGGCCGCCGGCGCCCGGGCTGCCCACGGTGGCCTGGCCCGGGTGGCGCCGGACCCAGTCGATGAATTCGGGCGCGGTCTTCGCGCCGACCCGGAGCGCCACGCCCATGCCCAGCGGGTACGACGCGATGCCGGCGACCGGCTCGAAGTCCTTCAGGATGTTCCAGCGCACCGCTTGCGGCGGCACGAGCATCAGGAAGGTGGGCGTCGCGTTCGGCGCGATCATGTAGGTGAGGCCGTCGGCCGGCGCCGCCAGGACGGCGTCGGCGGCCAGCCGGCCGCCGGCCCCGGGCCGGTTCTCGACGATCACCGGCTGGCCCAGCAGCCCGGGCAGGCGGTCGACCACGACGCGCGCGATGGCGTCGGTGGCGCCCCCGGGCGGGAAGCCCACGAGCACGCGGATGGGCGAGCGGCTCTCGGCCCGGCCCAGGGTGGGGAACGCGATGGCGGCGGCGACACCGGCCAGCGCGCTGCGGCGGCTGAAGGTCATGCGGGTCTCCTTTGCTTGCTGCGGGCGGTGCGGCGTCTGCGCGCCCTGTCCTGCCCTCAGCGGTCGGCCAGCGCGCGCCAGTCGGCGCCGGCGGGAATCACGCCGCCCACGGAGCGGACCGCCCGGTAGTCCAGCTCCGGATGCGCGGCCTGGGTCGGCGTGCGGCCCTCCATGAATTCGCGCGCGGCGCGCAGCAGCAGCTGGCGCACCCGCATCACCGCTCCGTCGGCGGAGCACAGCTGTTCCTGGGTGCGGTCGTAGATGGGACCCTGGCTGATGAACATCGCGAAGTCCTCGGTGCCCAGGTGCTGCGGGAAGCCGGTCTTGTGGCCGCGCTTCATCAGGTCGCGGTTCTGGCCCCAGTTGTCCTTCGCCTCGCCCGGCGGCAGCGGCGGGAAGTTCCAGACGTCCGGCGAGGCCGACATGATCGTCATGCCCAGCGGCCGGTGCGGGTTGAACTGCACGAACCAGCCGCGGTGCGTGACGTCGTCCACCGGCGTGGAGAAGAACACGGTGGTCGGACCGTTGGCGTCGGGCGGGCAGATGATGCCGTACCAGGGCATCACGAAGTTGTTGACGCGCGCGTAGACCTTGTCGTCGGGCAACGCACGCAGCGCGGCGTAGCGGTAGCCGTAGGGCCGGTCCTCGAACTCCAGCTTCGGCGCCAGCGCCTTGGTCATGAGCATGCGCTCGTTGCCGCCGCCCGCAGTGATCTGCGTCGTGGACTCGTGCAGCACGCCGACGTGCGAGGAGTCCATCGAGGCCTCCACCGCCTGCACCCAGTTGGTCGGCACCTCCACCGAGGTGACCGAGCGCTGCGCCGCCGGCAGGTCGACGAAGGGCAGTTCGGGGAAGGGCGGCGGCTGCTCGCCCCGGCCGAGCCACACCCACACGATGCCGCCGCGGTCGACCGTGGTGTAGCGGTTCACGCGCACGTGCTTGCAGAACTGCTCCTGGTTACCCGTGTGGTTGGGCGCCTCCACCACCTCGCCCTTCGCGTCGAGCTTCCAGCCGTGATAGATGCAGCGCAGGCCGTTGTCCTCGTTGCGGCCCAGCGCCAGCGAGGCGCGGCGGTGCGGGCACAGCTCGTCCAGCACGCCCGCGGTGCCGTCGGTGGCGCGGAACGCGACGTAGTTGCTTCCCAGCAGCCGCACGCGCACCGGCGCGCCGTCGGCCTCCAGCTTGCTCGAAGGCACGGCCGGCAGCCAGTAGTGCTGGCGGATCATCTCGCCCATGGGCGCGCCGTTCTCGACGCGCGTGAGCAGTTCGTTGTCTTCGCGGCTCATCGCCATGTCCGTCTCCTCGCCCGGGCCGTCCGCCCGTCAGTCCCGCTTGAACGCGCGGGTGTACAGCCGGCGGCAGTTGCACTCGAAGATGTCGGCGCGGTCCTGCGCGTCGAGCCACTCGATGCTCTCGATCACCGGCTTCATGTCGTCGTAGTCGCGTCCCGTCAGCGGGTCGCGCGCGCTGCCCGTGCCCGGCTTCTCGGTGCCGAACAGGACGTTCTTCACGCCCGCCACCTTCAGCAGCAGCTCGGTCGATTCCCTCGAGTAGTTGCAGGTGTCGAAGTGCAGCTTCCTCAGCTGCTCGTCGAAGGTCTGCTTCTGCCCCTTGCGCACCGACCAGGCGCGGAAGCGCCCCATCTGGTAGGGGATCGCACCGCCGCCGTGGGCGACCACGATCTTCAGGTCCGGGAACTTGTCGAAGGTGTCCGAACCGAGCAGCGAGACGATGGCGATCGACTCCTCATTGATGAACTTCAGCGTGTAGGACTCGCGGGCGCTGCAGCTGCCGGCGGAATGGATCAGGCCGGGCACGTCCAGCCGCGTCATCGCCTCGTACAGCGGGTGCCAGAACGGGTCGCCCAGGCCGGGCGGCGGCTGGTCGGAGCCCTCGGTGGGGTCGGGGTTGATCAGGCAGCCGACGAAGCCCAGCTCGTTGACGCAGCGCTCCAGCTCGGCGACCGCGCGCACCGAGGGGGACTCGTGCATGTACTGCGGCAGGCCCGCGACGCCGCGGAAGCGGTCGGGGAACATCGCGACCACCCGGGCGATGATGTCGTTGCAGTGGCGCGTCCACAGCTCGGTGACGCGCGCCGGCTTGACCGAGTGCATCTGCAGGTAGGGTCGCGGCGAGATGAACTGCACGTCGGTGCCGACGCTGTCGTTGATGGTGACCAGTTCCTCGGCCACCTTGCGCACCGCCTCGTCGGGGATCTTCGGCGGCACCGAGGGATTGCCGCGGCCGCCGATCAGTTCCGCCATGAAGCGGAAGCTCTGCGGCGGCATCACGACGTGGGCGTGGGAATCGATGATCATGGACCTTGTCTCTTCGGGTGGATCGGGGAGCCGGGGAGGCGGGGCTAGCGCAGCACCGCCATCGCCTCGACCTGCAGCCACATGCCGTGCTGCAGGTCCTGCACGACGATGTGCCGCGCCGGCCGGTCGTGCGGGTCGGGGAAGCAGGCGTGCCATTCGGAATTGACCGCCTCGCGCACCGCGTTGTCCTTGATCGTGACGGCCAGCTTCACCACGTCTTCCAGCGAGGCGCCGCCAGCCTGCAGCACGGCGTGCAGGTTGGCGAAGGTGTTGCGCGCCTGCGTGCCTGCATCGGCCGGCAGCTCGCCGCTGGCCGGGTCCTTGCCCGAGATCGCCGAGGTGCAGATCAGGTTGCCGACCCGGGCCGCCGCCGGGATGGGCGCCTTGTGCGAGGCGCCGGGGACGTCGATCGAGCGGGGCGGACGGGTCATGCGGGTGGGGCTTTCGGGGAGGAGGCGGCTCAGGCGTCGCCCGGCTCGGCCTCGAACAGGTGCATGGGAATGCGCGCGAGGAATTCGGAAAAGCCGGTCGAACCGGAAGGCACGTGCAGCAGCATCTGCTGGCCCGCGGCCACCTCGTCGCCGTCCTCGATGGCGCGGGCGATCCTGCGGTGGTCCTGCAGCGACTGGTTGATCTGCGCCTTGGTCACGAAGTCGCGCAGGCGGTAGCGCAGGATCTGCCGGCGCGCGTCGCGGATCAGGTCCGCGAGGTAGGGATTGCGGCTGCCGACGTAGATCACCTCGTGGAAGGCGACGTTCGCGGCGCCGTATTCCTCGGTCCCGCCCTCCACGGCGGCGTCCTGGCACTGCTGCAGCGCCGCTTCGAGCTTGCGGCGCAGGGCGTCGTCGACGCGGCGGGCGGCCAGCCGGGCGCAGGTGGCCTCCAGCTCGCCGATGCCTTCCATGATCGCGCGCACCCGGCTGATGGACAGCCGCGCGACCGTGATGCCCTGGCGCGGCGCGATGGTCACCAGCTTGTGCGCGGCCAGCTGCTGCAGCGCCTCGCGCACCGGCGTGCGCGAGACCTGGAAGCGTGCCGCCAGGGCGCGCTCGTCCAGCGGGCTGCCGGGCGGCAGCTTGCCCGTCTCGATCTCTTCCTGCAGCGCCTCGCGGATCTCGGCGGCGCGGCCACCGCGCGGGCGCGCCTCCTCCCCGGACGCAGCCGGCTCCGTGTCGAGGGCGTGGTCGAGCGAGTCGATGTGTTCCATGTGATGGCTCCAAATATACCAAGCAAGTCTTCTGGCATGCAAGAACTTTCTTCAAGAATGCCTTTCCAGTCCCTCCGGACGGACGTGCACCATCCTACCCGCATGTTCGCCAGGACCTCCTGCCGGGCCCGAGGGAGATCGAACTCTCCTCTGTAGAAGCACGGGGACACGCAGCCTGCGAACCAGCCACGCGGATCCCGGACACGCCTGTCCTCGTCTAGGTACAAACCCGAATAAACACCAAAATTTCATCTCTGGTGTATTTACATTCATCTGTGGCATGCCACAAAATCCAGACCGACGCGGCCCCACAGGCCGCCCGAAAGGCTTCTGGTCTCCATGACGGTCCCCTCCCTTCCCGCCGATCCTGCGGGCCCGCCGCTGCACCGCGTGCTGCGCCCCCGCTCCATCGCCATCGTCGGCGCCTCCGCCGATCCCCGCTCCTTCGGCGGCTTCGTCCAGGCCAACCTGGAGCGCTTCGGCTTCGCCGGCGCACTGCACCTGGTCAGCCGCAGCAGCGACGAAATCAACGGCCGCTCCTGCGTCAGGACGATCGACCAACTGCCGGAGGACATCGACCTCGCCGTGCTGGCCATCCCCGAGTCCGGCGTGCCGGATGCGGTGCGGCAGCTCGCCGGACGCCGCTGCCATGCTGCCGTGCTGTTCGCCTCCGGCTATGCCGAGGCCGGGCCGGAAGGCCAGGCGCGCCAGCAGGCCCTGGCGGATGCGGCCCGCGCCGCCGGCATCCTGATCGTCGGTCCCAACTGCATGGGGTTCACCAACCTCGCCGACGGCGTGCCGGTGACCTTCGAGCCGCTCGCCGCACGCGAGCGCGAGACGCGGCCCGGCGTGGGCATCGTCGCCCAGAGCGGCTTCATGGCCGCCAACCTGCGCGATGCGCTGCTCGCGCGCGGGGTGCCGGTGCGCACGGTGTTCTCCACCGGCAACGAGGTCTCGGTCTGCGTCGAGGACGTGCTCGCGCACTTCGTCGACGACGCGGCCACCCGCGTCGTCACCGTGTATGCCGAGCAGCTGCGCGCGCCGCAGCGCTTTCGGGCCCTGGCGGCCCGGGCCCGCGCGGCCGGCAAGCCCATCGTGCTGCTGATGCCCGGGCGCAGCGCCCGGGCCCGCGAGGCCGCGCAATCGCATACCGGGGCGCTGGCCGGCGACCACGCCACGGCCTGCGCGGTGCTGCGCCGCGAGGCGGTGGTGGTGGTGGATTCGCTGGACGAACTGCTGGACGTCACCGCCATCCTGCAGCGCCACCCGCAGCCCCCGGCCGGCGGCACCGCCTTCATGACCGGCTCGGGCGCGATGAAGAACATCGCGCTGGACTTCGCCGAGGACCTGGGCCTGCCCCTGCCCGCGCTAGCCGAGGGGACGGTGCAGCAGCTGCGCGCGATGCTGCCGGCTTATGCCGTCGCCGAGAACCCGCTCGACTACACGACCATCGGCGTGCGCCAGCCGGGCCTGGTGGGCGAGCTGCTGCTCACGCTGCAGGGCGACACGCACATCGGCAACGTGGTGCTCGCCATCCCGGTCGGTCCGTCGGTGGCGCAGCGGGACAAGGCCGACCACATCGTGCCGGCCCTGGCGCGCGCCGCCAAGCCCGCGGTGCTGGTGCTCACCGGCGACGACAGCCCCGTCGAGCCCTTCTTCCTGGAAGCCATCCGCGCCAGCGGCGTGCCGCTATTCCGCTCGGCCGAACGTGCTCTGCGCGCCCTGCGCCAGGTTGCGGCCTACGGCGAGGCCCTGCAGCGCGCCGCCCGTGCGGTCACCCCGCTGCGGCCCGCGCTGGCGCTGCCGGGCGCGGTCCCGGCCAACGGCATCTTCGCCGAATACCAGGGCAAGCGCTGGCTGGCGCAGGCCGGCCTGCCGGTGCCCCGGGGTGAACTCGCCACCTCCGTGGACGAGGCCGTGCGCATCGCCGGCACGATCGGCTACCCCGTGGTGCTGAAGGCCCAGGCCAGCGAGCTGCCGCACAAGAGCGACGTGGGCGGCGTGCTGGTGGGCCTGGCCGACGAGCCCGCGCTGCGCGCGGGCTGGGATCGCCTGCACGCCAGCATCCGCAGGCACCGGCCGGGATTGACTCTCGACGGCGCGCTGGTCGAGGCCATGGGCCCGCGCGGCCTGGAGCTGGTGGTCGGGGCGAAGCGCGATGCCGACTGGGGCCCGGTGGTGCTGGTGGGCCTGGGCGGCATCTGGATCGAGGCGCTGAAGGACGTGCGCCTGCTCGCGCCCGACCTGGCCGAGGAGGACATCGTGCGCGAACTGGAGCGGCTGAAGGCGGCCGCCGTGCTGCGCGGCACGCGCGGCGAGGCCGGAGTGGACTTCGCCGCCGTCGCGCGCGCGGTGGCGCTGGTCGGGGCGCAGATGCGCGCCAACCCGCGCATCGCCGAGATCGACATCAACCCGCTCGTCGCCTATCCCGCCGGCTCGCCGCAGCCGGTGCTGGCGCTCGATGCGCTGGTCGTCGCCACGGAGGCCTGAAGCGATGCGCCTGCGATTCACCGTGGCCGAAGAGGCCTTCCGCCAGGAAGTGCGCGCCTTCGTGCGCGAGCAGTTGCCGGCGGACATCCGCCGCAAGGTCGAACTGGGACTGCGCCTGGAGCACGCGGACTACGTCACCTGGTTCCGCATCCTCGAAGCCCGCGGCTGGCTCACGCCGGGCTGGCCGGTGGAGCACGGCGGGCCGGGCTGGACCCACGTGCAGCGCTACCTGTTCGACGAGGAGACGCAGCTGGCCGGCGCGCCGCGCATCATCGCCAGCGGCATCCAGATGCTGGGGCCGGTGCTGATCGCCTTCGGCACGCCTGAACAGAAGGCGAAGTACCTGCCCGACATCCGCCAGAGCAACACCTGGTGGGCCCAGGGCTTCTCCGAGCCGGGCGCCGGCTCCGACCTCGCGGCCGTGCGGACCACCGCGGCGCTGGAGCCCGACGGCCGGCACTTCGTGGTCAACGGCCACAAGGTCTGGACCTCCTACGCGCACTGGTGCTCGATGATGTTCGCCCTGGTGCGCACCGACCCGGCCGCGGCCAAGCCGCAGGAAGGCATCTCCTTCCTGCTGATCGACATGACCACGCCGGGCGTGACGGTGCGGCCGATCCGCATGCTCGAAGGCGGCACCGACCTGAACGAGTGCTACCTGGACAACGTGCGCGTGCCGGTGGAGAACCTGGTCGGCGAACTGCACAAGGGCTGGACCTGCGGCAAGTTCCTCCTGGGCCACGAGCGCACCGGCATCGCCGGCATCGGCTCGTGCAAGCAGCAGCTCGCCCGCGCCCGCCGGCTGGCGGCGCAGCTGGACCTGGCCGACGACCCGCTGCTGCGGGCGCGGCTGGCGCAGTTCGAGGCCGAACTGATGGCGCTGGAGTTCACCGCCCTGCGCCTGCTGGCGCCCGGCCAGCGCAGCCGCACGCCGGCGGTGGAGGCCTCCATGCTCAAGGTGCGCGGCACCGAGCTGCGCCAGGCGATCTACGAGACGCTGGTGGACATCGCCGGACCGGATGCGGTGCCCTTCAGTGCCGATGCCCAGTTCCTGGAACACCTGGACCAGGCGGCCGTGGACGAAAACCTGGCGGCCGTCGCCGCCAACTGCCTGGATGCCCGCAAGGTGAGCATCTACGGCGGGACCAACGAGGTGCAGCGCAACCTGATCGCGCGCGCCGCCCTGGAAGCCTGGTGAGCGCGCGGGAGGATCGCATGGATTTCGCATTGAACGACGATCACCTCGCGCTGCGCGAAGCGGCGCAGCGCTTCTGCGAAGGCGAGTACCCGCCGCAGCACCGCGGCGATCCGGAGACACCGGAGCAGGAGCGCGGGCGCTGGCGGGCGATGGCGGAGCTCGGCCTGCTGGGGCTGCCCTTCGCCGCCGAATACGGCGGCAGCGCGCAGGGCCCGGAGGAAGTGATGCTGGTGGCGCAGGAACTGGGTCGCACGCTGGGCGGCGGCGCCTTCGTCCCCTCCACCGTCATCGCGGGCCAGCTGCTCGCGGCCCTGGGGTCGCCGCAGCAGCGGCTGCAATGGCTGCCGGCCCTGGCCAGCGGAGAGATGCAGGCAGCTCTCGCCCTGGCGGAAGAAGGCCAGCGCCACGAATGGACCCGGGTCACGCTGCAGGCCCGCCGCGCGCCGGGGGGCTACGTGCTGCACGGGCGCAAGACGCTGGTCCTCGGCGGCGACCGGGCCGCCCTGCTCCTGGTCGTCGCGCGCACCTCCGGCGCCGGGGACGCGCGCGCAGGCCTCAGCGTGTTCGCTGTCGACGCCTGCATGCCGGGCGTCCGCGTGCGAGGCTTCGACACGCTGGACGGCCGGCGCGCGGCACACGTCGATGTCGACGAGGTGTCCCTTCCCGAGTCGCGCCTGCTGGGCCGGGCGGGCGAGGCGGCGGACGCGATCGAGGCCGCGCTCGATGCCGGCGTCGCCGCGCTGTGCGCCGAAGCCGCCGGTGCGGTGGAGGCCCTGCTCGCACTGACGGCGGAGCACCTGCGCACGCGCAAGCAGTTCGGCGCACCGCTCGCGAAATTCCAGGTCCTGCAGCACCGCGTCGCCGATCTGGCCATCGCGCTGGAGCAGCTGAAGTCCATGGCCTGCGCCGCCGCGATGGCGGTGGCCGAGGCAGACGCCGCGCGGCGGCGCCGCATCGTCTCGGCCGCGAAGGCGCTGGCCGGGCAGCTTGGCCGGCGGGCCGGCCTGGACGCCATCCAGATGCATGGCGCGATGGGCATGACCGACGAATGCCGCGTCGGCCACTATGCCAAGCGCCTGATCGTGATCGGCCAGCTGTTCGGCGACGCCGACTGGCACCTGCGGCAACTGCATCCGGCCGCCTGAATCCCCACCGACAAACCCAGAAGGAGACAAACCATGCGCATTCCCTCCCTGTTCCGCGCCGCGCTGGCCGCCCTCGCGCTCGGCGCCTCGCTCGCCGCCCAGGCCCAGCCGGACACCATCAAGCTGCTGGTGGGCTTCCCGCCGGGCGGCTCCACCGACACCCTGGCGCGCGTGCTGGCCGACAAGCTGGGCACGCTGCTGCGGCAGCCGGTGATCGTCGACAACAAGCCGGGGGCCGGTGGCCGCATCGCGGCCCAGGCCCTCAAGGCCAGTGCCCCCGACGGCACCACCTACATGGTCGCGCCCAACGCGACGCCCGTCTTCCAGACCCTGCTCTATCCGGTGAGCGTCCTGCACTTCGACATGCTCAAGGACTTCGCCGGCGTGGGCATCGTCGCCTGGTATCCGCTGGCCCTCGCGGTCAGTCCCCAGGTGCCGGCGAAGACGGCCGCCGAATACGTGCAGTGGCTCAAGGCCAACCCGGGCAAGAGCATGTTCGGGACGGCCGGCGCCGGCGGCCAGACCCACTTCTCCGGCGTGCAGTTCGGCAAGGCGGTGGGCGTGGAGATGCAGGTGGTTCCCTACCGCGGCAACGGCCCGCTGGTCACCGACCTGGTCGGCGGGCAGGTGCCGGCCGGCATCATGACCGCGGGCGACGTGCTGCAGCAGGCCAAGGCCGGCCGCGTGCGGTTGCTGGGCGTGTTCGGCGGCCAGCGCTCGCCCCTGTTGCCCGACGTGCCGACGCTCAAGGAGCAGGGCATCGCCGTCGACACCGGCGACGCCTGGACCGGTGTCTGGGCGCCGGCGAAGACGCCCAAGGCGCAGCTGGAGCGCATGCAGAACGCGCTGAAGACGGTGATGGGCCTGCCCGAGGTGCGCGAGCAGCTGCAGAAGCTCACCTTCGCACCGGACTTCCGCTCCGGCGGGGAACTGGAGGCCCAGGAGCGCAAGGAGCTCGCCTACTGGGGCCCGATCATCAAGGCCAGCGGGTTCACCCCCGAGCAGTGAGGGCCGTGGCATGTCCCTGAACGGAAAGGCCTGCATCGTCGGCGCCTACGAACATCCGACGCGGCTGGCGGAGGACCGCTCGGTGGTGCGCCTGCACGCCGACGTCGCCCGCGGCGCGCTGGCGGATGCGGGCCTGTCCAAGGAAGACATCGACGGCTACTTCTGCGCCGGCGACGCGCCGGGGCTCGGCACCACCACGGTGGCCGAATACCTGGGCCTGAAGCTGCGCCACGTCGATTCCACGGAGTGCGGCGGCTCGGCGCCGATCCTGCACGTGGCGCATGCGGCCGAGGCGATCGCCGCGGGCCGCTGCAACATCGCCCTCATCACGCTGGCAGGCCGGCCACGCGCCGCCATGGCCGAGGCGCAGGCGCGCGCCGCCGCGGCGGCCGGCCCGGGCGGCAAGCCTGCCCGGGCCCCGCTGGCGCTGAAGGCCCCCGACCCGGATGCTCCCGAACTCGCCTTCGAGCTGCCCTACGGCCCGGCCACCCAGAACCTCTACGCGCTGGTGGCGAAGCGCCACATGCACGAGTTCGGCACCACTTCCGGGCAGCTCGCCTGGATCAAGGTCGCCGCCTCGCACCATGCGCAGCACAACCCGCACGCGATGCTGCGCAACGTGGTGACGGTGGAGGAGGTGGTGAATTCCCCGATGGTGAGCGACCCGCTGCACCGCCTGGACTGCTGCGTGATGAGCGACGGCGGCGGCGCGCTGATCGTCGCGCGGCCCGAGATCGCGCGCGAACTCAAACGTCCCCAGGTCATGGTGCGCGGCACCGGCGAGGCGCCCAAGCACGGCATGGGCGGCGAGATCGACCTGACGTACTCCGCCGCCGCCTGGTCGGGCCCGCGCGCCTTCGCCGAGGCGGGCGTCACGCCGGCCGACATCCAGTACGTGTCGCTCTACGACAGCTTCACCATCACCGTGCTGATGCAGCTGGAGGACCTGGGCTTCTGCCGCAAGGGCGAGGGCGGGCGCTTCGTCGCCGACGGCAACCTGATTTCGGGCACCGGCCGGCTGCCCTTCAACACCGACGGCGGCGGCCTGTGCAGCAACCACCCGGCCAACCGCGGCGGCATCACCAAGGTGATCGAGGCCGTGCGCCAGCTGCGGGGCGAGGCCCATCCCGCCGTGCAGGTGCCCGGCTGCACCTGGGCGCTCGCCAGCGGCATCGGCGGCGCCCTCGCCTCGCGCCACACGGCCGCCACGCTGATCCTGGAAAGAGTCTGACCCCATGCGCAAGATCCCCGCACCCCGGGTACTGCCCGAATCGCTTGCCTTCTGGCAGGCCGCCGACGCAGGCCGGCTCGTGCTGAAGAAGTGCCAGGCCTGCGGCCGGGTGCACCACTACCCGCGCGCCATCTGTCCCTTCTGCCTGAGCGACGACACCGCGTGGGCCGAGGCCGCGGGCACCGGCACCGTCTATTCGTTCAGCACCATGGGCAAGGGCGAAGAGGCGTACACCCTCGCCTACGTCACGCTCGCCGAGGGCGTGACGCTGATGACCAACCTGGTGGACTGCGATCCCGCGCGCGTCGCGATCGGCCAGGCGGTGCGCGTCGTGTTCCGGCCCTCCGAGGGCGGGCACGCGGTGCCCATGTTCACGCCCGTGGAAGGCGCCGCATGAGCCAGGCCGACGGATCCCGCCGCCCCGGCCCGCTGGCCCGCTTCACCGTGCTCGACGCCTCGCGCGTGCGTGCCGGCCCGACCGCGGTGCGCACGTTCGCCGACCTGGGAGCGCGCGTCATCAAGCTGGAGATCCCGCCCGGCGCGCCGGGCGGCGACGACATGATCGGCGGGCGCGACCACAACCGCGCCGACTACGAGAACCTGCACCGCAACAAGGAAAGCCTCACGCTCAACATGAAGGCGCCCGAGGGCCGCGAGATCCTGCACGCGCTGGTGCGGCGGGCCGACGTGTTCATCGAGAACTACCGCCCCGACGTCAAGCACCGCCTCGGCATCGCCCCGGACGACCTGCGCGCGGTGAACCCGCGCCTGGTCTACGCCAGCATCTCCGGCTTCGGCCAGGACGGCCCGGCGGCCGGCTGGCCCGGTTTCGACTCGATCGCCCAGGGCATGGGCGGCCTCATGAGCGTGACCGGCCGGCCCGGCGACGGACCGCTGCGCGCCGGCATCCCCATCGCCGACCTGTGCGCCGGCCATTTCTGCGCCCAGGCCATCCTGGCCGCGCTGCTGGAGCGCGAGGCCACCGGCGAGGGCCAGTGGGTGCAGACCTCGCTGCTGGAGGCGCAGATCGCCATGCTGGACTTCCAGGCGGCGCAGTGGCTGGTGGACCACAAGGTGCCACTGGCCACCGGCAACGAGCACCCCCTCACGGTGCCCACCGGCGTGTTCGCCACCAGCGACGGCCACATCAACATCGCCGCGATCGGCCAGACGATGTGGAGGCGGCTGTGCGAGGCGCTGGACGCGCCGCAGCTGGTGGACGAGCCGGGCTTCGGCTCCGACCCCGAGCGCGTGCGCAACCGCGAGCGGGTCAACGCCGCCGTCGGCGAGCGCCTGAAGCGGCACAGCACGGCCTACTGGACCGACCGCCTGCTGGGGGTCGGCGTGCCCTGCGGGCCGATCCACAGCGTCGACCAGGTGTTCCAGGATGCGCAGGTGCGGCACCTGGGCATCGCCCGGCCCATGCGCCATCCGCAGCTGGGCGACATCGAGCTGGTCGGCCTGCCGATGCAGTTCTCGCGCCACCCGCGCGCGGACATCCCGCTCGACCCCGCCCCCGAGCAGGGCGAGCACACCGATTCCATCCTCCACGAACTGGGCTATGCCCCGGAGCGCATCGCGCAGCTGCGCGAGCGCTTCGTGGTCTGAGACCGCCGGAACCCGGGAACCTACCATGGCCAGACTGGTCGCCGCCTTCGGCTCCTCCCACAGCATCATGCTCGTCGCCCGCCGCGAGGACTGGCAGCACGGCTTCAGGCTCATCGACCCGAAGAACCCGCACTACTACGACCGCACCGGCCGCAAGACCGACTACGCCGCCCTGCTCGCGGCCGCGCCGCCGGACAGCGAGACGATGGTCACGCCGGAGAAGATGGGCGAGCGCTTCGATGCGGCCCAGGCCGCGATGGACCACCTTGCGCAACGCATCCGCGACGCCCGCCTGGACGTGCTGGTGATCGTGGGCGACGACCAGACCGAGCTGTTCCGCACCACCAACAACCCGGCGATCGCGATCTACTGGGGCCCGACGATCCGCAACACGGCGCGCGAGCCGGCCTCGCCCGCCGATCCCTGGCCCAAGTCGGCGCGCATGTGGCGGCACGAGCCCGATCGCGATCGCGACTACCCGGTGCGCGCGGACCTCGCGGAATGGCTGGTGCGCCAGCTGTGCGACCGCGACTTCGACATCGCCGCGCTCGACGGGCTGGAGCCGGGCCAGTTCGAGGGCCACGCCTTCCAGTTCGTGCACCGGCGCCTGCTCGGCGAGCACGTCGTGCCGGTGGTGCCGGTCATCCTGAACACCTTCGACCCGCCCAACCAGCCCACGCCGCGCCGCTGCGTCGCGCTGGGCAGCGCGCTGCGCGGGCTGGTCGCGCAGTGGCCGCAGGACCTGCGCGTGGGCGTGATCGCCTCCGGCGGCCTCAGCCACTTCGTGGTCGACGAGGAGCTGGACCAGCAGGTGGTCTCCGCCATCCGGCGCAAGGACAGCGCGGCGCTCGCCGCCCTCGACCCGAAGCGGCTGCAGGCCGGCAGCTCCGAGATCCGCAACTGGCTGGTCGTGGGCGAGATGGCGCGCGACCTCGACCTCGACTGGCTGGAATACATCCCCGGCTACCGCACGCCGGCCCTCACCGGCACCGGCCTGGCCTTCGCCGCCTGGAAAACCCTGGACTGAACACCATGAACGATCCTTTCGTGCAAAGGCTGCGCCGGCTCGATGCCTGCGCCGTCTCCGACGCCCTCGACAAGCTGGGCCTGCCCGGCGTGGTCACCGGCCTGGCGCAGCGCAGCGGCCCCGAACAGGGCGGCGGCCGCGTCGCCGGCCGTGCCGTGACGATGAAGGTGGGACCGGGCGAGCGCCCGCCCGGCCCCCCCGTGCACCTGGGCTGCAGCGCCATCGCCGCCGCCGGCCCGGGACGGATCATCGTGGTGGAACAGCGCAGCGGGGTGGAGGCCGGCTGCTGGGGCGGGCTGCTCACGCTCGGCGCGCGGGCGCGCGGCGTCGAAGGGGTGGTGGCCGACGGTCCGCTGCGGGACGTCGACGAAGCCATCGCCTACGGCTTCCCCATCTTCGCGCGCAGCCTCACCTCGCGCACCGCGCGCGGCCGCGTGGTGGAACTGGGAACGCAGGTGCCCGTCACCATCGGCGCCGGCCCCGACGCGGGCGGCACGGTGACAGTCCATCCCGGCGACTACGTGCTGGCCGACCGCAGCGCGGTGATCTTCATCGCCGCCGCGGCCGTCGAACGCGTGCTGGAGACCGCCGAGGCCATCGTCGCCAAGGAGGCCGCGATGGCCAAGGCCATCCTGGCCGGCACGCCGATCGCCGACGTGATGGGCGGCAACTACGAACACATGCTCGAACAGGAATCCCGATGACGACCGAACAAGACCGCAACGTCGCGCGCGCCGCGAAGCTGGACACCGCGACCCTGAGCGACGCGCTCGACCGGCTGGGCATCGCCGGCCAGTGCCACCGCATCCAGCCGCGCGACCCTTCCTTCCGCATGGCCGGTCGCGCCTGGACGCTGCTGTACGGACCGGCCGGCAACCCGCCCGGCACCGTGGGCGACTACATCGACGACGTGCCGCCCGGCAGCGTCATCGTCCTGGACAACGGCGGACGCGACAACGCCACCGTGTGGGGCGACATCCTCACCGAGATCGCGCACCGCCGCGGCATCGCCGGCACGCTGATCGACGGGATCTGCCGCGACACGCACCTGTGCCGCACGCTGGGCTACCCGATCTTCAGCAAGGGCCACTGGATGCGCACCGGCAAGGACCGGGTGCAGGTGGAGGCGACCGGCGTTCCGGTGAACATCGGCGACGCGCGCGTCGCGCCCGGCGACCTGGTCAAGGGCGACGGCGACGGCGTGATCGTGATCCCGAGCGCGCACGAGGACCGGGTGCTGCACACCGCGGAAGCGATCGAGGCCGCGGAGGAGCGCATCCGCGAGGCGGTGCGCGGCGGCATGCGCCTGGACGAGGCGCGCAAGGCCTTCCGCTACCACCAGCTGCAGACGCGCGAGGCCGCATGAAGCGCTGCGACCCCGCGCTGACCACGCGCACCGACGTCCCCCGGGTCCCGCCGGACCTGGTGCGCGCCGCCGCGCGCCTGCCCACGGCCACCCTGCACGAGGCGGGCGGCAAGGTCGGCGCCCTGCCCTCGGCGATCCGGCCAGTCGCTCCGGCCTTCCGCCTGGCCGGTCCCGCGTTGACGGTCCATTCGCCTCCAGGGGACAACCTCTGGCTGCACCGGGCCCTGGACATCGCGCGGCCCGGCGACGTGCTGGTGGTGTTCTGCGGCGGCGCCCACGAGCACGGTTACTGGGGCGAGGTCATGGCGACCATGGCGCAGGCGCGCGGACTCGGCGGCCTGGTCATCGACGGCTGCGTGCGCGACGGAGCGCTGCTGTCGCAGATGGGCTTCCCCGTGTTCGCGCGCGGCCTGTGCATCCGCGGCACCGGCAAGGACTTCGCCGCGATGGGCTGGATCAACCATCCGGTCACCATGGGCGACGTCGTCGTTCATGCGGGCGACCTGGTGGTCGGCGACGGCGACGGGGTGGTCGCGCTGCCCCGCGAACGCATCGAAGGCATCCTCGCGGCGGCAAGTACGCGCGAGGCGCAGGAGGCCGCGATCCTCGAGCGGCTGCGCGCGGGCGAGAGCACGCTGGACGTCTATGGCTGGCGCTGAGGGCGCGCGCGGGGAGGTTCCCTCGCTGCGCATCGAAGGGCCCGTGGCGACCATCGCCCTGCGGCGGCCGCAGCAGGCCAACCGCCTGGGAATGGACGACCTGCAGGCCCTGCACGCGCACCTCGCCGCCGTGCAGGCGCGCGAGGAGGTGCTGGTGCTGCGCTTCGTCGCCGAGGGGTCCAGCTTCTGTGCCGGCTTCGACCTGAACGCCATGGGCGAGCGCGGCGCCGACGCCGGCCAGCTGTTCGAGCAGCTGGCCGATCGCATCGAGGCGGCTCGGCCGGTCACGGTCGCTGCATTGCAGGGCGGCGTGTACGGCGGCGCCACCGACCTGGTGCTGGCCTGCGATTTCCGCCTGGCCGTGGCCGACAGCGAACTGAGGGTGCCGGCCGCGCGCCTGGGCCTGCACTACTACCGGGGCGGCCTGGAGCGCTACGTCGCGCTGCTGGGAGGATCGGTCACCCGGCGGGTGATGCTGCTGGCCGAGAAGTTCGACGGGCAGGCCATGCTGGCCGCCGGCATGGTAGACCGGCTGCTGCCCGATGTTCACGCGCTGGCCCGCGAACTCGAATCGATGACGGCGGACCTGGCGGCCATGGCGCCGCTGGCGCTGCTGCCGATGAAGCGAAACATCGGCGCCATCGCGCGCGGCCGGCCCGATCCGGATGCCATCGCCCACGACATCGCGCGCGCCCAGGCGTCCGAGGACCTGCGCGAGGGCACGCGCGCCTGGCAGGAGCGGCGCCGCCCGCGCTTCCAGGGCCGCTGAGCCGCCCGCCCGAAGCTACTCCACCCCCATGCGGCGCGCCATCTCGGCGCGCCACTCGGACCGCGGCCGGAAGCCCGGCAGCGTGCGCGCATGCGCCTCCAGCCGCTGCATCAGCGTGGCCTCGTCGTCCAGGTCCACCGGCACGCGCATCGGCTGCGACACGTACCAGGGCAGGTCGAAGTACAGCTCCAGCCGGTTGCCCTCGGGGTCCGGCACGTAGACCGACACCGCGTTGCCGTGCGTGACCGGCGCGATGTCCGGCAGCCGCTCGGCGATCAGCATGCGGTACATGGCGCACAGCGTGGCCAGGCTGTCGGCCTTCAGCGAGACCTGGTTGATCGGGTTGAACGCCAGTTCCTTCGGCCGGCCCGAGATCAGCACCAGCTGGTGGTGCTCGTCCGGGTCGCGGCTGAGGAACACCAGGTCCATCGGACCGTGCGGACCGGGCAGCTGCCCGCGGTCGGTCACGGTGAAGTCCAGGAGGCGCACGTAGAAATCCTCCAGCTTCGGGATGTCGTTGACGAACATGCCGAAGTGGCTGAAGCGGAAGCCGGGGCGGGTCATGGGGATTTCCAGGAGGTTGACAGATCGCGGAGGTTCGTCATTAAATCTCGAATATTGGGATTTTGCAATTCATGACGAAAGGCCTTCGAGAATGAAACTGGTGAGCTTCGAGCGGCAGGGCCGCGCAGGCTTCGGCGCCGTCGCGGCCGACGGCATCGTGGACCTGGGCGCGGCCTTCGGGGGCCGCCACGCCGACCTGAAGGCGCTGCTGGCCGCCGACGCGGTGGGCGAGGCGGCACGCCTCGCGGCCGGCCGCAAGGCGGACTTCGCGCTGGCGGACGTGACGCTGCTGCCCGTGATCCCGCAGCCGGGCAAGATCTGGTGCTGCGGCCTCAACTACCACGAGCACGTGCGGGAGACGAACCGCGAAGTCACCGAGCAGCCGACCTTCTTCCTGCGCGTGGCGGATTCGCAGGTCGGGCACGGCCAGCCCATCGTGCGGCCGAAGGAGTCGGTGCAGCTCGACTACGAGGCCGAGATCGCGGTGATCATCGGCCGCGGCGGCCGGCGCATCGCCGAGGCGGACGCCGCGCGGCACATCGCGGGCTACGCCTGCTACAACGACGGCAGCGTGCGCGACTGGCAGCGCCACACCTCGCAGTGGGTGCCGGGCAAGAACTTCTGGCGCACCGGCGGCTTCGGCCCCTGGATGGTGACGGCCGACGAGATCCCGTTCGGCACGCCCATGACCCTGCTCACCCGCCTGAACGGCCGCGAGATGCAGCGCGCCACCACCGACATGATGATCCACGGCATCGCCCGGCAGATCGCCTACTTGTCCACCATCGCGCCGCTGCAGCCCGGCGACGTGATCGTCACCGGCACGCCGGGCGGCGTCGGCGCGCGCCGCCAGCCGCCGGTGTGGATGAAGGCCGGCGACGTCGTCGAGATCGAGGTGGACCGCATCGGCGTGCTGCGCAACCCGGTCGCCGACGAGGACTGATCCCCCACCCGACCCCGACCAGGAGACACCATGAAAGCTCTGCGATTCCTCGCGGGCGCGGCCGCGCTCGCCCTGCTGCCGGCCCTGGGCCTGGCCCAGGCCTGGCCCACCAAGCCGGTGCGCATCATCGCGCCCTTCGCCGCGGGCACCGGTCCCGACGCGAACGCCCGCGAACTGGCCGTGGAGCTGACGAAGCTGCTCGGGCAGACCGTCTACGTCGACAACAAGCCGGGCGCCTCCGGCATCATCGGCACCGAGGCGGCGGCCAAGGCCGCTCCCGACGGCTACACGCTGTACATCGGCACCACCAGCACGCTGTCGACGGTGCCCTACCTGTACACGAAGCTGCCGTTCAACGCGGAGAAGGACTTCATCCCGGTCAGCCTGCTGGGCGCGCTCAACACCGGCCTGGTCGCCAACCCGAAGGTGCCGGCGAAGAATGCCGTGGAACTGTTGGCGCTGCTGAAGAAGGACCCGCAGTCGGTGAACGTGGCCACCCAGGGCGTCGGCAGCTACTCGCACCTGTCGGGGCTGTGGTTCGCCGCCGCCACCGGCGCCCGGCTCGCCTTCGTGCCCTACAACAGCAACAGTCCCTACGGCGACCTCGTGGGCGACCAGGTGCAGCTGATGTTCGACGGCCTGCCCGCGGCCACCGGCAACATCCACAGCGGCAAGCTCAAGCTGCTGGCCATCACCGGGGCGAAGCGCCATCCCGCCTTCCCCGACACGCCCACCTTCGCCGAACTCGGGATCAAGGACTACACGCCGGTGGCCTGGCAGGGCCTGCTCGCCCCGGCCGGCACGCCCAAGGCGGTGATCGACCGCCTCGCGGCGGCCATGAAGCAGGTGCCCGCGAACGTGGATCTGGCGAAGCGCTGGACCGACTACGGCGGCGAGCTGGTGTGCGACAGCCCCGCGGAATTCGCGGCGTTCATCCGCAAGGACCGCGCCATGTGGGGCAGGATCATCCAGCAGGCCGGCGTGCGGCTGGATTGATCCGGCGCGGCGAAGCCCGCTCAGGCCCGACGGCGCCGGCCGGCGGGCCTGGCTTTCGCCGCGGCTTCCTGCCGCGCGGCGGCCCGCGCGGACTCCACCAGCGCCGACCGGATCGCCTGCGCGGCCTCCTGCAAGGGCCGCAGCAACCGCTGCACCGGCAGCGCCTCGACGCGCTGCACGCCACCCACCAGCGCCAGCGCGGCGACGCATTCGTCGTCGCCGTTGAACACCGGCACGGAGACCGATCCCAGCGAAGGCTCCAGCTCGCCCAGCGAGCGGTAGCAGCCGGCCTTGCGGACCTGCGCCAGCCCGGTGCGGAAGGCCGTCCAGTCGCCACCCATGCCGCTGGCGGCGATCTCGCGCGCATGCCCCTCGTAGATCTTCACCAGCGGACCGCGCGCCAGGTGCGCCAGCAGGATCTTGGGCGCGCCCGAGACGAACAGCGGCCGGGGGCGGCCCCGCCCGTACGCCAGCTGCAGGTCCTTCTCGGCGCCGGCCCGGTGGATGTCGATCACCCGCGGGCCCGCGAACATCACGGTGAGCACGGCGTCGAAGCCGCTGCGCGCCGCCAGCTTCTGCATGACCGGCACGGCGGCCAGCAGCACCGGGTCGGACTGCCGCAGCTGGAAGTCCAGCTCGATGATCCGTCCGCCCAGCGAGTAGCGCCCGGCGGAGACCTTCTGCAGCATCCCGGCCTCGACCAGTTCCTTGACGTAGCGGTAGCCGGTGGGGCGCGAGTAGCCGAGCGCCTCGTTGATCTCGTCGGGCTGCCAGATGGGACGCTCGCTGCTGAACAGGTCCAGGATCGCGAACACCTTCGCCGGACTGCTCATGCTTTTGACCTAACGGAGGCGCGAGCCCCCTTGCCGTTGGATGCCATGTCGCTGCGGGAACCGCCTTGTTGCGGGCATTGTGCCCCACGTGCGGGGCCCGCCGCGGGCGGGCCGCTTGCGCGCGGGAACCGATCGCCGGAAGATGCGTTCCAAAGCACACGACAAGGAGGTCCGTCCATGGCCCACAGTGCTCTGCCCGTCCTGCCCCACATCGGTGCCATCCGCGTGTGCCGCCCCGAACAGGGACAACCGGGCGTCTCCCTCGACTCCCCCGCCCTGCTGGTCATGACCGACCTCAAGCGCGTCGCCGCCGCGGTGATCTCGCCGCAGGAGACGATGGACCGGGCGCACGCCTTCATGGTGCAGCGCGGCGTGCGCATGCTGCTTGCCCTGGACGAGCAGCAGAACCTGGCGGGCATCATCACGACCAACGACATCCTCGGCGAGAAGCCGGTCGCGGTGGTGGAGGAGCGGCGCATCCGCCATGACGGCATCCTGGTGGCCGACGTCATGACCCCGGCCGACCGGCTGGAGGCCTTCGACATGCACACCGTGCAATCGGCGCGGGTGGGCCAGGTCGTGGCCAGCCTGCAGCAGGCGCGGCGCCACCATGCGCTGGTCGTGCAGGCGGCCGCCGACGGCCGGCAGGAGGTGCGCGGCATCTTCTCGCTGTCGCAGATCGCGCGCCAGCTGGGCCTGCCGCTGCAGCTGCCGGCCGAGGCCAAGGGCTTCGCCGAGATCGAGGCGGCGCTGATCTAGCTTTCAATCCGCCAGCGCGGCCAGCACGACCAGGGCGGCGATCGGCGGCAGCAGGCCCCAGAACGCCGCCACCCGCCACGCGAAGGCGGCGACGAGCGCCCCCAGCGAAAACGCTGCGATCGGCAGGAACTGCCGGCGCGCGCGCTGCGCGTGGCGGGTGCGCTCGGGGCCGCGGGCGCGCAGCGCATGCACCGCGTCCAGCACGCACTGGGTGATGTTGCTGGTCATCACCGCGGTGGAACCCAGCTCGCGCAGCGCGAGCCGCCCCTCGGCGTTCTGCACGCCCATCGCCACCGCTCCCAGCAGCACGGCGAGCAGGGACAGCGTGCCCATGTCGGCCGTGTCGGCCACCGGGCCGGAGGCCTGGCCCACCAGCATGAAGCCGACGACGGCCACGGCCTCGGTGAGCAGCACCGCGCGCACCGAGGAACGCCCGCGCGCCTTGCGGTGCCCATGCACCACCGCCGCCAGGGCCACGCCCAGGAAGAAGGCGGGGAACACCAGCATCTTGGGCAGCATGCCGCTGCCGCCGCGCACCAGCTCCTCGCCCAGCAGCACCAGGTTGCCGGTGAGGTGCGCGGTGAACACGCCCGCCAGCGCATAGAAGCCGAGCGCGTCCACCCAGCCGGCGACGCCGGCCAGCAGGGTGGCCATGAGGACGGGACGGTGCTGCATCAGGCGGTGCGCAGGGTGACGGGTGCGGGCGCCAGCCAGTCTAGCGCCGGGCCCTGGCCACCGTCCAGCATCGCGCGACGCCCAGCCGGCGGTCGCCGCGCGGGCGTGGCCGCCGCCCCTCAGGCCGCCTGGCCGATCTCGAAGTGGGCCAGGCTTTCCAGCGCCCGCACCAGCGCCGAATGGTCCCAGCCGCGCCCGCCCTGGGCGGCGCAGGCGTTGAACAGTTCCTGCGTGCTCGCGGTGTGCGGCAGCGCCACCCCGAGCTGGCGCGCGCTGGCCAGCGCCAGGTTCAGGTCCTTCTGGTGCAGCTCGATGCGGAAGCCCGGATCGAAGCTGCGCTGGATCATGCGCTCGCCATGCACCTCCAGCACCTTCGACGACGCGAAGCCTCCCATCAGCGCCGCGCGCACCCGCGCCGGGTCGGCCCCCGCCCGCGCCGCGAACAGCAGCGCCTCGGCCACCGCCTCGATGGTGAGGGCCACGATGATCTGGTTGGCGACCTTGGCGGTCTGGCCGTCGCCGTTGCCGCCCACCCGGTTGATGTTCTTTCCCATCAGCTGGAACAGCGGCAGCACGCGCTGGAACACCGCCTCGTCGCCGCCCACCATGATCGACAGCGTGCCGTTGCGCGCGCCCACCTCGCCGCCGGAGACCGGCGCATCGAGGTAGGCGCAGCCCAGCTCGCCGATGCGCCGCGCGAACTCCTTGGTCGCCACCGGCGAGATCGAGCTCATGTCGACCACGACCTTGCCGCGGGTGAGGCCCGCGGCCACGCCGCGCTCGGAGAACAGCACCTGCTCCACGTCGGGCGTGTCCGGCACCATGAGGAACACGATGTCGGCGCGCTCGGCCACGCCGCGCTGGGTGGTGCACTGGGTGGCCGAGCTGGCGGCGATCGCCTCGGGCACGCGCCCGCGCGTGTGCACGAACAGCTGGTGGCCGGCGCGGATCAGGTGGCCGCACAGGGGCGCGCCCATGATGCCGAGGCCGATGAAACCGATCTTCAGGGGAGTGGACGTCAAGGGCATCTCCTTCAGCGGCCGGCGACCAGGGCCTCGCGCCAGCCCAGGCCCGCCTCGGTGGAGACGGCGGGTTTGTATTCGCAGCCGACCCAGCCGGTGTAGCCGATGCGGTCCAGGTGCGCGAACAGGAAGGGCCAGGCGATCTCGCCGGTGCCCGGCTCGTTGCGGCCCGGGTTGTCGGCCAGCTGCACGTGCGCGATGCGCGGCAGGTGCCGCTGCAGCGTGGCGGCCAGCTCGCCCTCGGTGCGCTGGGCGTGGTAGAGGTCGTACTGCAGGAACAGGTTGTCGGCGCCCACCTCGTCCAGCAGGGCCAGCGCCTGGTCCGTGCGATGCAGGTAGAAGCCGGGGATGTCCCAGGTGTTGATCGGCTCCACCAGCAGCTTCAGCCCCGCGGACTGCAGCCGGTCGGCCGCGTAGCGCAGGTTGGCCCCGAACGTGCGGCGCAGCAGCTCGGGTGCGACGCCCGCGGGCGCCTTGCCCGCGAGGCAATTGAGCTGGGGCACGCCCAGCTCGCGCGCATAGCGCAGGGCGGTGCCGACGCCGGCGCGGAACTCCTCCACGCGGTCCGGATGGCAGGCGATGCCGCGCTCGCCCGCGGCCCAGTCGCCGGCGGGCAGGTTGTGCAACACGAGCCGCAGGCCGTACGCGTCCAGCCGCTGGCGGATCTCCGCGGCCGGATGCTCGTAGGGGAAGAGGAACTCCACCGCCTCGAAGCCGGCGCGCGCGGCGCGCTCGAAGCGCTCCAGGAAGGGCACCTCGTTGAACAGCATGGTGAGGTTGGCCGCGAATCGGGGCATGGCGCGCGCTCCTCAGTCCTGCAGCGCCAGCGCGGAAGGCGCGTCGGCGGCGGTCGCCGCGAGCTCCTCGAATTCGACGATGTTGTCGATCTCAGTGCCCATCGCGATGTTGGTCACGCGCTCGAGGATCACCTCCACCACCACCGGCACCTGGAACTCCTCCATCCAGGCCCCGGCCTGCACGAGGGCGCCCGCCAGCTCGCGCGGGTCGTGCACGCGGATCGCCTTGCAGCCCAGGCCCTCCACCACCTTCACGTGGTCGACGCCGTAGCCGCGCGCCGCCTCTTCGGCCGGCATGTTGATGTTGTCGAAGGACAGCTGCACGCAGTAGTCCATGGAGAAGCCGCGCTGCGCCTGGCGGATCAGGCCGAGGTAGCTGTTGTTCACGACCACGTGCAGGTAGGGCAGCTTGAACTGCGCCCCCACGGCCAGCTCCTCCAGCATGAACTGGAAGTCGTAGTCGCCGGACAGCGCCACGACCTCGGCCTGCGGGTCGGCCGCGCGCACGCCCAGCGCCGCCGGCGCCGTCCAGCCCAGCGGGCCGGCCTGGCCGCAGTTGATCCAGCGCCGCGGCCCGTACACGTGCAGGAACTGGGCGCCGGCGATCTGCGACAGGCCGATGGTGGATACGTAGGTCACGTCGCGCCCGAACACCTCGTTCATCGCCTGGTACACGCGCTGCGGCTTGATCGGCACCGCGTCGAACCGGGTCTTGCGCTGGTTGGCGAGATCGCCCTTGCGCGCCGCGCACTCCTGGGCCCAGGCGGTGCGCCGGGGCAGGCGGCCGGCGGCGATCCACTCGCGCGCCACCTCGATGAACATGCGCAGCGCCGACTTCGCATCCGACACGATGCCCAGGTCGGGCGCGAAGACGCGGCCGATCTGGGTCGGCTCGATGTCCACGTGGATGAAGCGCCGGCCCTTGCAGTACACCTCGGGCGAACCGGTGTGGCGGTTGGCCCAGCGGTTGCCCATGCCCAGCACGAAGTCCGAGGCCAGCAGGGTCGCGTTGCCGTAGCGGTGGCTGGTCTGCAGGCCGCACATGCCGGCCATCAGCGGGTGGTCGTCGGGGATGCTGCCCCAGCCCATGAGGGTGGGGATCACCGGGATGGCGGTGAGCTCGGCGAACTCGACCAGCTCCGCCGCCGCATCGGCGTTGATGACGCCGCCGCCGGCGACGATCAGCGGCCGCTCGGCGCTCGCCAGCAGGGCCAGCGCCTTCTCCACCTGCTTGCGCGAGGCCGCCGGCTTGTACACCGGCAGCGGCTCGTAGGCGTCGATGTCGAATTCGATCTCCGCCGTCTGCACGTCCAGGGGCAGGTCGATCAGCACCGGCCCCGGGCGGCCCGAGCGCATCAGGTGGAAGGCCTGCTGTAACACCTGCGGCACCTGCGCCGGCTCCAGCACCGTGGTGGCCATCTTGGTCACCGGCTTGGCGATGGAGGCGATGTCGACGGCCTGGAAGTCCTCCTTGTGCAGCCGCGCGCGCGGCGCCTGGCCGGTGATGCACAGGATGGGAATGGAGTCGGCGCTGGCCGAGTACAGGCCCGTGATCATGTCGGTGCCCGCCGGACCGGAGGTGCCGATGCACACGCCGATGTTGCCGGCGCGCGCCCGCGTGTAGCCCTCGGCCATGTGCGAGGCGCCCTCCACGTGCCGCGCCAGCACGTGGGCGATGGTCTGGCGTTCGCGCAGCTGCGCGTACAGGGGGTTGATGGCCGCGCCCGGCACGCCGAACGCCTGGGTCACCCCTTCCTTTTCCATGACCAGCACCGCGGCCATGGCTGCTTTCATCCTGGGCATCGCTCGCTCCTTTTCCTGAGGAATCCTGGGGGCGGATTCTTGGCAGGACCGGGCCCGGCGGGAACGCCGCCGGCGGCGATATCACCTATTCGCGGGTGGAATGAGGGGGCAGCGCCTGCCACCAGGCACCGTCGAAGCGCCCCTGCAGGAAGGCGATGAAGGCCTGCACCTTGCGCGGCACCAGCTTGGGCGAGGGGAACACCGCGTGGATCTCCTGCTCCGGCAGGCTGTGGCCGGCCAGCACCGGTTGCAGGGTGCCCGAGCGCAGGGAGTCGTTGGCCACGTACCAGGGCAGCGCCGCCACCCCCAGGCCCGCGCGGGCGGCCGCCAGCACCGCCGACAGGTTGTTGGAGCGCAGGGCGCTGCGCACCGGCACGGTCGCCGTTTCGCCGTCGGGAGCGCGCACGCGCCACACGTCGTTGCCCTGCACGCTGCTGTAGATCAGGGCCGCATGCCGCTCCAGGTCCATGGGCTGCGCGGGCGCGCCCGCGCTGCGCAGGTAGGCCGGCGCGGCGACCAGCAGCCAGGGATTGATGCCCAGGAAGCGCGCGCCCAGGCTGGAGTCGGCGAGCTTGCCCATGCGCACCGCCACGTCGATGCCCTGCCCCACCAGGTCGGTGTAGCGGTCCTCGAAGCTCAGGTCCACCTGCAGCTCCGGGTGGGCCGCCATGAACTCCAGCACCAGCGGCACCAGCACGCGCCGGCCGAAGGCCACCGAGCTGCCGATGCGCAGCAGGCCCTGCGGCTGCTGCTGCGCCAGCCGCACCACGCTGTCGGCCTCCTCCGCCTCGCGCAGGATGGACTTGCACTTCTCGTAGTAGAGGCCGCCCGCCTCGGTCGGGCTCACGCCGCGCGTGTTGCGATTGAGCAGGCGCACCTGCAGCCGCCGTTCGATCGCCGCGACCTGCTTGGTCACGGTCGGCTGCGTCGTGGCGAATTCCTTCGCCGCCTGCGAGAAACTGCCGGTCTCGACGACCCGCACGAACATTTCCATGGCCTGGAGCCGGTCCATGTCATCTCCTCCACGGCACCGCGCGCGGGCGGGCGGCCGGCAGGGTGTCCTGGCGCGCGATTCTATCGTCGCGCCGCCTCAGCGCAGGCGCCGCAGGGCCAGCGCCAGCGCCACGCCCCCGAGCAGCGCCATCATCGCGTACTCGAAGGGATGGCTGGCGAGGGTGCCGCCCTGGAGGAACAGGTCGCGCACCACCACCATGTAGTAGCGCAGCGGGTCGGCCCAGCTGAGCCACTGCAGCAGGGCCGGCATGTTGTGGATCGGGAAGGCGAAGCCCGAGAGCACGATCATGGGCATGATGAAGAAGGCCCCCCACATCATGGCCTGCTGCTGCGTGGCCGCGTGGGTGGATGCGAGCAGCCCGAGGCCCTGGGTGCCGACCAGCAGCAACAGCGTCGCGCCCACCAGCGCCGACAGGTCCCCGCGCAGCGGCACGCCGAACCAGCCGCCGGCCACCGCCGTGATCAGCAGGGTGTCGAACAGGCCCACGCAGGCCACCGGGACCATCTTGGCCACCAGAAACTCGAGCCGGCCCACCGGCGTGACCAGGAGCCGCTCCAGCGTGCCGAACTCGCGCTCGCGCACCACCACCATGGCGCTGAGCATCATGGTGGCGACGAACACCACGTTGCCGAGGATGCCGGGGATGAAGTACCAGCGGTCCTCCAGGTTGGGATTGAACCAGGCGCGCTCCTCCACCGTGATCGCCGGCCGCTGGCCCGCCTGCGCCAGCGACGCCTGGGCGATGACCTGGGCCAGCTCGCCGGCGATCAGCTGCGCGCTGTTCGGGTCGGAGCCGTCGCCCACCAGCTGCACCACGCGCCGGCGGGTGAGGTCCTCGGGCATCTGCAGGATCACCCGCACCTCGGCGCGGTCCATCGCGGCGCCGGCCGAGCGCATGTCCGGCAGCACGTGCAGGGTGTAGTGCCCCGTCGCGCGGATGGCCGCGATCAGGTCGCGGCTCACCCGGCTGGTGTCGTGGTTCACCACGGCGATGTCGGCGTGGCGCACGTCGAAGGTGGCGGCATAGCCGAACAGCACCAGCTCGATCAGCGGCGGCGCCACCAGCACGAAGCGCATGCGCGGGTCGCGCAGCAGGTGCAGGAACTCCTTGCGCAGCAGCGCGGCCAGCCGCCGCAGGGATCGCGCGAGGCGGCGCGGCATCAGCGCAGCCCCAGCACGCGGCCGCGCCGCAGGAAGGCGAAGCCGAGGATGGCCAGCTGCACCGACAGCGCGCCCACGTTCACCCACAGCACGCCCTCCGTGGTGCCCTTGATGAAGATCGCCTTGCTCAGCGCCACGAAGTAGCGGGCCGGCACGGCGAGGGTCGCCAGCTGCACCGGCTCGGGCATGTTGGCAATGGCGTAGATCGCCCCCGACAGCAGGAAGGCCGGCAGGAAGGTCGTCACCTGCACCATCTGCGAGGCCAGCACCTGGTTGCCCGCGCTCAGGGAGATGAGCGCGCCCTGGGCCATCACCACCAGCAGGAACAGCGCCGACACGCCGGCCAGCTCCAGCGGCGAGCCGCGCAGCGGCACGTCGAAGACGGCGATCGCCGCGACCACCGAGGCTGCGACGTCCAGCATGCCCACGACGAAGTACGGCAGCAGCTTGCCGGCCAGGAACTCGCCGCGGGTCAGCGGCGTCGTGCGCAGCAGCACCACGTTGCCGGACTCCATCTCGCGCGCGATGGTCAGCGCGGTCATCAGCGTGCCGACCACGCCCATCACCATCACGATGACGCCCGGGATGATGGCGTAGCGGCTCTCGTTGGTCTCGTTGAACCAGGTGCGCATCTCCACCGTCACCATGGCGGACGGCCGGCCCCGCGCCTGCGCGAGGTTGTTGACGACCTGCAGCACCTCGTTGCGCAGCAGGCGCGCCGTGTTCGCGTCCATGCCGTCCAGGATCAGCTGCACCGACGCGCCGCCTTGCTGCAGCGCGCGCGGGTAGTCGTGCGGGATCACGAGCGCCGCCCACACCTGGTGCGTGTCGATCGCCGCGCGCAACGCACCGCGATCCTGGAAGCGCCGCACCACCTGGAAGGCCGGGCTGGCGGCGAAGTGCGCCGCGAGCTCGCGGCTGTCGGCGTCCTGGCTTTCCTGCAGGATGCCGATCGGCGCCGCCCGCAGGTCCAGCCGGATGCCGTAGCCGTAGATCAACAGCATCATGGCCGGCAGCAGGAACATCAGCGCCAGGCTGCGCAGGTCGCGCAGCAGGTGCCGGACCTCCTTGGCCGCGACGGTGAGCACGCGGCCGAGGTTCATGGCGCCTGCGACTCCGCCTGCTCCAGCAGCGCGACGAACACGTCCTCCAGCTCCCGCGCCGGCTCGGTGTCGATGCGCAGCGCCAGCCCCTGCCCGCGCGCCGCCGCCGCGGCTTCGGCCGCCCACGCCCCGGCCTCGATGCCGGCCCGCAGCCGGACGCGGTGGCAGCCGGCGCGCGGCAGCACCTCCATCACCTCCGGCCGCCCGGCCAGCCAGGCGCCGCCGGCGGCCTCGTCGCCGCTGCGCACCTCCACGATGGGCGAGGGCAGCGGCCGCGCCGCCAGTTCGTCCGGCGTGCCGCCGGCGATGATGCGGCCGCGGTCCATCAGCGCCAGCCGGTCGCAGAACAGCGCCTCGTCCATGTAGTGCGTGGTGACGAGCACGCCGATGCCGGTGGCGGCCAGCTCGTACACCAGCTCCCACAGCTCCTGGCGCGCCAGCGGGTCGATGCCCGAGGTGGGCTCGTCCAGGAACAGCACGTCCGGCTCGTGCAGCAGCGCCGCCGCGACGGCCAGCCGGCGCTGGTAACCCAGCGGCAGCGGGCCGGCCCGTTCGGACGCGGCCTGCGCCAGCCCCAGGCGCCCCTCCGCCCAGGCGATGCGCCCGGGCACGCGCTCGCGCTCGAGGCCGTACAGGCCGGCCTGCAGCTGCAGGTTCTCGCGCACCGTGAGGTCGGCGTACAGCGTGAAGCGCTGGGTCACGTAGCCGATGCGCGAGCGCGCGCGGCGGCGGTGCCGCAGCATGTCCACGCCGGCCACGGTGATCGCGCCGGCGCTGGGCTCCAGCGTGCCGCACAGCATGCGGATCGCCGTGGTCTTGCCCGCGCCATTGGCGCCCAGCAGGCCGAACACCTCGCCGTGCGCCACGTCGAGGTCGAAATCGCGCACCGCCTGGAAGCTGCCGAAGCGGCGCGCCAGGCCGCGCGCGGAGATCGCGGCCTCAGGCATGGGCGGCCTCCCGCTGCTGCAGCGCCAGCTCGCGCAGGGTGACGTCGTGCAGGCCGGCCACCACGGGCGTGAGCTTCAGCGGATGGCCGGCGAGCGCCAGCGCCCGTTCCAGCGGCAAGGGATCGGCGTCCGGGCGCAGCCACACGCGCGCCTGGCGGCCCACCGGGAACGCCAGCTCCACCTCCGGGCGCTGCCGCAGCTGCGGCACCAGCGCGCGCGCGTCGTCGCCCGAGGTGGCGTACAGGCGCGAGCGCACCGCGGCGATCAGCTCGGTGGCCCGCCCCCCATGCACGAAGCGGCCCTGCTCCATCACGGCCATGCGGTCGCAGCGCTCGGCCTCCTGCATGTTGGCGGTGGCGCAGACGATCGCCACGCCCTCCGCGCGCACGCCCTCCAGCAGCTGCCAGAAGGCGCGGCGCGAAACCGGGTCGACGCCGGTGGTGGGCTCGTCGAGGAACATCGCGCGCGGATGCGTGACCAGCGCGCAGGCGAGCGCGAGCTTCTGCATCATGCCGCCCGAGAGCTGGCCGGCGCGCCGGTCCTCGAAGCCGCGCAGGCCGGCGCGGGCCGTGAGGTCCGCCACCAGCGTGGCCGCCGCGGCGCCGCGCAGCCCGTGCAGCGCGGCGTAGAAACGCAGGTTCTCCCGCACGCTCAGGTCCGGGTACTGGCCGAAGGACTGCGGCATGTAGGCGACGCGCTCGCGCACCCACGGGTCGCCGGCGGGCCGGCCCAGCACCTGCACCGTGCCCGCGCTCGGCGCGAGCTGGCCGGTGAGCAGGCGCAGCAGCGTGCTCTTGCCCGCGCCGTCGGCGCCGACGATGCCGAAGATCTCGCCGGGGGCGACGGCGAGGTCGACCCCGTCCACCGGGCGGCGGCCCCCCGCCTCCTAGCGCAGGCCCTGCGTCAGGACCGCCGGCTCGGTCGGCAAGGTCATGACGGGTTGCGCGCGGCGAGCGGCAGCGTGACGTCGGCGGGCATGCCGATCTTGAGCAGCCCGCCGGGATCGTCCACCTCCACCTTGGCGCGGTACACCAGGTCCACCCGCAGCGCCTTGGTCTCCACCGTCTTGGGCGTGAACTCCGCCTCCGGCGAGACGAAGGCGAGATGGCCTGCGAACACCTGGCCCGGCAGGCCGTCCACCCGCACCTGCGCGGCCTGCCCCAGCTGCACGCGCGGCAGGTCCGCCTCGGCCAGGTAGATCCGGACCCAGGGGTGCCCGAGCTCGGTGATGCGCAACACCGGCTGCCCCGCCGAGACGACCTGCCCGGCCTCGGCCATGCGCACGCTCACGACGCCGTCGACCGGGCTTTCGACGCGCACGTGCGCGAGCTGCTCGCGCGCCGAGCGGACCGCGTCGTCGGCGGCCTTCACGTCGGCCTCGGCGCGCTCGATGTCCTCCTTGCGCGCCCCCGCCCGGAGCAGGGCCTCGTTCTGCTTCGCCTGCTCCACCCGCGCATCGGCCATGGCGGCCAGGCTCCTGTCCTTCTCCAGCTGCTGCGGCGACAGGAAGTTCTGTGCCACCAGCTTGCGGTCGCGCTCGACCTGCTCGTTCGCGAAGGCGGCGTCGGCCTGGGCCTGCTGCACCGCGGCCCGGGCCGCGCCCAGCTCCTGCGGACGGGCGCCGGCGCGCAGCGCGGCGAGCGCGTGGGCGGCGGACTGCGCTCACCTTAGGGGCGAAGCCGCGGATGACGCTTGCGCGAAATTAATCCGGGGGACTCCTGCCCCCGGCATCACGCAGGTCCAGGGCGATGCGCGCCGGCACCGCCCCGGGGCCTTCAGTTCGCCGGCATGGCCTGCAGGTACGCGGCCACGTCCCGCATCTGATCCTCTTTCAGCTCGTGGGTGATGGCCTTCATGGCCACGCCATCCGGGCGCTCGTCCGTGCGCTGGAAGACCATGAGCTGCTTCATCACGTAGTCGGCATGCTGGCCGGCCACGCGCGGGAAGGTGCCGTTGCCCTGGCCCGCGTCGCCGTGGCAGCTCGCGCAGGCGGGCACGTGGTCCTTCACGCCCGAGTGGAAGATCGCCTTGCCCCGCTCGATGCCGGCGTCCTTCTCGCCGGTCGGCACGGCGGGCTTCTGCGCCGCGTAGTAGCTCGCGAGCTGCTTCATCTGTTCGTCGGTCAGGCTGCGGCTGATGCCCCACATGTACTCGAAGCCCGCCGGGTCGTCCCGGCCGTGGCTCTTGAAGGCCTTCAGCTGCGCGACCAGGTACTCGGGCTGCTGGCCCGCGAGGTTCGGGAAGTTCGGCGAGATGGTGACGCCGGTGATGCCGTGGCAGTTGGAACAGACCTGCTGCGCCAGGGTCATCCCCGGCACCCGCGGGTTCCCCAGGTCGCGGGACCGCGAGACATCGGCGCAGCCCGACAGGAGCAGGGCCGCCAGGGCGGCGCCGGCAAGAAGAAAGCGTTGCATGGTCATCTCCCTCAGTACGCGGCCCACACGTAGAAGAACAGCGTGTTGTTGTCGCTGGCGTTGCGGCCGAAGCCGTCGTAGTTGGTCGCGGCGCCGTTGTACTTGCTGTACGCGGTGTACTGGACCCCGACGCGCATGTACTGGATCGGCGTCCAGAAGGCCTCCAGGGTCGTGCCGCGCGTGGCGGGGTTGCCGCTGAAGTTGCCGCTGACGCGCGTCGACGGCGCCTGCGCGTTCGGGTCGCTGGTGACGGTCCCCGTGTCGGGGCTGTAGCCCGAGGTCTGGTTCGCCGTGTTGGTCGACCCGGTCAGGTTGAAGAAGCCGACGCTGCCGCCGTACTTCGCCTGGTACACGAAGGTCATCTTGGCGCGCAGCAGGTTGGTCGAGTCTTCCGAGTTGGTCACCGGCAGCGCGTTGCCGAACACGTCGACGAAGGACACGGACTGGTTGGCCAGGCCGTCGGGATAGTGGTGCGTGCTGTGCTCGTAGACCAGCTGCGCCGTGAACGAATACGGGTCGAGCAGGTACTGGTACTGCGTGTCGAACAGGATGTCGCGCGTGTGGTGCAGCGTCGTCGGGTCGGTCGGGTTCAGCGGGTCGTTGTAGTAGCGCGCCGTCATGCCGCCGGTGCCGATCATCAGGGCATGCGGGCCCCATTCATGGTTCCAGGCGAGCCGCCAGTAGGGGTTGACGCCGTCGAGCTTGGGCACCTCGTCGTCGTGCAGGCCGGCGTGGAAGACCGAGAAGACCCCGCGCGCCGTCCCGTAGCCGCCGAGCTCCGCGTAGAGCGTCCGGTTCCAGAAGGTGTAGGCCGTGATGCCCGCCAGGGGGGAACCCGCCGCGTAACCCGGATAGGGTGCATTGCCGTCGACGAACTGGCTGCTGGTCGGCGACGGGACCGGGACGTACTGCATCCAGGCCGGCGCCGTGTTCCAGGGATCGGAGACGGAAGGGTTGTTGTTGACCGACACGCCCCAGATCAGGTCGGAGGACGGATCGATGCGGCGGTCCGCGTAGCGCAGGTCGATGTTGTCGGCCACCGTGCGCCCGGAGAAGCTGCCGTCGGCGTTCTGGATCGAGTACGGGTCATAGGTCGCCTGGGCGAAGGCACCGACGTTGTCGGTGATCTTGCCGCCGGCGAAGATGCTCGCGGTCGCCAGGATGGTGGCGCTGTTCTCGTGGAAGTCGGATGCCGGATCGTCGCTCTTCGAGGTGTTGGCCACCCTCGAATTGCTCAGGACCGCCATGGCCGACAGCGGCACCGTGCGCTGGCCGATGGTGTAGCCGGTCATCTTGAACATCCGGCCGTAGGGGGTGAGCTCGGGGAACTGGCCGCCGGCATGGCAGGCCATGCAGTTCTGACCCGTCTGCCGGGCGAACAGGGGCAGTGCGGACGCGGGCGGCGCCGCGGCCAGCGCGGCCAGCCCGAAGGCAAGCCAGGCCAGCCACTGCCGCGGAACGCGAAGGACGCACCAGGGGAACGCGATACGTACGCTCATGGGATCTCCTTGTTGTGTGATTGGTTTGCTACGAATGCTTTCGCAATCCGCGCTCGTCCAATTGACAGTGATCAAGAAGAGGCAGGAGCGTGCGTGCACGCAACGCTTTCTCCGCCGGATGGCGGTGTCGCGTTGCGCGGCACCGCGAGCGCCGCGTCAGGCTCCGATCAGGCGTTGCACGGCAACGCCCGAGCGGTCCGTCACTTCGAGTGCTGCATCGGCATCTGCATGCCGGCGGCGGGCGCCGGCGCGGTGGCGGACACCGGCACCGACAGCTGCAGCTCGCTCTTGGCGCCGGCGGCGTTGCGGAAGGTGAGCGTCAGCGGCACGCTGGTCTGCGGCTTCAGCTGCGTCTTCAGCTGCATCAGCATGATGTGGTAGCCGCCGGGCTTGAGCTCGAGCGGCTTGCCCGGTTCCAGCCGGATGGCGTCCGCGGCCTGCATGTGCATGACGCTGCCTTCCATCTTCATCTCGTGCACTTCGGCCACGCCGGCCACGGGCGTGCTGGCGCCGACCAGCGCCACGGGCTCCTTCGCGGTCAGCGTCAGGTAAGCCGCCGAGGTCGGCTGGCCCTGGACGGTGGGGCGCGCCCAGGCGCCGGTGGCGGTCACCGGCGCGGTCTGCGCCTGCGCGCCCAGCGCGGCGGCGGCCAGGAAGGCAGTCATTGCAAAGCGTTTCATCGTCGAACTCCTAGGTCTTCAGTGGTGGTGAGGGGAGCCGGCCGGGCCGGCAGGATGGCTGGCTGCCGAGGAAGGCGGCAGCCTCCCGGGCGCGCGGCGGCGCGGCCGGGACGAAGGCGCGATCAGGAGAAGAGCGGGGGTCCGCGGGCGGGCAGCGGCGCCCGCGTGAGCGACGCCGGCGGCGCCGACACCAGGGGCAGCGGGGCAGGGGCGCACGCGTGCGGCGGCTCGGCCAGCACCACCGGCGCGGGCGGCGGGGCGGTGAGGCCGATGCACAGCGCGCACTTCAGGGGATGGACGGTGGCGTGGTCGGCCGGGTCGCCGCCCTGCGGTGCCAGCTGCACCGCCCCCGCGACGGAGCACACCTCCTGCAGCGGCTGCGCCTGGACCCAGGGAGCGATGGACGCGGCCGTGATGAACGCGACGAACCACGCCAGCATCCAGCGGGCGGAGCGGCGCGAGCGGCGCAGGGCGTCCATGGGACCGGATTATGCCGGCTGGTCCCCGCGCCTGCCGGGCCGCGCGCCCCGGCCATCGCAATCCGCTCTAACAGCTTTGCCGTCCGGCGCGCCCCGCCCGCGGGCGAGCTTGATGCAGCGCAAGGTCTGGCCGGGGCGGGCTGCCTACCTTTGCGGCATCGCCCCATCACCCCAGGAGACCCCCATGCGCACCCAGGTCGCAATCATCGGCGGCGGCCCTTCCGGCCTGCTGCTGTCCCAGCTGCTCCACACGCGAGGCATAGACTCCGTCGTGCTGGAGAAGCACACCCGCGACTACGTGCTGTCGCGCATCCGCGCCGGCGTGCTGGAGCACGGCTTCGCGGCGCTGATGCGCGAGGCAGGGGTGGGCGAGCGCATGGACCGCGAGGGCGAGATCCACGAGGGCTTCTACATCGCCCACGACGGCATCAAGGAACGCGTGGACCTCCAGGGCCTGACCGGCAACACGGTGATCGTGTACGGCCAGACCGAGCTCACCCGCGACCTGTACGACGCGCGCGAGCGCACCGCCGGCGCCGTGATCCACGAGGCGCAGGACGTGCAGCCGCACGACATCGCTTCCGCCCGCCCGTATGTCACCTACACCAAGGACGGCAAGGCCGAGCGCATCGACTGCGACTACGTGATCGGCGCCGACGGCTTCCATGGCGTCAGCCGCAAGTCCATCCCCAAGGACAAGCTGCGCGAGTTCGAGCGGGTCTATCCCTTCGGCTGGCTGGGCGTGCTGTCGCGCACCAAGCCCGTGTCGCCGGAGCTGGTCTATGCGAAGCACGACCGCGGCTTCGCGCTTTGCTCCCTGCGCTCGCAGACGCTCAGCCGCTACTACATCCAGGTGCCGCTCTCCGACTCCGTGGACGACTGGAGCGACGAGGCCTTCTTCGCCGAACTCAAGCGCCGCCTGCCGCAGGACGTGGCCGAGGCGATGATCACCGGCCCGTCGATCGAGAAGAGCATCGCGCCGCTGCGCTCCTTCGTCGCCGAGCCGATGCGCTACGGCAACCTGTTCCTGGCCGGCGACGCCGCGCACATCGTGCCGCCCACGGGCGCACGCGGCCTCAACAGCGCCGCCTCGGACATCCATTACTTGTACCACGCGCTGGTCGACCACTACAAGTCGGGCGACGACCGCGGGCTCGAAGCCTATTCGCAGAAGGCCCTGGCGCGCGTCTGGAAGGGCCAGCGCTTCTCCTGGTGGATGACGATGCTGCTGCACCGCTTCCCCGAGCAGAGCGAGTTCGAGCGCAAGCTGCAGGACACGGAGCTGGCCTACCTGTTCTCCTCGCCGCGGGCGCTGGGCTCGCTGGCCGAGAACTACGTCGGGCTGCCGTTCTGAGCTGAGCGCGGACCCCGGGGGCCGGTCGCGGGCCTGTCACGACCGGATGTTCTAATGGCGCCTCTTCGCGCGCTCACGATGCAGAACATCCGGCACTTCTTCCTGCGACCCTCGATCGAGGCCGGTCCCAACCGCTGGGACTGGGCCCTGCTGCCGGTCGTCCTGGCGATCCTGGTGGTGCTCGGGTGGGGCGCGGCGCAGATGGCCAAGCCCTACCAGGTCGGCCAGCCCCTGCCGATCTCGCTGGACCCGCTGCTGCTGCCCTACTACCTGCTGCGCACCTCCCTGCGCATGTTCCTGGCGCTGGGCGCCTCGCTGGTGTTCGCCTGCGCCTTCGCGGTGCTGGCCGCCAAGTCGCGGGCGGCGGAGAAGATCCTGGTGCCCATGCTGGACATCCTGCAGTCCATCCCCATCCTGGGCTTCCTGTCGATCACGGTCACCGGCTTCATCGCGCTGTTCCCCGGCAACCTGCTGGGCGTGGAATGCGCGGCGATCTTCGCGATCTTCACCTCGCAGGCCTGGAACATGGCCTTCAGCCTGTACCAGTCGCTGCGCACCGTGCCGACCGAGCTGCGCGAGGCGGCGCGCGTGTTCCAGCTCTCCGGCTGGCAGCGCTTCTGGCGGCTGGAGCTGCCCTTCGCCATGCCGGGCCTGCTGTGGAACATGATGATGTCGATGTCCGGCGGCTGGTTCTTCGTGGTGGCCTCGGAAGCGATCTCGGTGTCCAACCAGGACATCAAGCTGCCCGGCGTGGGCTCCTACATCGCCATGGCGATCGAGGCCAAGGACCTGGGCGCGGTGGGCTGGGCCATCGCCACCATGCTGGCCGGCATCCTGGCCTACGACCAGCTGCTGTTCCGCCCGCTGGTGGCCTGGGCCGACAAGTTCCGCTTCGAGGAGAGCGGCGGCGAGGACGCGCCGCGCTCCTGGCTCCTGTCCTGGCTGCGCCGGGCGGAGGCCGTCCAGCGCCTGGCCGACTGGGGCCTGGCGAAGCTGGAGCGCAGCTTCACCTTCTTCGTGCGGCCCTACGACGGCACCTCCATCCGGGCCCGCCCGCGCGCGACCGCCGCCAAGTGGCAGCGCGCCTGGGACGCGGCCATCGCCGCCATCGTGATGTTCGCCGTGGCGCGGCTCGCCCTGTTCGTCAACGCGGAGGTGGGCTTCGCGGAGGTGGGCCACGTGTTCCTGCTGGGCCTGACCACGCTGCTGCGGGTGCTGCTGCTGATCGGCCTGGCGGCCCTGGTGTGGGTGCCGGTGGGCGTGTGGATCGGCATGAACCCGCGCTGGTCCGGCCGGCTGCAGGCGGTGGCGCAGTTCCTCGCCGCCTTCCCGGCCAACCTGCTGTTCCCGGTGGTCGTGGTGGTGCTGGTGCGCTTCAAGCTCAACCCGGACATCTGGCTGTCGCCGCTGATGGTGTTCGGCACCCAGTGGTACATCCTGTTCAACGTGATCGCCGGCGCCTCCAGCATCCCCACCGAGCTGCGGCTGGCCGCGCGCAACCTGGGCCTCACCGGCTGGCTGCGCTGGCGCCGCTACCTGCTGCCGGCGATCTTCCCGGCCTTCGTCACCGGCGCCATCACCGCCAGCGGCGGTTCGTGGAACGCCAGCATCGTGTCGGAGTACGTGAGCTGGGGCGACACCACCCTGGAGGCGCACGGCCTGGGCAGCTACATCGCGCACATGACGGCGGCGGGCGACTTCCCGCGCATCGCCCTGGGCATCTCGGTCATGTGCATCTTCGTCATGGGACTCAACCACCTCCTCTGGCGCCGGCTGTACCGGCTGGCCGAGGAACGCATGCATTTCTGAGGGGCAGGAGATGAGCGCGCCCGTCATCGAACTCCAGGCCGTCACCAAGACCTTCCGCTCGGCGGACGGCCACACCCGCACGGTGCTCGACACCGTGGATTTCACCCTGCGCGAGGGCGAGATCGTCGCGCTGCTGGGCCAGTCGGGCTCGGGCAAGAGCACGCTGCTGCGCATCATGGCCGGCCTGGTGCCGGCGGACTCGGGTTCGGTGCGCTACCGGGGCCAGCCCCTGTACGCCCCGGCGCGGGCGATCAGCATGGTGTTCCAGTCCTTCGCCCTGTTCCCCTGGCTGACCGTGCAGCAGAACGTGGAGCTGGGGCTGGAGGCGCGCGGCATGGCCGCGGCCGAGCGGGCGGAACGCGCCAGCGCCGTGATCGACCTGATCGGGCTGGCCGGCTTCGAGGGCGCCCTGCCGCGGGAGCTCTCGGGCGGCATGAAGCAGCGCGTGGGCATCGCCCGCGCCCTGGTCACCGAGCCCGACGTGCTGCTGATGGACGAGGCCTTCTCCGCGCTGGACGTGCTGACCGGAGAGCGCCTGCGCGACGACGTGCTGGAGCTGTGGGGCAGCGGCAGGCTGCCGACCAAGGCCATCCTGGTGGTGTCGCACAACATCGAGGAGGCGGTGATGATGGCCGACCGCGTCCTGGTCTTCGGCAGCGACCCGGGCCGGGTGCGGTCGCAGCTGTCCGTGCAGCTGCGGCGCCCGCGCGACCCGGAGCACCACGGCTCGCGCGCGCTGATCGACGAGGTGTACATGCTCATGACCGCCGCCGCCCGCCGGCCCGCGCGCGCGGCCGGCGTCGTGGAGGCCTCGCCGCTCACCGAACGCCTGCCCGAGGCCGACGTGGCGCGCATGGACGACGTGCTGGAGCTGCTGTCCGAGCCGCCCTTCAGCGGCCGCGCCGACCTGCCGCAGCTGGCCGAGGAGACCGAGCTCACCGACAGCGAGCTGCTGCCGGTGGCGCACGCGCTGGCGCTGGTGGGCCTGGCGCAGCTGGAGTCCGGCGACCTGCAGCTGACGGCCCTGGGTCGCCGCTACGTGGACGGCGACCACGGGCACCGGCAGGCCATCTTCGGCGAACAGCTGCTCGCGCAGGTGCCGCTGGCCGCGCACATCCGCCACAGCCTGGAGCAGGAGGCGGACGGCGAGCTGCCCGACGGCCCCTTCCTCAAGCTGCTGCAGGAACGGCTGGACGAGGCGGAGGCGGAGCGGGTGCTGCAGACCGTGATCTCCTGGGCCCGCCACGGCGAGGTGTTCGAGTACGACTACAACACCGGCGTCCTGTCGCTGCCGCGCGAGGAGAACCACCCGCGCGAGGAAGAGGCGCCGCCCGAGCCCGGTCCGCCGGGGCCCGACGCGCCCTGAGCCACGGGGCGCGCGCCGGTCAGCGTGCGCTCACCCTTCACACCCGCTCACAGTTGGGCGCGACGGCCGGTGCCCGCGCGCTGACCGGCGCCCTCGTTGCGCGGACCGCGCGCTGCTCTACTGCTTGCCGGAGAGGAGGCAGATGCGCAACCACGGTCCGGCTCGTACGACCCTTGCGGCAGCGGTGCTGATGGCGGCGCTGGGGGTCGGTCACGCCCAGCAGTCAGAGGACCAGGCACGCACCGGCGCGGTCGCGGACGGCGTGTCGTCCGTGGTGGGTGTCGCCACGGGTGCCATCGCGGTCAACCCGCTGCTGCCCCTCGCCGACCTGGGCGTCAAGGCGGCGTCCCTCCGGTACGCCGAGGGCCTGCCCGAAACCGAGCGCCCCGGCGCCTACGCCTTCGCGGCGGCCACCTGGCAGGGTGGCGCCGCCACCAATGTCTGCGCCACCGCGTCGGCGCTTTCGGGCGGCGTGCTCGTGCCGGCCTGCGTCGCGGTCGGGATGGCCTGGGGACTGAAGACCTGGAACGAGAGCGCGCGCGAACGCCGCCTGGCCGAGCGTTGCGACGTGCTGCGCACCTTCGTCGGCAAGCCGAACCTGCCCTGCGCCTTCATGCCGCCGGGCATCGAGCCAGTCGACGCGTCGCCGCAGACCGTGGTCGTGGCGCAGAGCCTGGTGGCGCCCTAGTGTCCGGGGCCGGCGTGCAGGCGCCACGCCCCGTTCGACGTCACAGCCCGTTCATCTGGCACAGGATGTTGGAGAACATCCCGCCGTCCACCGGCAAGTTGGTCCCGCGGATCCAGGCCGAGCCGTCGGACAGCAGGAAGCACACGACCGGCGCGATGTCGGCCGGCGTGCCGGGCCGGTCCATGGTCTTCATGTCCTCCTCCGCGCGCGCCCCCAGGGTCTGCAGGAAGTCCTTCAGGATCGGCGTGTCCACCGGGCCGGGGCTCACGGCATTCATGCGGATGCCGCGCTCGCGCCAGGTCCAGCGGTTCTGCAGGGTCCACACGATCAGCGCCTCCTTGGAGAAGAAATAGCTGCGGGCGCCTTCGATGGCGCGGTCGCGGCAGAAGGCTTCGACCCCGTCGAAGCCGAGGTCCGCACTGGCCCGGATCGTCTCCTTCGCGTCCGCCCAGCCCAGGCCCGCGAGCGAGGCCAGGTTCACGATCGAGGCGCCGTCGGCGAGCTTGGGCACCAGCCGGGTGGTGAGGTACTTCAGGCCGACGAGATTGACCTTGACCACCTGCGCCGGGGGTCGCGTCGGCGGCAGCCCCGCGATGTTGGCCAGCCCATGGGCCCCGGCCGGCAGGGCGTCGACCAGCGCGTCGATCGAGGCCCGGTCCGCCAGGTCCGCACGGACGAAGCGGCCCACCGGCCGGGCCGGTGGGTTGATGTCCACCGAGATGACGTCGGCGCCCTGCGCCGCCGCGAGCGCCGCCGTGGCCGCGCCGATGCCCGACGAGGCGCCGGTGACGATGAGGGTCTTGCCTGAGAGCATGGGAGGCTCCTTGCCGGATGGAAGACGGCGCGATCATCGCAAATCCCGGCGCGGGCCGGGCGCCCCTCAGTGAATGTCGTTCGCGGTGCCCCGTGCGCGCTGGCGCCACTCGCGCGGCGGGCAGCCGAACTTCTCACGGAAGGAGCGGCTGAAGTGCGCGGCGTCGTTGAAGCCCCAGCGGTAGCCGATCTCGGAAACCGGGCGTGCCGCCAGCCGGGGGTCGAGCAGGTCGCGGCTGCACTGCTCCATGCGGCGGTGCCACAGGTACTGCGCCGGCGATTGCGGCTCGCCCGCGAACAGGCGGTGCAGGTGGCTGACCGACATGCCCAGCTGGTGCGCGACGGACTCGATGGTGAGGCCCGGGTCACGCAGGTGTTCGTCGATGTGGCGGCGGATGCGCTCCAGGTGGTAGGAGCGCAAGGCGGTCGACTCGACGCGCGAGGCGCCGTGCAGCGTGCCGAGGCCGGCGGCGACCAGGCTGACCAGGCTGTCGCAGATGGGTCGGGCCGAAGCGGCCGGCAGGGTGTCGACGTCGGCGCGCAGCGTCTGCAGCATGCCGTGCAGGATGCGCGCGGGTCCGCTCGTGCCCGACACCTTGGTGGCGGTCAAGGTTTCCACATCGCGGACGGCCGCCCGGAGCGCGTCGCCCCGGACCTTGAGCACGAACTCCTCGAAGTCGTCGCCGAAGCGCAGCGTGTAGGGCCGGGTGCTGTGGTAGATCGAGAAGTCGCCGGGCGCCATCAGCGTCTCGCGGCCGTCCTGCTCCACCATCCCGTGGCCCCGGACCTGCGACACGATCAGGAAGCAGTCCTCCGGGTCGCGGGCGATCGCCGAGCGGGTGCGCAGCACCGTCTGGGGGCCGGAACGCACCACCGACAGGTGCAGCCCCGGCAACTGGTGCGACTCGATGGAACCGTCGAAGCCGCCCGCGCCGTCCAGCGCCGGATCGCACTCGAGCTTCACGTAGGTCGAACAGATCATGTCGACCCAGTACGAGACGCGCTCCCGTGGCGTGACGGCCTGCGTGGTCAGGACATGTCTCATCGTGCCTCTCCTCGAATCGCCCGCCGGGGTGCGGGCGCTGCTTCCAGCTGCGGACATTTCAGCGCAGCGGGCAAGCAAGTCAAATGCCGGAAACCCCGGGGAGGAGAGGCTGGGTCAAGGATGGGGCGCGTTGGAGGCAAGCGCCCCGGGAGCGGCCCGCGCTACTCGGCGACGGCGGCGGCGACCGCGGCAGGCGACACGGCCGCCGGAACCTCGCGGAAGCCCGGGCCGTCCGGCACCTGGGACACCACGCGCGCGCCCGGCGTCTTGTTCAGCAGCAGTCGGGTGGCGTCCGGCCGGGCGTAGTGGCCGGCGGGATCGGCCGCCGCCTTGGCCAGGGCGATCATGCCGAGGTCGATGTCGGCCACCACCAGGCCTTCTTCCGTTTCCCCCAGGCGGTTGCCCAGTTCCTGGCCGTCCGGTGCATAGATGCGCGCGAAGCCGCCGCCCTGCAGGAGGAACTGCCGCTGCATGTCGTCGCCGCACAGCATCTCCTGCATCCTGGCCGACACCGTGGCGCAAGGCGCGAGGACGAAGCAGCCGCCTTCGACGGCGTAGATCCGGCTCGCGGCGTTGTTGACCTCGGGGCCGAGCGCATAGGCGCCGCCGCGGTACAGCGAAAAGCTGGGCCACGAAGCCACGTGGATCTGCTCGTTCTGCGCGTACATCGCGTACTTGCTGAGCGGCTGCAGGTGCTCCCAGCAGTTCAGCATGCCCACGTTGCCGACCGGGGTGGTCATGACCGCGAGGTCGGAGCCGTCGCCGTCGCCGAAGACCGAGCGCTCGACGTGCGTCGGGCGCAGCTTGCGGCGGGTGAGCAGCGCGGTGCCGGTGTTGTCGATCAGCGCCTGGCCCATGTACAGGCTGCCGCCGGCGCGTTCGCTGTAGCCGATGGCCAGCCACAGGCCGTGCTTGCGCGCCGCGTCGCACAGGCGCTGGAACTCGGGCGAACCGACCGCCAGCGAGTTGTCGAAGTAGCGCTGCACGTACTGCATCCCGATCGCGGGCGCCGCCAGCCAGATCCACCAGGGATAGCCGGGAATCCAGGTCTCGGGAAAGGCGATGAACTGCACGCCCTGGCCGGCGGCGGTCTCCATGTACGCGATCGCCTTGTCGATGGTGGCCTCGAGGTCGAGGAATTCGGGGGCGGCCTGGACGGCGGCCACCCGCAGTTTGGGATGTTGCAGTGCTGGCATGGACGACTCCTTGAACGGGCGGGCGATGTGCCTGGGCGCATCTTCAGTCGTGCCCCAACCGTTGTCTGGCCCGAGGGTCGCGCGATACTTGCCGAAGGGTCTCGCGGGCACCGCCGCGCGTCGGGCGGTTCGGGCCACCGCCCGGCCGGCCCGAGGGCGTTCCGCGCGCTCCCGGATTCGGACCGCTCCTTGACGCGGGTCAGAAAGCGTCGCCCGAGGCCCCCCTAAGCTGCTTGCATGGCCGGCCACAACGTCTACGAGGACATCCAGGCGCTGCTCACCGGCAGCCTGCTCGCGGCCGTCGGCGTCGTCATCTTCAAGGCGGGCGGCCTGCTCGCGGGCGGCACCGTGGGCCTGTCGCTGCTGGCGAGCTACCTGAGCGGCGCGGACCTGGGCCTGATGCTGGTCGTCGTCAACCTGCCCTTCTACCTGTTCGCCGTGTTCCGCCTGGGACGCGAGTTCACCACCAAGACCGTGCTGGCGGCCGCCGTCACCGCGCTGATCGTGCACGCACTGCCGCGCGGCTTCGAGCTCGCGCACGTTTCGCCGCTGGTGGCGGCCGTGGTGGGCGGCACGCTCACCGGCGTGGGCCTGCTGGTGCTGTTCCGGCACACCGCCAGCCTGGGCGGGCTGAACGTGGTGGTGCTGTACGCGCAGCAGCGCTGGAGGCTCAGCCCCGGCCTGCTGCAGCTGGTGCTGGACGCCACCATCCTGGTCGGCGGCTGCGCCGCGCTCGGCGACTTCGGCCGGCTGCCGGCCTCGCTGGTGGCGGTCGTCTTCGTCAACGGGGTGCTGGCCTTCAACCACCGGCCGGGGCGCTATTCGCCCACGGTGTGAGGCGGGCCGGCCGGCGGGGGAGCCCGCCGCTACTGCATGAACCAGCCGTGGCTCACCACCAGCGACTGGCCGGTGAGCGCGTTGGTGGGGAAGGCGGCGAACAGCAGCGCGACGCGGGCCACGTCGTCCGTGGTCGTGAATTCGCCATCCACGGTCTCCTTCAGCATGACGTTACGGACCACTTCCGCCTCGGTGATGCCCAGGGTCTTCGCCTGCTCGGGAATCTGCTTTTCCACCAGCGGGGTGCGCACGAAGCCCGGGCAGATCACGTTGGCCCGCACGTTATGCGCGGCGCCCTCCTTGGCCACGGTCTTGCACAGGCCGATCAGCCCGTGCTTGGCGGTCACGTACGGCGCCTTCAGCAGCGAGGCCTCCTTCGAGTGCACCGAGCCCATGTAGATCACCGAGCCGCCACGGCCCTGGGCGTACATGCGCCTCAGGCAGGCCCGCGTGGTGAGGAAGGCGCCGTCCAGGTGAATGGCGAGCAGCTTCTTCCACTCGGCGAAGGAGAATTCCTCCAGCGGATGCACGATCTGGATGCCGGCGTTGCTCACCAGGATGTCGATGCCGCCGAAGGCCGCCACGGCCCGCTCCACGGCGGCCTCGACCTGCGCCTCGTCGGTCACGTCCACGGCCACGCCGATCGCCTTGGCGCCGGTCGCCGCCAGCTCCGCCGCGGTCGCCTCGGCCGCCTGACGGTTCAGGTCAGCGATCACGATGGCAGCGCCCTCGCGGGCGTACACGGTCGCGATCTCCTTGCCGATGCCGCTGGCCGAGCCGGTGATGAATGCCACCTTGTCCTTCAATTGCATGGGATGCTCCTGGTGATGAAATGGGAAGGCGAGCGCCGCGGGCCGGGCGCGCTGCGGGCCGCGGCGTTTCAGGGTCCGGCCGCGGGGCGGCCGGGCCGGCGCACCCGGGCCTCGGGGCCGGCCAGGTCGTAGGTGGTGACGCCGCAGCGGGTGGCCTTGCGCAGCCACTCGGGATGCGCGATGGTGGCGTGCATGTCGCGCATCCCGGCGTTCCAGTGTTCCTCGACCATCGCGCGGGAAAACTCGGTGTCCTTCGTGTCGAGCTCGTAGGGCTTGTCGCGGTAGATCAGGTGCACGATGTCGATCGGCCGGGGCTCCATCCCCTGCAGGAGGGTCACGAGTGCCGGGTCGGACCGCAGCCGCGCCGGCAGCCGCTCGACCAGGTCGGCGAGCGCGTGGCGCAGGTTGGCGTTGGCGCCCAGCGCGTCGGTGTTCATGCGGGTGCGGCTGGAATAGGTGATGTCCTTCTGCCGTTCCAGCACTTCCGACAGGGTGCGCGGCATGGGGCCGCGCGCTCCGAACAGGTCGACCTGCAGCACCACCAGCGGACGGTCGCCCGCATGCGCGTCCAGCACGTACTGCAGGGGCGTGTTGGACAGGATGCCGCCGTCCCAGTAGTCCTCGCCGTCGATATGGATCGGCGCGAAGCCCGGCGGCAGCGCGCCGCTGGCCATGATGTGCTCCGCGCCGATGCGCTGGAGGGTGTTGTCGAAGTAGGTCGAATTGCCCGAGCGCAGGTTCACCGCGCCGACGCTCAGGCGCACCTCGCCGCGGTTGATGCGGTCGAAGTCCACCAGCCGTTCCAGCGTGGACTTCAGCGGCGCCGTGTCGTAGTAGCTCAGCACCGGGGCCGCGCCGCCCAGCAGCAGCGTCGGGTCGACGCGCGGCCGGAAGAATCCCGGGATGCCCACCAGCGCCGCCGCGGCGGCGCTCCACTGCCCCTGCAGGGCCCGGGCGCCCAAGGCCGGCGGCACGTTCTGCGCCGGCGCGGAGGACACCTGGCGCCAGAACTCCCGCAGCCGGGCCACGCGGTGCTCCGGCGCGTTGCCCACGATCAGGGCGGCATTGATGGCGCCGATGGAGACGCCGGCCACCCAGTCGAGGCGGCCGTCGCTCTGCGCCAGCGCCTCGTACACGCCGGCCTGGTAGGCACCGAGGGCACCGCCGCCTTGCAGCACCAGCGCCTTGGCGGACTGGCTCAGGGATACAGGAACTGGCAACGTGGGCCTCCAGTCGGTACGGGTAGGAGGCGGCCGGCTGCGCGCAGGTTCCCGATCGGGACCGATGCGAACTTGCGACTTACGGCGATGGCGACTGCTCAGCCGGCCTCGACCCACTCCACCCGCGCGCCCAGCCGCGTGATGTTCTCCGCGAACCGCGGATGGGCCCGGCGCACCGGCGCCGCGTTGCGGATGACGGACCGGCCGGGAATGCTGGCGGCCACCATCAGCAGCGCGATCGCCACGCGGATGATGTAGGGGCTCTCCACCTCGGCCGGCCCCAGCGCCTTGCCGCCGAAGGTCACGAGCCGGTGCGGGTCCGACAGGAAGGCCTGCGCGCCGAACTTCGACAGCTCGCCGGTCCAGGCGAGCGCGCCGTCGTAGACCTTGTTCCAGAACATCACGCTGCCTTCGGAGCGTACGCCCAGCGCGATGAAGATCGGCAGCAGGTCCACCGGCAGGTAGGGCCAGGGCGCGGCCTCGACCTTCTGCAGGATGTTGCGGGTGAAGGGCTCGCGCACCTTCAGCGGGCCGTCCAGGACGGCGCGCGACCAGCCGTCGTCGTGCACGACGCGCACGCCGAACTTGGCGAAGTTGCGGTCGATCAGCGGGAAGTGCTCCGGCTGCGCGTTCCTCACCCGCACGTCGCCGCCGGTGATGGCGCCCAGCGCGAGGAAGGTGACGACCTCGTGGAAGTCCTCGGTGAAGCTGAACTCGCCCCCACCCAGCCGGTCCACGCCATGGACGGTCAGCCGCGAGGTGCCGATGCCCTCGATGCGGGCGCCCAGCTGCTCCATGAAGCGGCAGAACTCCTGCACGTGCGGCTCGCCGGCGGCATTGGTCAGCGTCGACGTGCCGCGGGCCAGCGCCGCGCACAGCACGAAGTTCTCGGTGGTGGTGACGGAGGCGTAGTCGGTCCAGTGATCGTTGCCGCGCAGCGGCCGGTCCGCCCGCAGCACCAGGCTGGGCCCATCGCGCTCGACGCAGGCCCCGAAGCGCTCGAACACCTCCACGTGCGGATCGATCTCGCGGGCGCCGAGGGTGCAGCCCTTGACGTCGCCCTCGATGCGCGCGGCGCCGAAGCGCGCCAGCAGGCCGGGCACCAGCAGGATGGAGCTGCGCATCTGCTCGGGCAGGTGGTCCCGCGCGGGATCGAAGCGGGTGTCGGCGTGGTGCAGGTCGAGCACGCCCGTCTCGAAATCCATGGCCACGCTGCTGCCCAGCCGGCGGAACACGTCGAGGATCTTGCGCACGTCGGTGATGTCGGGCACCCGGTGCAGCCGCACGGGCTCGCGCGTCAGCAGCGTCGCGCACAGCACCGGCAGCACGGCGTTCTTGTTCGCCGAGGGGACGACACGGCCTCGCAGGGGCGCGCCGCCGTGGATGACGAGATCGGACATGCGCCCATCTTGCGAGCGCGCGCCCCAGGGCGCCAGGGAGAGTGTCTTCCGGGGGCGGAAGAAAAATTCCGGGGGTCTACTCGTGCACCCTGCCCCGCCCCGCCTTCACCTGCGACCGGATCGCCTTGCCCTGCAGCCGGCGCTGCTTCGAGCCGTAGGTCGGCTTCGTCGGCCGCCGGACGGCCTGCACCTGCGAAGCCTGCTCCACGAGCTCCTCCAGGCGTGCCAGGGCCAGGGCACGGTTCTGCTCCTGGGTGCGCGCGGACTGCGCCTTGAGGACGAGGACCCCCTCCTTGGTCACGCGGCGGCCCGGCAGGGCCAGCAGTCGCTCCTTCACCTCGGGCGGCAGCGAGGACGCGCGGATGTCGAAGCGCAGGTGCACCGCGCTGGAGACCTTGTTGACGTTCTGCCCGCCCGGGCCCTGCGAGCGCACGGCGGTCCATTCGACTTCGTCCTCGCGGATCCGGGAAGGCATGCCGGATTGTCGCTGGCCGCACGCCGAGGTCGCAAAGGCGGAAAATGCGGTATCCCCCAGCAAGGAAACCCTCTTGGCACGACCCAGCCCCTGGCCCGACAAGGTGATCGCGCTGCTGCGTGCCGGCAATCCGGCGGCGGCGATCGCCCAGATCAAGGTCGCCCCCAGCGTGAAGGACCTTCGGGCACTGGAGAAGGCCCTCGCGAAGGAGCGGCTGGCGGGCCGATGGAAGGACGTGGACGCGGCGGTCGCCGACAGCCTCCAGGCGCTGTCGGCGCCGCGGCTGCACCGCTCGCCCTGACGCCCGATGTCGGACAATGCCGGGCGTGGCCGACTCGCCTCTCGCGCACCCTGAAGAGATCCGTTCATTGCTCCTGTTCCGCCTGAGCAGGGTCCTGTCGCTGGGCGGCAGCCTGGTGACGCGGCTCTGCGAAGGGCGTTTCGGCATCACGCGACGCGAATGGATGGTGATCGCACTGCTCGCTCCGCAGGCGTCCCTGACGTGGACCGAACTCGTCGCGCGGGCGGAGCTGGACAAGGCGCGGCTGTCGCGCGCAGTCACCTCGCTCGCGAACAAGCGGCTGGTCGAGAAGAGACGCGGTGCCTCCCGGCGGCTGATCGTGACCCTCACGGAAGCCGGAGCCGCCCTGCACGCCGAGCTGTTTCCGCTGACGTCGCAGATCAACGCGAAGCTGCTCCAGGACCTGGACGCGAATCAGCTCGCCGTGCTGGACGAGGCGCTGCAGGTGATCCACAAGCGCGCGGAGAGGCTTTCGATGGATATCGAGGTTCCCAAGGCGCTGCGCCGTCTCGGCGCAAGAGCCCGCCCCCGCTGAGGCGGCGCGGCACGATCGGAGCGTGGTCCGGCCGAAGCACCTGTTCGACGATCTGCAGACCCGATCAGGGTTTTCCAGGGCCTTCGTTGTTTTCAACAATGGGACAGCGGTTCCCTAGCATCGGGCCGGTCTCACCCCTTCGGAGTTCTGCATGTACCGACGATCCTTGCTCCTCGCCGCACTGGCCGCCAGTGCCCTGACCGGCCTTCCGGCGCTGCCCGCCCATGCGAAGGAGAAGCAGCCCCTGACCATCATCGTCGGCTTTCCCCCCGGCGGCTCCGCCGACACCATCTCGCGCCTGGTCGCCGACGGACTGCGCAACGACTTTTCGCCCGTCGTCGTGGAGAATCGTCCCGGGGCCGCCGGCCGCATCGCCATCCGTGCGCTGATGCATGCCAAAGCGGACGGTCGGACAGTGATCATCATGCCCAACGGGCCCATGGTCCTGTTTCCCTACATCTATCGCAAACTGGACTACGACCCGGTCAAGGACTTCACCCCGGTATCCCTGATCGCACGCTTCCAGTTCGGCGTGGTCGCAGGACCGGGCAGCGGCGCCAGGACTGTTTCGGAGATGATCGCCAAGGTCAAGGCCGACCCGCGCACCGGCACCTACGGCAGTCCCGGGCAGGGGACCTTGCCGCACCTCCTGGGCGTCATGTTTTCGCACACGACCGGTGTGCCGCTGCAGCACATCCCCTTCCAGGGTGGGGGTCCCGCCAACAATGCGCTTCTCGGCGGCGTGATCAACTACAAGTTCGACGTGGTCAGCGAGACGGCCCCCTTCCACCGTGCCGGGAAAGTCCACATCCTCGCGGTGATGGGCGACCAGCGGGATCCCCAGGTCCCCGATGTTCCCACCCTGAAGGAAGCGGGCGTGGACATGCAGGCGGACGGCTGGTTTGCGATGTACGCGCCCGCGGGGCTGGCCGCCCCCGAGCAGGCGACGCTGGAACAAGCCGTCGCGAGGGCGCTCCACGATCCCCGGATGCGCGAGAAAGTCAGCAGCGCCGGTTTCGAACCGGTCGGATCGACGGCGTCCGAGCTGGCCACCGCCCAGGCCGCGGATCTGCGCCGCTGGGCGGTCGTGAAAGGCGCGGGCGTCCTGCTGGATTGACCCGGCGCGGGACAAAGGGTCGACAGGGGTCGGCAGGCCGGGCCGGGCTGGCGGCGCCTGCCACCTTCGTCAGAACCGCTCGCCCGCGGGCAGGTAGCGCCACTGTCCCGGCGGCAGGGCCGCCATCGGGATGCGCCCGATGCGGATGCGCCGCAGCGCGACCAGTTCCAGGCCGACCTGCGCGCACATCCACGCGATCCAGTCCGGATCGATGCCCTTCACGGCGAAGCGCAGGCGCGTCTCGCTCTGCCAGCTCACCCGCGCCGGCGGCAGCGGCCGACCGTTCCGCACCAGCCCCCGGCCCAGGCGCGCCAGGCCGTCGGGCGCGATCGTTCCCTGCACTTCGGCGACGAGTTCCTGCTCGACGAACGCCGCGTCCTCGGTCAGCTTGCGCACCACCCGAAAGTCCTGGCTGAGGACGCACAGCCCGCTCGCCTGCGCCGGCAGCGGCAGCAGTGCCTGCAGCCCGGCCTGGTGGGTCCTGCTGCGGCGGATGCCTGAGGTGTCCCCGCCCCAGTGGCCGGCCTCCGTGAGCAGCTGGCTGACCGCCTCCGGATCCATGCCCGCCGGCTTGTGGACCAGGAACGTGGCCGGCACGGCGGGCTGCAGGCGCGCCCGCGGATCGACCTCGACGCGCTGGTCCGCGGTGACGCGCACCTGCGGCTCGGCCACGCCCTGACCGTCCACACGCACCCAGCCTTCGGCGATGTACTGCTCCGCCTCGCGGCGCGAGCAGGGCACCAGGGCCGCGACCACCTTGGACAGGCGCCGGGCCTCGCCGGGGGCCGGCGCGGCGGGCGGCGCGCCCGAGCCGGGCTCCCTCATCCGCCGGGCGCTGCCAGCAGCCGGGCGATGGCGGCCACGTGCACGTCGCCGAGGACCTGCGGCTTCACCTCGTCCTCCGCGGCCGTCTCGTTCTCGTGGTTCTGCACCGCCGCGCGCATGGCCTCCTCGTCGGGCCAGGTGATCACTTCATTCCTGGGGCACATGTGCCGCAGCGTGTGGTACCAATAGTAGCCGTCGGCGCCTCCGAACAGCTTGTCGATGCCGGCCAGGTCATTGGACTTGATCCGGTGGCGCTGCAGGAGCTCGTCCAGGATCGGGTGGGAGAGGATGAGGGACATGGGAAGGTCGCGCGCGGGGAATTCCCGAGGTCAGCCCTTGTTCTTCAGCTTGCCTTTCGGCAGCACCGTCGTGGTGGGCGGCATCGGCCGGTCGGACGAGCCCTCCTTGGGAGGAGAGGTGTCCTTCTTCGGCTTCTTGACCATCTTGTTGCTGCGTTGCTCGCCTTTGGGCATGGTGACTCCTTGTGAGATCGAGGCAATGTAGCAGGCGGGGGCCGGCGGCGGCCGGCGGCGGGGCGATCGGCGACGACCCGGTCCGCGGGACTGCGCCCGGGGTGCGGCTCAGGCGATTTCCACGCAGTCGGAGCCGCAGGCGCCCGGTGCGGCAGGTTCGCGCGGCGGTGCGGGCCGGTGCAGCACCGCGCGGGTCGGCGTGATGCGCAAAGCGCCGCCTGCCGCTTCGGCCCGCCCGTCGACGATCAGGGAATAGTCCGACTCCGACTGCGGCGGCCACACTAGGGCCACGTCCGGCCGCTGCAGGGCGTTGTCCCGGGTGCGGCGCCCGGTCTCGTGCACGAGCAGCTCGCCGCCTTGCAGCACCGGTGTCACTGCCACCGCATGCGGTGCGCCGCGCTCGTTGGACGTCAGCAGGTAGGCGAAGCGGTAGCGCCCCATGACCTCCGCCAGTCCGGGCAAATCGACGGGAATGCTCATGGCCGGGCCCTCTCGAACGGAACAGGAGGGCAAAGCGTACCCGACTTCCACCCCCCGCGAGCCGGGCTGTAAGCTCCGCGCCGGGCTCATCCCGATCGGACTGCGTGAATCCCCCAACCCCCGACAGCAACCGCCGCGGCGTGGCGGCCATGGCGTCCGCGATGGCGAGCCTCGCCTGCAGCGACGCGCTCGTGAAAGTCGTCAGCGAATCGCTGCCGGCCGCGCAATTGATCTTCGTGCGCGGCCTGATCTCGATCGCCCTGCTGCTCGCGGTGATCTGGGCCACCGGCGGCGCGCGCCACCTGCCCCGGCTGCTGGATGGTCGGGTGCTGCTGCGGGCGGCCGTGGACGGGGTCGCGACGATCGCGTACCTGCTGTCGCTGTTCCACCTGCCGCTGGCGAACACGACGGCCATCAACATGGCCGCACCGCTGTTCGTCACGCTGTACGCCATCGCGCTGTTCGGTGAACGCGTGGCGGCGCGCCGCTGGCTGGCCGTGGGCACGGGCTTCCTGGGCGTGCTGCTGGTCGTGCAGCCCCGCGGCGAGGGCTTCAACGCCTGGGCGCTGCTGTGCGTGCTGGCATCCTTCCTGAACGCGAGCCGGGACGTGCTGACGCGCACCATCGCCCGGGGCATCCCCGTGCTCGTCATCACCCTCGGCACCTCGATCGCCGTGACGCTGCTGGCCGGCGGCTGGAGCCTGATGCAGCCCTGGCATCCCCTGGCCTGGCCGCCCCTGGCGCTGCTGGCCGGCGCGGCCGCCATCCTCAGCGCCGGCAATTTCCTGATCGCCGCGGCCATGCGGCACGGCGAAATGAGCGTCGTCGCGCCCTTCCGCTACTCCGGCCTGCTGGTGGCCCTCGCCCTGGGCTACCTCGTCTGGGGCAACGTGCCGAACGCGATGGCGCTGGCGGGCATCGTGCTGCTCGTGGCGGCGGGGCTGGCCCTGCTGCGGGGCGCCCGGACCCGCGTCGACGTGCCCCGCGTGGAGTCGCCGCGCGGGAGCTGAGGCGCCGGGATTCAGCGGACGCGCGCCGACCTGTACCAGTCGAGGATCTGCTCCCCGGTCCACATCACGACCCCCTCGTGCCCGAGGATGTAGTCGTACAGCGCCTCCAGGTACTTGATGCGGTGCGGCACGCCCGTGAGATAGGGATGGATCGAGATTGCCATCACCCGGGCCGACTGCGCGCCTTCCAGGTAGAGGCGGTCGAACTGGTCGCGGCCGCGGCGCAGGATCTCGTCCGAGGGCTGCTGCTGCACCGCGCTGATCACCACGTCGTTGATCTCCACCGTGTACGGCACCGAGACGACCTCGCCCGCGCGGGTGCGGATCGGCACGGGCTGGTCGTCCAGAACCCAGTCCGCGACGTATTCGACGCCCGCCTCGGCCAGCAGGTCGATCGTTTCGTCCGTCTCGGTGAGGCCGGGGCTCTCCCAGCCGCGGGGCTTGCGGCCGGTGAAGTCGCCGATCGCCTTCATCGTGTCGGCGATCGCCGCGGCCTGGTCCTCGACCTTGTGCATGGGCCGTTGCGCGAAGCCGTGGCCCATGAACTCCCAGCCGGCGTCCCGGGCGGCGGCGCACGCCTGCCGGTACACCGAGCACGCGGAGCCGTTGACGGCGAAGGTCGCCTTCAGTCCGCGCGAGCCCAGGGCCTCCACGAAGCGCCAGAAGCCGACGCGCATGCCGTACTCGTGCCAGCTCCAGTTCGGGACGTCCGGCAGCAGCGGCTGCCCCATGGGCGGCGGCAGCACGGCGCGCGGCATCGCGCCCTGCGGGCTCCAGTTCTCCACGTTGACGATGGTCCACACCGCCACCCGCGCGCCGCCGGGCAGCGCGAGCGGCGGCCTCGTGTGAATGGGCTCGTAAGCCACCCGGCCGCGCACACTGGCCCCGATCTCGCTCGTGCTCATTCGGTCTCCTCGCATGAACATCGCGCCGCCTCGGACAGCGCCGGCGCGCGATGCGGTCGATGCTAGGAGCGGGCGGACGCCGCTGTCAACGCCCGGCGCCTCAATCCACCCGGATCTGCGCGCGCTGCACCACGCCGCGCCACTTGGCGAGCTCGGTCTTCACGAGTTCGCCGAACTGCGCGGGCGTGCTGGACTCCGCGTCGGCCCCGTGCGCGGCCAGGCGCCGCGCGATCTCCTTGTCGGCCAGCGCCTGCCTCAGCGCCTTGTTGAGCGCGTTGACGATCTCGGGAGGCGTGCGCGCGGGCGCGAACAGGCCGTACCACTGCTGCACGTCGACGCCCTCGATGCCCTGCTCCTTCAGGGTGGGCACGTCGGGCAGCAGGGGCGAGCGCTTCGGGCCGGCAACGCCGATGGCCTTGAGCTGGCCGCTCTTCACGAAGGGCAGCGCGGTGAACAGGCTCGGGAACATCACCTGCGTCTGGCCCGAGATGGTGTCCGTGACGGCGGGGGCCGCTCCCTTGTACGGCACCCCCAGCATGCTCACGCCCGTGCTGATCTTGAACAGCTCCGCCGCGAAGTGCGGGGCCGTCCCGTTGCCGGCGGACGCATAGGCGAACTTGTCCGGCTTGGCGCGCAGCTGCGCGACGAGGTCCTGCGCGCCCTGGATGCCTGCCTTCGTGTTGGCCACCATGAGCGTCTGCGAGGTGGCGATCAGGCCGATCGGCGCGAAGTCGGCCACCGGGTCGTAACGCAGCTTCTGCAGTGCCGGGTTCATCGCGTGGGTGGCGACGTACCCGAGCATCAGCGTGTAGCCGTCGGCGGGCGCGCGGGCGACGAACTCGCTGGCGATGGCGCCGTTGGCGCCGGCCTTGTTCTCCACGATCACCGGCTGGCCGAGCAGCGCCGACATCTTCTGTCCCACCGTGCGGGCCATCACGTCGTTGCCGCCGCCGGGCGCCGTCGGGACCACGATCGTGATCGCCCGTTCCGGGTAGGCGGCCAGGGCGGCCCCCGCGATGCAGATGGACAGCGCGAATGCGCCGAGCTTTTTCATGCCATGTCTCCTTGCTGGATGTCCTGGAAAACGTACGGGGGAAGATGCAGTTCCCCCTCGAGAATCTTGCGGGCCGTGCGCAGCAGCGCGGCACGCTCGACGCGCGCGTCGCTGCCGCTGCCGCGGACGTCGACCTCCATCCCGATGCGGCCTTGCGGATGGAGGACGTCGATCACGCGCCGGCCGGTGGCCGCCACGTCGCCGCTCGCCACCGTGCCCGGCAGGGCGTGCGCCGTGGCGACGCCGATGGCTCCGGTCACCGCATGCGAGGCGTGGCAGCGCCACGGGGTGAAGTAGCGCGAGGTGATGCTGTCGGCCGCCTGCCCCGGGCTGACGATCACCGGCTTGGGCACCACGCTGGCCGAGACGTCGCCCAGGCCCATGCGCTGGCCGGCGGCCCGGCGCACGGCTTCGATGCGGGCGAGCAGGTCGGCGTTGGCATCGAGCACGGCAGGCGCTTCGTCGCCGGCCAGGCCGAGGTCGGCCGCCCGGAAGAGCACCAGCGGCATGGCGGCATCGATGCAGGTGACCGGCAGGCCGTCGATGACGTCGATGCGCTGGCCGGTCGGGAACAGCGCACCCGTCACCGCTCCCCAGGCGTCGAGGAAGTCCAGGCGGATGGGGGCGGCCTTCCCGGCGACTCCGTCGATGCCCGTGGCGCCGTCGTAGACGACCTTGCCGCCGGGCGTGAGCACCGTCACGTCGATGCGCGAGCCGGTGTTCACGTTGAAGACGCGCACGCAGGTCTCTCCGTCGGCCGCCTTCACCAGGCCCTGCTCGATGGCGAAGGGCGCCACGCCCGAGAGCATGTTGCCGCAATTGGGCCGCGTGTCCACCGTGCGCGTGCCGACACCGACCTGCGCGAACAGGTAGTCCACGTCGCAACCGGCATGCGTGGAGCGGGAGACGATCGCGACCTTGCTGGTCAGGGTGCTGCCGCCGCCCAGGCCGTCGACCTGCAGTTCGTCCGCGGCGCCGATGGCCGCGATCAGGGCCGCGTCGCGGGAGGGCTTGTCCTGCGGCAGCCAGTCGCTCAGGAAGAACGGTCCGCGCGAGGTGCCGGCACGCATCAGCACACAGGGAATGGCGTAGTTCATGGCCGGGATCATCGGCCGGTGGATTGACAATGTGAATTGCATCTTTAAGATCAATTGATCCACCATAGGCATCAATCGATGGCCATCCCTTTCGACCTCAACGACCTCCTCGCCTTCCGCGCCGTGGCGGAGCTGGCGAATTTCCGCAAGGCCGCGGAATCCGTGCATCTCTCGCAGCCGGCCTTCAGCCGGCGCATCGAGAAGCTGGAGCAGGCGCTGGGCGTGCGGCTGCTGGAACGCACAACGCGGCGCGTGACGCTCACCGCCGTGGGGCGCGAGTTCGAGCGCAAGGTCCGCGAGCTGCTCGACGACCTGGACAGCACCCTGCTCGGGATCCGCGGCGTGGCGGCCACGCGCATGGGCGAAGTGACCATCGCCTGCGTGCCGTCGACGGTCTACTACTACCTCTCCGAGGTGATCCGCCGCTACCACGAGCTGAGCCCCAAGGTGCGGGTGAAGGTGATGGACGCCGGCGCGAACGAGGTGCTGGCCTGCGTCGCCCGCGGCGAGGCGGACTTCGGCCTCAACTTCATGGGGGCGCAGGAAGGCGAGCTGGAGTTCAAGCCCCTGGGCGAAGAACGGTTCGTCGCGGCCTGCAGGCGCGATCATCCCATCGCGAAGATGCGGCGCGTGAGCTGGGCGGAGCTGGCGCGGCACGACTTCATCTCCGTGGCGCGCTCGTCCGGCAACCGGGTGCTCCTGGACCAGGCCCTGGCCGGCGTGGAGCATCGGCCGCAGAGCATCTACGAGACGCAGCACGTCACCACCACCCTGGGCCTGGTCGAAGCCGGGCTCGGGGTCGCCGCGGTGCCGGCCATGGCCATGCCGGGGCCGGATCACCCCCTGCTGGTGAGCGTGCCCCTGGTGGACCCGGTCGTCACGCGCAAGATCGGCCTGATCCGCAGGCGCGGGCGGTCCCTCTCACCGGCCGCCCAGCAACTGTTCGACCTGTTCATGACCCTCCGCGGCACGCGGTCGCGCCGGCCGCGTGGCGCCGGAGCCAGTTGAGCAGCGATCGGTCCGACAGCCGTGCCTCACGAGGCGTGAAGCATGAATCCGCGGATCAATACAGCGGCGCGCTGTGGCCGCAGGCTCTGCAAAGTGCCGACGAAAAGACGCCGATTCATCCAGTCGTGAACACCGGCCGGCGCAGTCACCCGGATGCGCGAAATGGCATAGCGGTCCGGCTGGACTCGCTCGTCAACGATGACCTCGTTGCGTACGCTGAGGACCGCCCCGTCGAATGTCTGCATCTCGTATTCGGCGCACAGCTCCTTGACGCCGTCCGGCCGCAGCAGCTGGCGGTCGGCACCACCCGGCCGGACGTGGCCGCTGACGGCATCGAAGCTCGGACCTCCCCAGAAGGCGCCGCCGGTGATCGGCACGATCCAGCGCTCACCCAGGGGCGAGGCGCCCAGGGATTCACGCGCCGCGATTTCGACCACGGCACTCCAGACGAGCACGGCACGGGGCGTGGAAACCGGCATCTCCCGCGCCAGGTCGCGCAACGCTGCGTCTTCGCTGAAGGACACGGGCTGCTCCCTCCCTGTTGATTCAATCAAGCGCGTGACGCACCCTTGGCGAGCACGTTCAATCGCAAAGCTGATGGCGGCGCAGGAACTCCAGTGCCGTCCGGTTGAATTCGTCCGGATTGTCTCTCGCCGCCCCGTGTCCGGCGGCCGGGATCCGCCCACACGCGGCGTTCGGCATCGCCCTGCAGATGGATTCGAAGACCGTGGCGTGGATGGCCGGCGTCCGCTCGCCGGCCAGCAGCAGCGTCGGGCAGCGGATTCCTGCCAAGGCCTCGGGCGCGATCATGGGAAATTCGTCCGTGGACAGCGTGAGCATCCGAATGGACCGATAGTTCTCCATGCGCCGCTGCATCGCTTCAGCGGAAAGGCTCGTCGCAGTCCCTTCGCCGACGATCCCGCCGGTCAGGAGCCGCACCGCGTATTCATTCCGGCCTTCGAGAAAGGCACGCCGCGCCGGCAAGCGGACCCGCTCCTCGAAGTCCGACCGCGCCGCGCGTCCTTCCGGAGTGAAATCGGCCCAACCGAGCATCGGGGGCTCCACCAGCACCATGGCCCGGACGAGATCCGGCCTGGCGACCGCGAGCGCCAGGGAAGTGTAGGCCCCGTACGAGGAGCCGACCAGGACGGACGGCGCGGTGCCCCACTCCTGAAGCAGTGCGGCGAGATCCGTGGCCTCGACCAGGGCCGAGTGGTCCGGCGACGGATGCATGTTCCGGTTCGGAGTGCTGTAGCGCCGGCTGTAGGAGATGCAACGGAAGGCAGGCGTGAACGCCGGCCATTGCGGGGCCCAGGTTCGCCAGTCTCCGAGCACGCCGTGGACGAACACGAGCGGCAGCCCCTGGCCTGCCTCGACGTAGTGGAACTCGAGCCCCCCGGCGATCTCCACGCGCCTCAATCTCTCCCGTTCGATGTCTCGACGCTCATGGTGCGGACCCATCATTGCAGCTTCAGTCCCGTCGCGAGCGACCGGAAGCGCTCCTCTTCCGACAGGATGAAGCTGCCGAACTGGGCCGGCGGCGCGTAGGGCACGGGCATGTCGCCATTCCGGGTCCGGCGCTCGCTGAAGGCCTTGTCCGCGAGCACCTCCTTGACCGCTTGGCTCAGCCGGTCGACGACAGCAGGCGGCAGGTGCGAGGGGCCCACCAGGCCCGCCCAGATTTCAACCGCGACTTCCTTGAAGGAGCGCGACTCGTTGATCGTGGGAAGGTCGGGCGCCGCCGGGGCGCGCTTGTCCGAAAGGATGCCGATCATCCTGAGCTTGCCGGACCGCACGTAGGGCAGTGCACCCGGGAGCGCCACCACGGCCAGATCCAACTGCCCGCCGAGCAGGTCGTTCATCACGATGGCCCCACCCTTGTAGGGCACGGGCAGCAGTTCGATGCCCCCGGCACGCTGGAGGGCCATCGTGGCAAACGCCTGGAGCGACGCATTCCCGGTGGTCCCGACGGTCAGCGCGCGGGGCTTTTGCCTGGCGAGCGCGGCGAGCTGGTCGGCGTTGGAGATGCCCAGGCCGGGCCGCGCGACCAGCGTCATCTGCGTCACGCCCACCTCGGCAACCGGAGTGAAGTCCCTGGACGTGTATCCCGCCGTCGGGATGGCGATGGGCGTGACCACCACCTCGGTGGTGGTGCCGAACAGGAGCGTGTAGCCGTCGGCAGGGGACCGCAGCACCTTCTGCGCTGCGATGACACCCGATGCCCCCGGTGCGTTCTCGACCACCACGGTCTGCTGCAGGCGCTTGCCAAGCTCTTGCGCCAGGTCGCGAGCGAGGTTGTCGGCAGGTCCTCCCGGCGCGTTCGGCACGATGAGGTAGATCGGCCGGTCCGGATAGCTGCCGCTCGCAAACGCGGGCGTCGCCGCGAAAGCCGCCAAGGTGGCCAACGCCCGCCTGCGGCCCTGATTCGGAAAGGATGAACGCATCGTCTTGTCTCCTGTCTGGATGTGCGATGGCTCATTGTGGGCACCGGCCTATAAACGTCCAATAGAATCGAAGCCTTCGGTATAAGCATTGCTTCATCGGCATGAGCACCCTGAGCGCTTCTGTCCTCCTGAACCGCCTGCTTGCCAAGGGGCGCCTGCGTCACATCCAGGTGCTCGTGAAGCTGACAGAACTCGGCAGTGCGAAGCGAACGGCCGATGCGCTTCACATCAGCCAGCCGGCTGTCACCCAGCTGCTGGCAGACCTGGAACGGCTGGCGGAGATGCCGCTGTTCGAACGGCACGTGCGTGGCCTGCGCCCTACCGCGGCCGGTGCGGCGCTTGCGCCCTTGGCGCGGCGCATCCTGGACACCGTCGCCGAAGGCAGCGACACCCTCGTGGCCATGAAGAACGATGGCGAGGGCGTGGTCCGCCTGGCTGCGATCACCGGTGTGATTTCCGGCCTGCTGACGCGCGCGCTGCCACCCTTCGCCTGCGAGCATCCGGGCATCCAGGTGCACGTCACCGAGACCGACGTCGACGCCTGGGCCAAGCTGGTCGCGCAGGGCAGCGTCGATCTCGTGGGGTGCAGGCAGCCCAAGGTCGTGCCGCAAGGGTGGAAGTTCCGGCCGCTTCTGCCGGATCGCTTCGTCGTGGTGTGCGGACCCCAGCACCGCCTTGCCCGCCGGCGCCGTGTTCGCCTGAGCAGCCTCGCTGGCGAAACCTGGCTGCCGGCGCCCCTTCCGAGTGCCGCTCGAGAAGCCTTCGATCGGCTGGCGCACGACAGCCCGGCGCCCGTGAAGACATGCCAGATCATCACCAGGGTTTCCTCCCTGACCTCGGCGATGCTGCGAGCCAGGCCGCTCCTGTCGATCGTTCCATTCAGCGTCGTGCGGCAGCTCGTATTCGATGGGCAGCTGGTGGCGTTGGACATCGAAGGGGAATCCCCCTTCGATGCTCTCGGGCTGCTGGTTCCGGAGCGCGAGCTGACGGTGGCGGCCGGATCGCTGGTGACCTTCCTCGAAGGCTTTGCCGCTGCGAACCCCTGAGCGCAGATCGCGTCGCGGTCGCGCGCGCACGAAGCGCAGGCATGCCTCGCCCGATTCGGGTGACCGGCCCGAGAGATAGGTGACAGGGCTTCAAGGTTTGCGTTGCCGGGTGGCGCGGCGGCTCCGGATCCCGCGACGAACAAGCTGATACGAATGGATGCGGAGTCTCGCAAAAAGGTCGGCGGTTCCGGCGAGAATTTCGGTCTTTGACAAGGGAGATGGCCGGATGAACACGTCCATGATCAAGGGAATGACCGTTGGCGGTATCGCCATGGTGGTGCTCGGCGCCGGTGCGGTCGGCGGCTACAGGGCGATGTCGAAGCCGCAGTTTGCCGACGTCGTCGCGGTGAAGGACGTCTTCGAGACCGTGGTCACGCCACGGGAGAAGTGCGAAGACGTGCAGGTGCAGCATCAGGCTCCGGTGAAGGACCAGCATCGCATTGCCGGAACGGTGCTGGGCGGCCTGGCGGGCGGACTGCTGGGAAGCGCCGTCGGTGGCGGAACGGGCAAGACCCTGGCCACCGTGGCGGGCGCCGCCGCGGGCGGCTATGCCGGCAACCAGGTCCAGAAGAACATGCAGGAGAAGGATGTCGTCACGTCCACCGAGCACCGCTGCAGGACCGTGAGCGAAAGGTCGCAGAAGGTGGTCGGCTACAACGTCACCTATCGCCTGGACGGCAAGGAGGGTGTCGCGCGGATGTCCTTCAAGCCCGGCCCGAAGCTGCCGGTGAAGGACGGGCAAGTGGTCACGACCGCGCCCTCTGGCGACAAGTCCTAGCCGGACACGTTCGCGGCTCCCGGCCGAAGGCGGGCGATGGACCCGGCAGCGGTACCCCCCTATACTGCGCCGACCCTTGCTCCCACCCTTCCCGCCGGAGGAGCCCGCATGTCCGAGTTCACCCACGTCGCCGCCATCCTCGCCCATTGGGAGGCGCGGCAGCCCGACGCGATCGCACTGCGCTTCGCCGGCACCGACCGGACCTGGGCGGAGCTCGCGCGCCGGGTCCGCCGCAACGCCGCGGCCCAGCGCGCGGCGGGCCTCTCGCCGGGCGACCGGGTCGCCGTCCTCGACCTGAACCACCCCTCGTGCCTCGAACTGACGCTCGCCTGCGCGCAGGTCGGCACGGCGAACGCCGTGGTCAACTTCCGCCTGGCGCCCGCCGAGATCGCCTACGTGATCAACGACGCCAAGGCGCGCGTCCTGTTCGTCGGCCCGGAGTTCGCGGCGGCGGTCGATGCGCTGCGCCCTTCGCTGCCCACGCTCGAACGGGTGATCCGGGTCGGCGGCGCCGAGGACGAATACGAAGCCTGGCTCGCGGCGCACGAGCCCGATGCCGCCGTCTACCCGGCGGATCCCGGCCACTGCTTCCTGCAGCTGTACACGTCGGGGACCACCGGGTTCCCGAAGGGGGCCATGCTGACCCACCGCGGCATGCTCGCGCATTCGCGGCACCTGAACTCCACCCCGTCGGCCTACCGGACGGTTTCTCGTGTGCAGGTGGCGATGCCCCTGTTCCATGTCGGCGGAATGAGCACCTCGCTGGCCGCCCTGGAGGCCGGCGCACGGGTCGTCCTGATGCGCACGCCCGATCCGGCCGCCGTGCTGCAGCTGCTGGAGGCCGAGAAGATCACGCACACGTTCCTCGTGCCGGCGCTCCTGGCGGTCCTGAACCAGGTGCCCGGGGCCGCTTCCCGCGACTACTCCGGCCTGGAGGTGCTTTGCTACGGCGCATCGCCGATGCCGCTGCCCGTGCTGCGCGCCTCGCTGGCGCTGTTTCCCGGCGTGCTGTACCAGGTCTACGGCATGACGGAGCAGTCCGGCGCCGTGAGCCTGCTGGGCCCGCGGGACCACGAGGATCCGGCCGTCGCCCACCGGCTGGTCTCGGCCGGCCAGGCGATGCCGGGCGTGGAGATCGAGATCCGCGATCCGGCCACGGGGGAGCGCCTGCCGGCCGGCACGCCGGGCGAACTCTGGGTGCGCAGCGACCAGCGCATGGGCGGCTACTGGGGCAAGCCGGAGGCGACCGCCGCCGCCATCACGCCCGAGGGCTGGCTGCGCTCCGGCGACGGCGGGCACATGGACGCGGACGGCTACATCTACATCACCGACCGCATCAAGGACCTGATCATCAGCGGGGGCGAGAACATCTACCCGGCCGAGATCGAGCGCGTGCTGGCCGAACACCCGGCGATCCAGGATGTCGCCGTGATCGGTGTCCCCGACGAGCGCTGGGGCGAGGTGCCCAAGGCCGTGGTGGTCGCCCGCCCGGGCGCCACCCTCGACCCGGACGAAGTGGTGGCGTGGTGCCGCGAACGCATCGCCGCCTTCAAGTGCCCCAAGACCCTGGCCGTGGTGGACGCCCTGCCGCGCAATCCGACGGGCAAGGTCCTGAAGAAGGAATTGCGCAAGCCCTATTGGGAAGGACGCGAGCGGCAGGTGGTGTAGCGCGGCCCCGCCGTCGCCGCGTCGACTGTGCAGACGGTCAATGCACCGGCCGGCCGAGCCGTCGGCTTGCTCTCGAAATGGCGTAGTTCACCGAGCAGTAGAGGATCGCCACCGCCAGGTACACGGGCACCAGTGAGCGGTAGTTGGAGATCAGCACCTTCGCGTTCTGCATCAATTCGCCGTAGGTGACGACGTAGCCGAAGGTGGTGTCCTTGACCACGATGACCAGCTGTGCCACCAGTGCCGGGACGATGTAGCGCAGCGCCTGGGGAAACACGACATGGGCGAAGACTCTTGCGTCGTTGAGGCCCAGCGCCCGGGCCGCGTCCGTCTGGCCGCGGGGAACCGCGAGCACGCCTGCGCGGTACACCTCGGCCACCACGGCGGCGGTGCTGAGTCCGACGGGCAAGGTCAGCATCCAGTAGGCACTCAGCCTGATACCGACCGACGGCAGGACCAGGAAGCACACGTAGATGAGCAGCAGGGTCGGCACGCCGCGCAGGAACTCGATGACCGCGACGGCCGGCCAGCGCACCAGCCGCAGCCGGGACAGCCGGCCCACCAGCAGCACCAGCCCGAGGCCCAGCGCGATGACCGCCGCCGATGCCGCCGATGCCAGCGTTCCCAGCAGGCCCTTGCCCAGGAAGACCCAAGTCGTCTCCCAGGCGAAGAATTCCCAGAGCCGCCCTGCGAACTGGCCCGCGGCATGGAACCGGACCACGATCCCTGCGGCCATCACGAGCAGCAGCGCCGCGACGGTCATGCTCGCGGCCCGGGTGATGGCCTGCGCCCCGGGAGTGAGGTCGCCGAAGAGGATGTCTTCCAGGGCGCGGCTCATCGCAGGATCCGCACCTTCTTTTCCAGGAGGGCGCCCGCCCAGGCAATGAGCAGGCCCGATGCCAGGTACATCGCGGCAGCCACCGCGAACGCGGAGATCCCGGCGGCGGAGTCGTTGGCGATCTTCGCCACCAGCGCCGTGAGTTCCCGGCCGGGGAGGGGGACCTGCGAGGCCAGGGAAGTCGACAGCATCAGCGCGATGAGCAGCGAGGTCATCGGCTGCACCACCGAGCGCAGCGCCTGCGGCAGCAAGACCGAAGTGACGATGGCCAGCGGCCGCATGCCCAGGCTGCGGGCGGCCTCCACCTGGCCGCGACCGACGGTGTTGATGCCCGTGCGCAGGTAGTCCGCCGTGAACGCGGAGCACACCAGGGCGAGCGTCAGGATCACGCTCGGCTCATAGTCGATCAGGACCTGCAGATCCGGCAGCGCGAACACGATGAAGATCAGCAGCGCGACGCTCGGAATGTTGCGGAAGACCTCGACGTAGGCCGTGAGCACGAAACGAAGCGGCCGCAGCGGCAGGAGCCGGGCCACCGTCACGACCAGGCCCAGCGCGAAGCCGGCCACGAACGACAGGGCCGTGAGCTTCCATGTGAGCAAAAGGGCCTGACCGAAGGCCGGCCCGTCCTCGGCCAGGAGCCGGATGACACTGCCCATCGGTCAAGGAAGCGGGGGCGGCGCCGGAACGTTCGTGCTGCCGGTGCGCTGCCCGATGGTCACCTTCCACAGCCTGGCCCAGGTGCCGTCCGCCTCGATCTTCTTCAGGAAGGCATTGACGAAGGCCACGCCGTCCGAGCCCTTGGGCAGCCCGATGCCGTACGGGTCCTGCGGACCGAAGGGTGCGCCCGCCAGATGCGTATCGCCCGTGCCGAGGCTCAAGGCATTGAGCAGCAGCGTGTAGTCGGTCACGTAGGCGTCCACGCGTCCCTGGCGCAGGGCGTCGAGGGCTTCCTGGTGGGTCTGGAACTCCTGCACGACGGCCTTGGGCGCGAACTGCGCAAGGATCGCGGGCCCCGTCGACCCGGCCTGGGTGGCGACCCTCTTGCCGGCGAGATCGTGATAGGACTGGATCGCCTGGTTGCCTGACTTGACCAGCACCCCCGCCTGCGAGGTGTAGTAAGGCCCGGCGAAGGAAATCTTCTCCGCGCGGGCCGGGGTGATCGAATAGGTGGCCAGCACCATGTCCACCTGGTCGTTGACGAGAACCTGTTCGCGCGTGGACGAAGTGACCTGCGTGAAACGGTACCTGGACCCGTCGCCCAGGATGTAGCGAGTCAGGAGCTGGGCCAGGCCCGCATCGAAACCGCGGATCCGGCCGTCCTTTTCGTTGAGCTGCGAGAAGAGGTTCGACGTCTGGGTGGCGCCCAGGCGCAGCGTGCCGGCCTGCTTGATCTTGCTGGCCCACTGGTTCGCCGCGATGGTGGCGGGGTCGGCAACGGGGCCGTGCGCGACCAGCGCGTCGAAGGCCGCCGCATCGATGGGCGTGCCTTGCGCAAGGAGCGGCGCACAGGCGGCAACGGCCAGTGCGACCACCGTGGCTTTCAGGACGGACAGGATAGCCATGGATTCTCTCGGTGGGTGGATACCGGCGACGAATGTATCGCAGTCCTGCGCGGGACGAGCGCAGGCCCGCGAATGGCCCGGGTTCATGATGCCCACGAATTCACGCGCGCGCGTATCCTGTGGGCCACGGACGCGAGCTGCGCGTCCATGCACGGGGAATCCATGAAATCGCTCGGCAGCAGGGCCGCAGGTGCGCGGCTGGAACGCATGCAGGCTTCGCCCTTGTGGGCCGACGGCCGCTTCCGCAACGTGCATCCGGTGCTGGCCGGGCTGCGCGATCCGCTGGCCACGATGCCCTCGCTCAAGGACTTCCTCTGCGGCGGGGAACGTCGGGTGCCGGCCGCGCCGCTGCCCGCCATGGATCCGCGGGACACCTGGTCGCGTGCGCCGGCCAGCGGCCTGCGCGTGACCTGGCTCGGACACTCCACGCTGCTGGTCGAGATCGACGGCCTGCGGGTGCTCACCGATCCGGTCTGGGGTCCGCGCGCTTCGCCCTCGCGCTTCGCCGGTCCGAAGCGCTTCCAGCCCGTGCCGGTGCCCCTGCGCAAGATGCCGCCGGTCGACCTGGTGCTGGTCTCGCACGACCACTACGACCACCTGGACTACGCCACCATCCGCGAGCTGGCCCTCGTCGACGTGCCCTTCGTCACCTCGCTCGGGGTCGGCGTACACCTCCAGGCCTGGGGTGTGCCGACCGAACGCATCACCGAGCTGGACTGGTGGGAGTCGCACCGCCTGCCCGGAACGGACCTGACGGTGACGGCCGCGCCCTCGCAGCACTTCTCGGGCCGCGGACTGAAGGACCGCAACGCGACGCTCTGGTCTTCCCTGGTGCTGCGCACGCAGCGCCACGGCGTGTTCTTCAGCGGCGATACCGGCCTGACCACGGAATACGCCTCCATTCGCGAGCGCCTGGGGCCGTTCGACCTCGTGATGCTGGAAGTCGGCGCCTTCCATCCGGCCTGGGGCGACATCCACCTCGGTCCCCAGAACGCGCTGGAGGCCCAGAGGCTGCTGGGTGGCGCGCCCTTGCTGCCGGTCCACTGGGGCACCTTCAGCCTGGCGATGCATGCCTGGGACGAACCCGCCGAAACGCTGCTGGAGCTGGCGCCGAAGCTCGGGGCGCAGCTGGTGATGCCCCGCCTCGGAGAAGCCGTGGAACCTGCGCATGCGCAGGCCGTCGAGCCGTGGTGGCGCGGGGTCGACCGACGTGCGCCGCGCCCCGACGCTCCCGGCCGCGAGCCCTCCGTGCCCGCGCTGGACGGCTTGCCGAAGCAGATGCCCTGGCCGATCGACTGAAGCACCTGCGCCGGACGACGCGGGCCGGCTAACCCTGGCCGACCGCAGGCGGGAGCGAGAAGAAGGCGACCTTGGCGGACCGGGGCAGGGCCTTCAGCTGCAGCTCCGCGCGCAGTGCCTGCGACTTGTTCGGGTACTCCCTCGCCGCCACCACCCGCACGGGCGGCCTCGCCCGCGTGAACTTCGCGCCGACGCCGAACAGGTGCCGATAGAAGCGCTGCTCCACGTCCAGAGCGATACCGGCGTAGTAGACGCCCCCCTCGCATTCGAGCAGGTAGAGCCAGTAGGACGGCGGGTTCAAGGTGTCAGCAGGACGACGGGAGCCTCGCCGGCCTGCAGCATGTCCAGCGCCGCGGCCGCCGCCCTGCTCAGGTCGATGATGCGGCCCCGCTTCCAGGGCCCGCGATCGTTGATGCGCACGACCACCTCCCGGCCGTTGCGCACATTGCGCACGAGCACGCGACTGCCGAAGGGAAGCGTGCGGTGTGCGGCGGTCAGGTCGCTGTCGTCGAAGGGCTCGCCGCTGGCGGTGCGCCTGCCGCGAAACCCCGGCCCGTACCAGGACGCCGTGCCGCGGCCGATCTCGACGCCCGACGGCCTGGACGAGGGCGGCGCGTCGGGCGCGGACACCGGCCCCTGCCGCACGGTGGAACAGCCGGCCAGCACCGCCAGCAGGGCGGCGATCGCCACCCTGCCGAGGTTGTGCCAGGCAAAGCGTTCGAGGAAACGCAGCGTTCGCATCCCTCCTCGGCTACCGCTCGTACCGCGCCGTCAGCTTCGCCTCGCCGATCTTCGCGAAGTGGATCATGAAGCCCACGTAGGCGGCCGATGCGTCCTCGGGCACGTCGAGCTTGTCGACGTTGAGCGCGTACAGCGTGAAGATGTAGCGGTGCGGCCCGTGGCCGGGCGGCGGCGCGGCGCCGCCGTATTCCTTGCTGCCGAAGTCGGTGCGGCCCTGCTTCGCGCCCTGGGGCAGCTGCGCACCGCCGGCGGCGCCGGCGCCCTTGGGCAGGCCGGTGGCGCTGGCCGGGAGGTCGTAGACGACCCAGTGCCACCAGCCGGAGCCGGTGGGGGCGTCGGGGTCGTACAGGGTGAGCGCGAAGCTCTTCGTGCCGGCGGGGGCGCCGCTCCAGCTCAGGTCGGGCGACACGTTCTGGCCGCCGGCCCCCATGGCGTGGTGGACCTGTTCCCTGGGCAGGCTGCCCTGCTCCACGAAGCTGGAACTGCGAAGGACGAAATCCATGGTCTGGTTCTCCGGGTGGAAGGTGGATGAAAGGCGGGCCGGCTACAGCACTTCCTCGACGGTGTAGATCGGCCCGGTCGGCTCGCGCCGCCCCGTGCCCACCGCGACGATCTTGTTGATCCAGTCGTACTTCTTCGACGCCGTCTCGAAGATCGGCGTGATGCGGAAGTAGTAGCTCGCCGGGTCGACCGCTTCGCCGGCCGCCAGCTTCGCCATCACGTCCGCCGGCCCGTGGCGCACGCCGCGGTAGGACATGTAGATGTGCTCGCCGTCGTCGGTGCGCAGCAGCACGCGCACGTCGAGCACGGTGACACCGTCGTTGCGCACGACCATCCAGTCGCCGCCCGGCGCGCCCACCGCCACGCCCCGCAGGCGCTCGCCGTGGAACTCGCCGCCCGCCACGGTGGCGATGCGCCGCCGGCCCTGCGGCGTGTCGCCGATGTCCAGCACCTGCGGCACGTGCAGTCTCAGTTCGAACAGGGGGCGGGTCGCGATCATGCGGGGGTCTCCTTGGGTTGCTGGGTGCGGCCGGCGTCCGGTGCGGCCGCGACACCCCGAACGCTATCACCATCGGCGCCGGACCGGGTCCCTGGCGGCCTGCCTGCGGGACAGGGACAATCCCGCCATGCCCCACCCTCCCCTCCTGACCCTGCTGCAGACCCTCGTCGAGGCCGCCGCCACCCTTGCCTTCGCGCTGTCGGGCCTGCTCGAGGCGGCCCGCAAGCGGCTGGACGCCGTCGGCGTGGGCGTGGTCGCGGGCCTGGCCGCGTTCGGCGGCGGCACGCTGCGCGACGTGCTGCTCGATCGGCGCCCCTTCTTCTGGGTGGAGCATTCGGAATGGCTGTGGGCCCTGCTGGGGCTGACCGTGGCGGCGATGGCCTTCCTGCGCGCCCGCCATTTCGCCCCGACCGAGAGGGCGATGCAGTGGCCGGACGCCCTCGGCCTGGGCCTGTTCAGCGCCACCGGCACGCAGCTCGCGCTGGCCCAGGGCCTGCCCGGCATCGTGGCCGTGCTGATGGGGGTGATCACCGCCACCTTCGGCGGCGTGCTGCGCGACATCGTCTGCAACGAGATCCCCACGGCCCTGCGCGATCACCGACCGTATGCGGTCTGCGCTTTCGCGGGGGGATGGGTGCTGGTGCTCTCCCAGCAGGCGGGCGTGCAGCCCGGGCCCGCGCTGCTGGTGGGCGCGGCCGTGGCCACCGGCCTGCGCGTGACGGCGCTCGTCACCGGCTTCACGTTGCCGCGCTGGTCGTCGGGCAAGGAACCGGACCAGGGCTAGCGCCGGCGCCTCGCCGCGCAGTTAGCCCACGCGTCGATCGCGCCCAGCCCAGAAAGGCTCGCGCACCAGCTTGCGCGACAGCTTGCCGTTCGGGTTGCGGGGCAGGTCCGCGACGAATTCGACCGAGCGCGGCTTCTTGAAGTCCGCCAGCAACTCGCGGCAGTGGCGCACGAGGTCCGCTTCGGAGGCATCCTGTCCGGGCCGCAGGACCACCACTGCCTTGACCGCTTCGCCCCAGGTGTCGTCCGGCACGCCCACGACGCAGGCTTCGTAGACCGCCGGATGGCTGTACAGCGCCTGCTCCACCTCGGTGGGATAGACGTTGAAGCCGCCGGAGATGATCATGTCCTTGCTGCGGTCGACGATGTAGATGTAGCCCTCGTCGTCCACCCGGGCCAGGTCGCCGGTGTGCAGCCAGCCGTCGGCATCGAACGCGCCGCGCGTGAGCTCCGGCTCGCGCCAGTAGCCCGCAAAGACGTCCGGCCCGCGAACCACGATCTCGCCGACCGCATCCCCGCGCACGGGGATTCCCTGCTCGTCGACCACGCGCACCTCGGATTCGCCGATCGGCCGCCCGCAGGAGGCGAGGCGTTGCGGCGCGCCGCGCACCGCGCCGGCATGGTCACCGGTCGACAGCAGGATCAGTCCGCCGGTCGTCTCGCCGCCGCCGTAGCCCTGGGACAGCACCGGCCCGATCGCCTCCCAGGCTTCGCGGATGCGCGCCGGCGCCATGGGCGCGCCGCCGTATGCGACCTGCTTGAGGCTGGCGAGGTCGTGGCGGTGCAGCTGCGGAAAGGTGGCGAGCCGGTTCAGCATCGTGGGCACCATGAACGTATAGGTCACCCGCCAGCGCTCCACGGCCGCCAGCAGGGCCTCGGGATCGAAGCGCTCCTGGATCAGGATCGCGCCGCCCTGGTACAGGAAGGGCTGCAGGAACATACCGCTCGCGTGGGTGAGCGGTCCGCTGAGCAGGAGAACGTCGCCGGGCGCCACGCGCATGCGGTGCATGGCCACCTTGCGCAGGTGCGACATGCGGTTGCCCACCGTCTGCATCGCGGCTTTCAGCTTGCCCGTGGAGCCGGAGGTGTAGTGCAGCACGGCCAGGTCTTCCGGCTGCATGGGGATATCGGGATTGATGACCGCGGCTCGGGCCAGCAGGCCTTCGTATTCATGCCAGCCGGCTACCCGGTTGCCCGCCGAGACGAAATGTTCCACGGATCCCAGTTGGCCGAGCAGCTCCTGCACGGCCCCCGCGTGCGAGTCACCGACGATGAACACCCTCGGGTCGCCGTTGGCGATGACGTCCACCACTTCAGCCGGCGCGAGCCGCGCGTTGAGCGGGACGCGGACCAGGCCGGCCTTGTACAACGCGCATTCGATCTCGACGATGGCCGGCCGGTTGGACATCTGGAACGCCACCCGATCCCCCTTGCGCAGCCCCAGGCCGATCAAGGCGTTGGCAAGGCGGTTGGAGCGTTCGTCGAGCTGCCGGAAGGTCATCACGCGGTCTTCGAAGATGACCGCCGGATGGTCCGGGAAATATCTGGCGTTGCGGCTGATGAAGCGGCCCTGGTTCATTCGAGTCTCCTGTGAAGCAGCCGGGATGCTAGGAGCCGCCGCGCCGCGGGCCGATAAGCAAACCGGCCGGCCCGATGCCGCGGCGTTATGGCCGGTGCGATTCCGCGGCGTTATCGAATTCACGACCCTCGGTATCGAACGGGCGGCGCTGCGCGTTCACACTGCCAGGGCAGAACAACGAACAGGAGACGACATGACCGTCACTTTGCAGCGCCGCCAATGGATCCTGGGCCTCATGGCCGCCGCCGGGGCCATCCCGCTCGCATCGCGCGCGGCCTCCCCCTATCCATCCGGACCGGTGACCATCGTGGTGCCCTTCTCCGCAGGCGGGCAGTTCGACGCCGTCGCCCGCCTGGTGGGCAAGGCCATGGCATCCGACCTGGGGCAGCCGGTGATCATCGACAACGTGGCAGGAGCGGGCGGCAACATCGCTGCCAGCCGCGTCGCCCGGGCCCGGCCCGACGGCCTGACCCTGCTGATGTACGGCGGCAACCTGGCCGTCGCGCGCAGCCTCTACAAGCACCTCGACTACGACCCGTTGGAGGACTTCGCGCCGATCTCGCGCATGAGCATCGCCCCGCACGTGATCCTGGCCTCCCCCCGCTCGGGCATCACCAGTTTCGCGCAGCTGCAGCAGCGCGCCAAGGGCGGCCGGCTGTCCTACGGTTCCCCCGGCGTGGGCACCTCCATGCACCTGGCCATGGAGATGGTCAAGGACCGCTTCGGAATGGACTTACTCCATGTGCCCTACAAGGGCGGGGCCAACGTGCTGACCGACCTGATCAGCGGGCAGATCGACCTGGGCATCATCGCAGTCGGCCCGGCCCTGGCCTTCATCCGCACCCGCAAGGTCGTGCCGCTCGCCGTCACCAGTCGCAAGCGCGCGCCCACCTTGCCCCAGGTGCCCAGCATCTCCGAACTCGGCCAGCCCGACTTCGATGCCGGAAGCTGGTCCGGGCTGGTCGCGCCGCGCAACACGCCGCCCGACGTGGTCGCGCGGCTCAACCAGTCGGTGCGCGCCGCGCTCGCCGCGCCCGAGGTGCGCCAGCTGTTCGACCGAGAAGGTTTCGTCGCGATCCCGGACACCCCGGCACAGATGCGCCAGTTCATGCTGGACGAGGCACAGCGCTACGCGCCCCTCATCCGCAAGCTGAACCTGGCGTCGTGACGGTCAGCCCGCCCTGAACTCCCCGGAACGCTCCTGGAGCAGTTCGATGAAGCGGGTCACCAGCGGCGAAAGGTATGCGCCGCGCCGGGTCACCACGCCGATGGTCCGCGGCCAGGTGGCATCGGCGATGGGCAGCGGCACCAGCCCGCTGCCGGCCGGCGAGCGCAGCGAGAAGCGGCTCATGACACCGAGCAGGTCGCTGCCCCGCAGCACGGACGTCGACAGGGTGACCGAGTTGTCCAGCCGCAGCACCACGCGCGGCGGTGCCATGCGGTGCTCCGCCAGCCGGGACTCGACCCGTCGCCGCGCCAGCACCTCGGGGCCGGGCAGCGCCCAGCCGGTGTCTGCCAGGTCTTCCAGGCGCAGCCGGGAGCGCGCCAGCAGGGGATGGCCCTCCCGGGCCACCACGCAAAGCTCGTCATCGAACAGCGGCCGCTGGTCTAGGTCGTCCGGGGTCGCCTCCTGCAGTGCGTTCACGGACAGGTCGAGATCACCGAGCCGCAGCAAACCGAGCAGCGAGTCGTTGAGGCTGATGGTCAGGCGCGCCCTGGCACCCGGACGCTGCCGCAGCAACTGCGCGAACGTCTCGCCGACGAGGCCGTCGGCGAACAGGGGCGAAACGCCGACGCGGATCGTGCCAATGGCACCCAGGTGCAAGTCGCCGGCCTCCTGCACCGCTTCGTCCAGCCCCACGCACAGGTGGCGGGCCCGCTCGAAGAAGACACTGCCCACGCTGGTGAGCGTCATGCCCTTGGGTCCGCGCTCGAACAGCCGCAGGTCGAGGCTGTGCTCCAGCCGCTGCACGCCCTTGGTCAGCGCGGGCTGGGTCACACCCAGGCGTTGCGCGGCGCGACCGACGTGTCCTTCCTCGGCCACGGCCACGAAGTAGCGCAAGTCTTCCAGTCTCATTTTCTTTCCGCCAGAAAGCCGCCGAAGCCATGCAAGCGATTCACCCACCCTCCTCCATCGACACGCTGCGCGAGGCCCTGGGCCGCTACCTGCAGGAGGAGCTGGTCCCGCTGGAGCGCCAGCTCGGCCTCGGCTACGAGGACCGCTTCCCGCGCGAGCTTATCCGATCCGTCTGGCGGCGCTGCCGGGAGCTGGGCTTCTACGGCATCCACTTGCCCGAGGCGCTCGGAGGCCGGGGCATCCCGCTCACGGACCTCTGCCTGCTCAAGGACGACGTGGCGGCATCGGGCGCCATCCTGTTCCCGCATGTCCTAGGCGACTGGGGCGGCCCGTCGCGGATCGGCTCATTGGTGCAGCACGCGACGCCGGACCAGGTGGAAAGATTCGTCACCCCGGTGATCCGGGGCGAAATGGGGATCTGCTTCGCGATGACCGAGCCGCACAGCGGCTCGGATGCGGCCAGCATCCGGACCCGGGCGGTGCGGGACGGTGACCACTTCGTCGTGACCGGCCACAAGCACTACATCAGCGCCTCCACCTTCGCCGACGTCGCCATCACCATGTGCGTGACCGATCCCGAGGCCGGGGCCAAGGGGATCTCCGCCCTGTTCGTGCCGCTCGATGTGCCCGGCGTGCGACTGGACTACGACTGCGTCCCCATGACGGGACAGTTCGTGGATGCCGACATCCTGTTCGACCAGGTGCGCGTGCCGGCCGCCAACCTGATCGGCGCCGAGGGCGATGGCTTCCGCATCGCGATGGACCGCATCAGCGTCAACCGGCTGCTGCACTGTCCCACGATGATTGGCCTGGCACGGCAGGCATTGCGGCACACGATCGACTACGCCCACCGCCGCCGGCAGTTCGGCGGCCCCATCAGCCGCTTCCAGGCGATCCAGCACATGGTCGCCGACATGGCGACTGCGCTGTACGCCTGCGAGCAGATGGTGCTCGCCACCGCGGCGCGCGCCGATCGCGGGGAGGATATCCGCACACAGGCTTCCATGTGCAAGCTGTTCGTCTCGGAGCGCTGCTTCGAGATCGCCGACAAGGCCGTGCAGATCCACGGCAATGTGGGCGTGACCCGCAACCACCCCGTCGAATTCATCTTCCGCCGGCTGCGCATGTACCGGATCGTCACCGGCACCAGCGAGATCCAGCGCAACACGGTGGCCAAGGGGGTGTTGAGTGCGGATGTGTCGCGGGCCGCTGAGCGCGCATGAAAGCGATGCTGGTGAAACCCGGGATCCCTGGTCGCGGCTAGGCACCCGCGACTCTCCCGCGCCGCCACGCCACGCAGCGCACCAGCACCAGCGGTGCGCAGCCCGCGAGCCCGACGAACTTGAGCAGCGAGCCGAGGCCGCCGAACCACAGGGCCAGCAGGGCGAGTGCTTCCGTTCCCGCCCAGTGCAGCGCGAGCGCGGACCACAGGGCCAGATCCTCGCCCGCGTCGCCCATCACGGCCAGCATGGGCGCGAAGCCGAACCAGAGCCACCAGGGCCGGGGGGAATGCACCGAGCGCCGGCCCGCCAGCCAGGCGAAGGACCGCGAGGTGATGCGACCGAGCACGTAGCCCCAGCACGCGATGAACGGCAGGTCCCAGAACATCGCCCAGCCGGGGTGGCCCGCCAGCTCCCAGGGGCGTGAGCCGGGCGCGAGGAGTCCGCCCAGGCCCAGCGACGCGAGCTGCAGGTCGGCGAAGCCCTGGGCCGCGCGCCAGCTGGCGATGCAGGCCGCCCAGGCGCCGCCGGAGTCCGCCGCGCCGTCGCCGACCAGGGCGATGCCCGAGGCCGTCAGCAGCGCGAGGCCGGCCACCACGGCCGCGAGGAGCGATCCCACGGACCGGTACGGTCCGTCGTTCCAGTCGCTGGCCACGGGACCTTCGGGCAGGTTCCCGGCCGCGATCGCCTGGAAGCCGGCGGGACGCTGCGGATGCATGCGGCGCACGGTCATGCCCGCGAGCGCCCAGAAGCAGTTGCCGTACAGCGGGTCGTGGATCCAGGCCTGGGCCTGCGCGGGAGGAATGGGGACGATGCCCAGGTCCGGCGCCACCTCGTCGACCATCCAGCGCAGGCTGGCGTCGGCGATGCCGTTGCGGCCCTGCGCGTAGCCGCCTCCCACGTCCGCGTGCGCCCCCGGATACCAGCGCTGCTTGAGCGTGCGCCCGGCCTGCGCATGCGCCCGCGGCGCGGGCAGGTCCGCGGGTTCCTCGTACAGCCGCGGCAGGAAGGCCCAGCGGTGCTCGTCGAGCGACAGCGCATGGCGCACGTTGCGATAGCGCTTGTCGTGCACGGTGGGCGGCGTGGGATTGACGCGCGACAGCGGTCCCGGCAGGCCCACGGATTCCACCGTGTCCCACACGCCGATCCAGTGGACCCAGGCATCGCGGCACCCGGGCCCGGCGAAGTCGCGCCGCACCTCCTCGGCCAGCGCATCGCGCCGGCCCGGGCTGCGGCGGGTGGCGAAGCGATGGAGAGCCCGCGTCGTGCGCTGCACGTAGGTGCCACGCGACTCGTCGGGCGGCGTGAAGTAGATGTGCACGAGGGTCGGCACCAGGGCCTCGTACTCGGGCCTCACGATGCCGAACAGGTTGACCATACCGGCCACCGCGCGCACGGTGAAGGAGCCGCGGGAGAAGCCGAACAGGTAGATGCGGTCCGCGTCGTCGCGCCAGTGGCGCATCAGGAACAGGTAGGCCTGGGCGATGTTGTCGTACACGCCCTCGCCCGAGGCCAGGCCCATCATGCGGTCCCAGGTCCGCGCCATCAACTCCACCGGACCGGTCGGGGGCAGGGCCCCGGCCGAGCCCACGCCGGGGTCGTAGTAGAGGAAGCGACGGATGCCAGACGGTGCCGGCTGGCCCGCGACGTGGTTGTGCAGCAGGACGACGTTGGTGTCTTCCTGGCCGCCGGTGAGCGTGCCGTTCGTGCCGTCGCAGCAGACCACGATCTGCCGGGGCAAGCGTTCCTGCTCCATGGTCGACCCCCTGCGCGATGCGCCCAGCCGGCGCAGGCGCCGCCCGGTCGGATCACGCTACCCGGGCGGAACGGGCCCGTCAATCCCCGCGCTCAGCGCACGGCGTCCCCGTAGCGGAATTCGCGGGTCGACTCTTCGAGCCGTGCCGCGAGCTCCGGCGGCAGGGTCAGGTCGGCGGCGGCGATGCTGTCGGCGAGCTGCTCGGCCCGGCTCGCCCCGATGATGACGCTGGTGATCGCCGGGTTCGCCAGCACCCAGGCGATCGCAGCCTGGGCCGGCACGACCCCGTGCTGCTGCGCCATCTCGGCGAAGCTCGTCGAAGCCGACAGCTCGCGCTCGTGCCAGTAGCGCTCCTGGTACGTTCTCGCCGCCTTGCCCAGGGTGAAGCGCGTGCCCTCCTGCGGCTGCATGCCCACCTTGTACTTGCCGGTGAGCATGCCGCCGGCCAGCGGGTTGTAGGGAATGACGGCCAGGCCTTCCTCCTGGGCCAGCGGCAGCAGGTCGCGCTCGAACTGCCGGAACAGCAGGCTGTAGCGCGGCTGGACCGAAACGGGCCTCGCCACCCGTAGGAAGTCCGCGCGCCCGAGCATCTTCGCCAGGCGCCAGGCCACGAAGTTCGACACGCCGACGTAGCGCGCGCGTCCCGAACGCACGATCACGCCCAGGGCCTCCAGGGTTTCGTCCAGCGGGGTGCCCGGGTCGTCCCAGTGCAGCTGGTAGAGGTCCACGTAGTCGGTGCCCAGCCGCGCGAGGGACGCGTCGATCGCGTCGAGGAGGTGCTTGCGCGAGTTGCCTTCGTCCCAGGCGCGGTCGCCGACGCGCGCGGCTGCCTTGGTGGCGATCACCAGGCTCTGGCGGCGCCCCTGCATCCAGCGGCCGACCACTTCCTCCGTGCGGCCGGCGAGTTCCACCCCGCCGCCCAGCGGATAGACGTCCGCGGTGTCGAAGAAGTCGATGCCGGCCTCGAACGCCCGGTCCATGATCGCGCGGGAGGTCTCCTCGTCGCACTGCAGGCCGAAAGTCATGGTGCCGAGACACAGGCGGGACACCTTCAGGCCGGTGCGGCCGAATCGAACGTGTTGCATCAGATCATTTTGTCCCAATCGGCCCCCCGGCGTGCGCCTGGAACGGGCGATCGCCTCACGGTGAGGGACTTTGCGGAAGATGAACGCTTTCGACCACAAGCTGCCGCAAGCGTGCCTCAAGAGGCAGCGGCGCTGAAGTCCTGCGGCTCGAGCAGGCGCGACACGGCGTAGCCGATCACGAGGCCCCAGAACGGCGCGCCGACGTTGAAGATGGCAACGTCGGCCACCGTGACGATGAACGTGACGAGCGCGCCGAGCGTGAACCGCTCGCGGAACGCCACGTTGAACGCCGTCTGCAGGACGCGCAGCATCGCAATTCCGGCGAGCGTGGCAATGAACGCGGGTGGCGCCGCGAGCATCAGCCGGGTGAACACGGGCGCGAACAAGCCGAACGCCAGCGCCAACGCGCCCACCGCCAGCCCCGCCGTGTAGTGCCGCCGCCGCTCGCCGGACCCGGAGATGATGGCGTTGACCGGTCCCGTGAGGCAGGTGGACACGGTGCCGACCAGCGCCGCGATCATGGACCCCACACCGCAGGCGACCGTGATCGCGTTCATCGGCGGCTTGTGCCCGGCGGCATCGAGCACAGCGAATCCCTGCCCGTTCTGCACCACGAGCACGGTGATCGCGAGCGGCAGCACGAGTTCGACCATGGCGCGCCATGAGAACTCGGGGGCGTACAGCGTGGGATGCGCGAAGGCGTGCAGCGCCGCGCCGCTGGAATGGAATCGTCCAAGCAGTGCGATCGCCGCCGCGCCGACGAGGAGTGCGCCGATCACGGGCGGCAGCCGGCGCGACAGCGTCGCCGAAGCGCCGAGCGCAACGAAGGCGACCACCATCGGTGCCGCGATCCAGACGTCGTCGCGCAAGGCGTAGACCAGCCCCAGGCCGAAGCGAAGGAACACGCCGGCCACCATCCCCATCACGATCGGCATCGGCACGGCCCGCATGGCGCGCCGCACCCAGCCCGAGAGGCCCAGCACGAACATCAGCAATCCCGTGGCAAGGAAGGCACCGACGACCTCGGCCCACCGAAGGTGGCCCAGCGCCGGGCCCACCAGGACCGTGCCGGGGATGGTCCAGAAGAAGACGAGCGGCTGCCGGTACAGCGCGCAGAACAGGAGCGTGATCAGTCCATTGACGAAGAACGCGCCGAAGATCCACGACGACAGGTCGGACTCGCTCAGGCCGCCACGCGCGCCGACCGCCAGGATGATGGCGACCGGCCCCGAGGCAGCGAAGATGAAGCCGATCAGCGCGTTCGCGAGGTAGAGGCCGCCGGAATCGGAGGCCATCTGGCGTAGTCCGGGGATGGGCTTGTGCACGGACTCCAGGGGCATGGGGGGGCTCCAGGCCAGGGTGACCGCCCCATTGTGCCGCACGGGCCCTTGTGCCTGGCCATGGCTACCCGCGATCAGGAGCCGCGGGCTCAGGAGTCGTCGCCACGACGCGGCGAGGCGCGGCCGATCGCGCGAATCGGGAAGGTGACCTCCGGCGCGCTGCGAGCAGTCTTCGCGTCGAGATAGTTCGGCATCTCGGGAGCGACGATCTCCGCCGCCTGGACGAGTCGCGCGACCAGGACCTGGATCGGGTCCGAGAGCCACTCCTCGGAAAAGCTGCTCGGCAGGAAGAGCATTTCGCGCACGCCATCGGGGATCTCGTCGTCCGCCAGGACTTCGTTGGCAGCGAGCGCCGCCGAGAAGAAGGGGCCGGCGATGAAGCGGATCTTGCGCCCCCCCTGCCCATCACCTTCGATGATGAAGAGGCGAAGGCCTTCCGCCCGCTCCTGATCGTCGCCGAAGACGGGCGTCGCCGCGAACGCCGCGTGCCCGCTGCTGCACGCGTAGGCCACGGCCTGCTCGAAGGTCACCCGGTCGGGCTGGGTGCGATCCACCATCCTGCGCTCCATCCCTGCACTGGGGGCACGGGCGATGGACTGTACGACGTTCAGACTTGGGAGGCGACCTACCCGGGACGACCAATCCCGAGGGGGTGCCGTTGCGGCCGGAGGAGAACAGCTTCAGGCCGGGAGCAGCCCTCCTGCTGCTGCGCCGCGCGTCGACCGCCGGATCACCGCATCCTGCGGGCCCTGCGATCGCATGTCCGGAACCGGCGTGCGAGGGACTCCGGGCCCGGGCATGATCCCGGACATGAAGCACCGGCTCACCCAACCCTTCCGGCTCCTGGCAGCCGCCAACCTGGGCGCGCAGTCCGCCGAACAGCTGAGCCTGGCGGCCGTGCCGCTGGTGGCGGTGCTCGCGCTCGGGTCGGGGGCCGGCGAGATCGGCCTGCTGGGCGCGATGCAGACGCTGCCCTTCCTGCTGCTGTCCATCCCCGTCGGCCTGCTGGCCGACCGCCTGCCGCGGCGCAGCGTGATGCTGGTCTCCGAGGCGGTGCGCGCGGCGTCCCTGCTGCTGCTGCTCCTGATGGTGGCGTCGGGCCGGACCACTTTCGCCGGGCTCGCCGTGCTGGGATTCATCGGCGCGCTGGGCACCGTGGGCTTCACCGTCGCGGCGCCGGCCCTGGTGCCGTCGCTGGTCCCGCGCGAGCTGCACGCGCGCGCCAACGGCCGGCTGGAGCTGGCGCGCAGCGCCGCCTACGCCGGCGGGCCCGCGCTCGCCGGCGCCCTGGTGGCCTGGGCCGGCGCGGCCTCGGCCTTCGTGCTGGCCACGATGCTCTCGCTGTCCGCCGTGGCCCTGCTGCGGCGGGTGTCGGAGCCGCCGCGCGCGCCGGTGCCCGCGCGCCATGCGTGGCTGGACATCCGCGAAGGCGCCCGGTTCGCCTGGCACGACCCCCTGCTGCGCCCGATCCTGCTGACCGGCATCGCCTGGAACATCGCCTGGTTCGTGCTGCAGGCCGCCTACGTGCCCTATGCCGTGCGCGTGCTCGGGCTGTCGCCCCAGGCGGTCGGCCTCACCATGGGCTGCTATGGCGCGGGCATGGTGAGCGGTGCCCTGCTCGCGCCGCGCGTGATCGGCGCGATGGCGTTCGGCCGGGCGATCCAGCTGGGGCCCGCCGTGTCGGTGCTCGCGATCGGCGCCATGGTGGCGACGCTGGCGGCGCCGAGCGGCCTCCTCGCGGGCCTGTCCTTCTTCCTGTTCGGCGCCGGCCCCATCGTCTGGACCATCACCACCACCACGCTGCGCCAGGCGATCACGCCCGGCGCGATGCTCGGGCGCGTGGGCTCGGTGTTCCTCACGGTGAATGCCGGCGCGCGGCCGGTGGGCGCCGGCATCGGCGCGCTCGTGGGCGGCCTGTGGGGCGAGCCCGCGTGCCTGTGGCTGGCGCTGGCGGGCTTCGTGCTGCAGGCGGGGATCATCCTGGCGTCGAGCATGAACGGGCTGCAGCGGCTGCCGCAGGCGAGCGCGGGATGAGGGACGGAACGGCTCAGGCCGCGTACCAGTCCTTCACCGCCGCCACGTAGCGCTGCACGCCCTCGGCCACCGTGGCCGCATCGAGCGCGCCGAAGGACAGCCGCTGGTAGTTGTCGCGGCGCGTGTCGGTCAGGCCGAAGGCGAAGCCGGGAATGGTGGCGACCTTGTATTTCTCGATCATCGCGCGGTTGAAGGCCAGCGCATCGTCCACGCCGGGCAGGCGCATCAGGACGTAGAAGGCGCCCTGGGTGCGCGGGAAGCGCACGAGGTCGCCGAGATCGGCCAGGGAGGCGTGCACGGCCGACCGCACGCGGGCGAGCTCCTCCACCTTCGGCCGCACCCAGGCCTTGCCCAGGCGCAGCGCCTCCAGCGCCAGCAGCTGCGAAGGCACGGGCGCGCAGATCAGGTTGGTGTCCTGCACCTTGTCCATCGCCGCGGCCAGGTGCGCCGGGAACACGACGTAGCCCACGCGCCAGCTGGCCATGCCGTAGTTCTTGGACATGGAATAGAACGAAAGCGTGTACTCGTGCGCCCCGGGGAGGGAGCCGGGGGAGAAATGCCGGACGCCTTCGAAGGTGAAGTACTCGTAGGCCTCGTCGCTGAAGTGGTAGATGCCGGCGCGCGCGCACAGGGCGTTCACCGCCCGCAGGTCGGCCTCGGCGTAGACGGCGCCCGTGGGGTTGTTGGGCGACACCGTCACGATGGCGCGCGTGCGCGGGGTGATGGCGGCGGCCAGCGCGTCGACGTCCAGCGACCAGTCGGCGCGGGTGGGCACCGGCACCGGCACGCAGCCGCACATGCGCACCGCCATCTCCTGGTTGAAGTAGAAGGGCAGCGGCAGGATGAACTCGTCGCCCGGGTCGGACACGGCCAGCACGCTGTTCAGGAAGGCCATGTTGCTGCCGGCCGTCACCATGACCTGCGACACGCCCTCCGTGCGCAGGCCGTTCTCGGCGGCGAGCTTGGCACGGATGGCCTCCAGCAGCGGCGCGTAGCCGGCGACCGGCTGGTACTTGTGCAGCTGGCCGTCGGCCAGCAGGGCCGGCAGCCGCGCCACCGCCTCCACGGGCGGCCCGTAGCTCACCACGCCCTGGCCCAGCGAGATGGTGCCGGGCGTCGCCCGCGTCAGGGCGGCGATGGTGGGGATGATGGGCGCGTCGACGCGCTCCATCCTTTGGGCCTGGTGCATTCGAATCTCCGGGTCGGGGGCGGGCGAAAGTATCGACTATATGATCGGCCCGACCCATGCCGACCCTGGCCGACGCCCCCCCGCGCAAGGCGATGCTCCGCGTTCTGGCGGCGGCGCTGGCGCTCGCCTGGGCTTCACCGGCCGGCGCCCAGGCGCAGGACTGGAAGGAATTCAGCAGCCGGGGCCTGCCCGGCTCGGCCGGCGTCGTCGTGCGGGTACGCCATCCGGCCGCCTGGAAGCGGGTCGACACCGACGACCCCATGGCCCTGGCCGAACTGCGGGGGCCCGAGGGCGGGGTCACGGGCATCCTCCAGGTCGGCCGCGGCCAGCGCCGCGACGACCTCGCGGCCGTCTGCAAGCCGGAGCACGCGCGCACCATGCTGCAGCGCGCCGGCGAGCAGCCGGGCGTGCAGGTCACCGACGTGTTCGCGCGCCAGCACGAAGGCCGGCCCGCTTTCGAGATCCACTACGAGCGCGATGCGCCGCCCGACCACCTGCTGGTGCGCAGCCTCGTGGTCTGCCTGAAGGACACCCGGCTGGTGGTGAGCTGCGGGGCCACCGGCCAGGACCGGACGAAGCTCGGCGCGATCGAGCCGGTGTGCCGCCAGGTGCTGGAATCCCTCACCGTCACGGAGCAGTGACCCTGCCGGCGCCTCAGGCCGGCAGCATGAAGCCGGCGAAGAACTCCGCCAGCTCCTTGTGGGCCGACAGCGGCATCACCTGCGCGATGTACTGGTCCGGCCGCACGACGACCAGCGCCCCCTGCTTGCGGTCGACGCCGCGCAGGTCGAAGATGTCCGGTCCGTTCTTGAGGTCCGGGCAGAACACCTTCTCGTAGTCGCGCAGGCCGTAGCGGCCCTTGCGCGGCAGCAGCAGGGCCGGCAGGGTCTCGATGGCCAGGTCCCGGTGGCTGGGCTGGAAAATGGCGCGCAGGTCGAACACCGCGTCCGGGTCCTGGCCCGCGCGCGTGAAGCGGCGCACCGGGGACTGGGGCGACTCCTCCAGGAACTTGCACAGCGCCCGCACGCCCGTGTGCCCGTCGACGTGGTCGTTGGCGCCGGCGAAGGCATACAGGCGCCAGCGGCCGTCGGCCTTGCCGGCGTGGCCCAGGTGCACCACCTTGGCGTCGGTGACGCGCACCACCGGCGCCGAATGGAAGCGCGTGCCGACCTCGAAGCCGGTGGCCAGCGCCTGGTGCGTGGCATCGCCGCAGATCACCGAGGGCTGGTACTTCGTTCCCATGCCTGCGGTGAAGCGCAGGTGCCGCTCGAAGTACTGCTGGAACACCTTGGGGTCCACGCCGCCGGTGCCGCCCTCGGCCGGCTTGTCGCTGATCATGTGGGCCCATTCGCGGTCGAACGTGATCAGCTGGTGGCCCACGACCTGGCGCTCCTGCGAGTAGGTGCGCAGCAGCGACGGCGGGCACTGCTTGCGCAGCACCGCGGCCAGCTTCCAGCCCAGGTTGAAGGTGTCCTGCATGGAGAAGTTCATGCCCTGGCCCGCCTTGGGGCTGTGGGTGTGGCAGGCGTCGCCGGCGATGAACACGTGCGGCAGGAGCTGGTCGTTGTCCTCCGCCGGCACCTCGTCGTACTTGTCGCAGATGCGGTGGCCGATCTCGTAGACGGACCACCAGGGCACCTCCTTCACCTCCAGCGTGTAGGGATGGAAGATGCGCTGCGCCGCGGCGATCAGCTTGTCCAGCGAGATCTGCCGCTGCGCCACCCGCTCGTCCTCGCCCAGCTTGTCCATCTCCACGTACAGGCGCACCAGGTAGCCGCCCTCGCGCGGGATGATCAGCAGGTTGCCGCCGTTGGACGACTGGATGGCCACCTTGTGGCGGATGTCGGGGAAGTCGGTCACCGCCAGCACGTCCATCACGCCCCAGGCCTGGTTGGCGGCGTCACCCACCAGCTTGCGGCCGATGGCACCGCGCACGGCGCTGCGCGCGCCGTCGCAGCCGACGACGTAGCGGGCCTTCAGCGTTTCCACCCGGCCTTCGTGCTTCGGGTCGGTGCGCTCGAGGCGCACGGTCACCGGGTAGTCGGCGCCGGAACGGTCCACCTTCAGGTCCAGCAGGCGCCGCGAGTAGTGCGGCTGGAGGCGGCTGGGCGAATCGCGCATCGTCTCCAGGTAGAAGTCGTGCACCCGCGCCTGGTTCAGCACCACGTGCGGGAACTCCGACAGGCCGTCCTCGGTGTCCTGCACGCGGCCGTGGCGGACGATCTTCGCGGGGTCCTTCTCGTCGGGCTTCCAGAAGGTGACCTCGTTGATCCAGCAGGCCTCCTTGAGCACCCGCTCGGCGAAGTTGAAGGCCTCGAACATCTCCATGGTGCGGCAGGCGATGCCGTCGGCCTGCCCCAGCTGCAGGGGGCCGTCCTTCTGCTCGACGATGCAGGTGCGGATGTCGGGGAAGGCCGCCAGCTGCGCCGCCAGCGTCAGCCCGGCGGGGCCGCAGCCGACGATCAGCACGTCCACCTGCTCCGGCACCGCGTCGGTGTGCGGGAGCGCCAGCGGGGAGGCCTGCGAGATGTGGGGGTCGCCGGGCTGGAAGCCGTCGAGGTGGAATTGCATGGGGCTGTCTCCGGTTCGGGTTCGTCCGGCGCGGATGATATCGTATGCATACATATCATTCAAGCACCGCGGTTCGGCGGGGGGATCCGGGCCGGCGGGAGCGGGCGCCGCTCAGGGCGCCAGGGAGATCTGCACCACGGTCTCGCCGGGGCGGCTTTGCAGCAGCAGCTCGGCGCCGATCGCCGCGGCGCGGTCGCGCATGGCCTGCAGGCCCTTGCGGGCGCGGCCGGCCACGTCGAAGCCGCAGCCGTCGTCGACGATGCGCACCCGCGCCCCCGCCCCCAGGCGGCTGGCCTCGATGCGCAGCACCCGCGCCCGGGCATGCTGCAGCACGTTGGACAGCGCCTCGAACACCATGAACTGCAGGTGGCGCATCGCCGCCGGGTCCAGGCGCGGCAGCGGCTGCAACTCCTCCACGTCCCACTCCAGCTTCAGGTCCGAGGCGGCGAAGCGCGGCTCCAGCCGGTAGCGCAGGCCCGCCAGCAGCGCGTTGACGTCGCCCGGCGGCAGGTTCATCGCGTCGATCGACAGCTTCAGCTGCTCCAGGGCGTCGCGCAGGGTGGCCAGCACCTCCTCGCGCACGCCGCGGCCGGATTGCAGCTGGCGGATCGCGGCGCTCAGGTGCGCGCCGACGCCGTCGTGCATGTCGCGCAGGATGCGGCCCCGCTCGGATGCCCGTTCCTGCTGGCGCGCCAGCTGTTCCAGCTGCGCGTAGCTGTGGCGCAGTTCGTCCTCCTTGGCCGCCACCTGTTGGGCCAGGCTTCCCAGCAGGTCGCGCAGCGCCGCGTTGGCATGGCGGAAGCGAACGATCACGATGTAGCCGAGCGTGAGCCCGAACAGCGCGGCCGAGTACCGCAGCCAGATCGTCTGGCCGTAGGCGCTGCCGAACCGGAACAGCACCAGGTCGCGCACGCTGACGACGGCGTTGATGGAGATCGTGATCGCCAGCAGGCGCAGCTCGATGGAGGCGCCCGGCCGCAGCGCCGCCCGGCACAGCAGCACCACGAAGGGCATCAGCACCAGCGCGGAGGTGGCGTAGAAGATCGACACCGGCAGCGTCGACGAGCGCTGCCAGCCCAGATCCGCCGCCATGGCGCCCAGCAGCGGAAGCAGCCAGGCCGCGCCTAGGGCCAGGCGGCCCAGGCGCTGGCGGGCCCAGTCCGCGATCTCGCAGCTGAAGGCCAGCATGCCGGCCTCCCAGGTGGCGACGGTGACGACCATCAGCACGGACCAGGGCCGCCAGTCCATCGGCACCTGCTCGATGTCGAGGTTCGCCATGCGCAGCGCCCAGCTCAGCTCCGCGATGCAGACGTACAGGTACAGGCGGTCGCGGCCGCCGCGCGGGCGGCGCGGGTCCTTCTGGGTCAGCCACAGGGCGAGCGCCGCCGTGGCGACGACCAGGCTCAGGACCGTCACCGCCAGCGACACCCCGTTCTGGGTCGCGAGGTCGCTGCGGTACATCGCCTCCACTTCGTCGCCCGGCCCCACCACCACGGCGCTCAGCCCGCCGCGCCGCCCGCTGTCCGCGCGGATGCGCACGCGCAGCAGGTTGCGCTCGCCCAGCAGGCCCGCGGGGATGTCCACCAGGCGCGGCGCCTTGGCATAGTCCGCGCCGCCGCCCACCTGGAGGTCGCCCTTCTCCTGCAGCAGCACGTCGTTCAGCTCCAGCGAGTAGGCGTTGCCGATGCGCGAGAGGTAGATCGCCATCCCGCCGGTCTGCGTGGCGGGCAGCGTGAAAGGGATGTCGAAGGTCGCCGAGCCCGGGAGGCCGCCGTGCTGGCGATCCCAGTGGTAGGGCAGCGTAGCCGTCTCGCGCCGCGTGCCCTGCCGGGTGCTGCTGACCACGTCCGCCTGCGTGAGCTCCAGCACCTGGGCCTGTGCGACCTGCGCGGCGAGCGCCGCGAGCAGCGCCGCGGCGCGCGCGAGACGGCCGGCCCAGCCGCGCATGCGGCTCAGACCCGCCCCGGGGGCTGCAGCAGCCCCAGCTGCGTGGCCTCGAACACCGCCTCGGTCCGCGACGACACCGCGAGCTTGGCGTACAGGTGCTTGATGTGGGTCTGCACCGTGTGGATGCTGACCGCCTTCAGGCGCGCGATGTCGGCGTAGGAGAAGCCCCGCGCGACCAGCTCCAGCACCTCCTGCTCGCGCGGCGACAGCGCCGGCGCGTCCGGCGAGGGCATCGCCTGCGGCCGCGCGGCCTCGCGCCCGCCGCGGAAGCGTCCCAGCACCCGGCGGGCGATCATGGGCGAGATCGGCGAGCCGCCGCGCTTCATCTCGTGGATCACCCCCGCGATGTCGTCGGGCGAGGAGTCCTTGTGGATGTAGCCCATGGCGCCGGCCTCGATGCTGGCGAGCACGTTCTCCTCGTCGCCGAACATCGAGATGACCAGGGCCTCGCAGGCGGGGTCGTGCCGCAGGGTCTCGCGGATCACCTGCAAGCCGCTTCCGTCCGGCAGGCCGATGTCCACCAGCAGCACGTCCAGCGCCTCGTGCGGCGCACCGAGCCAGGCGAACGCCTCGCCCACCGTGCCGACGCAGCCCGCCAGCACCAGGCCGGGGTCGCGCCGCACGGCCTCCGCGAAGAATTCCCGCGTCGCCGCATCGTCTTCCACCACCAGGACCCGCCAGCGCTGCATCCGCCCCTCGCCTCCACCGAATGAGCGCCAAGGATAAACGAGGGCACCTGCCGCCCATCGGGCCTTCCACCTCCCGGCTTCATGGGATGGGCCTCGCGCCCCGCCGTCCGTGTAATCGCGTCCGCGGCCGGCACCTGCCCCCGCTCTTTGTCATTCGAAGAAGGAGTAAGCATGAGGAGTGCATCGAAGTCCCTGCTGGCACTGTGCGCCGGCCTCTCGGTGGTGCTGGGCGGATGCGGCGGAGGCGGCTCCAGCGGCACGGCGACCACGCCGACCACCAGCACGCCCCCCGCCGCGTCGGCCGTGGCGCAGCTCACCGGCACGGCAGCCACCGGCGCGGCCCTGGCCAACTCCCCGGTCACCATCACCAACGCCGCGGGCAACTCGCCCTGCGTCGAAACCTCCGTCACCACCAGCGCGCTGGGCAGCTACAGCTGCACGCTCAAGGCGGGCGAGACCGCGCCTTTCTTCATCGTGGTGACCGATCCCACCGGCGACAAGCCGCCGCTGGTGAGCGTGTCCACCACCACCCCGCCGGCCGGATCGGCGCTCACGCTGAACGTGACGCCGCTCACCACCGCGATCGTCGCCCAGCTGGTGTCGCCGGCCGACGCCCTGGCCGTCGTCAACAGCCGCACGGTCGACGCGACGCAGCTCGCCGCGGTCACCAGCAACGTCGTGGCGCAGCTGCAGCCGGTGCTCGGCGCCATCGGCGTTCCGGCCGGCTACGACCCCTTCACCACCTCCATCACCGCAGGGACGCCCGACGCCGCGGGCAACACCGCGGACCTGGTGCTCGACGTGGTGAAGGTGATCGCCGACCCGGCCACCGGCCAGCCGGCCATCACCACCGTGGACAACCCGACACCGGTGCTGCTGGCCACGGCCTCCGGCTCGGGCTCGACGCTGGCCGCGCCGACCGCGCCGCTGGCCACCTTGTCCGAGGGCACGCAGCTGGCGGCGCTGGCGCTGAAGAACTGCTTCGCGCTGCCGACGTCCACCCGCGCCCTGGCGACGGACACTTCGCTCACCAGCCAGCAGGGCGGCCCGACCGTGACCGCCGTCGCGCCGGAATGCCAGGACATCGTCGCGCAGTCCACCAACGGCGCCGGCATGGACTTCCTCCACAACGGCTACGACGCCGGCCAGTTCTTCTACAACTGGCTCACCAGCGACAGCATGACCGGCGCGAGCTTCAGCGTGCCCGAGGTGATGGCCTACTACCCTGGCTCCACCAGCGCCACGCCCGGCTCCTTCGCCTCGCTCGACCGCGCGATCCTCAACTTCCGCTTCGTGGACGTGAACGGCAATCCCGGCAACGCCATCACGATGGCAGCGCGCATCCCCGGCACGTCGACCGCCTCCCGGGCCACCGACTGGTGGCTCACCGGCAACCAGCAGGCGGTGGACACGAACGTCAAGATGGTGATCCGGCGCAGCGAGCAGCTGAAGTCCGGCGCCAACCCCGCCAGCGCCTTCCAGGCCGGCGTGCAGTTCCTGATCAACCCGATCGGCCCCGGCAGCGTCCAGGGCGGCAACAGCCTCCAGCTCGCGCGCGTCACCGGTCCCGGCCTGCCCGCGGGCGGCATCACCTACACGGTCTCCAGCAACGCCTCCCAGACCTGGATGGACCTGTGGAACAAGACCGGCAGCCTCACCACCGGCAGCGCCTGCGGCAACGGCACCACCACCAACTGCCCGATCGTCTGGCTGGAACAGACCGCGGGGCTGACCGGCACGGCGGCGACCACGCTGGCGACCAACCCGACCGGCTTCTCCTGGGCCCAGGCGGGCGACGGCTTCGACGCGACGCAGTTCGTGCGTCCGGCCCAGTACCAGATCGAGCTGTTCTACGGCACGAACACGGGCACGGCGGACCTCACGGTGAAGAAGACCCTGCTGTCCGACTTCGTGCGCGCCACGCAAGGCGCCGGCCTGCCCTGGAACACGGCCGGATCGCAGCTGCTCGCGGCGCTCGACCCGGCCGGCAGCCTCGCCGGCAGCCAGGCCGCCCTGACCATCGACTGGACGCAGAACATCGCCGCGCAGCAGATCGGCGGCGCCACGTCGATGGTGAACACGGCGTCCGGCAGCTACGGCCCGCAGAAGGGCGTGCCGCGCGGCGCCACGTCGGTGACGCTGGACAACCAGACGGTGCCGGCCTTCACGACGACCAGCACGCGCGCCTTCCTGCTGAACTACCGCATGCTGGACGGCAGCAACAAGTCGATGGTCTATCGCTACAAGTAGGCGCGGGCCTCGCTTCCCCGCAAGCCGCCGGCCCGCGAAGCCGGCGGCTTTTTCTCGTGCGCTCTAGACGCGGCCGCTCGTGCCTCAGCCGCCGTCGCCGAACAGGTCCTTCAGCGTCGGCCCGCCGGCAGGCTTGCCGGAAGAGCGCGGCGTGCCCTTCGGGTATTCCTCGGCGATGCGGTCTTCCCAGTAGGTCGTGGGGTTCGGGGCGGCGCACAGGCGCCGGAACACCTCCTCGGGGACCTGCTTGTACGCGAGCACGTTGCCCTGGTCCCAGTGCAGGTCCAGCTGGCGGGTGGCGGGGTCGTACTCCGCCTTGCGGATGCGGCCGCTGGTGAACTGGCGGGTGAGCATGGCCGTCGCCTCCTTCTGATGGCCCGCGTGCGGGGTTCCGGCAGTCTAGTCGCCTGCCCTCGACCGGTGTCTGCCAGGCGCTGCCAAGCTGGCACTGGCAGTCTGCCATGGCAGCGCCGGGCGCTCGCAAGTGCTTGATTTTCCTTGTTGCCTGCATGGGCACAGGTCTTGTAAGAACGAGCCCATGATCCCCGCCGATCGCCGGCTGCTGCGCCACCTCGCCGCCGCCGTCGCCATCAAGCTGCTGTTGCTCGCCGCACTGTGGGCCGCGTTCGTGCGCGGCGCCCAGCCGCCGGTGGATGCCCAGACCGTCACCGACCACCTGGGCGCGGGCCAGGCAGCCGACTCCGAAGGACAACAACGATGATTTCGGAACACCTCGTCGACCTCTCGCGGCTGCAGTTCGCCGCCACGGCGCTGTACCACTTCCTGTTCGTGCCGCTCACGCTGGGCATGGTCTGGCTGCTGGTGATCATGGAGAGCGTGTACGTCATGACCGGCCAGGTGGTCTGGAAGGACATGACACGCTTCTGGGGCAAGCTGTTCGGCATCAACTTCGCGCTGGGCGTGACCACCGGCATCACGCTGGAGTTCCAGTTCGGCACCAACTGGGCCTACTACTCGCACTACGTCGGCGACATCTTCGGCGCGCCGCTGGCGATCGAGGGCCTGATGGCCTTCTTCCTGGAGAGCACCTTCATCGGCCTGTTCTTCTTCGGCTGGGACCGCCTGTCGCGGCCGCAGCACCTGCTGGTGACGCTGCTGATGGCGATCGGCACCAACCTGAGCGCGCTGTGGATCCTGGTGGCCAACGGCTGGATGCAGAACCCGGTGGGCGCCGAGTTCAACTGGCAGACGATGCGCATGGAGATGACCAACTTCTGGGCCATCGTCTTCAACCCCGATGCGCAGGCCAAGTTCGTGCACACGGTGTCGGCCGGCTACGTCACCGGGTCGATGTTCGTGCTGGCCATCTCCAGCTGGTACCTGCTCAAGGGCCGCGACGTCGAATTCGCCCGGCGCAGCTTCCGCGTCGCGGCGGCCTTCGGCCTGGCCAGCGTGGCCAGCGTGATCGTGCTGGGCGACGAATCCGGCTACACCGTGGGCGAGGCGCAGCAGACCAAGATGGCGGCGCTGGAGGCCATGTGGGAGACCGAGCCGGCCCCGGCCGGCCTGAAGCTGATCGCGAGCATCGACCAGGCCCACGGCCGCAACAACTGGGAGATCCAGATCCCCTGGCTCATGGGCCTGATCGGCACCCGCTCGGTCACCAAGCAGATCCCCGGCATCCACGAGATCAAGGAGCGCAACCGCGAGCACATCCAGCGCGGCGTGGAGGCGGTGGCGGCGCTGGAGCGCCTGCGCAAGGACCGCAACGACGCCGAGGCGAAACGCATCCTGGAGGCCACGCAGTCCGACCTCGGCTTCGGCCTGCTGCTGAAGAAGTACGTCGCCGACGTGCGCCAGGCCACGCCCGAGATGATCCAGAAGGCCGTGGACGACACGGTGCCGCCGGTGGTGCCGATGTTCTGGACCTTCCGCATCATGGTGGGCCTGGGCTTCGCGATGCTGCTGCTGTTCGGCCTGGCCTTCTGGTCCACCCTGAAGACCAACTGCAAGGCGAAACCGTGGCTGCTGCGCTGGGCGCTGTGGATGCTGCCGGCGCCCTGGATCGCCTGCGAGCTGGGCTGGTTCGTCGCCGAGTACGGCCGCCAGCCCTGGACCATCTACGGCGTGCTGCCCACGCACCTGAGCGTGTCCACGCTGTCGGAGGCCAGCCTCTACGGGTCGCTCGCCGGCTTCGTCGGCTTCTACACGGTGCTGCTGGTGGTGGAGATGTATTTGATGGTGAAGTTCGCCCGCCAGGGCCCGGGCAGCCTGGGCACCGGCCGCTACAGCCACGAACCCGCGCACGCCGCGCTGGCCGCCTGAGGAGGACGAGATGCTGGACTACGCTACCCTCAAGATCATCTGGTGGCTGCTCGTCGGCGTGCTGCTGGTGGGCTTCGCCATCATGGACGGCCACGACATGGGCGTGGGCACGCTGCTGCCCTTCGTGGGCCGCGACGACACCGAGCGGCGCGTGGTGATCAACACCGTCGGCCCGCACTGGGACGGCAACCAGGTGTGGTTCATCACCGGCGGCGGCGCCATCTTCGCCGCCTGGCCGGTGGTCTACGCCACCGCCTTCAGCGGCTTCTACTGGGCGATGCTGGCGGTGCTCTGGGCGCTGTTCTTCCGGCCGGTCGGCTTCGACTACCGCAGCAAGATCCACGATGCGCGCTGGCGCCGCACCTGGGACTGGGGCCTGTTCGTGGGCGGGGCGGTGCCGCCGCTGATCTTCGGCGTGGCCTTCGGCAACCTGCTGCAGGGCGTGCCCTTCCAGTTCGACGACCTGCTGGTGTCGACCTACACGGGCAGCTTCTGGCAGCTGCTCAACCCGTTCGCGCTGGTGGCCGGCGTGGTGAGCAGCGCGATGATCACGCTGCACGGGGCGACCTACCTGGCGCACCGCACCGAGGGCGCGATCCAGCAGCGTGCGGTGCGCGCGGCCACCGGTGCGGCGCTGGTGATGGTCGCCGCCTTCGTGGTGGCGGGTCTCTGGCTGCGCTTCGGCGGCATCCAGGGCTACGCGCTGGCCACGCCGGTCGACCCGGCGGCCCTGCCCGACCCGCTGGCCAAGCACGTGGTGCGCAGCGCCGGCGCCTGGTGGGCCAACTACGCCGCGGCGCCCGCGCTGTGGCTGCTGCCCGCGCTGGGCATCGCCGGCGCGCTGCTGGCCGCGCTGATGGCGCGGCTGCGCCGCACCTTGCTGGCCTTCGTCTGCTCCGCGCTGGCGATCGTCGGCGTCATCGGCACCGCCGGCGGCGCGATGTTCCCCTTCGTGATGCCCTCGTCCTCGGCGCCCGACGCCAGCCTCACGGTGTGGGACAGCGTCTCCAGCCACCTGACGCTGGGCCTGATGTTCTGGGCCACCGTCATCTTCATGCCGCTGATCGTCTTCTACACCAGCTGGGCCTACCGCGTGATGCGCGGCAAGGTCACGGTGGAACAGATCCGCGCCAACGAACACACGGCCTACTGAAAGGAAAGCGCGATGTGGTACTTCGCCTGGGTGCTGGGGGTCGGGTTCGCCGTCCTGCTGGCGGTGCTGAACGCGATGTGGGGCGAGAACGCGGAGGCGCGCGCGCTGTCGCACGAGGAGGAGCGGCAGCCTTGAGCGCGCCGCGGCCGCAGCAGGAACCGGCCACGCGGCTGCACTGGCCCTGCCTGCTGACGGCCCTGGCCATCATGCTGGCCGGCACGGCCTACCCGCCGCTGTTCTCCGACGGCCGCGGTGGGGCCGACCACGGCCTGGCGATGCTGCTGTTCTGGGCGATGAGCGCGGGCTTCGTCGCCGGCCTCGGCTTCGTGCCGCGGGCGCCTGTGTGGCGCTGGCTGTTCTCACCCGCGTCGTGCGCGGCCGGCGTGGCCGGCGCCGCCCTGCTCGTGCTGCTGCGCTGAGCGGTCGGCGCCTTCCCTCAGACCCTGTCCACCGGGATCTTCAGGTAGCGCGTGCCGTTGGCCTCCGGCTCGGGCAGGTGGCCGGCGCGCATGTTCACCTGCACCGAGGGCAGGATCAGCACCGGCATGTCCAGCGTGCGGTCGCGCGCGGTGCGCATGGTCACGAACGCCTCCTCGCTGATGCCGTCGCGCACGTGGACGTTGTGCGCGCGCTGGTCGGCCACCGTGCTCACGTACTGCATCGGCCGGCCGCCCGGCAGGTAGTCGTGGCACATGTACAGGCGCGTCTCGGGCGGCAGCGCCAGCAGCTTGTTGATGGAGCGGTACAGCGTGCGGGCGTCGCCGCCGGGGAAGTCGCAGCGCGCCGTGCCGTAGTCCGGCATGAACAGCGTGTCGCCCACGAAGGCCGCGGTCTCGGTGCCGTCGGTCACCACGTAGGTCACGCAGGCCGGCGTGTGGCCCGGCGTATGCATCGCGCGCACCCGCAGCCCGCCGATGGCGAAGGTGTCGCCGTCGGCGAACAGGCGGTCGAACTGGCGGCCGTCGCGCGCGAAGCCGGGGCCGGCGTTGAACAGGTCGCCGAACACCTCCTGCACCGCCGTGATCCGGTTGCCGATGCCCACCTGGCCGCCCAACTGCTCCTTGAGGAAGGGGGCGGCGGTGAGGTGGTCGGCGTGGACATGGGTCTCCAGGATCCATTCCACCTGCGCGCCCAGCTCGCGCACGCGCGCCACGAGCTTGCCCGCGCTGTCGTGGCGGGTGCGGCCGGACTTGGGGTCGTAGTCGAGGACGCTGTCGACGATCGCGCAGCGGCGCGTCGCCGCATCCAGCACGATGTAGCTCAGGGTCCAGGTGGCGGGATCGAAGAAGGCCTCGACCTGCAGGCGGCTCGTCTCCATCGGTAACTCCTGGTCGCGAAGGAAAGGGAATGCCATGGCGGATCAAGAGCCATGCCAGCCCTGCTGCCGCCCGGCGGCGGCTGCAAGCCCCTGATTTTCAATGAAAAATCCGGGCCGCAGGCGGTCGCGGCGGACGCTCGCGCCTGTCCCTGGCAGCCAGGTGGCAGAATGCGCTGCCATCCTGGCAGACCGGACCGCCCTCGCCCATGACCCGTCCCGCCGCCGACCCGCCCCTGCCCGCCTCGGCGCAGGTCCAGGCGCTGGTCTCCTACCTCGAGCACGACGCCCAGCCCATGATCGTGCTCGACCCCGACTACAACATCCTGGCCGCCAACACCGCCTACCGGCGCCAGTTCGGCGCGGTGGACCGGCCGTACGTGGGGCAGAAGTGCTACCGCATCTCGCACGGCTACGACCGCCCCTGCGACCAGGCCGGCGAGCACTGCCCGATGCAGCGGGCCCGGGAGCTCAAGGGGCCCGACCGGGTGCTGCACATCCACCACACGCCGCGCGGGCCGGAGCACGTGGACGTGGAGCTGCGCCCCATCATCGACACCGGGCGCCGGGTCGTGGCCTTCGTCGAGCGGCTGGCCACTGTGCGCAGCGTCCGCGCGCGCCCGAGCCAGGACGGGCTGGTGGGCCGCTCGGCCGCCTTCAACGCGGCGCTGTCGGCGGTGCAACGGGTGGCGCCCTCGATGCTGCCGGTGCTGCTGCTGGGCGAGTCGGGCACGGGCAAGGAGCTGTTCGCTCGGGCCGTGCACGAGGCCAGCCCGCGCGCCCGCGGCCCCTTCGTGGTCCTCGACTGCTCGGGCCTCACCGAGAGCCTGTTCGAGAGCGAGCTGTTCGGCTACGAGAAGGGCGCCTTCACCGGCGCGCACGCCAGCAAGCGCGGCCTGGTGGAGACCGCCGCCGGCGGCACGCTGTTCCTCGACGAGCTGGGCGACGTGCCGCTGGCCATGCAGGTCAAGCTGCTGCGGCTGATCGAGTCGGGCACCTTCCGGCGCGTGGGCGGCGTGGAGACGCACCAGGCCGATTTCCGCCTGGTGGCCGCCACCCACAAGCCCCTGCTGGACATGGTGGCCCAGGGCAGCTTCCGCCAGGACCTGTACTACCGCCTGAGCGCCTTCCCCATCGCGCTGCCGCCGCTGCGCGAGCGGCGCGAGGACATCCCCATGCTGGTCGACTCGTTCCTGCAGCGCGGCGACGCGGCGCGCCGCTTCACCGTGGACGCGGCGGCGCTGGCGGCGCTGCAGGCCTACGACTGGCCGGGCAACATCCGCGAACTGCGCAACGTGCTGGAGCGCGCGCGGCTGTTCGCCGACGACGGCATCGTGCGGCGCGAACACCTGCCGCCGCAGGTGCTGCAGCCGCCGCACGCGCAGCCTGCCCGCGCCGCCGACGCCGGTGCAGCCGCGAGCACCGGCGAGGAGGAGCGGCTGCGGCAGATGGTCACGGGTTTCGGCGGCACCCGCCGCGAGCTGGCCGCGGCCCTGGGCTGGAGCGAGCGCACCCTGTACCGGCGGCTGAAGGCGCTGGGGCTGGCCTAGAAGTCCGCACCGTTGCAGCCAGCTTCTCCCTCTGGGAGAGGGTTGGGGTGAAGGCAGGCGCCGTCCCTGGTGCCGGACCGGACCGGGACAGCCCGCCTCACTGCTCCGGCGCCGCCGTCCCGCGCAGTCCCGCGCGCGCGACAGCGCGCTCCAGCTCGCCGTCCCGCTTCACCTCGCCGGTGAAGGTGCGCAGGTAGGCCAGCCCCGCCTCGCGGCCCTTGGGGATCGCCGGCGCGAGGTGCTCCGCGCCCCAGCGTCCATCGAGCACGCGCGCGCCGGGCACGTGCTCGGCCAGCGCGAACAGGATGCCCTTGTTGGTCGCGTACGCGTCGATCTCGTGCGCGCGCAGGGCGGCCCCGGCCGCGTCCAGCGTCGGGAAGCTGCGCAGCTTCGCGTGGCGGTAGCGCGCGCCCAGCACCCGCTCGGAGGAGCTGCCCTGGCTCACGCCCACGGTGATGCCCGCCTGGTCCACGGCGTCGACCGAGGTCACGCGCGAGCCCGCGGGCACCAGCACGCCGAGTTCCAGGTCCACCAGAGGCGGCGCGAAGTCGACGAGCTTCGCGCGCACGGCGGTGGCATTGGTGACGGTGAAGTCCGCATCGCCGCGCGTCACCGCGGCCAGGGCTTCCGCCAGGCGCGGGTAGACCTGGACGGACGCCGGCACGCCCAGGCGAGCAGCCAGCGCGCGGCCCAGGTCCACGCTCACGCCGCGCATCTCTTCCGGCGGCGCCGGCCGCAGCAGCGACGTCGGGCTGCCCGTGTAGACGGCGACACGCAGCGTGCCTGTGGGCGCGAGCGCCGCGCGCGCCTGCGCGGGCGCGGCGGCGTGGGGCGCGCTGGCGCAGCCGGCCAGCGCCGCGACGGACAGCAGCGCCGCCAGCGCGAAACGCAGGATGGATCGAACCATGGTCGGGCCTCCTGTCGTCAACCCAAATGCACGCCGGCGTTCTTCACCACCTTCGCCCAGCGCGGGATCTCGCGCGCGATCAGCTCGCCGAAGGCCTGGGGCGTCGCGGGCGTGGGCTCCGCGCCCTCGGCGGCGAGGTGCGCGCGCACCTCGGGCGCGTTGAGGGCCTGGTTCACATGCTGGTTCAGCAGCGCCACGATCTGCGCCGGCGTGCCCGCGGGCGCCACCAGGCCGTACCACTGGTCCGCCTCGAAGCCCCGGGTGCCGGGGATGCCGCTCTCCGCCACGGTGGGCACATCGGGCAGCACGGCCAGCCGCTTCGGGCTGGACACCGCCAGCGGCCGCATGCGGCCGGCCTGGATCTGCGGCAGCAGCACCGTCACGCCGGTGAACAGCACCTGCAGCTGGCCGCCCAGCAGGTCGTTCACCGAGGGCGCCGTGCCGCGGTAGGGGATGTGCAGGAAGGACGTGCCCGTCTGCATCTTGAAGTACTCCATCGTGATGTGCGCGGCGCTGCCGTTGCCGCCGGAGCCGTAGCTCATGCGGCCCGGATGCGACTTCGCCAGCGCCACCAGCTCCTTCAGGTCCTTCGCCGGCACCGAGGGGTTCACCACCAGCACGTTGGGCACGCGGGCGACCCAGGCCACCGGCGTGAAGCTGCGCAGCGGGTCGTAGCCCAGCCTGGGGTACAGCGAGGGGTTCACGGCGAGCGTGCCGATGTGCCCCATCAGCAGCGTGTAGCCGTCGGCCGGCGCCTTGGCGGCCTTCTCGCAGCCCAGGGAGCCGCCGGCGCCCGGCGTGTTGTCGATCACGACCGGCTGGCCCAGGGAGCGGGTGAGCTCGGCGCCGATGGCGCGCGCCAGCACGTCGCTGGAGCCGCCCGGCGTGAAGGGCACGACGATGCGCATGGGGCGCGAGGGATAGGTCTCGGCGAAGGCCGGGACGCCCAGGGACAGCGCGCCGGCGGCGCCCGCCAGCAGGGCCTGGCGGCGGGTGAGGGGAAGGGAATGCGGGTTCATCGCCATGCGTCAGTCCGCCTTGATGTTGGCTTCCCGGATCAGCTTCGCGTAGCGCGCGCTCTCGTCCTGCAGCAGCTTCGCCGCCGCGGACGCGGGCCCGGGCAGCATTTCGCCGCCGGCGGAGGTCAGGCGCTCGCGCACCTCGGGGCTGGCCATGGCCTTCTCGATCTCGTCGTGCAGCCGGGTCACCACCGCGGCCGGCATGTGGGCGGGGCCGACCACCATGTACCAGACCGAGGACTCGAAGCCGGGGAAGCCGGACTCGGCCACGGTCGGCGCATCCGGGAAGATGGCGGTGCGCTGGGGCGTCATCACGCCCAGCACGCGCATCTTGCCGGCCTTCACGTGCGGCTGGACCTCCAGCGCGTTCACGGCCACGGCCTGGACGTGGCCGCCCAGCACGTCGGTGATCGCCTGGGCACCTCCCTTGTAGGGCACGTGCGTGAGCTGGATGCCCGCGGCGCGCTCGAACAGCTCCATGGCCAGGTGCGGCGTGGAGCCGTTGCCGGGCGAGGCGAAGTTCACCGCCATCGGCTTGGCCTTGGCCGAGGCGACGAACTGCTGGAGGGTCGCCGCTGGCGAACTCGCGGCGACGGCCAGCACCACCGGCACGCGGCCGACCACGGCAATGGGCGTAATGTCGCGGGCCACGTCGTACGGCGCCGGGTGGTAGAGCGACACGTTGGCCGCCAGGGCGTTGGCCGCCAGCATCAGCGTGTAGCCATCCGGGGGGCTCTCGGTCAGGGCGTGGATGGCGACGTTGGTGCCGGCGCCGGGCCGGTTCTCGACCACCACGGCCTGGCCCAGGCTCGCCTGCAGCTGCTGCCCGAGCGAGCGGGCGATCAGGTCCACCGCGCCGCCGGCGGTGTAGCCCACCAGCAGGCGGATGGGCCGGGACGGGAAGGCGGGCTGGGCGGCCGCGCCGGCGAGCCCCAGCGGGCCGGCGATGAGGCCCGCGAGGGCCTGTCTCCTGTTGAACGAGGTCATGGTTTTCCTTGTGCGAGTGGTGATGGCGAAGCCGCCGGGCGGCGCCGTGGCGTCGCGGGCCGGGCCCGGGAGGTCGGGGAGGGGTGCCGCCGGAGCCGGCAGCGGGTCGGGTACAGCATCGGATGGCGGAACGCGCGGCTGCGGACTGTCGGCCAGGCCGGGCCGGCTGTAAATTCCGAACTCCGGAAGCCATCCATACGCCCAGGCTATCGTTCCATGATCAACTTTCGCCTCGTCCGCCATCTCTGGCTGTTCCTGGCCGTCGCCGAGGAGCAGAACTTCGGCCGGGCCGCCCGGCGCCTGGGCATGTCGCAGCCACCCCTGACCGAGCAGATCCAGACGCTGGAGGCGGCGCTGAAGGTCAAGCTGTTCGACCGCTCGCGCCGCGGCGCCCACCTCACCGCCGCCGGGGCCGCGATCCTGCCGGCGGTGCGCAAGTTCGTCGACCAGATGCAGCAGCTGGAACTGGCGGTGCGCGAGGCCGCGGCGGGCCAGACCGGCGTGCTCACCATCGGCGCCATCAATGCCTCGATGGTCGACGTGCTGCCGCCCATCCTGGAGCGCCTGCGCGCGCACCACCCGGGCATCACCGTGGCCGTGCGCGAGATCGACAGCGTGGAGGCCGTGCCGATGCTGCGCGCGGGCGACATCGACCTCGCGTTCGCCCGCCTCAGCGGCGAAGGCGACGCGGACATCGGGACCGTGCCCCTGGTGGAGGACCGGCTGGCCGTGGCCCTGCCGCGCGGGCACCGGCTGGCCGGCAAGCCGCGCGTAGGGCTGGCGGCACTGGCCGACGAGGACTTCGTCATGTTCTACCGCCAGCTGAGCCCCGAGTACTTCGACGGGCTGACCGCCGCCTGCAAGGACGCCGGCTTCACGCCGCGCATCCTGCACGAGGTGCGCTCGGTGGCCTCGCAGGTCGCCTTCGTCGGCTGCGGCCAGGGCATCGCCCTGGTGCCGGCGGCCTACCGCAAGCTGGCGCCGGACAACGTGCTGGTGCGGCCGCTGCGGGAGAACCTGCGCGTGGTCACCACCGCGATGGCCTGGAACAAGGCCCGGCCCAACGTGCTGGTGGAGCACGTGCGCGCCGGGCTGGTCGGCCGGCGGACGCCTGCGAAGCAGGAAGGCCCTATACACTGAGGGCCTATGTCTGGGAGGAGCGTCCTTGCCGTCCTCGCCGCCCTGTGGTTCCTGCTGTGGGGCGAGCCGGCCGGCGCAGCACCGGGCGCGCCCGTGGCGCGCGCGGGCCATCTGGCGCTCGCCGAGCTGCCGGGGGGGACCCTTCCCCTGCGCGGTGAATGGGGCTTCGCCTGGCACCGCTTCGTCGACCCCGGCTGGAACGACCTGCCCACCCGGGCCTTCGCCCCCGTCCCGTCGAACTGGAACGGCCTGACCGCCGACGGCAAGCCCGCGGGCCAGGACGGCTGGGGCAGCTACGTGCTGCAGGTGGACTGCCCGCGCGGGCAGTCGCTGGCCGTGGAGGCACTGGCGGAGCGCACGGCCTCGCGCCTGTACATCAACGGCACGCTGGTGGCCGAACAGGGCCGGGTGGGCGAAACCCCGGAGCAGACCTGGCCGACAGTCCACAACCGGGTGCCGATCACGCAGGAATTCGCCTGCCCGCTGCGCCTGACCCTGCACGTGGCCAACTTCGACCACCGCGCCGGCGGCTTCGTGCGGCCGCTGGTGGCCGGCAGCGAGGCGGCGCTGGTCCTGCGGCGCGAATCCCAGATCATCGACGCCAGCGCGCTGCTGGCGACCTACCTGCTGCCCGGCCTGGTGGCGCTGATCTTCTACGCGGTGCGCCGCCGCGAGCGCGTGCCGCTCGTCTTCGGCCTGTTCTGCGTCGCCATGGCCGTCTACACGGACATGATCGGCCAGTGGCTGTTCCTGCGACCGTTCCCCCCGCAGATCGACTGGTGGGGCTACATGCGGGTCGAGTACCTGTCGTGGATCGCCGCCATGGTGCTGTGGGTGCTCACCCTGCGCGGACTGTTCCCGCAGGAGATCCACCGCCGCGTGGTGCAGGGGGTGCTCGCCATCCTCGGCACCTGCTCGCTGGCGGTGCTGTTCCTGCCGCCCGGCGTGTACTCCTTCCTCGCCGTGCCCGGCCAGGCCGTCGCGGTCGCCGTGGTGGCCTGGTTCGCCTACGCGATGCTGCGGGCGCGGAGCCGCACGCCGGTGGACGCCGGCGTGGTGCTCGCCGGGCTGCTGGCCGTGCTGGTGGCCTTCGGCATCGACCTGCTGCTGATCGACGCCCCTCGCAACGACACCAAGTTCGCACCCATCGGGCTGGCCCTGTTCCTGCTGTCGCCCGCGGTGGTGATCGCGCGCCGCCTGAGCGCCGCCCTCAACGCGGAGGAGCGCAACCGCGCGCTGGAGGAGAACGCGCAGCTGCGCGAGGACGTGGAACGCATGTCGCGCCACGACCTCAAGACCCCCCTGAACGCCATCCTGGGCGCCACCCGGCTGCTGCGCGACGACACCGCCCTGGACCCGGAGCAGCGGGAGCTGGTCGACGTGCTGCAGCACGCCGGCGTGCGCATGCTGGAGATGGTCAACCTGTCGCTGGGGCTGTTCAAGATGGAGACGGGCAGCTACGAGTTCCATCCGCAGGCGGTGGACCTGCGCGAGGTGGTGACACGCGTGCTGCTCGACCTGCACTCCTACGCCGAGGCGAGCGCGGTCACGCTGCACCAGCCGGGCTCCGACCGCACGCCGGTCTACGTCCGCGCGGAGGAGCCCCTGTGCTATTCGATCGTCGCCAACCTGGCGAAGAACGCGATCGAGGCAGCCGGCGCCGGCCGGCGCGTCGAGGTGGCGATCGAACGCGGCAACCCGGTGACGCTCACCGTGCACAACCCCGGGGCGGTGCCGCCGGAGATCGCCGGCCGCTTCTTCGAGAAGTACGTGACCGGGGGCAAGAGCGGCGGCACGGGCCTGGGCACCTACTCGGCCCGGCTGATGGCGCGCGCGCAGAAGGGCGAGCTGCAGATGCGCACCGGCGCCGGGGGCACGACGCTCACGCTGACGCTGCCCGCCCTGCGGGGCCAGCTGCCGGCGGCGCGGCCGGCCGCCGAACGGGAAGACAAGGTGACGCAGGACCTCGCCGCCCTGCCGCCCTGCGATGTGCTGGTGGTGGACGACGACGAGTTCACCCGCCTGGTGACGCGCCGCCTGCTGCCCTCGCCGCCCTTCCGGGTCGAGACCGCGGCCAACGGCCTGGCTGCGGCGGAGGCGATGGACAAGCACTGGCCGCAGTTCGTGCTGCTGGACATGGAGATGCCCCAGCGCGACGGCGTGGAGACCCTGCGCTGGATCCGCGCGCGGGAAGCCGCCTCCGGGCGTCCGCGCTGCCGGGTGGTCATGCTCTCCGGCGACGACGACGAGGCCACGCAGGCCCGCGCCCTGGCGGCCGGCGCCGATCGCTTCCTCGTCAAGCCGGCCAGCCGCGAGCGCCTGCTCGCCACCCTGGTCGAACTGCAGGCGGGCCAGGCCCCGGCGCCGTCCCAGGCCCCGGCGCCGGCGGCGGACGGCGGCGGCGACGAAGAGATCCTGGTGGTCGATCCCGAACTGGCGCAGGCCTTCCCGGCCTTCCTGCAAGGCTATCGGGAAACCGTGGACGCGATGGCCCGCGCGCTGGCCGAGGACGACCGCGAGGACCTGAAGTTCATGGCGCACCGCATCGCCGGCGGCCTGTCGGCCATGGGCCTGCACTGGGGCGCCAGCCAGAGCCGGAGCCTCGAGCGCGAGGCGCTGCACGGCGCGCAGGAGCAGCTGGATGCGCGCATCCGCGCGCTGCGCGAGCACCTGGGCCGCGTGCGCATCGAGGCCGCCTGAGGCCGCCGAAAAAATGCCCGCCGGCCCGAAGGACCGGCGGGCCACTCCACGCCATGGTGGGCCTGCCGAAATGGAGACACTTCCAGGCAGGCCCGGCGGGACACCTCGCAACCAGTGCTCACAGCATGGGGGAGGCGGCGCCCGCGATCAATGGGTGAACCCGGCGCATTCCTGATCTACCTCAAGCGAACTTCCGATCCCGCCGGCGCGAACACCGTGGCCCAGTCGTCGCGCATGCTGACCACCTGCAGGCCGAACTCGGCCGCGCGCTCCAGCGCGTCGTCCAGCGGATTGAGCGCGAAGCCGGCGTCGTAGGCGAACTCGCGCACCCCGTCGTCGTGGTGCAGCAGCAGGGCCAGCCGCGGTCCCGGCCCGGCGCGCACGTAGCGCAGCATGGCCAGGTCGCGGTCCGCGTTGCCGAAGGCGAGCACCGGTCGCCGGCCGATGTGCGCCGCGATGCCGCGCACCTTGTCCTCGCGTTCGTTCCAGCGTTCCTCCTGCGCCAGCTTCACCAGCTCCGCGATCCCGGGCTGCAGCTGCACCTGCGTGCGCACGCAGGTGCCGATCACCTGGTGCGCGGGAATGCCGTAGGCCGACGGCGCGAAGGCGCGAACGAAGGTCGATTCCCCGGCGGTCACGATGAAGCAGGTGAAGGCGTGCCGGCGCAGCAGCGCGATCAGCTCCAGCTGCGGCTGGTAGGTGCAGGCGGCCACCGGCCGGCCGAGCCAGGCATGGCGCGCCGCCGCCAGCCAGTCGCCCGCCTGGCGGGCGTAGATCTCCAGCGGCACGCCGGCGTGCGCGACCAGGGCGAGCTGCATGATGCCCCGCCAGCCCAGGCCGTGCAGCCGCGGCAGGTCGTCCTGCAGGAAGGCGCTGAACGGGTGGCGTTCGCGCAGCCCGGGCAGCTGCCGCGCCAGCTGCTCGATCCGCTCGCCGAGGAACAGGGCGTGCACCGGCAGCGGGAACTCGCCCCACAGGGTGCCGTCGTGGGCGAACACCGCGATGCGCTCGTCCGGCGGCAGCTCGTGGGGGCTGCCGGGGCGGCAGACGGCGTCGACGAAGCGCAGCAGCGCGGCGCGGGCCGCGCCCTCGTTCCAGGAAGGCAGCGGCCGCCCGTCCGGCGCCGCGCCGGCATCCGCGTGCCCCGTCCCGGTTCCCGATTCCGCGTCTGGCATGGCCTGCCTCCGTCCCTGGCGGGACCGTACCATCGAAGATCACGGGTTCGCAAGGGAAGTCCTCCCCTGCCCGGCCGGGTTACGCTACAGCCCCATGAGCCAGCGCGACGACTCCACCTTCTTCCTGCTCGAACGGCTGCGGCCCTCGGACTGGCAGCGCACCCTGGCCTGGGCCGCGCTGATCGGCGTCGCCGGCGCGCTGGCCACCCTGGGCTTCCGCGGCTTCCTCATCACCGCCGAGTACCTCCTGTACGGGACCACCTCCGGCCTGGTGCAGTCGGCCAGCTCGCTCGCGTGGTGGCAGCGCCTGGCCGCGCCGGCGCTGGGCGGGGTGCTGGCCGGCGCCGTGCTGCTGGTCGCCCGCCGCACCACCCCGCACACGCCCCATGGCGACTACATGGAGGCCGTGGTGCTCGGGCGCGGCGAGCTGAGCGCGGGCAGCTCGCTGCTGCGCGCGCTCTCCTCGGCCTGCAGCGTCGCCAGCGGCGGCGCGATCGGCCGCGAAGGCCCGATGGTGCAGCTGGCCGCGCTCACCGGCTCGCTGTTCGCGGATTGGCGCCAGCTGCCGGTGCCGCGGCGGCGCCTGCTGGTGGCCTGCGGCGCCGCCGCGGGCCTGACCACGGCCTACGGCACGCCGATCGCCGGCGCCCTGTTCATCGCCGAGATCGTGCTGCAGTCCCTGGCCACCGAGACGCTGGCGCCGCTGCTGATCACCTCGGTGGCCGCGCACCTCACGGTGGTGACCCTGGTGGGCGCGAGCCCCCTGTACCGCATGCCGGAGATCCCCCTGCCCGGCGGGCCGACCTTCCTGCTCGGGGGCGTGCTGGGCCTGCTGGCGGGGGTGGGGGCGCCTCTGTACCTGGGGCTGCTGGACCGGGCGAAGGCCGGGTTCGCCGCCTGGAACGCGAGCCTGCCGCTGAAGCTCGCGACGGGCGGGCTGGTGGTCGGGGCGCTGTCGATCCAGGCGCCGCAGGTATGGGGCAACGGCTTCAGCGTGGTCAACAGCGTGCTGCAGGGCGACTGGCTCTGGCAGGCCCTGCTCCTGGTCCTCGTGCTCAAGATCGCCGCGGTGGCCGCGACCACCGGCTCGGGCGCGGTGGGCGGCATCTTCACGCCCACGCTGTTCGTGGGCGCGGTGAGCGGCGCGCTGTTCGCCTCGGTCGTGAACCTGGCCTTCCCCGGCGCGCTGCCCGTGCCGCTCGGCGTGGCCATCGGCATGGGCGCCTTCCTCTCGGCCACGACGCATGCTCCGTTGACATCGGTGCTCATGATCTTCGAGATGACCGAGAACTACCGCGTCGTGGCACCGCTGATGCTGGCGGCGGTGTTCGCGTATTCCGTGTCGCGGCTGCTGCGCGCGGATTCGATCTACGCCTCCTCGCAGAAGGCGCGGGCCGCCGCCGACCCGCGGCTGGCCGTCGCCCGCGACCTGCTGCGCACCGACAGTCCCACCGTGCAGGAGGGCGACAGCATCGCGCTGGTCGAGGCGAGGCTGCTGGAAAGCCGCTGGCGCCACATCTACGTGGTCGATGCCGGGGGGCGCTTCCGCGGTGCGATCGCGATGCACGACATGGCGACCCTGCTGAAGGAGCCGCACGATCCGCAGGCCCCCTGGCCGGCCGGACTGCTGAAGGCCGACTACCCGCGCCTGGCGCCGGACATGCCGCTGTGGGACCTGCTGGCGGTGTTCGACGCCCACCCGGGCGAGCGCCTGCCGGTGCTTGACGAAGCCGGACGGCTGCTGGGCCACGTCACCAAGACCGACCTGCTGCTGATCCTGCGCGACCGGCTGGCCGTGGCCTGAGTTCTCAGCCCTCGCGCTCCAGGCGCCACATCTGGTAGCGCACGGCCGCCGCGGCGCCGGCGATCATGGCCGAGACGGCGACGATGCTGGTGAGGCTCAGCGTCGACAGGCCGGTCACGCCCTGGCCGATGCTGCAGCCCAGGGCGGTGACACCGCCCACGCCCATCAAGGCCCCCCCGACCAGGTGGTGGGCGAGATCGGCCGTCCCCGCGAAGCCCTCCCAGCGGAAGCGCCGGCGGGCCAGCGCCACGGCGGCCGAGCCCGCGATCACGCCCCAGACCGAGACGATGCCCACGGTGAGGCTCTTGCTGGCGTCGCTGAAGAACATCAGCCAGTCGAGCGCGAATGCCGTGGGCGACACGAAGCTCAGGCCTTCGGCGCGGTGCGAGTTGGTGGCGAGCCAGGCCTCCTCCAGGGTCTCGGGGTGTTCGGCCAGGTGGCCCAGGGAACCCGTGACCCACCACATGGCCAGCACCAGGGCGCCGACGCCCGCACCGGCGGCGAGGCTGCCGGGCCGGCGCGCCTCGCGCGATGCGAGCGCGAACGCGAGCAGCGCCCCGCCCAGCAGCGCCGCGCCCAGCCAGGACGCCGTGCCCGCGGCCATCCCGCCGGCGCGCGCCAGCAGCGTGGCGAGATCCGCGTTCGCGCCGAAGTCGACCGCCACCCGGTCCACCGTGTCCACCCGCCAGACCGCGGTGATGCCGCGCAGGGTGGCGAAGGCCGCGAACCCGGCCACCAGCAGCACCACCAGCGACTTCAGGCTGCCGCCGCCCACCCGCACCAGCGTCTTGCTGACGCAGCCGGAGGACAGCACCATGCCGAAGCCGAACAGGCCGCCGCCCACGAGGGCCGACAGCCACTGCCAGCGGGCGGAGGCATAGAGGGTCTGGGGAGCGCTCAGGATGCCCGCGGCCGACAGGGCCGCAAAGCCGAAGGTGGCGACGGCGGCGGCCAGCGCCCACTGGCGCAGCCGGGTGAAGTCGCCCATCGCCACGGCATCGCTCACCGCACCCATGGTGCAGAAACCGGTGCGCTGCACCAGCGCGCCGAAGGCGACGGCGACGCCGAACGCGGCCCACAGCACCTCGTGGGTCAGCGCGTTCATTTCAGGTGAGGTCATCCGGGGATTCTAGGATCCCCGGGAAACCCCTTCAGACGGCCGCGTAGCCGGCGTTGGGCAGCACGTTGACGAGCTTGGGCTCGTTGACCTTGCGCGGGCTGACCTTGCCGCCGCGCGCCTTGAGCCACTGTTCCACCACTTCCCACACCGGCTTGTTGCCGGCATGCGCGGCCTCTTCCGAGACCGGGGCCCAGCCGGCGACCTTGTAGGTGCGCGAGGCGTCGATCGGCTTGCCGTTCAGGCGCATGTCCTGGATGCGGTTGCCCATCTTCGCGTTCGGGTCGCAGGTGTACTCGAGGCCGCCCACGCGCACCATGTCGCCGCCCTGCTGGTAGTAGGGATCGGGGTTGAACAGGTTGTCGCAGACGTCTTCCAGGACCGTCTTGATGGTCTGGCCGGTCATGGGCGTGACCGTGGCGTACGAGTAGGTCGTCGCGGTCATGTCCATCAGCCACTCGCGGGTGATGTCCTGGCCGGGCATCAGCGTGGTGCCCCAGCGGAAGCCCGGGGAGAACGCGATCTCGGCGCCCTGCACGTCCAGCAGCGCGTCCAGCAGCAGCTGGTCGCCCGAGCCGTTGAAGTTGCCGCGGCGGTACAGCAGGCCCTCGGTGACGGCCAGGCGCTCGGACAGCTTCGCCTCGTAAGGCGCCCGGATCTTCTTGATCAGCGCGTCCATGCCCGCGTCGGCCGGCAGCATGTTCGCGAACACCGGCAGCAGGCGGTAGCGGAAGTCCGCGACCTTGCCGTCCTTCACGTCGAAGTCGATCACCCCGAGGAACTTGCCGTTGGAGCCCGCGTTGGTGACGATGGTCTTGCCGCCCTTGTTGGCGATGATGGAGGCGACCGGCATGCCGTCGTGCGTGTGACCGCCCAGGATGGCGTCGATGCCGGAGACGCGGCTGGCCATCTTCAGGTCGACGTCCATGCCGTTGTGGCTGAGGACGACGACCACCTTCGCGCCCTTGGCGCGGGCCTCGTCGACCATCTTCTGCATGTTCTCGTCCTGGATGCCGAACTCCCAGTCCTTGACCATGTAGCGCGGGTTGGCGATCGGCGTGTAGGGGAAGGCCTGGCCGATGATGGCGCAGGGCACGCCGTTGATCTCGCGGATCACGTAGGGCTTGAAGACCGGGTCGCCGAAGTCGGTGGTCTTCACGTTCTGGGCGACGAAGTCGACCTTGCCCGCGAAGTCCTTGTCGATGATCTCCTTCACGCGGTCCATGCCCAGCGTGAACTCCCAGTGGCCGGTCATGATGTCCACGCCCAGCAGCTTGGCCGCGTCGACCATGTCCTGGCCCTTCGTCCACAGCGAGGTGGCGGAGCCCTGCCAGGTGTCGCCGCCGTCCAGCAGCAGTGCCCCCGGGCGGGAGGCCTTCAGTCGCTGGACCAGCGTGGCCAGGTGCGCGAAGCCGCCCACCTTGCCATAGCGGCGCGCCGCGGTCTCGAAATCCAGGTACGTGAGCGCGTGCGCCTCGGCGCTGCCGGCCGGGATGTTCGCGGCCTTCAGCAGCTGCTCGCCCACCAGGTGCGGCAGCTTGCCGTTCATGGGGCCCACGCCGAGGTTCACGTTCGGCTCGCGGAACCAGATCGGGTTGAGCTGCGCATGGCAGTCCGTCATGTGCAGCAGGGACACGTTGCCGAAGCGCGGGACGTCGTACAGGGCGTCCGCGGCGGTGGCGGCATCGGCGTACGCCCACCGCCCCAAGCCCATACCGGCCACGGAGGCGGCGCCCAGGACCTGCAGGAATTCGCGCTTCGAGAGATTCATGATTCAGTAGATGCTTATGAATGCGGCGAAAAAAAAAGCGGCGGCCCGCTGCGGGCCGCCGCCGCGCTCCGTCACTGGTTGACGGGCGAATGCGGGTCGAGCAGCAGCGCCATGATGTCGCGGATCTGCCCTTCGGTCAGGTTGCCCATGTGGCCGGAACGCGGCATGTTGGAGCAGGCGTTGTAGGCCTTGGCATTCCAGATCTTGCCCCAGGTGTACTCGACGACCGGCTTGGCCGCCGCACTGTTCGGGTCGGTGACGCCGCGCAGCTTGCCGTAGTGGTACAGGCTCGGGCCCAGGGTGCCGAAGGAGATTTCCTCCTTGGTGATCTGGTGGCAGTTGTAGCAGTTGCCGCCGGCGGGCGCCCCCGCCTTGTCGGACCAGGTCTGGCCGCGGCCGCTCTGGGCGATCTTCTCGCCTGCCTTCCAGTCGCCCAGGAACTTGCCGTCGCTGGGCCATTGGATGGTCTTGAGGTTCTCGGCCTCGATGCGCTTGGCGGTCGCCTCGTCCAGCGGCTTGCCGGCGATGTCGGCGGCGTTGCACGCCTTGACCGTGTCGTCGATGTCGGTGATCCGGTCCATCTTGGCGATGCCGTGGGCGTGGAACCCGGTCAGCAGCATGTGCTGCGTCTCCTGGTCCAGGTTGCCGCTGCCGCCCGCGGGCAGCGCGGCACAGCCGGCGACGGCGGCCGCCACCACGGCGGCCGACGAAACGATCCATGCAGTCTTCTTCATCCTACTTCTCCCGTTCAGCGCTTGAGGGCGGGCGCCGTCGACTTGGCCCCGTTGGCGTTCACACCGAGGTACACGGACAGTGCGGTGAGCGCGTCGCTGCCGTAGTTCGGCTCGGGGAAGCGCTGCTGGCGGAAGCAGTCGTTCAGGCGGTGCTGCATGGTCCACACGTTGCCCGTGGACACGCGGTACGCGGGCCAAGCCGGGAAGCCGGCGTTGTCGCCCGGGTTCTTGGTCAGGTTGGGCAGGTCCTGCATGCGGATGCGCTTGCCGTCCTGGCCGTGGCAGGTCGCGCAGGCGAAGTCGTGCGTGCCGCCGCGGGTGAAGAAGATGCGCCGGCCCACCTCGTAGTACTCACGCTCCATCGGCTGGTCCTGCGGGACCTTGATCGCCATGCCGCGGGACTGGCCGGCGACGTAGGTCGCCAGGGCGTCCACGGTGGCCTTCTCGCCCTTGCCCCACGGCGTCTTCATGATCTCGGCGCCGTTGAAGCCCTGGATGCGCTCCATGCAGGTGATCAGGCGCGTCTCCAGGTCCTGGACCTTGCCCGTGTCGGGGAAGTACCGCGGCAGCTCCACGAAGGCACCCTTCACCACACCGGGTCCCTTGCCCAGGTCACAGGTTTCCAGCGAGGCGTTCTTCGGGCCGCGCTTCTGCTTCCACAGGTCCTCGCCCTTGGCCTCGGTGAGCTCGGCCGGGTTGCCGTCGGCCAGCATGGCCCGGTACTGCTCGATGCCGGCCTCGGCGGAGTTCGTCTGGGCCCAGGCGCCGGCGACGGCGCCGGCGAGCGCCAGGCCCGCCAGTACGTGAATGGTCTTCATCCCTCGTGTCTCCTTGTTGGTACCTCGTCGATGCGGGGGACGCTCAGCTGACCGTCGCTTGGTCGGTCCGCGTATCGCCCTTGGTGTCCTTCCAGGTGATCGAGACCTTGTCGCCAGCCTTGGCGCCCTTGATCGTGAACTGCAGGAACGGGTTCTTGGACACGGAGGGGCCCCATTCGGCCGTCAGCACCACCTTGCCGTTGAGGCTGGCGGACACGTCGGTGATGTACCAGGCCGGGATGACCTTGCCGGAGGCGTCCTTGCGCTGACCGGTTTCCATTTCGTGGCTCATGAGAACCCGGACCACGGCCTTGTCGCCGTTGGCCTGGGCGCGAATGCGCATCGGATCTGCCATGATGAATTGCTCCTGATTGGGTGGGAATGGGAAGGGGTAACGGTCCGCCGGATCAGCCGCCGCAGCCGCCGAGGGTGACCTTCACTTCCTTCTTCGCGTAGTACGCCTTGCCGTCGGCGGTGATCGCCACGGCGTAGACGTCGGAGGTCTGGCCCATCTTCACGCGCGTGGAGAAGGCAGGCTCGACGGAATCGTTCACGTCGAACTTCGCCGACAGCGCGCTGGGGTTCTTCTCCACCAGCATCAGCAGGGACTTCACGCCGGGCAGCGTCGACGAGACGGCCAGCGGCACCACGGCGCCGTTTTCGGCGATGTCCGGCGCGGTCAGCGTCACGTCCTTGCTCTCCACCGGCGCGGATGCGCCGTAGGCCTTCACCGCGTCGGCGACGCTCTTGGCGTCGAAGGCCGCCTTGTTGGCCGCCAGCGCGTACTGCGGGAACAGGCCGGTCGCCCCCAGCAGTCCCGCGACTGCCAGCGACTGCTTGAGGGTTTCACGTCGATTCTGCATGTCTGCTCTCCAAAAAATTAGTTAAGCCGATACTAATGTGCCGGCACCGCCGGCACGCTCGGCACATTCCCTTAGGGATGCCCCTTGACTCCGGCCTCAGTGGGCGGCACCCGCCGCCAGCCAGTTGGCGATCTTCGCGGCGTCTTCCGTGCTGATCGTCTGCGGCGGCATGGGGATGTCGCCCCAGACGCCCGAGCCGCCGCTCTTGATCTTCGCGGCCAGGTACTCGGCCTTGCCCGCATGCTTCTTCGCCACGTCGATGAACGCGGGTCCCACCAGCTTGCTCGTCACCGAGTGGCAGGCCACGCAGCCGTTCTTCTGCAGCAGGTCCATCGGGGCCTGGCCCGCGGCAGCCGCAGCCGCCGGCGCCGCCTGCGCCACCTTGGTGGGCGCGGCCAGCAGCGCCCGCTCCTCCTCGAGGGTCTTGCCTTCGGGCTTCGTGGTGTCGGCGCCCGCCGTCTCGCCCACGAGCCGCACCTGCTCGGCGAGATTGCCGTGCGCGTTGCGGGCGTGGTCCGGCAGGGACGACACGATCTTGCCGTCCACCGGGCAGTCCTTCATGCAGGCTTTCGCCTGTACGTCGGGCTTGCCCGTCCCGCCCAGTTCCTTGCCCGGCCACATGTCATGCTTGGTCGTCATGCCGTTGCGGTTCGGCAGGCGCTGCTGCACCTCGGCGATGTTCTTGTCGCTCATGACGAAGTCGTCCGGCACGATCCCGCCCAGGTTCAGCAGGTAGGCCGTGACCGCGTAGACCTCGTCGGTCTTGAGGGACTTCGGCGCGTTCCAGGGCATGGCGCGGTTGATGAAGTCCCACAGCGTCGAGACGGTGTTGAGCTTCATGAGCGTGGTGCGCTCCACGTCGCTCTTGCGCAGGGCGGCGACGTGGCCGGTCTTGATGTCGTCCTTGGTGGTGCCGCCCACCAGCGGCTGGAACACCTCGTTGGACTCGCCGAACACGCCGTGGCAGCTCGCGCACTTGCCTTCCCAGATCGTCTGGCCCTGGCTCACCGAGCCGGAGCCCTTGGGCAGGCCCTGGAAGTCGGGCCGCACGTCGATGTTCCAGGCCTTGACCTCCGCCGGGGTAGCCGGGCGCCCGATGCCGCCGAACTCGGCCTTGCCCTGCGCCTGCGCCGACAACGCTCCCGCCGCCAGCGCGATCAGCACGAGGGACTTACGAAACGTGGACATTCTTCACCTCGCCGTTTTCCTGCACCAGCCAGGACTGGATCGCGTTGTTGTGGTAGATGCCGCGCGTGCCGCGCACCGCCGCCAGCTGGGGCTTGGTCGGCTGCACGTAGCCGGTCTCGTCGATCGCGCGGCTCTGGATGATGGTGGGCTTGCCGTCCCACACCCAGTCGAAGTTGAAGCGCGTGAGGCACTTGCTCATGACCGGGCCCTGCAGGCGCGCGGGGCGCCAGCTGCGGCCGCCGTCCACCGACACGTCCACGCGCTGGATCTTGCCGCGGCCGGACCAGGCCAGGCCGGTGATCGGGTGGAAGCCCTTCTCCAGCAGCACCTGGCCGCCGGAGGGCGTGGTCACCACGCTCTTGCATTCCTGGATGCTCGTGTACTGGCGGTGCTGGCCGTCCGGCATCAGGTCGGCGTAGCCGACCGTCTCGTCCTTGGCGCCGAAGGGCATGTCGCCCACCTTGATGCGGCGCAGGTACTTGATCCAGCTGACGCCCTGCACGCCGGGCACCACCAGGCGCAGCGGGTAGCCCTGCTCGGGGCGCAGCATCTCGCCGTTCTGGCCGTAGGCCAGCAGCACCTCGCCCGACTCGACCAGCTCCATGGGGATCGTGCGCGACTGGCCCGAGCCGTCGGCGCCCTCGGCCAGCAGGAAGCGGCCCTTCTTGGTGTCCGCGCCGGCCATCTCCAGCACCTTGATCAGCGGCACGCCGGTGAACTCGCTGCACGACAGCATGCCGTGCGTGTACTGCACGGTCGGCACGGCGACGTTGCCCCACTCCATGGCGGAGTTGGCACCGCACTCGACGAAGTGGAAGCGCGACACCGAGGGCAGCCGCATGATGTCGTCCATCGTGAAGACCATCGGGGTCTTCACCAGGCCGTTGATCATCAGGCGGTGCTTGGTCGGGTCCATGTCCCACCAGCCCTGGTGGTGGCGCTCGAAGTGCAGGCCGCTGGGCGTGACGATGCCGAACAGCGACTGCAGCGGCGCGAAAGCCACCGAGGCCTGCGTGGTCTGCGTCAGGCCGGGGCTGATGCGGCGGCGCACGTTCGCCTCGTACTTCGAGGGGACGCCGTAGCCGTTGTTCTGCGCCACGCCCTGGCCCAGGGCACGCGAGTACTCGGGCAGGTTCAGGATGTTCGGGTCGCCGTCGGCCGGCGCATCCGCCGCGCGCGCCGCCGTGGCCGCCACGCCGGCGGCCGCGGCCGCGAAGGCGCCGCGGATGAAGTCGCGCCGGCCTTCCTTGGCCTCGGCGAACACCCGGCGCACGCCGTCGGGGTCGATGAAGTTCTCCGGTGCCTTGAGCAGGCGCCCGGGTTGGGTCTGCGATGTCACTTTGACTCCTTGATCAGGTCGGCCGGGCCGGCCGCATCACTCCAAGAGCGCGCTCACTGCGCGGCACAGGAAGCTGCGCATCTTCTGGTCGACGCGGTAGTGCACCTGGACGCCTTCCCGGCGCCGGTCCAGCAGGCCCGCGCGGAACAGCAGGTTCAGGTGCTGCGAAACCGTGGGCTGCGGCAGGCCGGTCACCGTCGCCAGCTCGCCCACGCACATCTCACCCTCGCACAGCGCGCCGATGATGCGCAGGCGCGAGGTGGCGGAAAGCAGCGAGAAGACCTGGGCGGCCCGCTCGAAGTCCGAACCTCCCGCCACGGCGGCGCGCGCGTTCAATCACTTCGCTCCCTGCAGGATCCACACGGCGAGCTTGTGCGCGTCGGCGTCGCTCAGCGCGGCCTGCGGCGGCATGGGCACGGGGCCCCACTTGCCGGAGCCGCCGGCCTTGATGCTCTTGACCAGCATGGCCTCTGCGTCCTTCTGGCCGGCATACTTCTTCGCGACGTCCTGGTAGGCGGGGCCGACGATCTTCTTGTCGATGCCGTGGCAGGCGAGGCAGGCATTCTTCTGGGCCAGCTCCATGCTGGCAAAGGCGGGGGTAGCGGCGGCCAGGGCGGCCGCCAGCAGCAGGGTCTTCAAGGGAGGGTCTCCGTGGATTGGCGAACTCGAATATAAGGATACACGAATTTAAAAGGCCCGGGACAGCCGCGAACCCCGGGGAAAACCCGGGGTCGTCCTTCAGGAGTAGCGGCGGGCCATGTCTTCGAGGGGGACGGCACGGATCTTCGTGCCCTGCCCGGCGCAGCCGAAGGCCTCGAAGCGCGCCTTGCAGATTCCCTTGGCCGCCTTGCGCGCCGCCGCCAGCGCCTTGCGCGGGTCGAACTCGCTGCGGTCGGCATCGAAGGCCTCGCGCATCGCGCCCATCATCGCCAGGCGGATGTCGGTGTCTATGTTCACCTTGCGCACCCCGCTGGCGATGCCGCGGCGGATCTCCTCCACCGGCACGCCGTAGGTCTCGCGGATCTCGCCGCCGTGCGCGCGGATGATCTCCAGCCATTCCTGCGGCACGCTGGAGCTGCCGTGCATCACCAGGTGCGTATCCGGGATCTGTGCGTGGATGGCCGCGATGCGGTCGATCGCCAGGATGTCGCCGGTGGGCTTGCGGGTGAACTTGTAGGCGCCGTGGCTGGTGCCGATGGCGATGGCCAGCGCGTCCACGCCGGTGGCGGCCACGAAGTCGCGCGCCTGCAGCGGGTCGGTCAGCAGCATGTCGTGCGACAGGCGCCCGGCCGCGCCGATGCCGTCCTCCTCGCCCGCCTCGCCGGTCTCCAGCGAGCCGAGGCAGCCGAGTTCGCCCTCGACCGAGACTCCGATCGCGTGGGCCATCTCGCAGGCCCGGCGCGTGACCTCCACGTTGTACTCGTAGCTCGCGGGCGTCTTGCCGTCCTGGCGCAGCGAGCCGTCCATCATGACGCTGGAGAAGCCCGAGCGGATCGCCTGCTGGCACACCGCGGGGCTCGTGCCGTGGTCCTGGTGCAGCACCACCGGCAGGTCGGGATGCGACTCGATGGCGGCCAGCACCATGTGCCGCAGGTAGGCCTCGCCCGCGTACTTGCGCGCGCCGGCGGAGGCCTGCAGGATCACCGGGCTCGCGGTCTCCTGCGCGGCCTCCATGATGGCCTGGATCTGTTCGAGGTTGTTGACGTTGAAGGCGGGCACGCCGTAGCCGTGTTCGGCGGCGTGGTCCAGCACCTGGCGCAGGGAGACGAGAGGCATGGCAGGCTCCTTGGAAGGATGGCGGGAAGGGAAACGGGAAGGCAGGCGCGGCGCCCGGCGGGGCGCCTGCTCAGGCGATGGCGGCGTCGAGGACCGCGTCCAGCCGGTCCATCAGCAGGTCCGGCCGGGCCGAGGCGATGGGTTCGCCCATGTTGTAGCCGTGGGTGAGCGCCCAGACCGGCACGCCGGCGTTGCGCGCCGTGGCCACGTCGATCGAGGAGTCGCCCACGAACACGGCGCGCTCGCGCGGCACGCCGAAGGCGCGCAGGCAGTCGAGCACGCCCGCGGGGTCCGGCTTGCGCGTGGGCAGGCTGTCGCCGCACACCACGCGGTCCAGCAGCGGGCGCAGCGCATGGCGGCGCAGCACCGGGGTCGTGAAGCGCTGCTCCTTGTTGGTCACCAGGGCGCGCCGGATGCCGATCTCGCCGAGCGCGCGCAGCAGCTCGCGCGCGCCGGGATAGGGCCGGCTGGTCGTGCCGCAGCGGCGCTCGTAGTCCTGGGCGAAGCGCGGCTGGGCCGCGCGCCAGAGGCTGGTCTCGCGCAGGCCGGCCAGGGGCTGGCCGCTGGCGCTCGCCAGGGCCTGCTCCAGCAGCACGCCGGTGCCGTGCCCGATCCAGTCGGTGACCTGGGCGAGCGACGCCGGCGGCAGGTCCAGCGCCAGCAGCGTGTCGTTGACCGCGTCGCAGATCTCCGGGGCGGTCTCCACCAGCGTGCCGTCCAGGTCGAACAGCACCAGTTCGATCGCGCCCCTCATGCCGCCGCCACCGCTTCGGCCGCCGCGGCGCGCCCGCGCGAGCCGTGCACGAGGCCGCGCACCTCGTCGGCGATGCGCTGCGGCGTGATCCCGAAATGCGCATACAGCTCCTGCGCCGGGGCCGATTCGCCGAAGGAGGCGATCCCGACGACGGCGCCGTCGCGGCCCACGTACTTGCGCCAGAAGTCCGGGTGCGCCGCCTCCACCGCCACGGCCGGCAGCGCCGGCGGCAGCACGGCGTCGCGCCAGGCCCGCGGCTCGCGGTCGAAGCGGCTGGTGCAGGGCATCGAGACCACGCGCGTGGCGATGCCCTCCAGCGCCAGTTCGGCCTGCGCGGCCAGCGCCAGCGCCACCTCGGAACCGGTGGCGACGATCACCGCCTGCGCGCCCTCGAGGTCCGACAGGACGTAGCCGCCGCGGCGGACCTCGCCGGCGCGGCCCGCGTCGGCCACCAGCCGGGGCAGGTTCTGCCGCGACAGGCACAGCGCCGAGGGACCGTCGTCGCGTTCCACGGCGCTCTGCCAGGCCACGGCCGTCTCCAGCGCGTCGCAGGGCCGCCAGACATCCAGCTGCGGGATCAGCCGCAGCGAGGGCACGTGTTCCACCGCCTGGTGCGTCGGGCCGTCCTCGCCCAGGCCGATGGAGTCGTGGGTGAGCACGTGCACGACGCGCAGCTTCATCAGCGCCGCCATGCGGATCGCGTTGCGGCTGTAGTCGCTGAAGGTGAGGAAGGTGCCGCCGTAGGGGATGAGCCCGCCGTGCAGCGCGATGCCGTTCATCATCGCGGCCATCGCGAACTCGCGCACGCCGTAGGACAGGTGGTTGCCCCAGGTGTCGCGGCCGGCGCGCACGCAGCCCTTGAAGTTGGTGAGGTTCGAGGCGGTCAGGTCGGCCGAGCCCCCGAACAGCTCGGGCAGCGCCGGCGCGATCGCATCGAGGGCCAGCTGGCTCGCCTTGCGCGTGGCCACGGCGTCGGTGCGGGCGGCCTGCTCCAGCAGCGAGGCGGCGCGCGCCGCGAAGTCTTCCGGCAGCCGGCCGGCCAGGCGCCGCTCGAATTCGGCCGCCTCGGCCGGGAAGCGGGCGCGATAGGCCTCGAAGCGCAGCCGCCACTCGCGCTCGGCCGCCGCGCCGCGCTCGCGCGCATCCCAGGCCGAGGCCAGCGGCGCCGGCACCTGGAACGGCGGGGCGGTCCAGCCCAGCGCCGCGCGCATGGCCTGGCTTTCCTGGGCCCCCAGCGGCGAGCCGTGCACGTCGTGCGAGCCGGCCTTGGTCGGCGCGCCTCGTCCGATCTCCGTGCGGCAGCAGACCAGGGTCGGCCGGCCGTCGGCGGTCGCGGCCTGTGCGCGCGCCTGCCGCAGGGCGGCGTCGACCTGCAGCGGGTCGTGCCCGTCGACGGCGACCACATTCCAGCCATAGGCCTCGAACCGCTTGCGCGTGTCGTCGCTGAACCAGCCCTGCACCGGGCCGTCGATCGAGATGCCGTTGTCGTCGTACAGCACGACCAGCTTGGCCAGCCTCAGCGTGCCGGCGAGCGAGCAGGCCTCGTGGCTGATGCCCTCCATCAGGCAGCCGTCGCCGGCGAACACGTAGGTGAAGTGGTCGACGATGTCGAAGCGCTCGCCGCCCTCGGCCCGGTTGAATTCGGCGGCCAGCAGCTTCTCGGCCAGCGCCATGCCCACCGCGTTCGCGAGCCCCTGGCCCAGCGGCCCGGTGGTGGTCTCGACGCCGGGCGTCACGCCGACCTCCGGATGGCCCGGCGTCCTGCTGTGAAGGCGGCGGAAGGACTTCAGGTCCTCCATCGACAGGTCGTAGCCGGTGAGGTGCAGCAGCGCGTACAGCAGCATCGACGCGTGGCCGTTCGACAGCACGAAGCGGTCGCGGCCGCTCCAGCGCGGGTTGGCCGGGTTGTGGCGCAGGTGCCCGTCCCACAGGGCCTGGGCCATGTCGGCCATGCCCAGGGGCGCGCCGGGGTGGCCGGAATTGGCGCGGTCCACCGCGTCGGCGGTGAGCACGCGCAGGGCGTCGGCCATGCCCTTGCGCAGTTCGGGGGTGCGCTCCATCATGCGCCGCCCAGCGCGCGCTTGCGCCGCTCCATCATGCGCCAGACGAAGGGCGTGAAGATCAGCTGCATCGCCAGCTCCATCTTGCCGCCCGGCACGACGATGGTGTTGGCGCGCGACATGAACGAGTCGTGGATCATGTTCAGCAGGTAGGGGAAGTCGATGCCCTTGGGCTGGGCGAAGCGGATCACCACGAAGCTCTCGTCGGGCGCCGGGATCTCGCGCGCGATGAACGGGTTGGAGGTGTCCACGCAGGGCACGCGCTGGAAGTTCACGTGGGTGTGGGTGAACTGCGGGCAGATGTAGTTCACGTAGTCGGGCATGCGCCGCAGGATGGTGTCGGTCACCGCCTCGGTGGAGTAGCCGCGCTTGGACTTGTCGCGCCACAGCTTCTGGATCCACTCCAGGTTGATCACCGGCACCACGCCGACCAGCAGGTCCGGGTAGCGCGCCACGTCGACCTCGGGCGTGACCACGGCGCCGTGCAGGCCCTCGTAGAACAGCAGGTCGGTCTTCTCGGGCAGCGGCTCCCAGGGCGTGAAGGTGCCCGGCTCCTGCTTGTAGGGCGCGGCCTCGTCGGCGTCGTGCAGGTACTTGCGGCGCATGCCCTGGCCGGTCTCGCCGTAGCTGCGGAACAGCTGCTCCAGCTCGGCGAACAGGTTGTTCTCCGGGCCGAAGTGGCTGAAGTGGCGGTCGCCCTGCTTCTCCGCCTGCGCCTGCCGCGTCTTCATCTCCTTGCGGTCGTAGCGGTGAAAGCTGTCGCCCTCGATCACCGCGGCGTTGACCTGCTCGCGGCGGAAGATGTTCTCGAAGGTGCGCGTCACCGAGGTGGTGCCGGCGCCCGACGAGCCGGTGATGGCGATGATGGGATGGCGTTCTGACACGGGGGTCTCCGGAGGCTGGGAAGGGGCTTCAGGCGGTGCGGAACAGGGTGCGCTCGCCGAACAGCGGCGTCACGAAGTCGCGGGTGCCAGGCTCGGCGTGGTAGCGCTCGATGCGCTCGACCTCGCTGCGCGAGCCGAACACGAGGCCGATGCGCTGGTGCAGCTCCTCGGGCTGCACGCCCAGCACGGGCCGGCGGCCGGTGCTGGCGCGCCCGCCGGCCTGCTCGATCACGAAGCCGATCGGGTTGGCCTCGTACAGCAGGCGCAGGCGCCCGGGGCGCTGCGGCTGGCGGTTGTCGCGCGGGTAGAGGAACACGCCGCCGCGCATCAGGATGCGGTGCGCCTCCGCCACCATCGAGGCGATCCAGCGCATGTTGAAGTCCTTGCCGCGCGGGCCCTCGCGGCCGGTCTCGCATTCGGCCACGTAGCGCTGCACCGGCGGCTCCCAGAAGCGGCGGTTGGAGGCGTTGATGGCGAACTCCTGCGTCTCCTCGGGGATGCGCAGGTCGGGATGGGTGAGCATGAACTCGCCGAGGTTCGGGTCCAGCGTGAAGCCGGCGACGCCGTTGCCGACCGTGAGGATCAGCATGGTGCTCGGGCCGTACAGCGCATAGCCGGCGGCCACCTGGCGCTCGCCCGCCTGCAGGAAGTGCCGCTCGGCCAGCTCGCCGGCGATCGCCTCCTCGGGCGCCCGCAGGATCGAGAAGATGCTGCCCACCGAGACGTTGACGTCCAGGTTGCTCGATCCGTCCAGGGGATCGAACACCAGCAGGTACTTGCCGCGCGGGTGCTGCGGGGGGATGGCGTAGGGCCGGTCCATCTCCTCGGAGGCCATGCCGGCAAGGTTCCCGCCCCATTCGGTGGTGCGCAGGAAGGCCTCGTTGCTCAGCACGTCCAGCGGCTTCTGCTCCTCGCCCTGGACGTTGGTGGTGCCGGCCGCGGGCACGTCGGCCAGCCGGCCCAGCGCCACGGCGCGCGCGATGGACTTGCACGCCATCGCCACGTCCAGGATCAGGGAGTTGAAGTCGCCGGTGGCCTCCGGGAAGCGGCGGCGCTGCTCGATCAGGTACTGGGTGAGGGTGGGACGCTGGTGCAGGCTCATGACAGGGCTCCGGCGGGTTCGGCCTGCTCGCTGCGCCAGCCGGCCAGGTCGTCGACGGTGGTGCCGGCCAGCGAGGGCATCACGCGCAGCGCGCCGGTGAAGTCGTGGTGGCGGGTGAACGCCGTGGGCGTGACCACGGTGTCCATGCCGGCGGCGCGGGCGGAGCGCAGGCCGTTGGCGGAGTCCTCGAAGGCGAGGCAGGCGTGCGCCGGCAGGCCGAGGCCTTCCAGCGCCTGGCGGTAGACCTGCGGGTCGGGCTTCTTGCGCGGCGCGGTGGAGGCGTCGCACACCACGGGGAACTGCAGGCGCCAGTGCGGCCCGACCGCGCGGCGCAGCAGGGCGGCCACGTTCACCGGCGAGGTGGTGGTCGCGATGGCCAGCTGCAGGCCGCGGGCGAGCGCCTCGTCCATCAGGGCCAGCACGCCGGGGCGCAGCGTCACCAGGCCCTCGTTGACCATGGCCTCGTAGGCGGCGGTCTTGGCGAGGTGGACGCGCTCGATCAGGTCGCGCATCGCGTTGCCCTCGATGTCGACGGTGCCGCCGCGCACCTCGCGCCAGTAGGCGAGCATGCGCTCCTCGCCGCCGGAGACCTCCAGCAGCCGCGTGTACAGCGCCGGGTCCCAGCGCCAGTCCAGGCCCTCGGCGGCGAAGGCCTCGTTGAAGGCCTGCAGGTGGAAGCGCTCGGTGTCGGCGAGGGTGCCGTCGACGTCGAAGACGAGGGCGCGCAGGGGCTGGTTCATGGGGCTTCCTTCAGGCGGCGGCGAACAGGCGGCTGGCGAGGATGTCCTCGGCCGCGATGGTGGTGAGGTCTTCCGCGGTCAGCTCGCGCTCGCGGTCGGCGAACAGGCGGCTGGCCTGGCGCAGGCGCGCGCGGTCGAGCGCGTTGCGCACGCTGCGCGCGTTGGCGAAGTGCGGCTGCTGGATGCGCAGCCCGATGTAGCGGGCGAGGGCCTCCTCGCCGCCCTCGCCCAGGTGGTAGTTCTGGGCCGCCAGCATCTTGCCGGCGATGGCCATCAGCTCCTCGGGCTGGTAGTCGGGGAAGTCCAGGTGGTGCGCGATGCGCGAGCTCATGCCCGGGTTGCTGCGGAAGAAGGTCTCCATGCGGTCGGCGTAGCCGGCGAGGATCACCACCAGGTCGTCGCGCTGGTTCTCCATCACCTGCAGCAGGATCTCGATCGCCTCCTGGCCGTAGTCGCGCTCGTTCTCCGGGCGGTACAGGTAGTAGGCTTCGTCGATGAACAGCACGCCGCCCATGGCCTTCTTCAGCACCTCCTTGGTCTTGGGCGCCGTGTGGCCGATGTACTGGCCCACCAGGTCGTCGCGCGTGACGGCGACCAGGTGGCCTTTGCGCACGTAGCCCAGGCGGTGCAGGATCTGCGCCATGCGCATGGCCACCGTGGTCTTGCCCGTGCCCGGGTTGCCCGTGAAGCTCATGTGCAGGCTGGGCGGCTGCGTGGCCAGGCCCAGGTTGGCGCGCAGCCGGTCCATCACCAGCAGCGCGGCGATGTCGCGGATGCGCGCCTTCACCGGCGCCAGCCCCACCAGGTCGCGATCGAGCTCGGCGAGCACCTCCTCGACCTGCGAGTCGGCCAGCACCGCGGCGACCGAGCGCGCCGGCGGCCTGGCCGCGGGCGGCGGCTCCGGTGCCGCCTTGGCGGCCGCCGGGGCGGGGAACAGTTGCAGGGGCCGGTTCATGGCGCGCGCCTCAGTAGCGTTCCATCTCCGGGCGCGCCGCGGAGTAGGCGCGGGTCGTGTAGCGCACGGTGCGGCCGTTCATCTCCTGGCGCTCCAGCGCGAAGCCGGGCTCCGACTTCGGCCGGTTGACGATGAAGCTCATGGCGATCGACTCGATGCCGCGCGTGGAGTCGAAGGCCATCAGGCGGATGTAGTGGTTGGGGAAGGCCTTGCGGCAGTCCTTCACCTCGCTCATCACGCCGGCCGCGTCGCGCAGGTCGAACATGGGCATGCCGAACATTTCCCAGTAGGTGTTGCGCGGATGCGGATCGTCCGTGTACTCCACGCTCCAGGCGTAGCCCTTGTCCAGTCCATACTGGATCTGCAGCTTGATCTCGTCGTCGGTCAGCTCGGGCAGGAAGCTGAACTGGCCTTGCGTGAGCTTGCCGGTGGGGTTGGTCATCATGGCTTCGGGCTCCTCAGGCGGTGGCGGGCGTCACGGCGTAGTCGCTGCTGTCCGTGGACTGGTAGTTGAAGGTGATGTCGCCCCAGGTGTCGAGGGCGGCGCGCAGCGGGCCGCACCACTGGGCGGCGCGGCGCAGGATCTCGGGGCCTTCCTGCAGAATGTCCTTGCCCTCGTTGCGGGCCTTGACCATGGCTTCCAGCGCCACGCGGTTGGCCACGGCGCCGGCCTGGATGCCCTGCGGGTGGCCGATGGTGCCGCCGCCGAACTGCAGGATCACGTCGTCGCCGAACAGGTCGATCAGCTGGTGCATCTGGCCGGCGTGGATGCCGCCGGAGGCCACCGGCATCACCTTCTTGGTGTCGGCCCAGTCCATGTCGAAGTACAGGCCGCGCGGCAGGTCGGTCTTGGTGTAGCTGTCGCGGCAGACGTTGTAGTAGCCCTGCACGGTGAGCGGATCGCCCTCCAGCTTGCCCACCGCGGTGCCGGTGTGCAGGTGGTCGCAGCCGGCCAGGCGCAGCCACTTGGCGATCACGCGGAAGCTCACGCCGTGGTTCTTCTGGCGGGTGTAGGTGCCGTGGCCGGCGCGGTGCATGTGCATCACCATGTCGTTGCGGCGGCACCATTCGGCCATCGACTGGATCGCGGTCCAGCCGATCACCAGGTCCACCATGACCACGACCGAGCCCAGTTCCTTGGCGAACTCGGCGCGTTCGTACATCGCTTCCATCGTGCCGGCGGTGATGTTCAGGTACGAACCCTTCACCTCGCCCGTGGCCGCCTGCGCCTTGTTGACGCCGTCCATCACGTAGAGGAAGCGGTCGCGCCAGTGCATGAAGGGCTGCGAGTTGATGTTCTCGTCGTCCTTCATGAAGTCCAGGCCGCCCTTGAGGCCTTCGTAGATCACCCGGCCGTAGTTGCGGCCGGACAGGCCCAGCTTCGGCTTGGTGGTGGCGCCCAGCAGCGGGCGGCCGAACTTGTCCAGGCGCTCGCGCTCGACCACCAGGCCGGTCGGCGGGCCCTTGAAGGTCTTCACGTAGGCCACCGGAATGCGGATGTCCTCCAGGCGGGCGGCCTTCAGCGGCTTGAACGAGAACACGTTGCCGATCAGGCTGGCCGTCATGTTGGCGATCGAGCCCTCCTCGAACAGGATCAGGTCGTACGCCACCCAGGCGAAGTACTGGCCCGGGTTGTTCGGCACCGGCTCCACCCGGTAGGCCTTGGCCCGGTAGCTGTCGCAGGCGGTCAGGCGGTCGGTCCAGACCACCGTCCAGGTGGCGGTGGAGGATTCGCCGGCCACGGCGGCGGCGGCTTCCTCGGGGTCCACGCCGTCCTGCGGCGTGATGCGGAACAGGCACAGGGTGTCCGTGTCCTTCGGCTGGTAGTCCGGCATCCAGTAACCCATCTGCCGGTACTTGAGGACGCCCGCGCTGTAGCGCTTCTTCGCGTCCGTGATCTGCGTTTCGCCCATCTGTCGCTCCTTGCTTGCGGGATGGGAGAAAGATAAGAGAGTCCTTAAATAAGGTAAATTCAGTTATTCTTGACTGTCGATTAAGCAAAAACTGAATGAAGAACGCCACGTTCCGGCAGCTCCGGGTTTTCACCGAGGTGGCCCGCCAGCTCAGCTTCGCCAAGGCCGCGCGGACGCTGCACCTCACCCCGCCGGCGGTGACCATGCAGGTGAAGGAGCTCGAGGCGCAGATCGGGCTGCCCCTGTTCGAGCGCAAGGGCCGCCAGGTGTCGCTCACCACGCCGGGCGAGTACATGCTGGTCTATGCGCGCCGGCTGCTGTCGGTGCTCAAGGACGCCGAGGACGCGGCGGCGCGCCTGAAGCGGGCCGAGGCCGGCACGCTCACCATCGGCATGGTCAGCACCGCCAAGTACTTCCTGCCGCGCCTGCTGGCGGAGTTCCGGCGCGAGCACGAGCACGTGGAGATCCGGCTGGTCGAGGGCAACCGCGAGAAGCTGGTGGCCCTGCTGCAGGGCAACGAGGTCGACATCGCCGTGATGGGCCGGCCGCCGCGCGAGTTGGCCACCCGGGCCGAACCCTTCGCCGCCCACCCGCACGTGTTCGTGGCCGCGCCGGACCATCCGCTGGCGCACCAGGGGCTGCCCGTGGCCGTGGAGTCGCTGCGGCCGCACGACTTCATCGTGCGCGAGGAAGGCTCCGGCACGCGCGCCGCGATGGAGGCTTTCTTCGCCGAGGTCCGGATGGAGCCGCGCCTGGTGATGGAGATGTCCAGCAACGAGACGATCAAGCAGGCGGTGATCGCCGGCATGGGCCTGAGCTTCCTGTCGCTGCACACCCTGCAGCTGGAGCTGGAGAAGGGCCTGCTGGTGGTGCTGGACGTCGAGGGCGCGCCGGTGCTGCGCGCCTGGAACGTGGTCCACACCCTGTCGAAGCTGCTGTCGCCGGCGGCCGAGGCCTTCCGCTACTTCATGCTGGAGCACGGCGAGGCCTTCCTCGCCCGCCATTTCGCCGCCCACCTGCCGCTCGCGCGGCCCGCCTGAGCGGCTCAGGCCGCGGCCTGGTTCGCGGCGTCCAGCCGTTCCTGCAGGTAGGCGCCGTAGAAATCGGGCAGCGGCACGCCCGGCAGGCGGTGCGCCAGCTCCCGGCCGCCGCGGCCGAAGAACAGCACGGTGGGCGCGACCCCCACGTGCAGGGCGCGGGCGAGCTGCGCGCCGGTGGTCGCGGCGCCGTCGAAGCCGGCGAGCGGGGCCGCGCCCAGCATGTCGACCTCCACCACCGGCTGGCCCTGGGCGCGCAGGGGCGCCAGGTAGGACTGGCGCACCAGCTTGCACCAGGGACAGCCCGGCGTGCTGAACATCACCACCAGCGCCCGGCCCTGGCCCTGGGCGGCGGCCAGCTCCTTCGCCAGCGAGGCCGGCGTGGGCAGCAGCGCCTGCGCGGCGCGCACCGGCGCCAGGGCCGCCGCGCCGAGGGCGGCCAGCAGCAGCTCACGGCGGGCCAGCGGCTTCATTTGGCCTGGCTCTCCATCAGCAGGTAGGTGTTGTACGCGTTCATGCGGTTGGCCACCTTGAACAGCGGCAGGTGCTCGAAGCGCGACCAGTCCGTCTTCGCATAGGCCTCCTCGAACGGCGTCATGTCCTCGGCCGCCTGCCGCATGGATTCGCGCAGGAAGGTGAGGTAGTCGCGCGTGAGCTTCAGGTCCTCCTGCGCGGTGATCGAGCGCGGGCCGTGGCCCGGCACCAGCACCTGCGGCGGCGGCTCCATCTTCAGCAGGTCGCCCAGGGCCGCGATCCAGTGGCGGCTGTCGGCCTGGCCGACGTAGGGGATGCGGCCGCGGAACACGATGTCGCCGGCGAACAGGACGCGTTCGGACGGCACGTAGATCACCTCGTCCTCCGGCGTGTGGGCCGGCCCCACCGGCCGGATCAGGAAGCGCACGCCGCCCACCACCAGGTCGTAGGGCCCGTCGAGCCACTGGTCGGCCGGCACGATGTGCGTGTTCTCGTCGATCCAGGGCGCCAGGTCGACGCGCGAGGCCTTCAGGCGGTTGGCCGCCGTCTCGGAGCCGATGTATTCCTGGCCGAGCCGGTTGGCGATGATCTTCGCGCCGGCCTTCTTGAACTCCTGCAGCCCGTAGATGTGGTCCGCGTGGTAGTGGGTGAGGATGACGTGCGTGACCGGCAGCGGCGTGATGCGGTGGATGGCGGCCAGCAGGTCGCGCGCGAGCTGCGGCGAGCCCAGCGCGTCGATCACCACCACGCCCGCGGGCGTGACCACGAAGCCGGCATTGGAGATGAAGTTGCGGTTGGCCAGGCTGCCCAGGGCCGCCTCGCCTTGCACGAACCAGGCCGAGTGCGACACCTGCTGCGGGATCACCTGCCGCGGCGCGGCCTGTTCGCCCTGGGGCGGCGGCGGCGCCTCGTCGGCGCCGTCGTCGTGCGCCTGCGCGGCCGCGCCGAGCGCGAGGGCGCCCAGCACCACGAAAGCGGAATTCCACAGCCAGCGCAGCGCCATCGCAGTCCCGTTAAATAAGCAAGTACCGAATTATAGGAAGGGCGGCCCCGCGCCGCAAAGGGGCGGCCTTCAGCCCTTCACGTCGGACTCGATCGCGATCTGGGTGCACACCGCGCGGCACAGCGTCACCACGCGGTCGTTGATGATGCGGTAGAAGATCTGCACGCCCTCGCGCCGCTTGCCGATCACCCCGGCCTGGTACAGCGTGTTGAGGTGCTGCGACATGTTCGGCTGGGTGGTGTCGATCTCCACCAGCAGCTGGCTCACGTTCTTCTCGCCGTTGCACAGGCAGCTGATGATCTTCAGCCGCATGGGCGCGGACATCACGCGAAAGACCTCGGCCGCGAGCTCGAACACCTCGTCCGACTCGACCCCCGCCGCTTCCGGCACCACCGCTTGCCGCCTTGCCATGCCTGACCCCGCTGCTTCGCTGTTTGCGTATGGTAGCAAGTCCCCGGCCCCGGCCCCTTCGGCCTGCGTCACGGCTTGATGTAGGCGTAGCCCTGGTGCTGCAGCTGCGTGATCCGCACCACGCCCGAGGGAGTGAAGTCGGCATCCATGATGAACTGGTCCTTGCGCAGGTTGCGGTTGCGCAGCGTGATCTCGCAGACCTCGAAGCGCACGCCGCGCGCCTTCAGGGCGCTGACCAGCGAGGCGTAGTCGATGTTCGGGTTCTTCGGGTCCTTGGCGCCTTCCATCAGGAAGTCGACGCCCTCGGCATGGGCGACCACGACGATCTTGGTGTCGGGCGCCACGTCCAGCTGGTTGCGCGCGTTGCGCAGCGCCTTGGTCGCCTGGGCCTGCCAGTCGTCGATGTGGTAGACGACCTTGTCGCCGGCGAAGGCGGCACAGGCGCACAGCCAGAGGGCGGCGAAGACGGCGAGCAGGCGGCGGGCGCGGATCATGGGGTCTCCTGACAGGTTTGCGCAAGAATATCATTGCTTGCTTCTTTTTGGATGGACAAGTTCCCGGCCCGGGACCGCCGGCCGGCGGCCGGCGCGTCCGCCGCGGCGCGTCCTGTTGATCCGGCGCAAGCCGGCCGGCCCGGGAATCCCGTCAGATAAGCGCACACCCAAGCCACGCCATGGACCTGTCCTTCCTCCTCGATCGCCTGGGCGAGCCCGCCGTGCTGTCCATCGGCGGGGCCGCCGTCGGCCTGCTGTTCGGCTTCTTCGCCCAGCGCTCCAGTTTCTGCCTGCGATCGGCCGTGATCGAGTTCGCCCGTGCCCACCCCGGCGAGAAGCTGGCGGTCTGGCTGCTCACCTTCTCGGCGGCGGTGGTGACCGTGCAGGCCCTGGTGCTGGCCGGCGCGATCGACGTCAGCGGCACCCGCCAGCTGGCCGCGCGCGGCAGCATGTCGGGCGCGATCGTCGGCGGCCTGCTGTTCGGCGCCGGCATGATCCTGGCGCGCGGCTGCGCCAGCCGGCTGCTGGTGCTCTCGGCCACCGGCAACCTGCGCGCGCTGCTGTCCGGGCTGATCTTCGCCGTGACGGCGCAGGCGGCGCTGGCCGGCGCCCTGGCGCCCGCGCGCGAGGCCATCAGCGGGTGGTGGACGGTGGAGGGCGGCGGCCCGCGCGACCTGCTGGCCGTGATCCACGCGCCGCGCTGGGCCGGCCTGGCCTTCGGGCTGCTGTGGCTGGCGGCGGCGCTCTGGTACTCGTGGCGCAGCCGGCGCGACCCGTGGAAATGGATCGGCGGGCTGGGCACCGGCATCGCCGTGGCGCTCGCCTGGACCTTCACGGCCCGCGTGGCGGCCAGCTCCTTCCAGGTGGTGCCGGTGCAGGGCGTCACCTTCAGCGGCCCCTCGGCGGAGTGGCTGATGCGGGTGCTGGCCCGGCCCACGCCATCCATCGGCTTCGATTTCGGCATGCTGCCCTGCGTGTTCGCCGGCTCCTTCCTCGGCGCGCTCCTGGGCCGCAACCTGAAGCTGGAAGGCTTCAAGGACGGCTACAGCATGCGCCGCTACATCGCCGGCGCGATGGCCATGGGCTTCGGCGCGATGCTGGCCGGCGGCTGCGCCGTCGGCGCCGGCGTGAGCGGCGGCTCGATTTTCTCGCTCACGGCCTGGCTCGCCCTGGTCGGCATGTGGGTCGGCGCGGCCGTGACCGACCGCCTCCTCGACCAGGCAGCCCACCGCATCGCGCCCTGACGGGCGCCAGGGCGGCCGGCCCGCCCACGGTAGACTTCAGGGTTTTCCCGCGCGCGCAGGCCCGCCCGCGCGCCACCGCGAACCCTCCGCCTCGCCACCCATGCCCGCCTCCGACCCCTCTTCGCTCACCCGTCTTGTCGTCTGGGGAGGCCTGGCCCTGGGCCTGGTGCTGGGCAGCGTCGGCCAGGCCACCCGCTTCTGCGTGCGGGGCGCCATCGCCGACTGGGTTCAGTTGCGCCATCCGGGCCGGCTGGTCTCCTGGCTGCTCGCCATCGCCGTCGGGGCGGTCGCGGTGCAGGCGCTCGCAGGCATGGGCGCGTTCGACGCCAGCCGGACCATCGGCTGGGGCGAGCGCTTCCCCTGGCTGTCCTACCTGCTGGGCGGCCTGCTGTTCGGCTACGGCATGATCCTGGCCGGCGGCTGCCCGCAGCGCTGCCTGGTCAAGGCGGGCTCGGGCAACCTGAAAGCCCTGCTCACGCTGGTGCTGGTCGCCATCGCCTCGCTCATGACCCTGCGCGGCGCCTTCGCCGTGCCGCGCGCGGAATGGCTCGACGCTTCGGCCGTCACGCTCGCGGGCTCGCAGGACCTGGGGGCCGTCCTGGGCCGCGCCCTGGCCCTGCCGCCCCAGGGTCTGCGCTGGGGGGTGACCTTGGCCGTCACCGCCGGCGTGCTGGCGCTCGCCTGGCGGGTGCGCGCCCAGCTGCGACCCGCCCACTGGATCGGCGGCATCGCGGTGGGCCTGCTGGTCGCCGCGGCCTTCTACCTCACCGGCCATCTCGGCTACCTGGCCGAGAACCCCGACACGCTGGAGCCGGCCTGGCTCGGCACGCAGTCGAAGCGGCCCGAGGGCCTGTCCTTCGCCGCTCCGCTGGCGCACGCTCTGGACCTCCTGACCCTCTGGACCGACCGCGCCACCGTGGCGACCTTCGGCGTGACGCTGGCGCTGGGCGTGCTGCTCGGCGCCTTCGCCACCGCGAAGCTGCGCGGCGACTTCCGCATCGAGTCCTTCCGCAAGCCGGGCGAGCTGGGCGCCCATGCCGCCGGCGCGGTGCTCATGGGCTTCGGCGGCGTCACGGCCCTGGGCTGCTCCCTGGGCAACGGGGTCACCGGCCTGGCGCTGCTGTCGTCGGGCTCGCTGCTGGCCGTGGCGGGCATCTGCGCAGGGGCCTGGCTCGCCCTGCGGCGCGCGGGCGCGGCTAGCTGGGTCGCCTGAGCCGACGGTGCGAACCGCCGGGTGAAGCCGTCCCGCAGGGGCTGCGAGGCCGGATAGACCGCGGCCCCCTCAGCGGCGAGCGTCCCGCGTCTAGCCCTGCGGCTCCTGCGGCAGGCCCATCACCGTGCGCACGGCGCGCAGCAGCACATGCGGCTCGAACGGCTTGGTCAGGTAGCCGTCGGCGCCCAGGGAGATGCCCTTGAGCACCGCCTCGCGCGTGGCCTTGCCGGTCAGCATGATCACCGGCACGTCCTTCAGCACGGGATGCTGGCGCACCCGCATCAGGATGTCGAAGCCGTCGGCATCGGGCAACACCACGTCCAGCAGGATCAGGTCGGGCCGGGGCGGGCGGCGGATCTCGTTGACCACCTCCTCCCGGTTGCCGGCCTGGCGCACGGCGAAGCCCGACAGCTTGAGCAGGGTGCCGGTGAAACTGGACAGCTGGGGATCGTCCTCCACCACCACCACGTTCAGCGCCTCGCCGGGCCGCCGGGCCGGCGAGGCCGCGCGCTGGCGGGCGATCTCCACGAAGAAGCCGCTGCGCTGCAGCGACGCCATGCCGGAACTGACGGTCTCGCTGCCCGCGGAGCGCGAGAACTGCGCCATTTCCGCGTTCCAGGCCGAGGTGAAAGGGTCGAGCTCCACCGGCTGCACCAGCTTGCGTGCCAGCAATTCGCGCAGTACGGTCTTGAAGGCGGCTGCCTCCGCCGCCGCCATGCCCCGGGTCAGCTGGTCGAGGTCGAGCACACCGTCCAGCCGCACCAGCACGTTGATCTGCGCGGTCGTCAGGCGCGTGGCGCCGCCGCGCAGTTCGCTCTCGCCGAGCGGGGTGAGGGCATAGGTCTCGGGTGTCGACATGGCGCGTGGAGTGGAAGGCGACGGAGCAAGCTCGACCATAGCGCAGAACCGCACTGCGCGGGATGAGAGATTGCCGTACGGGCGAAAGACTTTCAACCACGTGCTTGTCCGCATCCCCTGCCGGCGCCGAGGGCGTAGCGTGGGCCGGGCATCGGCAGCCAGCCAACCCAGGAGCCCGCCATGAAGGAACCCAGCACCCCGGCCGAACTCGCCCTGCGCGAGGCGGCGCGCGAGTACCACCGCACGCCGCGCAACGGCAAGATCTCGGTCACGCCGACCAAGCCCCTGTCCAACCAGCGCGACCTGTCGCTGGCCTATTCGCCGGGCGTCGCCTACCCCTGCCTGGACATCCAGGCCGACCCCGCCAAGGCGGCCGAATACACGTCGCGCGCCAACCTGGTCGGCGTGATCACCAACGGCACCGCGGTGCTGGGCCTGGGCGACATCGGCCCGCTGGCCGGCAAGCCGGTGATGGAAGGCAAGGCCTGCCTGTTCAAGAAATTCGCCGGCATCGACGTGTTCGACATCGAGCTGGCCGAGCGCGACCCGGACCGGCTGGTCGACATCGTCGCGGCGCTGGAGCCCACGCTGGGCGGCATCAACCTCGAGGACATCAAGGCCCCCGAGTGCTTCACCATCGAGCGCAGGCTGCGCGAGCGCCTGAACATCCCGGTCTTCCACGACGACCAGCACGGCACCGCCATCATCTCCGGCGCGGCCCTCCTCAACGGGCTGGAGCTGGTGGGCAAGAAGATCGGCGAGGTGAAGCTGGTGTCCTCGGGCGCCGGCGCCGCGGCCATCGCCTGCCTGGACCTGATGGTGGGCCTGGGGGTGAACCCGAAGAACATCGTCGTGGTGGATTCCCGGGGCGTGGTGTACCGGGGCCGCCCGGGCGGGCTGGATCCGTCCAAGCAGAAGTACGCCCAGGACACACCGGCGCGCACGCTGGCCGACGTGGTGCGGGGCGCCGACGTGTTCCTCGGCTGCTCCACCGCCGGCGTGCTGGACGCGGAGATGGTGAAGACCATGGCGGACCGGCCCATCATCCTGGCGCTGGCCAACCCCGAGCCCGAGATCCGTCCCGAGCTCGCGAAGGCCGCGCGGCCGGACTGCATCATCGCCACCGGCCGCTCGGACTACCCGAACCAGGTGAACAACGTCCTGTGCTTCCCCTACATCTTCCGCGGTGCGCTGGACTGCGGCGCGACCCGGATCACCGAGGCGATGAAGCTCGCCTGCGTGCGCGAGATCGCCGAGCTGGCCAAGGCGGACATCAGCGAGGAGGTCGCCAACGCCTACGCCGGCAAGGAGCTGTCCTTCGGGCCGGACTACATCATCCCCACGCCCTTCGACGCCCGGCTGATCCTGCGCATCGCGCCGGCCGTGGCGCGGGCGGCGGCGGAGTCGGGCGTGGCCACCCGGCCGATCGCCGACTTCGAGGCCTACCGCCAGGGCCTGGCGCGCTTCGTCTACCAGACCGGCATGATCATGCGCCCGGTGTTCGAGGCGGCGCGCCAGTCCGCCGCCCGGCGGGTGGCCTTCGCCGAGGGCGAGGACGAGCGCGTGCTGCGCGCCGCGCAGCTGGCGCTGGACGAGCGGCTGGCGCAGCCGATCCTGATCGGCCGGCCGGCGGTGATCGAGGCGCGCATCGCCAAGGCGGGCCTGCGCATGAGGCTGGGGCAGGACGTGCAGTGCGTCAACCCGGAAAGCGACGCCCGCTTCCGCCAGTACTGGGAGACCTACCACCGCATGATGGGCCGCCAGGGCATCACGCCGGAGACGGCGAAGTCGGCGGTGCGCCGCTCCAACACGCTGATCGGCGCGCTGTCGGTCCACCTGGGCGACGCCGACGCCATGCTGTGCGGCCTGGTCGGCCGCTTCGAGCACCACCTGGAACACGTGCGCGACGTGATCGGCTGCCGGCCGGGCGAAGGCTTCGCCGCGCTCAATGCGCTGCTGCTGCCCGAGCGCACGCTGTTCATCGCCGACACCTACGTCAACGAGGACCCGGACGCCGAGCTGCTGGCGCGCATCGCCCGCATGGCGGCCGCGGAGGTGCGCCGCTTCGGCCTGCCGCCGAAGGTGGCGTTCCTCTCGCACAGCAACTACGGCTCCTCGCACCGCGGCTCGGCCGCCAAGATGCGGCAGGCGCGCGACCTGTTCGTGCGGATGGCGCCGGACATCGAATGCGACGGCGAGCTGCAGGGCGACGCGGCGCTGTCCGAGGAGGTGCGGCGCGCGAGCCTGATGGAGGAAGGCACGCTCACCGGCGAGGCCAACCTGCTGGTCTGCCCCAACCTCGACGCGGCCAACATCCTGTTCAACGTGCTGAAGATGACCGGCGGCCACGGCGTCACGGTGGGGCCCATGCTGCTGGGCGCGAAGGCGCCGGTGCACGTGCTCACGCCCTCGGCGACGGTGCGCCGGGTGGTCAACATGACGGCGCTGGTCGCGGCGGCGGCGCGCGCCGGGTGAGGGCCCGGTGGGGTTCGGCGCCTCCGCCCGCCGCGCGGGTTAGCCCCGAAGCGCGGCCGCGGCCTCGCCGCGGACAATGCGGGCAAGCGGGCCGGCGCTGCGGCACCAATCTTGCTACCCCGCCTTTGTCCCCATTTCGAGCCATCCGGAGCCTTACTTCATGCAAAAGAGGGTCTTTCTCCAGACCGCCGCCGCCCTGGCCCTTGCCGCCGGCCTCGGCAGCGCAGCGCACGCCGCCACCCCCATCAAGTTCCAGCTGGACTGGCGCTTCGAGGGGCCGTCCGCCCTATTCCTGCTGCCCGCCGCCAAGGGCTACTTCAAGGAGGCCGGGCTGGACGTGCAGGTCGATGCCGGCACCGGCTCCGGCGGTACCGTGCAGCGCGTGGCCAGCGGCGCCTACGACATGGGCTTCGCCGACCTGGCGGCGCTGATGGAATTCCACGCCAACAACCCCGACGCGCCCAACAAGCCGGTCGCGGTGATGATGGTCTACAACAACACGCCGGCCGCCGTGATGGCGCTGAAGAAGTCGGGCATCAAGACCCCGGCCGACCTCAATGGCAAGAAGCTGGGCGCGCCGGTGTTCGACGCCGGCCGCCGCGGCTTCCCGATCTTCCAGAAGGCCAACCACATCGCCAGCGTGACCTGGGTGTCGATGGACCCGCCGCTGCGCGAGACCATGCTGGCGCGCGGCGAGGTCGACGCGATCACCGGCTTCTCCTTCACCTCGCTGCTGAACCTGGAGGCGCGCGGCGTCAAGCCCCAGGACGTGGTGACCTTCATGTATCCGCAGTACGGCGTCAAGCTGTACGGCAACGTCATCATCGCCAGCCCGAAGATGATCCGCGAGCACCCGGAAGCCATCAAGGCCTTCCTGGTCGCCTTCGCCAAGGGCGCCAAGGAGGTGATGGCCAACCCCGACGCCGCGGTGCAGTACATCAAGCAGCGTGACGGCATCATCGACACGAAGCTGGAGGACCGGCGCCTGAAGATGGCGATCGACGACGTGATCGCCAGCCCCGACGCGCGCGCCGAGGGCTTCGGCCAGGTCAACCCGGCGCGCCTGTCGCTGATGGCCTCGCAGGTGTCCGATGCCTTCGGCACCAAGACCCGCGTCAATCCCGAAGCCGTGTGGAACGGCTCCTTCCTGCCGACGAAGGCGGAACTCAACGTGCTGCCGCCCCCGAGGAAGTGAGCGAGCCGCAGAAGGACGTCGGCGCGGCGGGCGGCGACGTCTTCATCCGATTCTCCGACGTCTGGCTGGCCTACAACGACGAACTGCTGCGCGAGGGGCAGTTCGCGGTGGAGGCCATCGACCTGCAGGTGCGCCTGGGCGAGTTCATCGCCATCGTCGGTCCCTCGGGCTGCGGCAAGTCCACCTTCATGAAGCTGGCCACGGGCCTGAAGCCGCCCTCGCGCGGGCGCATCGTGATCGACGGCCAGCCGGTGGCCGGGCCGCTGAAGATCTCGGGCATGGCCTTCCAGGCGCCCTCGCTCCTGCCCTGGCGCACGACGGTGGACAACGTGCTGCTGCCGCTGGAGATCGTCGAGCCCTACCGCGGCCAGTTCAAGCAGAAACGCCGCGAGTACGAGCAGCGCGCCCGCGCCCTGCTGGCCAAGGTGGGCCTGGCGGGCTACGAGGACAAGTTCCCCTGGCAGCTCTCGGGCGGCATGCAGCAGCGCGCCAGCATCTGCCGCGCCCTGATCCACGAGCCCAAGATGCTGCTGCTGGACGAGCCCTTCGGCGCGCTGGACGCCTTCACCCGCGAGGAACTGTGGTGCATCCTGCGCGACCTGTGGACGGAGCAGCGCTTCAACGTCATCCTGGTCACCCACGACCTGCGCGAGTCGGTGTTCCTGGCCGACACGGTCTACGTGATGAGCCGCAGCCCGGGCCGCTTCGTGGTGAAGCGCGACATCGCCCTGCCCCGCCCGCGCGACCTGGAGATCACCTACACGCGAGAGTTCACCGACACCGTCCACGAACTGCGCGGGCACATCGGCGCGGTGCGCAGGCAGGGCGCGGAGGTGGCGCAGTGAAGTCGCGCAACATCGAGCGCTGGGCGCCCCTGCTGCTGCTGGCGGCCATCCTGGTCCTGTGGCAGGTGGTCGTGCAGGCCTTCGCCATCCCCGACTACCTGTTCCCCGGCCCCTGGCAGATCGCGCAGCAGATGGCCGAATTCAAGGGCCCGCTGCTGGCGGCGTCCTGGAGCACCTTCTGGGTCACCCTGGTGGGCTTCGGCATCGCCATCGTGGTGGGCGTGCTGCTGGGCTTCCTGATCGGCTCCTCGCGCACGGCCTACGCGGCGCTCTACCCGCTGATGGTGGGCTTCAACGCCGTGCCCAAGGCGGCGATCGTGCCGATCCTGGTGGTGTGGTTCGGCATCGGCCTCGGGCCCGGCATCACCACCGCCTTCCTCATCTCCTTCTTCCCGATCACGGTGAACATCGCCACGGGCCTGGCGACGCTGGAGCCGGAGCTGGAGGACGTGCTGCGGGTGCTGGGCGCGCGCCGCTGGGACGTGCTGGTGAAGGTGGGCCTGCCGCGCGCGATGCCCTACTTCTACGGCTCGCTGAAGATCGCCATCACGCTGGCCTTCGTGGGCACCGTGCTGGCGGAGATGACGGCGGGCGACAGCGGCATAGGCAATCTGATCCAGACCGCCGGCAGCCAGCAGCGCATGCCGCTGGCCTTCGCCGGGCTGGTGGTGATCAGCGTCATGGCGATGGCCATGTACGAGCTGTTCAGCGCGCTCGAGAAGCACACCACCGCCTGGGCGCACCGCGGCTCGCAGGCGCCCTGAGGCAAGGGGATGGCCTGGCACGCGAGCCTGCGGCTCGATTACTCGCACGAGGGCGGCCGCAGCGTCGCCCGGTTCGTCCACGACGGGCCGCTGCGGATCCTGCAAAGCCTGTGGCCCGAGGGCGATGCGGTGTGCCACAACGTGCTGGTGCACCCGCCGGGCGGCCTGGTGGGCGGCGACACGCTCGCCATCGCCATCCACGCCGGCGCCGGCAGCCACGGCCTGGTGACCACGCCGGGCGCCTCGCGCTCCTACCGCAGCGAGGGGCCGGCTGCGGTGCAGGACACGACGATCCGCGTGGAGGCCGGCGCGCGCCTGGAATGGCTGCCGCTGGAGGCCCTGTACTACAGCGGCTGCCGCGCGGAGAACCGTCTGCGCATGGAGCTCGCGCCGGGCGCCGAGCTGCTGGGATGGGACGTCGCCGCCCTGGGCCTGCCGCAGGCCGGAAAGCCCTTCGCACAGGGCAGTGTGCTGCAGCACCTGGAACTGGCGGGAGCCTGGCTGGAACGCGGGCGCATCGCGGCGGACGATGCGCGCCTCATGGACGGACCACTCGGCCTGGCGGGCCACCGCTGCCTGGCCAGCCTCTTCTTCGCGTGCGGCTCCGAGCTCGCGCGGCCGCGCCGCGAGGCGCTGCTGGACGCGGCCCGCGCCGTGATCGACGCGCATCCGCTGGCGCAGAGTGCCGGCGCGACCGCGCCCGGCCCGCAGGTGGTCGTGGTGCGCGTGCTGGCGCCCCTGGTGGAGCCGGCCCTGCAGCTGCTGAAGGCGGTGCGGCGCGCATGGCGGCCGCTGGCCTGGGAGCGTGCACCGGAGGAACCGCGCGGCTGGAACGTCTGAGCGCCGGACAGGTCCTACACGAATGTCGGCCCAGGGCCACGGACATGCCGGTCCTTCTCCGGCAGAGCCATGGCCCGGCGTCAACCAGACTGAAGGCCTCTCCACGACGGCAAGGAGCCTCATGAACCAGCGCCAATCCATGACCCCCCTCCGTACGGGCATGCTTCCGTTCGGGATCACCATCCTGCTGGCCGCGGCGGCGGCCGCGGCACAGGCCGCCACCAGCGGCATCGACACGTCGGGCAGCTACCGCAACGAGGTGCAGGCATGCCACCTCGGGACCACGGCGGAAGACACCCAGACCTGCCTCAAGGAGGCGCGCAACGCGCAGGCCGCCCGGCAGCGCGGCCGACTGGACACGCCCGCCGACTACCAGGCCAATGCGCTGGCACGCTGCGACGTGTTCACGCGCCCCGACGACAAGGCCGCCTGCGAAGCCCGCGTGAAGGGCGAAGGCAGCACCAGCGGCAGCGTGGCCGGCGGCGGCATGCTGCGCGAATACGAGACGGTGGTTCCGCCGGCCTCCGCCCACTGACGGCGGCGCAGCTGCGGCAGCGCCGGATCGCTCAGATCGCGACCAGCTGCCGCACGCCCTGCGCTTCCATGTCCTTGCCCAGGCCGCGCGCGACCACCTCGCCGCGCTCCATCACCGCGTAGGTGTCGGCCAGCTCCCGGGCGAAGTCGTAGTACTGCTCCACCAGCAGGATGGCCATGGTGCCGCGGTCGGCCAGCATGCGGATGACGCGGCCGATGTCCTTGATGATGGAAGGCTGGATGCCTTCGGTGGGCTCGTCGAGGACCAGCAGCTTCGGCTTCGCCGCCAGCGCCCGCGCGATCGCCAGCTGCTGCTGCTGGCCGCCCGAGAGGTCGCCGCCGCGCCGGTGCAGCATCTGCTTCAGCACCGGGAACAGCTCGAACAGCTCCGGCGGGATGGGCGTGCCGCCCGGCCGGGTGGCCAGGCCCATGCGCAGGTTCTCCTCCACCGTCAGGCGCGCGAAGATCTCGCGGCCCTGCGGCACGAAGCCGATGCCGGCGCGGGCGCGCTGGTAGGGCGTGAACCCCTGGATGGCGCGGCCGTCGAACTCGATGGTCCCGGTCTTGATAGTCACCAGGCCCATCAGCGCCTTCAGCAGCGTGGTCTTGCCCACGCCGTTGCGGCCCAGGATCACGGTCACCTGGCCCTGCCTTGCTTCCAGGCTCACGTCGCGCAGGATGTGCGAGCCGCCGTAGTACTGGTGGACGTTCCGGATGGAAAGCATGTCAGCGGCCAAGGTACACCTCGATCACCCGCTCGTCCGCCTGCACCTCCTCCAGGCTGCCCTCGGCCAGCACCGAGCCCTCGTGCAGCACGGTCACCTTCTCGGAGATGGTCTTGATGAAGGACATGTCGTGCTCCACCACCATCAGCGAATGCCTGCCCTTCAGCGACAGGAACAGTTCCGCCGTCCGCTCGGTTTCCTCGTCGGTCATGCCGGCCACCGGCTCGTCCAGCAGCAGCAGCTTCGGGTCCTGCATCAGCAGCATGCCGATCTCCAGCCACTGCTTCTGCCCGTGGCTCAGGGTGCCGGCGGGCCGGTTCACGCTGCCGGCCAGGTGGATGGTGCGCAGCACCTGGGCCAGCCGGTCGCTGTCCCCGGACGAGGGCCGGAAGAACACCGAGGCCGGCACGCCCTTGTCGGTCTTCAGCGCCAGCTCCAGGTTCTCGTAGACCGTGAGCTGCTCGAACACCGTGGGCTTCTGGAACTTGCGGCCGATGCCCATCTGGGCGATCTCGGCCTCCTTGTAGCGCAGCAGGTCGATCGTGCTGCCGAAGAACACCGTGCCCTCGTCGGGACGGGTCTTGCCGGTGATGATGTCCATCATGGTGGTCTTGCCGGCGCCATTGGGGCCGATGATGCAGCGCAGCTCGCCCGGGGCGATGTCCAGCGACAGCCTGTTGATCGCGCGGAAGCCGTCGAAGCTGACGCTGACGTCCTCCAGGTACAGGATGCGGCCGTGCGCGACGTCCACCTCCCCCGGCACCACCGGCCGGCCCGTCGCCGCGGCGCGGCCGCCGGATTCGGTCTTGTCGCGGGCGGCGAGCCGGGCATAGGCGGACACCCGCCGGGCGCCTTCGTCCATCAGGTCGGGGGTCATGCCTTCCTCCCGAGCTTCTTCACCAGCCCCATCACGCCCTGGGGCAGGAACAGCGTCACCGCGATGAACAGCGCACCGAGGAAATACAGCCAGAAGTCAGGCGCCGCGACCGTCAGCCAGCTCTTGGCGCCGTTGACCAGGAAGGCGCCGACGATGGGCCCGATCAGCGTGGCGCGGCCGCCGACCGCCGCCCAGATGGCGATCTCGATCGAGCTGGCCGTGCTCATCTCGGTCGGGTTGATGATGCCCACCTGCGGCACGTACAGCGCGCCGGCCACGCCGCACATGACCGCGCTGAGCGTCCACACGGCCAGCTTGTAGCCGATCGGGTTGTAGCCGCAGAACATGACGCGCGACTCCGCGTCGCGGATGGCCTGCAGCACCCGGCCGAACTTGCTGGCGACCAGGAAGCGGGCCAGCAGGTAGAAGCCCAGCAGCGCCAGGCCCGTCAGCACGAACAGCACCATGCGCATCTGCGGCGTGGCGATCGGGATGCCCAGGATGCGCTTGAAGTCGGTGAAGCCGTTGTTGCCGCCGAAGCCGGTCTCGTTGCGGAAGAACAGCAGCATCGCCGCGTAGGTCAGGGCCTGCGTGATGATCGAGAAGTACACGCCCTTGATGCGCGAGCGGAAGGCGAAATAGCCGAACACGAAGGCCACCAGCGCGGGCACCGCCACCACGAGGAACAGGGTGGCGGCGAAGCTGCCGGACAGCGCCCAGTGCCAGGGCAGCGCCTTCCAGTCCAGGAACACCATGAAGTCCGGCAGGTCGCTGTGGTAGTTGCCGTCGCGGCCGATCTGGCGCATCAGGTACATGCCCATGGCATAGCCGCCCAGCGCGAAGAACAGCCCGTGGCCCAGCGACAGGATGCCGGTGTAGCCCCAGATCAGGTCCATCGCCAGGGCGCAGATCGCGTAGCACATGATCTTGCCGACCAGCGCCACGGTGAAGTCGCTCAGGTGCAGGGGGCTGGCCGCGGGCACGACGAGGTTGAGCACCGGCGCGACGGCGCAGACGGCGACCAGGGCGACGAGAAAGGCGGTCCAGCCGGACCGGGTGAGCAGCGGCGGGCGCCGCGGCAGGACGACGGTATCGGGGGGTACGCCGCTCATGCCTCGGCGCTCCTTCCCTTCACCGCGAACAGCCCCTGCGGCCGCTTCTGGATGAACACCACGATCAGCACCAGCACCGTGATCTTGGCCAGCACCGCGCCGGCCCAGCCCTCGATGAACTTGTTGAGGATGCCCAGGCCCAGCGCGGCGTACACCGTGCCGGCCAGCTGGCCGACGCCGCCCAGCACCACCACCATGAAGCTGTCGACGATGTAGGACTGCCCGAGGTCGGGCCCCACGTTGCCGATCTGGCTCAATGCGCAGCCGGCCAGGCCGGCGATGCCGGAGCCCAGCGCGAAGGCATAGGTGTCGATGCGCGCCGTGTTGACGCCCATGCAGGAGGCGATCGGCCGGTTCTGCGTGACGCCGCGCACGAACAGGCCCAGCCGCGTGCGCGAGATCAGCAGCGCCATGCCCGCCAGCACCGCGAAGGCGAAGCCGATGATGACGATCCGGTTCCAGGGCAGCTGCAGGTTGTCCAGCACCAGGCCGCCGCTCATCCAGCTCGGGTTCTCCACGCCGACGTTCTGCGCGCCGAAGATCGAGCGCACCAGCTGCATCAGCATCAGGCTGATGCCCCAGGTGGCCAGCAGCGTCTCCAGCGGCCGGCCGTACAGGAAGCGGATCACGCCGCGCTCCAGGATCGCGCCCATCACCGCCGATGCGGCGAAGGACACCGGCACCGCCGCCACCAGGTACCAGTCGAACGCGCCCGGCAGGTACTTCTGGAAGACGCCCTGCACGACATAGGTGGCGTAGGCGCCGATCATCATCAGCTCGCCGTGGGCCATGTTGATCACGCCCATCAGCCCGTAGGTGATGGCCAGGCCCAGCGCCACCAGCAGCAGGATGGAGCCCAGGCTGATGCCGGAGAACACGGCGGCGGCGCGCTCGCCCCAGGCCAGCGAGGCCTCGACGCGCTGGAGCGAAGCCTGCAGCGCCGCCTTGACCTGCGGGTCGGTCTCGGCCTTCAGCCGCTCCAGCAGCAGGTTGCGGGTGGCGGGGCGCTTCGCCTCGGCCAGCAGCTGCGCCGCGTGCAGGCGCTTGCCCGCGTCGGCGGAGTTCAGCATCACCGCGGCGCGCGCCAGCCGCAGCTGGTCCTGGATGCCGGCATCGTGTTCGGCCGCCAGGGCTTTCTCGATCAGGGGCAGCTTGGTCTCGTCGGCCTCCTTGAGCAGGTCGCCGGCGGCCGCGGCGCGCACCTTCGGGTCGTGGGAGAACAGCTTCAGCGCCGACAGCGCCGTGTCCAGCTCACCGCGCATGCGGTTGTTGCTCACCACGTCGTCGGCGTCGGCGGGCACCGTGACCGCGCCGCCGGTGACCGGGTCGGTGCCCTTCCCGTCGCGCACGACGAACACCTTGCCGCCGGAGGTCTTCACCACCTCGTCGGCCAGCGCCTGGATGAAGGCCGCCGTGCGGTCGTCGGCGTCGGCCACCGCCTTGTCGAGGGCCGCGATGCGGTCGTCCATCTCGCCGATGGCGATGGCCCTGGCTTCGTCGGCGGTGAGCGCGTGGGCGGCACCGGCCGCCAGCAGCGCGAGGAGGAAAACGAGTCTTCGGATCATGAGGAACCTGGAAAGTGGACAGCACGCTGCCCACACTGCAAGCACCTGGGTCGGGGGCGCGCCGCGCCGGGCCGCCCCAAGCGGCCGCGCCGCCCCCCAGTGGGGGAGGCGGCCGCAGGCCGCTTCGGGGGGCGTCAGATCTTCGTCTTGCCGTCCGGCTCGTCCTTCTTCTTGTCGTTGCCCTCGATGTAGGGAGACCACGGCTTGGCCTTGATCGGGCCGGGGGTCTTCCAGACGATGTTGAACTGGCCGTCCGCCCTCACCTCGCCGATGAACACCGGCTTGTGCAGGTGGTGGTTCTTCGGGTCCATCTCGATGGTGAAGCCCGAGGGCGCCTTGAAGGTCTGGCCCGCCATGGCGGCGATCACCTTGTCGACGTCGGTGCTCTTGGCCTTCTCGACCGCCTGCGCCCACATGTGCACGCCGATGTAGGTGGCCTCCATCGGGTCGTTGGTCAGCGGCTTGTCCTTGTGGCCCGGCACGTTGTGGGCCTTGGCGTAGGCGCTCCACTCCTTGATGAACGCCGCGTTGGTCGGGTTCTTGATGGACATGAAGTAGTTCCAGGCGGCCAGGTGGCCCACCAGCGGCTTGGTGTCGACGCCGCGCAGCTCCTCCTCGCCCACGGAGAAGGCGACCACCGGCACGTCCTTGGCCTTCAGGCCGGCGTTGCCCAGCTCCTTGTAGAAGGGCACGTTGGAGTCGCCGTTGATGGTGGAGATCACCGCGGTCTTCTTGCCCTCGCTCGCGAACTTCTTGATCTTCGCGATGATGGTCTGGTAGTCGCTGTGGCCGAAGGGCGTGTACTCCTCCATGATGTCGGCATCGGTGATGCCCTTGGTGTGCAGGAAGGCGCGCAGGATCTTGTTGGTGGTGCGCGGGTACGGCACATGGCGTACGGCGGCGCGCAGCCTTCTTGTCACCTCCCCGCGACAGTGACCCGCCCCGGCCGCGCGAACCGTGCGGAATGCGCAGTCCCGACCGCGCGCGCTGCCTACACTTCCGGCATGCATCCGGACTTGCTCGAGCACCCCGAGGAACTGCAGCGCGCCTACGCCGCGGCCACGCCGGCCGCGCGGCTGCGCGTGATCCGGCAGCGGCTGGCCGGCGCGCACGGCGAGCCGGGCTCCACCCGCCTGGTCACCGTGGTGTCGGCGGTCGAGGCGCTGGCGCGCTCGCTGGTCGTGCACGCGCCCGGGCGCCCCGCCAGCACCGCGGAGATGCGGCATCGCCAGTTCCGCGCCACCGGCCCGGTGGAGCTGGTGCAGGAGGTGCTGCGCCTGCACGGCGCGCGCGGGCCGGCGCAGCGCTTCGGCGAAGAGGACTGGGACCTGTTCTGCCTGGCCGCGCGGTACCGCGACCTGATCGTGCACGAGTGCACGTCCATCAGCCCGGACCGGCACCCCTGGCTGATCGCCGCCACCGAGGCCGTGCTGCGCGGGCTGATCGAAATCGCCGGACTGGAGTCGAAGCCGAAGCCGGTGCGCTGAGGCGCGCCGCGGGCCTCACAGGGAGATCAGCAGCAGGATCAGGCCCAGGTTGGCCAGGTAGAACAGCGCGAAATAGCCCGCCATCGCCACGGCCCCGCGCACGACCGTCTCCGCCCAGCCGGTGCCGTACACCCGGCGGGCCGCGACCACGAAGTAGGCGAACATCCCCCAGGTGACCACGTTGGCGAAGACCACACGCAGGAACATCGACTCGGCCAGCACCGCCAGCAGGACGAAGGCCTGGATGTGGAAGGCGAACACCAGGTGCTCCATGAACCGCCGGTGCCGGCGGTGGAAGCAAGCGGCCAGCATCGCCGCGAACGCGGGCACCAGCACCAGGAGCATGGAGGACAGGTAGCGGGCCCGGCGGCCCCGCAGGAACCTCACCTTCTCCTCGGCCGACAGCTCGGAGAAACGCGCCACGCCGGGCGTGGGCACGTGGCGCACGATCACCTCCACCGGGGTCCAGCGGGCCTGGATCTGCATTTCCGACACGGGCACCTGGGCGCCCCGCAGGACACCGACGCCCTGGCTGCCCCACACCCGCAGGACGAAGTCGAGGTTCAGCAGCTGGACGGCCGCCAGCACCAGCACGCTCACCCACAGGTAGAGGCGAAAGGGGGCCAGGTAGCGTGCCCGCCGGCCCTCCAGGTAATCGACCGTCAGCGTGCCGGGCGAGAACAGCAGCTTGCGCAGCGTCAGCGTGATGCGCCCGCGGGGAGCCAGCCATTCCTGGTAGGCGGCACGGGCCTGCTCGCGCAGGCCGCGCTGCGCGGTCTCGGTGGCCTGGCCGCAGGCGGGGCAGTAACGCCCCGGCGCCGGCTGGCCGCAGTTGCGGCACGGACGCACGGGCGCGGGCGCGTTCGCCGCCGCCGGCTCGCTGGCAGATGAGGTCTCCACGTTCGGCACCTTCTCCGGGATCGGACTGCTGCCCATCCGTCGCGGCCATCCTCGCACATTTTTCCGGCGCCCGGCGCACGAGCGGTCCGGGCAGCGCCGTTGACGCGCATCAAGTCCGCGCGGTCCCCGGTCCCTAAAGTCGAACGACGGCCGTGCCACGCACCGGAAGGACTGCCATGAAACGCCTAGGAGCTCCCCTGATCCTCGCCGCCGCGCTCGGCATGCTGCCCCTGGCGGCCGGCGCGCAGCAGTTCGCCATCACCGCCAAGAGCGTCAACCTGCGCGCCGGCCCCGGCCGCGCCTACCCCATCGTCGCCGTGCTCCCGCCGCAGGCGCAGGTCCTGGTCCACGGGTGCGTGACCGGATATTCCTGGTGCGACGTCAGCTTCGACGTCGCCCGCGGCTGGGTGTACGCGGGCAATCTGCGCTACCTTTACCAGCAGGGCTATGTGCCGTTCCCCGGCATCGCGCCCGTGGTGGGGATCGCGATCGTCGTCTTCATCCTCGATGACTACTGGGGCACCTACTACCCGCACGAGCCGTGGTACCGCGACCGGTACCGCTGGGCGCACCCCGCGCCGCCGCCGGTGCGGACCGCACCGCCCCCGAGGATCGTCCCCGCCCCGCAAGTCCCGCCGCCGGTCCGGCCGGCGCCCCGGGTGCAGCCGGCGCCGCCCCTGCCGGTCCGCCCCGCGCCCCAGGCGCGCCCG
>JAGWTH010000011.1 GCA_028868995.1 Burkholderiales bacterium | reverse complement strand
CCCGGGCGCCGACTCCACGCTCTCCACGACCGGCCCCCTGGGCGGCGCCGCCTGGGCCGATCTCTCCGGCTACGCCCTGGGCGACGAGCTGTTCCAGAACTTCCTGTTCTCGCGCACGCCGCCCTCGACGAAGCCGCTCGCGCCGGCGTTCTACGCCGAGGTGGACACGCAGCTGGCGGCCGTGGCGGCGGCGCAGGAGTCCTGCGAGCCCTACGACGCGCAGGCCGTGCAGCGGCACCGCGCCCTGTCGCCGGTGGAGCGCCCGCACCGCGCCGTCGGCACCGCGCGCGAGCTGGACGACACGACCTGGGGCCGCTGGGCCGCGGCCTGCGAGCGCGCGCTGCACCGCGTGCGCCTGAAGAAGGAGGCCCGCCAGGTCGGCCAGGTGCTGGGCCTGGAGGTGGTGCGCAAGCTGGTCGACCAGGTCGCGCTGGACCCCCGCCTGCTGGCGCCGGTGCGCGAGGCCATCGTGGCGCTGGAGCCGGCGCTGGCGCGCCTGGCCCTGGTGCAGCCGCGCTTCTTCGCCGAGGAGGACCATGCCGGCCGCCGGCTGGTCGAGCGGGTGGCCGAACGCAGCTTCCGCTACAACGACGAGTTCGCCAGCGACTTCCACGAGTTCTTCCAGGGCGTGCGGTCCGCCTTCCAGGCGCTCAACGACCGCGAGGACATGCTCGACGACGCGCCCTTCGCGGGCATGCTGCAGCGGCTGGAGGACCGCTGGAGCGGCGAGGACGCGACCGAGGAGCCCGGGCGCCAGGTCGCGGTCGACGCGGTGCATTTCGCCGAGGCCCGCGAGGCCGAGGCCGCGCGGATCGCCTGGAGCCTGTCGCAGCGCTCCGACCTCGAGGGCACGCCGGCGGTGGTGCAGGATTTCCTGTTCGGCCCCTGGTCGCAGGTGATGGCGCACGCGCGCCTGACCGATCCGCGCAACCAGGTCGACCCCGGCGGCTGGAACTCGGTGATCGGCGACCTGCTGTGGAGCGTCAAGAGCGAGCAGACGCTGCGCGACCCGGCGCGGCTGATCGCCACCATCCCCGGCCTGCTGGAGCGGCTGCGCGGCGGCATGTCGCTGCTGGGGCAGGACCCGTCGGACCACGCGGACTTCTTCCAGGCGTTGGAGAAGCTGCACCGTCCCGTGCTCAAGCTGCGGGCGCGCTCGCGCCACGCGAACCTGGGCCGCGAGGGCGAGCCGCAGCTCGACCCCGCGCTGCTGTCCACCGAACGCCGGCAGCCGCCCGCGCCCTCGGAGATGCCCTGGCTCACCCCGAAGGAGGTGCAGGCGGCCGGCTTCGAGCAGGACATCCCGAGCGCTCCGGCGCCGCTGGACGCGACGCCCGATGCGGCCGCCGGCGACGTGGAGGCGCTGGTGGCCGGCCTGCAGCCGGGCTGCTGGGTCGACCTGCAGTCCCATGGACAGTGGCGCCGCGCCAGCCTGACCTGGGTCAGCGCCCGCGCCACCCTGTTCATGTTCGTGAGCCGCGGCGGGCAGCCGCACAGCATGACCCGGCGCAGCCTGGAGCGGCTCGCGCGCGCGCGCCAGCTGCGACCGGTCGAGGCCGGTGCCGTGGTGCCGCGCGCGCTCGAGGCCCTGTCGCGGCCCGCGCCCCTGCCGGCCGGCGGCGCGCGTCGGGTCACCGCGCGGCTTGCGGGCGAGGAGCGCGTCGCGGCCTGAAGCACGGGTGCGGCGTACACTTGCCGCGTGAGTGCCCCCGCCTGCCTGTCCGCCGCTGCCTGCCCGCTGTGCGGCCAGCCCAATCGCTGCGCCATGGAAGTCGAACGCGAGACCGGCGTGAAGCAGCCGCCCTGCTGGTGCACCCGCGTGGACTTCAGCCCCGGGCTGCTGGCGCGCGTGCCCGAGGCGGCCCGCGACCGCGCCTGCATCTGCGAGCACTGCGCCCGCGGCGCGCGGCCCGCGTGAGCGGCGCCAGCACGGTCGCCGAGCTGAGCGCGCGGCACGGCCCGCGCTACCGCTGGCTGCTGATGCTGTCGGTCATGGTCGGCACCATGGCTTCGCTGATGTCCGCCACCGTGGTCAACGTGGCGATCCCCGGCATGAGCCATGCCTTCGCCCTGAACCAGGAGCGGGCGCAGTGGGTGTCCTCGGGTTTCATGGTGGCCATGACGGTCTCCATGCTCACCACGCCCTGGCTGCTGGCGCGTTTCGGCTACCGGCGCACCTACGACGGCACGATGCTCCTGCTGCTCGCCGGCGGCATCGCCGGCGGGCTGGCGCCGTCGTTCCCGCTGGTGCTGGCCGCCCGCGTCGCCGAAGGCCTGGCCGCCGGCGTCGTCCAGCCCATCCCCGCGATCATCATGATGCGTGCCTTCCCGCCGTCCGAACAGGGCCGCGCCAGCGGCATGTTCGGCATGGGCGTGGTGCTGGCCCCGGCCCTGGGCCCCAGCATCGGCGGCGTGCTGGTGGACCTCTTCGGCTGGCGCTCGATCTTCTTCATGGTGGTGCCCTTCTGCCTGGCCGCGGTCTGGCTCGCGCACCGCTACATCCCCACGAGCGCACCGGGCGGTGCCGCGGCCGGGCGGCATGCGGCGCCGCTGGACTGGCGAGGCCTGCTGCTCGGATGCGTGGGCACGCTGGCGTTGCTCAACGGCCTGCTGGAGCTGCGCGGCGGCACGGGCGGGATCGCACTGGCCCTGCTCCTGGGCGCCGTCCTCGCGTTCGGCGGCCTGGTGCTGTGGCTGCTGCGCGCGAAGGCGCGCGGTCAGGACGCCCTGCTCGACCCCGCGGTGTTCCGGCACCGGCTGTACGCGATCGGCAGCGCGGTGGCCTTCATCTACGGCATCGCCCTGTACGGGTCGACCTACCTGCTGCCGGTGTTCATGCTGGTGGCGCTGCAGCTGCCCGCCTCGCTGGTGGGCACCATCCTGCTGCCCTCGGGGCTCGCGCTGGCGATCACCATGGGCGTGGCGGGCCGGCTCACGCGTCGCCTGCCCACGCACCTGATGGTCAGCGGCGGCCTGGCGCTGCTGGCGGCCTCGTTCGCGCTCATGCCCACCGTGGGCCTGCGCCACCCGCTCGCGCTGCTGGTCGCCTGGGCCATCCTGGGCCGCGTCGGCCTGGGCTTCGTGCTGCCCTCGCTCAACGTCGGCGCCATGCGGCCGCTGGACAAGGCCGAGATCCCTCAGGGCGCCAGCCTCATCAACTTCCTGCGCATGCTGGGCGGCGCCGCCGGCGTGAGCCTGTGCGCCCTGGTGCTGGAGTGGCGGCTGGCCGCGCATGGCGCCTCCCTGTCCGGCCCCACCGGCCCCGGGCGGCTGGCGGCCTTCGGCGAATCCTTCCTCATGCTGGCCGCGATCAGCGCGGTCGCGATGGTCTCGGCCTGGCAGCTCAAAGGACCGCCGCTGGGCGATGCGCCGGCGCCATAAAGAAAAGTCTTCCAGGCCTTCGAAGTTTCACCGCGCAGCGGTACGTGGACCGGACGGAATAACATGCAGGCCGGTCCCCCTTGTGGAGGGGATCCGGCTTTGCCGGGCCCGTCCACACTGTTTCGCGACTCACCGGAAAAAGTCGCTTGCGACTTTTTCCGGTGAAAATTCCCTTATGTGCCAGCTGCTGGGGATGAACTGCAACACGCCCACGGACGTGACGTTCAGCTTCAGCGGCTTCGCGCAGCGCGGCGGCCGCACCGACCACCATGGCGACGGCTGGGGCATCGCCTTCTTCGAGGGCAAGGGCCTGCGCCATTTCGTCGACCACCAGCCCGCGGCCGACTCGCCGGTCGCCGAGCTGATCCGCCACTACCCGATCAAGAGCCGCAACGTCATCGCGCACATCCGCAAGGCGACCCAGGGCGAGGTGGCGCTGCAGAACTGCCATCCCTTCGTGCGCGAGCTGTGGGGCCGCTACTGGGTGTTCGCCCACAACGGCGACCTGCAGGACTTCGCGCCGCGACTGCACGCCAGCTTCCGCCCGGTGGGCGCCACCGACAGCGAGCGCGCCTTCTGCTGGCTGCTGCAGGAGATGGCCAAGTCCCACGCCGCCACGCCCACGGTGGAGGAGCTCACGCTCACCCTGCGCGAGCTGGTGCCGCGCATCGCCCGGCACGGCCGCTTCAACTTCCTGCTGTCCAACGGCGACGCGCTGTGGGCGCACTGCTCCACCCACCTCTGGTACCTGGAGCGCAAGCATCCCTTCGCCCACGCGCAGCTGGCCGACGAGGACCTGAGCATCGACTTCGCGCAGCACACGACGCCGCGGGACCGGGTGGCGGTGGTCGTGACCGCGCCGCTGACCGTGAACGAGCAGTGGACGCCGTTCCAGCCCGGGGAGCTGAAGGTGTTCGTGGACGGGCAGGCGCGCTGACGCCGCGCCTCAGACCACCGTGCGGTCGCGGTCGACCGCCTCCTCCAGCGCGTCGAGGAACATCGCCGGCACGTCGAAGCCGGTCTGGTTCGTGATCTCCTGGAAACCGGTGGGGCTGGTGACGTTGATCTCGGTGAGGCAGTCGCCGATCACGTCCAGGCCGATCAGCAGCTGGCCGCGTTCGGCCAGCAGCGGGCCGATGGTCTCGGCGATCTCGCGGTCGCGCTCGGAGATCGGCTGTGCCACGCCCTTGCCACCGGCGGCGAGGTTGCCGCGGATCTCGCTGCCCTGCGGGATGCGCGCCAGGCAGAAGGGGGCAACCTTGCCGCCGATCACCAGCACGCGCTTGTCGCCCTGCGTGATCTCGGGCACGAAGCGCTGCACCATGATCGTGGTGGCGCCGTGGTGGTTGAGCGTCTCGATGATGGAGCCGAGGTTGAGCCCGTCCGGGCCGACCCGGAAGATGCCCATGCCGCCCATGCCGTCCAGCGGCTTGAGGATGATCTCGCCGTGCTCCTCGTGGAACTCGCGCACCTCGTCGGCCGAGCGCGTCACCAGCGTCGGGCTCACGAACTGCGGGAACTCCATGATCGCCAGCTTCTCCGGGTGGTCGCGCAGCGCCGCCGGCTTGTTGTAGACCTTCGCCCCCTCGCGCTCGGCCTGCTGCAGCAGGTGGGTGGCGTAGAAGAATTCGGAGTCGAAGGGCGGATCCTTGCGCATCACGACCGCGTCGAAGTCCTTCAGTGCCCGCCGCCGGGTGTCGCGCACCTCGAACCATTCCTCCTCGGCGCCGGTCAGCACGATGTCGCGCACCTCGGCATGCACCCGGTCGCCCGAGCGCCAGGTCAGGTGGCGCGGCTCGCAGGCGGCGACGCGGTGGCCGCGGCGCTGGGCCTCCCGCATCATGGAAAAGGTGGTGTCCTTGTAGGTCTTGAAGACCTCGAGCGGGTCGGCGACGAAGAGGATGTTCATTGCCCCGGATGTTGCCCGATTCCGGCGAACATGGCTCGGGCCGCCGCTTCCAGCCATGCGGTCGTCGCGGCGACCTGGGTGACCGGCAGCATGTGGCCCGCGCCCGGAACCAGCTGCAGTTCGGCCTGCGGCACCTGCGCCCGCAGCGCCTCGCCCTGGGCGCGCCAGTCGAGGACCCGGTCGCGGTCGCCGTAGAGGATGCGCACCGGCAGGCGCAGCTCGCCGTAACGGGCCTGCTGCTGCGGCAGGTCGGCCTCGACCGCGTTCAGGTCGGTGGATGCGCCCACATAGGCGACGGGCCGCAGGGTGAGCAGGCCGCCGCCGCGCAGCGGGAAGTCCCTGGGCACGGCCTCCGGCCCGAAGACGGCGGCCAGCGTGGGGTAGCTCGTGACGATGGCCAGGGGCACGGCCAGCACCCGCCCGAACAGCCGGCGCAGCCAGGGCGTGCGGATCGCCATGGCCCGGAAGGGCGCGGGCACGTGCGGCGTGAAGTGCGTCAGCGGGGCGATCAGTGCGAGCCCGGCGATGCAGCCCGGCTCGCGCAGGGCCACGCCCAGGGCGATGGCGCCGCCCAGCGAATGGCCCACCAGCAGCGGCGGCTGCGGGAGGTCGAGCGCCCGGATGAAGCCCGCGACCAGGTGCGCCTGCGCCGCGATGCCGGCTTTGCCCTCGTCGCGGCGGGGCGAGCGGCCCGAGCCGGGGCGATCCAGGAGGATCACGCGCCAGCGCTGCGCGAGCTGCTGCAGCGGCAGGTAGTCGAAGTTCATCATCTGCCCGGCCAGGCCGTGGACCAGCACGATGGCCGGGCCCTGCCCGAGCGAGCGGTAGTGGATGCGCTCGCCGTCGACCTCCAGCCAGTCGCCGGGCGGCACGAAGTAGCGCTCCACCGCGTACGCGACCAGGCTGGAGAAGAGGGCCAGCACGACGCCCGCCGCGAGGACGGACAGGACGAGATCGAAGAGGAAGTGCATGGCTTCAGCGCACCGGTTCGCCCTGGCGCCCGAAGCGCAGCGCGCCGTCGCGCAGCGGCGCCAGGCGCAGGGCCAGCAGGTCGCGCAGGTAGTTCTGGTGGATGCGCCAGGGCTTGCGCGATCCCTGGCGCGGCAGCTCGCCGGCGGCGCGCCGGATGTAGCCGGACTGCAGGTCCAGCGCCGGCCGGGTCTCGCCCGCATCGCCCTCGTGCACCGGCACGCAAACGTCCAGGCCGTGGTCGCGCAGGTAGTTCAGCATGCGGCAGACCTGGCGCGCGATCAGTTCCGCCTTGAGCGTCCACGACGCGTTGGTGTAGCCCATGGCCAGGGCGAAGTTGGGCACGCCCGCCATCATCATGCCCTTGTACGACAGCGACTGCCCCACCTGCACCGGCCGCCCGTCCACGGTGATGCGCGCCCCGCCGAACAGCTGCAGCTTGAGCCCGGTGGCGGTGACCACGATGTCGGCGTCCAGTCGCTCGCCGGAGGCCAGCCGCAGCCCGCTCGGCGTGAAGCCTTCGACCTGCCCGGTGACGATGGACGCGCGGCCCGAACGCAGCGCCCGGAACACGTCGCCGTCCGGCGCGATGCACAGGCGCTGGTCCCAGGGCCCGTAGTTCGGCTGCAGGTGGCGGCGCTCGGCGCCGCTGTAGCGCTCGGCCTGGTCGACCAGCCAGCGCCCCGTCGCCCGCGGCCAGCGCTGCGCCAGCTGGTACAGCGCGGTGGCGATCAGGATGTTCTTCCAGCGGACCAGCCGGTAGGCCAGCCGGCGCGGCAGCAGGCGCTGCAGGCCGCGCCCGATCGCGTCGCGCCCCGGCAGCGCGATGATGTAGCTGGGCGAGCGCTGCACCATGGTCACGTGCGCGGCCTGCGCCGCCAGCGCCGGGACCAGCGTGATCGCGGTGGCGCCGCTGCCGATCACGGCGACGCGCTTGCCGGCGACGTCCAGGTCCTCGGGCCAGTGCTGCGGATGGACGATGCGGCCGCCGAAGCCGGCCCGGCCGGGGAAGTCGGGATCGTGGCCCTGCGCATAGTCGTAGTAGCCGCTGCAGCAGAACAGGAAGCGGCAGGTGAAGGCCTGCGGCTCGCCGTCCGCGTCGACCTGCACGCACCAGCGCGCCGTCGCCGGGTCCCAGTTCGCACCGGTGACGCGGTGGCGCAGGCGGATGTGCGGCAGTACGCCCTCCTCGCGCGCGGTGGCGCGGATGTACTCGCGGATCGCCCCGCCCTCGGCGATGGACGCGTCGCTGGTCCAGGGCCGGAAGGTGTAGCCCAGGGTGAACATGTCGGAGTCGGAGCGCACGCCGGGATAGCGGAACAGGTCCCAGGTGCCGCCGATGGCGTCGCGGCCCTCCAGCAGCACGAAGCTGCGCTCCGGGCACTGGGTGCGCAGGTAGTGGGCCGCGGCGATGCCGGACAATCCGGCGCCGACCACGACCACGTCGAATGCCGTGGACGCGCTGTTCGTCATGAGCCTCCTTGGCCGCGGCGGGAGGGGCACGACGCCCGCGTCATCCGCCGCCGGGTCCCCGATCCCGGGAGCCCGGCCATGATAGCCAGTGCGCGCCCTTCAGGCGCTCAGATTTCCACCTTGCTTCCCAGCTCCACCACCGAGTTGTTCGGCAGGTTCAGGAAGTCGGCTGCGGCGCTGGCGTTGTGGTGCATCTGGGCGAACAGCTTCTCGCGCCAGGCCGCCATGCCGGTGCCGATGGTGGGCACCACCGTGTCGCGCGAGAGGAAGTAGCTGGTGGTCATGGGCTCGAGCTCGCAGCCGCGGGCGCGGATCTGCTCCAGCGCGCGCGGCACGTCGGGGTCGTTCTTGAAGCCGTAGTGCAGGATCACCTGCCAGCAGTCGTGGCCCAGCGCCTCGATCTCGGCGCGCTTGTCCAGGCCGATCCAGGGCACCTCGTGGTTGCGCACCGTGACGAACAGGTTGTGCTCGTGCAGCACCTTGTTGTGCTTCAGGTTGTGCAGCATCGCGTTGGGCACCGTGCCCGGCTCGGCGGTCAGGAACACCGCGGTGCCGGGCACGCGCAGCGGCGGCTGCGCGAACACCGCCTCGAGGAAGGACCGCAGCTCGATCGCGTCGGTGCGCAGCTTCTCGTTGAGGATGGCGCGGCCGCGCTTCCAGGTGGTCATGAGCGTGAAGATGCAGCCGCCGATCGCCAGCGGGAACCAGCCGCCCTCCACCAGCTTGAGCAGGTTGGAGCTGAAGAAGGCGAAGTCCACCACGAAGAAGCAGCCGGTGGCCGCGATGCACACGGGCAGCGGGTAGTTCCAGCCGTAGCGGATCACGAAGAAGGTGAGCGTGGTCGTGATCAGCATGTCCAGCGTCACCGCGATGCCGTAGGCGGCGGCGAGGTTGGTGGAGGAGCGGAACATGACCACCGCGATGACGATGGCGACGAACAGGCCCCAGTTCACCGCGGGCAGGTAGATCTGGCCGGTGTCGCGCACGCTGGTGTGCTCCACGTTCAGGCGCGGCAGGTAGCCCAGCTGCACCACCTGCTTGGTCACGCTGAAGGCGCCGGTGATCAGGGCCTGGGAGGCGATCACCGTCGCCAGCGTCGCCAGCACCACCAGGGGCAGCAGCGCCCATTCCGGGGCCATCATGTAGAAGGGGTTCTTCACCGCCTCCGGCCGCGCCAGCAGCAGCGCGCCCTGGCCGAAGTAGTTGAGCGTGAGCGCCGGCATCACGGCGCCGAACCAGGCCAGGCGGATCGGCTTCTTGCCGAAGTGGCCGAGGTCGGCATAGAGCGCCTCGGCGCCGGTGACGCACAGCACCACCGCGCCCAGGATGATGAAGGTGGTGCCGGGCTGCGCCCACATGAAGCGCAGGGCATAGGTGGGCAGGATCGCCTTCAGGATCTCGGGGTGCCGCAGGATGTGCGCCACGCCCAGCAGCGCGATGGTCATGAACCAGACCAGCGTGATCGGGCCGAAGAAGCGGCCGATGCCGCCGGTGCCGCGCTTCTGCACGGCGAACAGGGCCAGCAGGATCACCAGCGTGAGCGGGATCACGCCCTGCATCAGCGCGGGCGAGACCACCTCCAGGCCCTCCACCGCGGACAGCACCGAGATGGCCGGGGTGATGACGCCGTCGCCGTAGAACAGCGAGGTCCCGAAGATGCCCACGCCCAGCAGGGTGGTGCGCAGCCTCGGCTTGTCCTTCACCGCCTGCGAGGCCAGCGCCAGCATCGCGATCAGGCCGCCTTCGCCGTTGTTGTCGGCGCGCAGGACCAGCAGCACGTACTTGATCGAGACGATGATGGTGAGCGTCCAGAAGAAGATGGACAGCACGCCGTAGACGTTGTCGACCGTGAACGGCACGTGGCCCGCGCCGAACACTTCCTTCACGGCATACAGGACGCTGGTGCCGATGTCGCCGTACACGACACCGATGGCGCCGAGAGTGAGCGCCGCGAGCGAAGATTTCGAGTTCTGCACGACCAGCCCCGTCCCGGCATCGGTCGGCCGGCGGGGTCTTGAACTTGGGGACCGCTATTGTGCGCCTGCCCGGCCGGGTTGGCCGGCCGCATGTTGCAGCGCAGCAACCAGCGAAAACCCTTTAGTCGTAGCTCTCGGCTTCGGGGTCGGTGGCTTCCAGCTCGTAGCTGGCCGCGAGCATGGCCAGGCGGCCGATGACGCCGTACATGTAGAAGCGGTTGGGGGCGCTGGCCCCGGGCTTCTGCCCCGGCTGAGGTAAGCGCGTACTCTCGGCGAAAGCCAGCGGCACGAAGCTCGAGCCCGGCGCGTTGAGGTTCTCGTCGATGCCCCGCTCGGCATGGATGCGGTAGAAGCCGCCCACCACGTAGCGGTCCATCATGTAGACGACCGGTTCGGCCACGGCCTCGTTGATCCGCTCCGCCGTGGGCACCCCTTCCTGGATGATCACGTCGGTGATGGCCTGCCCGGTCTTGACGACCGGCGGCTTCGCCTTCGGCCGCTGGCGCAGGACGTCCAGGTCCTTGACGTCGCGCACGGTCATGATGCCCATGCCCGAGGTGCCGTTGTCGGCCTTCACCACCACGAACGGCTTCTCGTTGATGCCGTATTCCTTGTACTTCTTGCGGATCTTCGCCAGCAGCGCGTCGACGTTGGAGCGCAGGCACTCCAGGCCCTCCTCCTTGAAGAAGTCGAGCTCGCCGCAGCGGTTGAACATCGGGTTGACCAGCCAGGGGTCGATGCCCAGCATCTTGCCGAAACGCTTGGCCACTTCCTCGTAGCTCTGGAAGTGGCGGCTCTTGCGCCGCACCGACCAGCCCGCGTGCAGCGGCGGCAGCAGGTACTGCTCGTGCAGGTCCTCCAGGATGCCGGGCGCGCCCGCCGTGAGGTCGTTGTTCAGCAGGATGGTGCAGGGGTCGAAGTTCTTCAGCCCCAGGCGGCGCTTGCTGCGCACCACCGGCTCCAGCGTCACCTGCTCGCCCCCGGGCAGGTCGACCACGGTGGGCTTCTTGATCTCCGGGTCGATCGAGCCCACGCGCACGTTGAGGCCCGCCATGCGGAAGATCTTCTGCAGCTGCGCGACGTTGCTCAGGTAGAAGGTGCTGCGCGAGTTCTCGGGCACCACCAGCAGGTTCTTGGCCTCCGGGCAGATCTTCTCGATCGCCGCCATCGCCGCCTGCACCGCCAGCGGCAGCATCTCCGGCGTCAGGTTGTTCCAGCCGCCCGGATAGAGGTTGGTGTCGACCGGCGCCAGCTTGAAGCCGGCGTTGCGCACGTCCACCGAGCAGTAGAAGGGCGGCGTGTGCTCCATCCACTCCAGGCGGAACCAGCGCTCCACCGCCGGCGTGGACTCCAGGATGCGCTGCTCGAGCTCGTTGATCGGGCCGGTCAGGGCCGTGATGAGATGGGGAACCATGCTCTGTTCTGGTTGGGGCGGGGGTCAGGTGCGGATTTCGCCGTCGCCCAGGACGATCCACTTGAGCGACGTGAGCCCCTCGATGCCCACCGGGCCGCGGGCGTGGAACTTGTCGGTGCTGATGCCGATCTCCGCCCCCAGCCCGTACTCGAAGCCGTCGGCGAAGCGCGTGCTCGTGTTGACCATCACGCTGGCCGAATCCACCTCGCGCAGGAAGCGCTGCGCGTGCATGTGGTCGCGGGTCAGGATGGCGTCCGTGTGGTGCGAGGAATAGCGGTTGATGTGGGCGATGGCCTCGTCCAGCCCGGCCACCACCTTCACGGCGATGATCGGGGCCAGGTATTCCTCGGACCAGTCCTGCTCGGTGGCGTCCTTCAGCCGGGCGCCCTGCACCTGCGCCAGGATGGCCTTCGCCTCGGGGTCGCAGCGCATCTCCACGCCCTTGGCGGCGAAGATGGCGCCGATGCGCGGGAGGAAGGCGGCCGCCACGCCGCGCGCCACCAGCAGGCCCTCGCTGGCGTTGCAGGGGCTGTATTTCTGGGTCTTGGCGTTGTCGGTCACCTTCACCGCCATGGCGAGGTCGCAGGGATCGTCCACGTAGGTGTGGCAGTTGCCGTCCAGGTGCTTGATGACCGGCACCTTGGCCTCGCGCGAGATCCGTTCGATCAGGCCCTTGCCGCCGCGCGGGATGATCACGTCCACGTACTCCGGCATGGCGATCAGCCGGCCCACGGCCTCGCGGTCGGTGGTCTGCACCAGCTGCACCGCCTGCGCCGGCAGGCCGGCCTGCTCCAGCGCCTGCTGCACCAGCCGCGCCAGCGCCTTGTTCGACTCGATCGCCTCCGAGCCGCCGCGCAGGATGCAGGCGTTGCCGCTCTTGATCGACAGGCTGGCGGCCTCGATGGTGACGTTGGGCCGGCTCTCGAAGACCATGCCGAACACGCCCAGCGGCACGCGCATCTGGCCCACGCGGATGCCGCTGGGCTGCTGCTTCATGCCGATCACCTCGCCGATGATGTCCGGCATGGCGGCCAGCTGCTCGCAGCCGACGGCCAGGGTCTCGATGATCTTCGGGGTCAGCTTCAGGCGGTCCACCATGGGCTCGGCCAGGCCGGCCGCGGTCGCGCGCGCGAGGTCCTTCGCGTTGTCCTGCTGCAGCGCCTCGACGCTGGTACGCAGCAGCCCGGCGAGCAGCCGCAGCGCCTGGCTCTTCTGCGCGGCCGAGGCCGCCGCCATGCGGGCGGACGCCTGGCGGGCCTGCAGGCCCAGGCCAGCCACGTGCTCGGCGATGTTCACGGCGTTCATGGTTCGATTATCCCCGCGCGGGCGTCGCCCTGCCCGCGCACTCCAGGCACAGCCCCATGGCCAGCCGGTGCAGCGCCTGCCAGCCGTCGGTCGGCCAGCCGGGCGCCTTCAGGCCCTTGACGATCCCGTCCACCAAATGGGCGCCGTGCAGCAGGTTATCCAGGGTGGTGGCCGACAGGCGGGGCAGCGCCCGCTCGAACAGCTTCTCCTTCAGGCCCCAGACCCGCTGCTCGCGCAGCGCCATGGGCAGCGGCCGGCCGGCCGCCATCGCATCCTTCACCCGCTTGAGGGCCCGGATGTCCTCGGCCAGGGTGTAGTGCACCAGCACCTCGGCCTCGCCCTCCGCCTGCAGGCCCTCCAGCATGCGCTGGACCCGGGCGACCTGGCCTGCCAGCACCGCCTCGGACAGCTTGAACACGTCGTAGCGGGCCACGTTCAGCACGGCGCCCTCGACCTGCTCGAAGCGCAGCTCGCCCGCCGGGTAGAGCAGCGCCAGCTTCTGGATCTCCTGGTGGGCCGCCAGCAGGTTGCCCTCCACCCGGTCGGCGAAGAACTGCAGGGTGCGCTGCCCCTCCTCGCCCGCGGCCACCCGCTGCTGGTTGCGCGCCAGGCGCTGGGCGATCCACTGCGGCAGCGCGTTGCGCTCGACCGGCTGCAGCTCCAGGGCGACCCCGTGGGCCTCCAGGGCCGCGAACCACGCGGACTTGCGTGTCTGGAAGTCCAGGCGCGGCAGCAGCACCAGGGTCAGCGTGCCCTCGTTGCCCGCCGCGCCCTCGGCCACCTGCTGCAGGGCGGCGCTGCCCTCCTTGCCCGGCTTGCCCGAGGGAATGCGGATCTCGACGATCTGCCGGTCGGCGAACAGGCTGAGCGAGCCGCCCGCCGCCAGCACGGCGCTCCAGTCGAAGTGCGCCCCGGCCACCGTGTGGACCGTGCGCTCGGTGTAGCCCTGCTCCCGGGCCGCGGCGCGGATGGCATCGGCGGCTTCCTGCACCAGCAGGGGCTCGTCGCCGTGCAGGGTGTACAGGGGCCGCAGCCCGCGCTGCAGGTGCTGGGCGAGCTGGGCGGCGGCGAGTTGCATGCCATGGCCTCCCTAGGCCGCGCGGACAGCGGCCAGCCGCCGCATCAGCTGCTGCACCATGTCGGTCTGCATGTCGCGGTACAGGAGCGTCTCCTCGGCCTCCTTGGCCAGCACGATGGTCTCGTTGAAGGAGATGCCGCGGTTGAGGACGATCTCGGTCTCGGGAATCAACTCGCGCCCCTGGGCGCTGCGCAGGCGGAAGCGCACCCGGGTGCGCAGGGTGTACTCCACCACTTGGCCCTGGGCGTTGATGCCCACCGCCGTCTTCTCGCGCTGCTCCTGCAGCAGGTCGAAGATCACCCGGCCCGCCGGGGCGGCGGGCGCCGAGGCGGGCGCTCCCGCGGGCGCCGCCAGGGCGGAGGTCCCCATGGGCGCCGCCAGGGCGGACGCGTCCAGCACCTGCACCTTGCCGTCGGCCGCGAGCGAGCGGCGCAGCTCCGCCGCCAGGGGGGAGCTGGCGGGGGCGTTGATCACGATCGAATCGAAGGCGAAGTCCGGCGCCTGGCGCAGCTTGAACCCGCAGCCGGCGAGCGGCGCGGCGGCGGCGAGGCAGAGCAGCCCGCGCCGTCTCATACCACCACGTTGACCAGCCGGCCCGGCACCACGATCACCTTCTTCGCCGGCGCGCCGGCGGCGAACTTCGCGAAGTCCTCGCTGGCCAGCGCGATCTTCTCGATCTCCGCCTTGCCGGCGCCGGCCGGGACCCGGATGGCGCCGCGCAGCTTGCCGTTGACCTGCAGCACGAGCTCGATCTCGTCCTGCCGCAGCGCCGCCTCGTCCACCTTCGGCCAGGGCGCGTCGAGCAGCTCGCCCAGGGCGGCCGCGTAGCCGAGCTCCTTCCACAGCGCATGCGTGACGTGCGGGGTTGCGGGATACAGCGCGCGCAGCAGGATCCCGAAGCCCTCGTGCAGCACCCAGCCGGCGCCTTCCTCGTCGACGGCCTTGAAGTCCTCCAGCGCGTTGAGCATCTTCATCGCGCCGGAGACCACCGTGTTGTACTGCATGCGCTGGTAGTCGTAGTCGACCTGGCGCAGCACGGTGTGGATCTCCCGGCGCAGCGCCTGGGCCTGGCGGCCGACCGCGCCGCGCAGCTGGCCGGCGACGGCGTCGGCGCTCGACTCCAGCGCGCTCAGCTTCACGCCGAAGTTCCAGATCCGGCGCAGGAAGCGGTAGCTGCCCTCCAGCGCGGCGTCGTTCCACTCCAGCGTGGCCTCCGGCGGCGCCGTGAACATCGTGTAAAGGCGCGCCGTGTCGGCCCCGTACTTCTCGATCAGGTCCTGCGGGTCGACGCCGTTGTTCTTGGACTTGGACATGGTGGTCCAGCCCTCGTAGGTCACCGGCCGGCCGTCGGCCTTGGCGGTGGCGGAGATCACCTTGGCGTGCTCGTCGCGCTGGATGTCCAGCTCGTGCGCCCAGAAGTACTGCTTGCCCGTGGTGGTGCGGGAGAAGGCCTCGTTGAGCACCATGCCCTGCGTCAGCAGCTTCGTGAAGGGCTCGTCGATCTTCACCAGCCCCAGGTCGCGCATCACCTTGGTCCAGAAGCGCGCGTACAGCAGGTGCAGGATGGCGTGCTCGATGCCGCCGATGTACTGGTCCATCGGCATCCAGTACTGCGTGCCCCCGGCGACCATGTTCCGGTCGTCCTTCGGGTCGCAGTAGCGCATGAAGTACCAGGACGAGTCCACGAAGGTGTCCATGGTGTCGGTCTCGCGGCGCGCGGGCTTGCCGCACACCGGGCAGGCGCAGGCGAGGAAGTCCTCGCGCTTGTTCAGCGGGTTGCCGGTGCCGTCGGGCACGCAGTCCTGCGGCAGCACCACCGGCAGGTCCTGCTCCGGCACCGGCACCGCGCCGTGCTCGTCGCAATGGATGATGGGGATGGGCGTGCCCCAGTAGCGCTGGCGGCTGATGCCCCAGTCGCGCAGGCGCCAGGTGGTCTTCTTCTCGCCCAGGCCCTTGAGCTGCAGGTGGTGCGCCACCGCGTTCACCGCCTCCTGGTAGCGGAAGCCGCTGAAGGTGTCGCTGTTGATGGTGACGCCGTTCTCCTTGTCGGCGTACCAGTCGTTCCAGTGCCGGTAGTCGTATTCCCTGCCGTCGACATGCACCACCTGGAGGATGGGCAGGCCGTACTTCAGCGCGAAGGCGAAATCGCGCTCGTCGTGGCCCGGCACGCCCATCACGGCGCCGTCGCCGTAGCCCATGAGCACGTAGTTGCCGACCCAGACGTCGATCTTCTCGCCCGACAGCGGGTGCGTCACCTGCAGGCCGGTGGGCATGCCCTCCTTCTCCTTGAGGGCCAGCTCCGCCTCGGTGGTGCCGCCCTTCTTGCAGTCCTCGATGAACTGCGCGAGCTTCGGGTTGCCCCTGGCCGCGTGGGTGGCCAGCGGATGCTCCGGCGCGACCGCGCAGAAGGTCACGCCCATGATGGTGTCGGCGCGCGTGGTGAACACGTACATGCGGCCGTCGCCGATCAGCCGGCCGTCGTCGCCGCGGATGTCGTGCGGGAAGGCGAAGCGCACGCCCTCGCTGCGGCCGATCCAGTTCTCCTGCATCAGCTTGACGCGCTCGGGCCAGCCTTCCAGGCCGTTGCGCACGTGCTCCAGCAGCTCCTGCGCGTAGTCGGTGATCTTCAGGTAGTAGCCCGGGATCTCGCGCTTCTCCACCACCGCGCCGGTGCGCCAGCCCTTGCCGTCGATCACCTGCTCGTTGGCCAGCACCGTCTGGTCCACCGGGTCCCAGTTCACCACCTGGGTCTTGCGGTAGGCGATGCCCTTCTCCAGCATCTTCAGGAACAGCCACTGGTTCCACTTGTAGTAGCTGGGGTCGCAGGTGGCGACCTCGCGCGACCAGTCGATGGCCAGGCCCATGGCCTGCATCTGGCCCTTCATGTAGGCGATGTTCTCGTAGGTCCACTTCGCCGGCGGCACCCCGTTCTTCAGCGCCGCGTTCTCCGCCGGCAGGCCGAAGGCGTCCCAGCCCATGGGCATGAGGACGTTGTAGCCGTTCATGCGCAGGTAGCGGGTCAACATGTCGTTGATCGTGTAGTTGCGCACGTGGCCCATGTGGAGCTTGCCCGAGGGATAGGGCAGCATGGAGCAGGCATAGAACTTCTTCCTGCCGGCATCCTCCGTCACGCGGTAGGCGTCGCGCGCGGTCCATTCGGCCTGGGCGGCCTTTTCCACCGCCAGGTGGTTGTACTTGTCTTCCATGATCCGGAAATTGTAGGCGGGTGAAGGCCGCTAGTTCTTCGGCGGCTGCGCCACGAAGCCGATGCGGTTCAGGCCGGCCTGGTGGGCCGCCCCCATGACCTCCACCACCCGCCCGTAGGGCACGTCCTGGTCGGCCCGCAGCTGGATCTCGGTGTCGGGGTTGCGCTTCGCCCGGGCGGCCAGCTGCGCGGTCAGCTGTCCGGTCGTCACCGGCTGGTCGTCCACGAAGACCCGGCCGGCCTTGTCCACGACCACGCTCAGGAAGGGCGAGGCGTCGCCCGGCTGGGTGCCCTCGGCCTTGGGCAGGTCCAGGCGGATGGAGCTGGCCAGCAGCGGGGCGGTGATGATGAAGATCACCACCAGCACCAGCATCACGTCCACCAGGGGCGTGACGTTGATCTCGCTCATCGGCGGTTCGCCCCGGGTGCGTTCCAGGCGGCCGAACGGCATGGCTACTCCGGGCGGGACGCGCCGGCGCCCCCGGCCAGCAGCTCGCGCAGGTCCAGCGCGAAACCCTCCAGGTCGGCCTCGATGCGGCCGATCAGGCGGCCGTAGATGTTGTAGCCCAGCACCGCCGGGATGGCGACCGCCAGGCCCGCCGCGGTCATGATCAGCGACTCGCCGATCGGGCCGGACACCTTGTCGATGGTGATCTGGCCGGCGCTGGCGATGCCGGTGAGCGCGTGGTAGATGCCCCAGACCGTTCCCAGCAGCCCGACGAAGGGCGCCGTGGAGCCCACGGTGGCCAGCAGCACCTGGCCGAACTGCAGCTTGCCCAGCACGCCGTGCAGCGCGTCGCGCAGCACGCGCGTGAGCTGCTGCGACGGGTCGCCGGCCGCCGCCAGCGAGCCGGGCGGCTGCGCGCCGGTGGCGGCGATCAAGGGCAGCACCAGGCCGTCGCGGTCGAACGCCGCCACCTTCCGGCGGGCATCCTCCAGCGAGGCGGACTGCCAGAAGGCCGCCGTGCTGCGGGCCACGTCGCGGCCGGCGCGCCGCAGCATCCAGCCCTTCCACAGGAGCACCACCCAGCTGGCCACCGACATCGCCAGCAGCAGCAGGGCCACCCCCTGGGTGAGCGCATCGCCCTGCCGGAAGAGGTCGGCGAAGCTCAAGGGATCACGCGTCCCGCAGGCCCAGGACGTCGAACATGTCGAACAGGCCCTTGCGGCGGCCCGCCAGGAAACGCACCGCCCGCAGGCTGCCCTGGGCGTAGGTGGCGCGGCTGGCCGACTTGTGGGTGATCTCGATGCGCTCGCCGGTGCCGGCGAACAGCACGGTGTGGTCGCCCACGATGTCCCCGCCGCGGATGGTGGAGAAGCCGATGGTGGAGGCATGGCGCTCGCCGGTGTGGCCGTGGCGCTCGTAGACGGCGCACTCGCGCAGGTCGCGGCCCAGCGCCTGGGCGATCACCTCGCCCATCTTGAGCGCGGTGCCCGACGGGGCGTCGACCTTGTGGCGGTGGTGGGCCTCGATGATCTCGATGTCGTAGCCGGTGGCCAGCGCCTTGGCGGCCATCTCCAGCAGCTTCATCGTGACGTTGACGCCGACGCTCATGTTGGGCGCCATCACGATGGCGATGTCGCGGGCGGCGTCGGCGATCTGCTCCTTCTGGCCCTCGGTGAAGCCGGTGGTGCCGATCACGGCGTTGACGCCGCGCTCGCGGCAGGCCTTCAGGTGCGCCAGCGTGCCGTCGGGCCGGGTGAAGTCGATCAGCACCTGGGCATGCGCCAGGCCCGCGGCGAGGTCGGCCGTCACCGGCACGCCGCTGGCATGCCCCAGGAAGGCGGCGGCATCGTTGCCGATCGCCGGGCTGGAGGCGATGTCCAGGGCGCCGGCGAGGCGGCAGTCGCCGGAGGCGCGGATGGCCTCGATCAGCATCTGGCCCATGCGCCCGGAGGCGCCGGCCACCGCGACGTGGTGCCCGGTGCTGCCGTCCGGCGGCGGCTGCACCGCCCCGGTGACGGCGACGTTCCTGAGTGTCTGGGTTCCCTTGCTCATGCCGTCCTCAGCGCGTCGCCGATTCGAGCGGCGGGTAGGTCTTGGGGGTGGCGGGCGCCGCGGGCGCCGGCTGCGGCGCCGGGGCGGGCGGATTCTTCGCCTGGAAAGCCTGCAGCTCCGCCTCCGTGGCCTCCAGCCGCGGCACCTTGCCGCCCAGGTTGCGCTTGGCATCGATGGTGGCGACGAACTCGGCCTCGCTGGGCATGGGGTCGCCCTCCACGCGCTCCATCCGGTCGCCCTGGAAGAACACCGTCAGGTGGCGCTTCTGCGGCGGCACGCCCTGGCGCTTGAGGGTGAAGACGTAGTCCCAGCGCTCGCCGCGGAACAGGCTGACCACCAGCGGGGTGCCCAGCACGTTGCGCACCTCGTCGCGCGACATGCCCGGCTTGAGCGCGGCCACCTGCTCCTTGGAGACGAAGTTGCCCTGCACGACCTCCACCTTGTAGGGGGTGATCGCGTTGGCGAAGCTGTGGGTGTAGCCGTCGACGGTGCTGCAGCCCGCGAGGACGGCGACGGCTGCGGCGGCCGCCAGGGCGAAGCGCGTCGGGCGCAGGGGCATGGCAGGCATGGAAGGCTGGCGCTGGGGGGCAGGCGATATGATCGGGGCCATTGTAGCGGCAGCACCATGGCCAACATCGACGAACTCAAGAGCACCGGGCTGAAGGCGACGCTGCCGCGCCTGAAGATCCTCGATGTCTTCCACAACGGCGCGCAGCGCCACATGACGGCGGAAGACGTGTTCCGGGTGCTGCTGGAGGAGCGGTCCGACATCGGCCTGGCCACGGTCTACCGGGTGCTGACCCAGTTCGAGCAGGCCGGCATCCTCACCCGCAGCCACTTCGAGAGCGGCAAGGCCGTCTACGAGCTCAACGAGGGCACCCACCACGACCACCTGGTCTGCCTGGACTGCGGGCGGGTGGAGGAGTTCTACGACCCGGAGATCGAGCGGCGGCAGAACGACGTGGCGAAGCTCAAGGGCTTCGAGATCGCCGACCACGCGCTGAGCCTGTACGCGAAGTGCACCAAGAGCCCCTGCCCGAACCGGCCGAAGCAGGGTTGAGCGTTCACCCGCCCTTCTCCATCGCGCGGCGGTGCCGCTCGACGAATTCCTGGTAGGTGTCGACGCCGCGCAGCTGCAGGATGGTGTTGCGAACGGCCGCCTCCACCAGCACGGCCATGTTGCGGCCGGCGACCACCGGGATCACCGACTTGCGCACCGGCACGCCCAGCACGTCCTGGGTCAGCGGCTCGTAGGGCAGGCGCTCGTACTCGCGCTCCATGGTCTCGCGCCGCACCAGGTGCACGATCAGGCGCAGGCGCATCTTCCGCCGCACCGCCGTCTCGCCGAAGATGGCCCGGATGTCCAGCAGGCCGATGCCGCGCACCTCCAGCAGGTTCTGCAGCAGCTCGGGGCAGCGGCCCTCGATCGTGGTCTGGTTGACCCGGTACAGGTCCACCGCGTCGTCGGCCACCAGGCCGTTGCCGCGGGTGATCAGCTCCAGGCCCAGCTCGCTCTTGCCCAGGCCCGACTCGCCGGTGATCAGCACGCCCAGGCCCAGGATGTCCATGAACACGCCGTGCATGGAGGTGCGCTCGGCGAAGTGCTTGGACAGGTAGGCCCGCAGCACGTCGATCACGAAGGCCGACGGCTCGCCGGTGGCGAACATGGGGATCTGCGCCCGCTCGCACATGGACAGCAGCGCCTGGGGCGCCTGCTGGCCGTCGGTCAGCACCAGCACCGGCGGCTCCAGCGTCACGATGCGGGAGATGCGCCGCGCGCAATCCTCCTGGGTGGCGTTGGTGAGGTAGGCGACCTCGCGCTCGCCGAGGATCTGCACCCGGTAGGGGTGGATGTAGTTCAGGTAGCCCACCAGGTCGGCGCCGGAGCGCGCCTCGCGCACGGCCACCTCGTCGAACCGCCGCTCGGACGCGCCCAGGCCGGCGACCCACTCCCACTTGAGCTGGGCGCGATGGTCCTCGAACAGGACGTCGGCGCTGACGACGGTGGGTTTCAAGCGGGCCCGCCCACGCTCCAGGCTACTGCGGCTGGGCGGACTGCCAGTCGGCGATCAGCCGGTGCAGCTGCTTCGCGTCGGCGGCGGTGCGGATCTTCTCGCGCAGCGGCGCGTCGCTCAGCAGCTCGGCGATCTCGGACAGGATCTCCAGGTGCTTCTGGGTGGCCGCCTCGGGCACCAGCAGGAAGATCAGCAGGTTGACCGGCTGTTCGTCCGGCGCGTCGAAGCCGATCGGCTGGGCCAGCTGGAACAGCGCCGCCATGGGCGCCTTCAGGCCCTTGATCCGGCCGTGGGGGATGGCCACGCCGTGGCCCAGCCCGGTGGAGCCCAGGCGTTCCCGGGCGAACAGGCTGTCGGTGATGAGGGCGCGGGAGAGCCCGTGCAGGTTCTCGAACAGCAGCCCGGCTTCCTCGAACGCACGCTTCTTGCTCGTGGCGTCGACGCCGACCAGGACCTGGGCGGGCGGCAGGATGGACGCGAGGCGGTTCATGATGGCTGGGGCGCATTATGCACTTGTCACGGTGCACCGCACCAAAACGGCCGACCCCCCCGTCGCGACGACAGGCAGGCAAGGAAAAGGCCCCGTCAGGGGCCTTTTTTTCGCCTTCACATCACCCGTTTCGGCGCGTCGCAGTGGTGGTCCTGCATGCGGGTCTTGTGCCGGCCCACCTGTCGGTCCAGCTTGTCCACCAGCTCGTCGAGCGCGGCGTAGAGGTCCTGGTGGGCACTCTCGGCGAACATGTCGTTGCCCTTCACGTGGATGCGGCATTCCGCCCTCTGCCTTCGTTCCTTCTCCTTCTGCTTTTCAACGGTGAGTAGCACCTTGATGTCCACGACCTGGTCGAAATGACGGGTGATGCGATCGAGCTTGGTGGTCACGTAATCGCGCAGCGCCGGGGTGACTTCGAGGTGGTGACCGCTGATCGTCAGGTTCATGGAGCCTCCTGTTTCGCTTGACGATGCGCCGTTGCGGCGCGGGAAGGAATCTCGTTGCGGATGCGGTTCTCTCTGCGACCCACTATGCCCGGGGGTCCTGGAAAAGTCCATTGATTTCCCTCAAGGCCCGCAGGCGTCCGGCAGAGGCCGCCGGCCTCGCGCAAGTGCGCGTCGCACCCGGCGTTCTGCATGCGCGGCGCCCCGGATGACGGGCGGGCTTGCCAGGTGCGCGCATCCCTGCCAGGGCCGGCGACCGGCCCGCGCGGACGGCGGTCGAAGGCGGGATCAGCGCAGGCGCCAGGCCGCGGCGGCCTCCGGCCGCGGCCAGCCGCCGCCGGCCCGCGGATGCGCCCGCGCGCCGGGACGCTCCAGGTTGGCGTGCTCCGTCCGGTCGCCCTGCAGCTTGTCGCGGGGCGTGTCCTGGAAGCGTCGGTTGGACTTGGGTTCCTTGTGCATGAGGGACTCCGGGCGCCGTGGCCTCAGCTGGCGAAATCGCTGCTGCGCCGACGCGGGTTGGGCTGCGGGCCGGCGGCGTGTTCCGCCTGCCGGCTGAGGAAGGGCCAGGCATGGCCGCTGCGAGGGGGCTGGCGGGCCGGGACGACGGACCGGGCCTCGGCCGGACGCCAGCCGGGACGGCTGGCGGTCGGATCGGTCGCTCGCTGGATCATGTCGCCTCCTGGCGTGCTGCCGGACTACGGTCCGGCTCGTCCTTGTCAATGTAGGGCCCGCTTGCGGGCCGCCGTGTCGGACGTTCCGGCCCAGCCGTGTAGGATTTGTCCTGCGAGCGCGCCCCCGGCGGGGCGCGGGGGATCCGGACGAACCTCGACACCGTCATCCACGAAGGCCTCGACCCGGCCGAGTTCCAGACGCTCACCATCGAGCACCGGATGGCCGGCGCGGCATAATCGGCGCACCCCACTGATCAGGAGAGCGCTCCTTGGAAACCTACCCCAGTCGGTAGCTTTCAACGCCCGTGCCGCGGCGCGTTGGAAGCACCCTGCCGCCGCACAGACCACGACAACGCACGGGACGGAGCCATGCTCAACATCTTCACGCTCGCCAACGGCCGGCTCTTCCAGGAGGAGATCGAGTCGCTGGAGGAGCTTTCCCGCTTCCAGCCGGTCTGGGTCGACCTGGAGTCGCCCACCCCGGAGGAGAAGCGCTGGGTCAAGCAGTACTACGGCCTGTCCATCCCGGAGGACGCGATGGACGAGGACATCGAGGAGTCCGCCCGCTTCTACGAGGAGGACAACGGCGACCTGCACATCCGCAGCGACTTCCTGGCGGCCGGCGCCGGCGACGAGCCGCACGCGGTGCGCGTGGCGTTCATCCTCAACCTGATGAACGAGAGCCTCAAGAGCCATGGCGTGCTGTTCTCCATCCACGACGAGGACGTCCCGGTGTTCCGGCTGCTGCGCCTGCGCGCGCGCCGCGCGCCCGGGCTGATCGCCGACGCCAAGGAAGTGCTGCTCAAGCTGTTCGACGCCGACGCGGAATACTCCGCGGACACCCTGGAGGGCATCTACGACGACCTCGAGAAGGTCAGCAAGAAGGTGCTCTCGGGCAAGGTGAGCGACACCCTGGCGGGCGAGGCGCTGGAGGCGATCGCGCGGCAGGAGGACCTGAACGGGCGCATCCGCCGCAGCGTGATGGACACGCGCCGCGCGGTGAGCTTCATGATGCGCAGCCGCATGCTGACCGCCGAGCAGTTCGAGGAGGCGCGGCAGATCCTGCGCGACATCGAGTCGCTGGACAACCACACCGCCTTCCTGTTCGACAAGATCAACTTCCTGATGGACGCCACCGTCGGCTTCATCAACATCAACCAGAACAAGATCATCAAGATCTTCTCGGTGGCCAGCGTGGCGCTGCTGCCGCCGACGCTGGTGGCGAGCATCTACGGCATGAACATGAAGTTCCCCGAGCTCGACTGGCTGGGTCCGGTGTTCAGCTATCCCTACGTCGTGGTGCTGATGATCGCCAGCGCCGCGGCGCCGATGTGGTACTTCGGCCGCCGCGGCTGGCTCAGCTAGCGGCCGGCGGCGCGGACGCAGGGACATGAGCAGGCGACGACCGGGCCGCCAGGCCGCCCTCATCATGGCGCTGGCCGGCACCTGCGCGGTGGCGCACGCGGCCGGCGGTCACCACGCGGTGGACGACGCGACGATCCTGGAGCCGGGCCAGTGCGAGCAGGAGTCCTGGGTCAGCGGCTATCGCGGCGGCGGGCAACTGCTGCACGCGGGCGCCAACTGCCGTGTGGGGCCGGTGGAGTTCAACGGCGCCGGCGAACATGCGCGCGGCGACGGCGCCTCGGCCACCCAGTGGAACCTGGAGATGAAGTGGGCCCGCCCCGTCACGGAGGGCTTCGCCGTGGGCCTCGACCTGATGCCGGTCTGGGCCGCCCGCCAGCACCCCCGCTACGCCGCCACCCGACTGAATGCCCTGGCCACCTGGAACGTGACGGACAGCCTGGACCTGCACTTCAACGCGGGGCACGACTGGCTGCGCGGCGACCGCGACCTGCCGCGCGGCGGCATCGCCGCCGAATGGGCCCCGGTGGAACGCTGGTCCTTCGTCGCCGAGCGCTACCTGGACACGCAGACCCACTACGCGCGCGCCGGGGCGCGCTTTGCCCCCGGGCCGGGCTGGTCGGTGGACACCAGTTACGCGCAGCGCCTGAGCGGCCCCCTGCCTTCGTACTGGACGGTCGGCCTCACCATCGCCCTGGACCGCAAGTAGGAGCGCCCCTCAGCCGCCGAGGAAAGCCCGCACGATGGCCGCCGAGTGCCGGCTCGCGACCTCGTCGATGAAGCTCAGGAAGTCGCCATGGGCCGCGTCGTCGGCGCGGTCGGACACCGTGCGCACGGCGGCGAAAGGCACGCCGTAGTCGCGGCACACCTGGGCGAAGGCCGCTCCCTCCATCTCCACCGCCAGCGCATCGGGCAGCGCCTGCTGCAGCGCCAGGCTCTCGGGCGCGCTGGCGACGAAGCGGTCGCCGCTCACCACCAGGCCGCGGTGCACGTGCGCGCCGTGCAGTGCCTGGCGCACGGCGGCGGCGAGCTGCCCGGTCAGTGCCGGGTCGGTGGGGAAGCGGTCGGTGCCGTACAGCGGCACCTCGTAGCGCGGGAACAGCGGCGAGGCATCGAGGTCGTGCTGCAGGAAGGCGTCGGCGACCACGACGTCGCCGCGGTTCACCCCGGGCGCGAGGCCGCCGGCCACGCCGGTGAAAACGATGCGGTCGACGCCGAAGCGCTCGATCAGCGCGACGGCCGTGGTGGCCGCGGCCACCTTGCCGATGCGCGAAAGCACCGCGACCACCTCCTGCCCGTGCAGGTGGCCGACCCAGAACTCGCGGCCGCCGGCGACCTGCCTGCGCTCGTCGGGCAGCAGCGCCAGCACGGCGGAGAGTTCCTCGTGCATGGCGGAGACGATGGCGGTGCGCATCGGGGCATTTTGCACCCAGCGCCACCGCGGGTCGCCCGGGCCTACTTCCCGTCGCGCAGCTCGCGCCGCAGGATCTTGCCCACGGGCGTCTTCGGCAGGTCGGTGCGGAACTCGATCACGCGCGGCTGCTTGTAGCCGGTGAGGTTGGCGCGGCAGAACTCGCGGACTTTTTCCTCGGTGAGGTCCGGGTCGCGCTTGACGATCACGAGCTTCACCGCCTCGCCCGTCTTCTCGTCGGGCACGCCGACCACCGCGCACTCGGCCACGCCGGGCAGCTGCATGACCACGTCCTCGACCTCGTTCGGGTACACGTTGAAGCCGGAGACCAGCACCATGTCCTTCTTGCGGTCGACGATCCGGAAGTAGCCGCGCTCGTCCATCACGCCGATGTCGCCGCTCTTGAAGAAGCCGTCGGCGGTCATGACCTTGGCCGTCTCGTCCGGGCGCTGCCAGTAGCCAGCCATCACCTGCGGGCCCCGGATCGCGATCTCGCCCGGCCGGCCCTGCGGCACCTCGTTGCCCGCGTCGTCCAGGCACTTCATGACGGTCGAGGGCAGCGGCACGCCGATGGTGCCGGTGAATTCGGTGCTGGTGACCGGGTTGCAGCTGGCCGAGGGGGAGGTCTCCGACAGGCCGTAGCCCTCGCAGATGGGGCAGCCGGTTTTCTCCAGCCAGAGCTTCGCCACCGCGCCCTGCACCGCCATGCCGCCGCCCACCGAGACCTTGAGGTTCGACCAGTCCACCTTGCCGAAGTCGGGGTGGTGGGCCAGGCCGTTGAACAGCGTGTTGACGGCCGGGAAGCTGTGGAACCTGTACTTCGACAGCTCCTTCAGCACCGCCGGCAGGTCGCGCGGATTGGGGATCAGGATCAGCCGGCCGCCGGTGCGCAGGCTCAGCATCATCCCCACGGTGAAGGCGAAGATGTGGTACAGGGGCAGCGCGCACACCGTGGTCGGCTGCTCGCCGGCCGGCACCTTCTCCATCACCGGCCGGTTCCAGGCCTCGGACTGCAGCACGTTGGCGATCACGTTGCGGTGCAGGAGCACGGCGCCCTTGGACACGCCCGTGGTGCCGCCGGTGTACTGCAGCACCGCGACGTCGTCGGCCTTCACGTCCGGCCGGCGCAGAGTGCCGCGGCGGCCGCGCTCGACGGCCTCCCCGAACTTCACCGCGCCGGGCAGGCTGAAGGCGGGCACCATCTTCTTCACCCGCCGCACCACGTAGTTCACCAGCGCGCCCTTGAGCGTGCCCAGCAGGTCGCCCATGCTGGCCAGCACCACGTGCTGGACCGGCGTGTGGGCGATGCACTGCTGCAGCGTGCTGGCGAAGTTCTCGATGATGACGATGGCCTTCGCGCCGGAGTCCTTGAGCTGGTGCTCCAGCTCGCGCGGGGTGTACAGCGGGTTGACGTTCACGATCACCAGGCCGGCGCGCAGGATGCCGGCCACCGCCACCGGGTACTGCGGCACGTTGGGCATCATGATCGCCACCCGGTCGCCCTTGGCGAGACCCAGCCCCTGCAGGTAGGCGGCGAAGGCCCGGCTGAGGGCGTCGGTCTCACCGTAGCTCAGGTCCCGGCCCATGAACGCGTAGGCGGGACGGCTCGCGTGCTTCTGGAAGCTCTCCTCCAGCAGCTGCACCAGCGACCCGTATTGCGACGGGTCGATGTCGGTCGGCACGCCGCTCGGATAGGCGGCCAGCCAGGGGCGTTCGTTCATGCCTGGTCTCCTCGGCTCAGGACTTCAGCGCCGCCAGCACCTCGTCCAGCATCTTCTTGGCGTCGCCGAACAGCATGCGGTTGTTGTCCTTGTAGAACAGCGGATTGTCCACGCCCGCGTAGCCGGACGCCATGCTGCGCTTCATCACCACGGAGGTCCTGGCCTTCCACACTTCCAGCACCGGCATGCCGGCGATCGGGCTGGCCGGGTCGTCCTGCGCGGCCGGGTTCACGATGTCGTTGGCGCCGATCACCATGGTGACGTCCGTTTCCGGGAAGTCCTCGTTGATCTCGTCCATCTCCAGCACGATGTCGTACGGCACCTTGGCCTCGGCGAGCAGCACGTTCATGTGGCCCGGCATGCGCCCGGCCACCGGGTGGATGCCGAAGCGCACGTTGACGCCCTTCTCGCGCAGCAGCCGGGTGATCTCGAACACCGTGTGCTGCGCCTGGGCCACCGCCATGCCGTAGCCGGGGACGATGATGACGTTCTTGGCATCGCGCAGCAGTTCCGCCGTCTCCGCCGCGCCGATCGGCGACACCTCGCCGGCCGGCGGCGCCGCACCGCCCTGGGCCGCGGGCGCCGCGCCGCCGCCGCTGCCGAAGCCCCCGGCGATCACGCTCAGGAAGTTGCGGTTCATCGCGCGGCACATGATGTAGGACAGGATGGCGCCCGAGGAGCCGACCAGCGCCCCCACCACGATCAGCAGGTCGTTGCTCAGCATGAAGCCCGTGGCGGCGGCCGCCCAGCCCGAGTAGCTGTTCAGCATGGAGACCACCACCGGCATGTCGGCGCCGCCGATGGCCATCACCATGTGGATGCCGAACAGCAGCGCGATCACGGTCATCACGATCAGCGGCGTCATGCCGGCCTGGATGCTCTGCGCGTGCAGGAAGGCGTGGCCGAAATAGATGACGACCAGCAGGCCGACCAGGTTGATCCAGTGGCGCGCGGGCAGCAGCAGCGGCTTGCCCCCGATCTTTCCGGACAGCTTGCCGAAGGCGATGATCGAGCCCGAGAAGGTGATCGCGCCGATCAGGATGCCGATGTAGATCTCCATCACGTGGATGGAATGCTCGGCGCCCTCGAAGACGACCGAGGTGTCGACGTAGCTGGCGAAGCCGACCAGGCAGGCCGCGAGGCCGACCAGGCTGTGCATCAGGGCGACCAGCTCCGGCATCTGCGTCATCTGCACCTTCTTGGCGGCGAGCAGGCCGACGCTGGCGCCGACGAGCAGGGCCGCGACGATCCACGGATAGCCGGCCGCCGTGACGCGCGGGCCGAACACCGTGGCCAGCACCGCGATGGCCATGCCGATGATGCCGAACAGGTTGCCGCGGCGGGCGGTCTCCGGGTTCGACAGGCCGCCCAGGCTCAGGATGAACAGGATGGTGGAACCGATGTAGGAAACGGTGGCGAGGCTGGCGTTCATGGCGGTGCCTCCTTCTTATTTGCGGAACATCGCCAGCATGCGGCGCGTGACCGCGAAGCCGCCGAACATGTTGACGGCGGTGAGCGCCAGCGCGAACACGGCCAGGCCCAGGATCAGCTGGTTCGGCCGGTCGGTGGCGGCGCCCGCCAGCGGCGGCGCCACCTGGATCAGCGCGCCGATCGCGATGATCGACGAGATCGCATTGGTCACGCTCATGAGCGGGGTGTGCAGGGAAGGGGTCACGTTCCAGATCACCATGTAGCCGACGAAGCAGGCCAGCACGAACACCACGAAGTGGGACAGGAAGGTGGCGGGCGCGTACAGGCCCACCAGCAGGAACAGCAGCGCGCCGATGCCGAACACGATGGCCAGCGACTGGCCCGACATCGGCTCGCCGGCGCCGTGGCCGTGCCCCTTGGGCGCGGCCACGGGTGCCGCGGCCGGCTTCGGCTTCGCAGCCGCGGCCGGGAGCTTGGGCGGCGGTGCCGGCCAGGTGATCTCTCCCTCCTTGATCACCGTGAGGCCGCGGATGGCGTCGTCGCCCATGTTGACGTCGATGCGGCCGTCCTTGGCCTTGCACAGCTCCTCGGCCAGGCGCAGCAGGTTGGTCGAATAGAGCGTCGACGACTGCTTGGCCAAGCGGCTGGCCAGGTCGGTGTAGCCGACGAGGGTGACGCCGTGCTTCACCACGGCCTGGCCCGGTTCGGTCAGCTCGCAGTTGCCGCCCTGCTCGGCGGCCATGTCGACGATCACGCTGCCCGGCTTCATGCTGCGCACCATCTCCGCGGTGATCAGCTTGGGCGCCGGCTTGCCGGGAATCAGGGCGGTCGTGATGATGATGTCGGCATCCCTGGCCTCGCGCGCGTACATCTCCCGCTGCGCCTGCTGGAAGCCTTCGCTCATGACCTTGGCGTAGCCGCCGCCGCCCGAGCCCTCTTCCTCGTAGTCGACCTTGACGAATTCACCGCCCAGCGAGACGACCTGGTCGGCCACCTCGGCGCGCGTGTCGTTGGCGCGCACGATGGCGCCCAGGTTGGCCGCGGTGCCGATCGCGGCCAGGCCCGCCACGCCCGCGCCCGCGATGAAGACCCGCGCCGGCGGGATCTTGCCCGCGGCGGTCACCTGGCCGTTGAAGAAGCGGCCGAAGGCATTCGCGGCCTCGATGACCGCGCGGTAGCCGCTGACGCCCGCCATGGAGGTCAGCGCGTCCATCTTCTGCGCGCGCGACAGCTGGCGCGGCAGCGCGTCGATGGCGAGCACGGTGGCGCGCCGGGCCGCCAGCTGCTGCATCAGCTCGGGGTTCTGCGCGGGCCAGACGAAGCCCACCAGCGTCGCGCCTTCGCGCAGCATCTGCACTTCCTGCGGTGTGGGCGGACGCACCTTGAACACGATGTCGGCGCGCGACCACAGCTGCGCCGCATCCGGCACCACCTCGGCACCCGCGGCGCGGTAGGTGTCGTCGGCGAAGTTGGCCGCGTCGCCCGCGCCGCTTTCCACCGCGACCGCGAAACCGAGCTTGACCAGCTTGGCGACCACGTCCGGCACCGTGGCGACGCGTTTCTCGCCCGGCGCCGTCTCCTTCGGGACGCCGATCAGCAGGGGCGGCCGGGCCGGCTCCGTGGAGCGGGCAGCGGCGGATTCACCCGCCGGCGGCGCGGCGGGGGCGGAAGTTTGCATGTTTCTTCTCCTCGATGGGGGAGCTGTTGATCTTCTGGAACTGAACCCAAGCTTACATGATGGCCGGTCCCGCCCTGCGGCCGCTCCGGCACCTGCCCGCCGCCTGCCATCCGCCATGTCCCTGATCACCGTCTTCGCGCTTTCCGCCGTGCTGCACCTGTACATCGGTGTCCGCCTCGTGTCCGCCCTGCCTGCGGCCGCCGGCGTCGCCCTGGCCCTCGTCCTGGCGGCGTCTTCCGTGCTGGTGCCGTCCGGCCTGCTGGCGCGCCGCCGGCTGCGCCCCCCGCTGGCGGACCGGCTGACCTGGGCGGGCATGCTGTGCATGGGCCTGTTCTCCTCCCTGTTCGTGCTGACGCTGCTGCGCGACCTGGGGCTCGCCGCCCTGCGCCTGGCGGGCGGCCCCGACCTCGCCGCCGTCACGGCCGCGGCCGTGACGGTGCTGGCCCTGGCGCTGACGGTGGTGGGCTACCTCCATGCGCGGCGCCCGGCCCGGGTGCGCCGCATCACCGTGCCGCTGGCCAACCTGCCCGAGGCGCTGGCGGGCTTCCGCATCGTGCAGATCAGCGACATCCATGTCGGCCCGACCATCAAGGCTCCCTACCTGCAGGCGATCGTCGAGCGGGTCAACCGGCTGGAGGCGGATGTAGTGGCGATCACCGGCGACCTGGTCGACGGCTCCGTCGCGGACCTGCGCTCCCACGTGGCTCCCCTCGCGCAGCTGCGGGCGAGGCACGGCGTGTACTTCGTGACCGGCAACCACGAGTACTACTCGGGCGTGCACGGCTGGGTCGCCGAGCTGGACCGCCTGGGCATCCGCGTGCTGCACAACGAGCACGTGGTGCTGAGCCATGACGGCGCGCCCCTGGTCCTGGCGGGTGTCCCCGATTTCAGCGGCCACCGCTTCGACCCGGACCACCGCAGCGACCCCGCGGCGGCCGTGGCCGGCGCGCCGGCCGATGCGCCGCGCGTGCTGCTGGCGCACCAGCCGCGCTCGGCGGCCGCCGCGGCGCAGGCCGGCTTCCACCTGCAGCTGTCCGGTCACACCCATGGCGGCCAGTTCCTGCCCTGGAACTACTTCGTGCCCCTGCAGCAGCCCTTCACGGCCGGGCTGCACCGCCTGGGCCAGCTGAGCGTCTACGTCAGCCGGGGAACGGGCTACTGGGGCCCGCCCAAGCGCCTCGGTGCACCATCCGAAATTGCCGAGTTGCGTCTGGCGCCGTCCGCCTGAGTCCTACAGCCCGGCGGGGCCTCGTCCGACAGGACCGGCCGGCGCGGGTGCCCAACACTGGCCGCATGGGACGCGCAGCCTTCCTCCCCCACGCCCTGGCCGGCGCCAGTGCCGCCAACGTCATCTACCTCGGCGCGGCGCAGTGCCGCCGCAAGTTCGAACTGTTCTATCCCGACGGCTTCGCCGACGAGACCTACCTGGTGGCCGAGCGCTCGCACAAGGAGCGCGCCCACCTGGAATGGGACGCGCAGCTGGGGCCCGGGCCCCTGCGCAAGCTGCTGGCGCGCGGGGAATTCCGCGCCGCGGCCGATGCGGCGGTGCGCATCGAGTCCCGCGCCAACCTGCTGTTCTCCTTCGAGCGCATGGCCCTGCGCGACGCGGTCAAGACGCCCGCCGGCGCCCGCCTGTTCGCCACCGAGCTGCATGCCTTCCTCTACGGCCACGGCTCGCCGCAGCGCCGCTTCGCCGACTGGCTGGAGGCGCTGGCGGACCTGCCCCGGCCCGGCAGCCGCCTGCTGACCTGGCCGGTGGCCACCGTGTTCGGCTTCATCGCCCGGCCCGACCGGCACCTGCTGTTCAAGCCGCGCGCCACCCGCAAGGCGGCGCGCCTGTACGGCTACGCCCTGGACCCGAACCCCTCGCCCTCCTGGGCGGCCTACCTGGACCTGCTCACCTTCGCGGCGGTGCTGCGCCGCGACCTCGATCGCCGGCCCGGCTTCCGCGCGCGCGACATGATCGACCTGCAGTCCTTCATGTGGGTGCAGGGCGCGCCGGAGTACGAGGCCTGAGCGGCGCGGCGGACCGGCCCGCCAGAGGCCGGATAATCCGCCCATGGACAAACGCTGGCGACCGAGCGTCACCGTGGCCGCCGTCATCGAGCGTGACGGCCGCTTCCTGATGATCGAGGAAGAAACCGCGGAGGGGCTGCGCATCAACAATCCCGCGGGCCACCTGGAGCCGGGCGAGACGCCCGCCGAGGGCTGCGCCCGCGAGGCGCTGGAGGAGACCGCCTGGCGCTTCCGGCCCACGCAGCTGCTGGGCGTGTACCTCGCGCGCTTCCAGCGCGCCACCACCGGCGAGGACATCACCTACCTGCGCTTCGCCTTCACCGGCGAGCTGGGCGAGGAGGAGAAAGGCCGGGCGCTGGACCACGGCATCGTGCGCACCCTGTGGATGACCCCCGAGGAGCTGCGCGCCAGCGCCGACCGCCACCGCAGCCCGCTGGTGCTGCGCTGCCTGGAGGACTACCTGGCCGGCGTGCGCTTCCCGCTGGAGACGCTGCACTGCGACGCCAGCATCCGCGGCCCGGGCCGCCAGCGGGACGAGGACGCCACGGACGGCGAGGGGCGCTGAGGCGTCGCCCTCAGAATTGATATCGGCGCAGCCCGCCGTCGACCGGGATCACCGCGCCGGTGATGTACGAAGCCCGCGGCGACGCGAGGAAGGCCACCAGGTTCGCCAGCTCCTCCGGCTCGCCGTAGCGGCCGACCGGGATCTCGTGCTCCGACTGCCACTCCCGGTACTCGGGCGTGTAGTTGCGCAGGATCTGCTCGGAGTGGATGCGCCCGGGCGGCACGCAGTTGACCGTGATGCCGTGCTTGCCGACCATGCGCGACAGGCCCTTGGCCCAGCTGTGGATGCCGGCCTTGGCGCAGAAGGCGCCGTTGACGTGCTCCGGCTCGCTCTTGCCCGTGATGTTGACGATGCGGCCCCAGCCGCGCGCGATCATGCCGTCGATGAGCGCGTCGGCCAGCTGGCGCGGCCGGTGGAAGTTCAACGTGATCGCCTCCTGCCAGCGGTCCTCGCTCACGTGCAGGTCCTTGAAGCTGCGCGAGCCGCCGGCGTTGTTGACCAGGATGTCCACGTGGCCCAGGCCCTGGATCGCCGCGCCGGCCAGCTTGGCCGAGGCGTCGTCCTCGTACAGGTCGCAGCCGATCACCACCGGCGCCGTGCCGCCGCGCTCGACGATCTCGCGCGCCAGCTCCTCCAGCAGGTTCACGCGGCGCGCGGCGATCGCCAGCTGCACGCCCTCGGCGGCGAGCACCAGCGCGATGCCGCGGCCGATGCCGGTGGAAGCGCCGGTCACCAGCGCGGTCTTGTCGGAAAGTTGCAGGTCCATGGGGTCTTGCCTCCTGTGAGGGATCGGTTCGGGTTCGCTAGTCGCGGTAGCCGGGGTCGAGCCGGTCGAGCTTGCGCAGCAGCGCCGGCCATTCCATCACGCCGTAGGGGCGGCGGGTGCCGGGCTGGTAGTTGTTCCAGGTCTCCTCCAGCACCTGCGGCGGCACCGGCCGCAGCGGGCTGTTGCAGGACATCGCGCCGATCTGCGAGCGGCAGGCCAGCTCCAGCCGGTGCGTCCAGTTGAACGCCTCGCCCGCCGTGCGGCCCACGACCAGCGCGCCGTGGTTGCGCAGGATCAGCGCCTCGCCCTGGCCCAGGTCGGCGACCAGCGACGCCTTCTCCGCTTCGTCCAGCACCACGCCCTGGTACTCGTGGTAGCCGATCTTCAGGAAGCGCATCGCGGTCTGCGTGATCGGCAGCAGGCCGCATTCCAGCGCCGAGACGGCCATCGACGCCCAGCTGTGCGTGTGGATGATGCAGCCCACCTCGGGCCGGGCCGCGTGGATGGCGCTGTGGATCACGTAGCCGGCGCGGTTGACGCCGTAGTCCAGGGCGCCGAAGTCCGGCTTCGAGAGAATGTTGCCCTCGATGTCCACCTTGAGCAGGCAGGAGGCCGTGATCTCCTCGTACATCATCCCGTAGGGGTTGATCAGGAACGCCCCCTCCTCGCCCGGCACCCGCATCGAGATGTGGTTGGCCATCATGTCGGACATGCCGTACAGGTCCACCAGCCGGTAGCAGGCGGCCAGGTCCACCCGCGCCTGCCACTCGGCATCGGAACAGCGGCCCCTCATCGAGGCGATGGTCAGCACTCCGGGTTTCATGGTCGGGCCTCCTGGACGCGGTTGTAACCCAGACGGGCCGGGCCGCGCCTAGTTCACCCGGGCGCCGGACTCCTTGACGATCCGGCCCCACTTCGCAGTCTCGCTGTGGATGAAGGCGGCCAGCTGCGGCGGCGTCATGTCGCCCGCGGTCACGCCCTGCTCCTGGAACCTCGACTGCACGTCGGGCGCGGCCAGCACCTTCTGCAGCTCGGCGTGCATGCGCTGCACGATGGGCGCGGGCGTGCCGTGCGGTGCCATCAGCGCGAACCAGGTGGTCATCTCGTAGCCTTTCACGCCAGCTTCCGACAGCGTCGGCAGGCCTGGATAGGCGGGCGAAGGCTTGGCGCTGGTGACGGCCAGGGCGCGCACCTGGCCCGAGCGCACGTACTGCGAAGCCGAGGGGCTGGTCTCCAGGGCCATCTGGATCTGGCCGGCGATCAGGTCGGTCATCATGGGCGCGCCCCCCTTGTAGGGCACGTGGGTGATCCGGGTGCCGGTCATCGAGCGGAACAGCTCGCCCGCCAGGTGCTCGGTGCTGCCCGGGCCGGCCGAGCCGTAGTTCACCTGGCCCGGGTGGGCCTTGATGTAGGCGACCAGCTCCCCGACGTTGTGCACCGGCAGCGAGGGATGCACGATCAGCACGTTGGGCGTGGTCGCCACCAGGCCCACCGGGTCGAGATCCTTCTCGAAATCGTAGGGCAGGCTCTTGTACAGGCCCGGCGCGATCGCGTGCGCGATGGTGGCCAGGAAGAAGGTGGAGCCGTCGGCCGCCGCGCGCGCGGCGAAGCCGGCGCCCACGGTGCCGCCGGCACCGGCCCGGTTGTCGATCACCACCGGCTGCCTGAGCGCCTCGGACAGCTTCTGGCCGACGATGCGGCCAAGAATGTCGGTGGTCCCGCCGGGGGCGAAGGGCACCACCAGCGTGATCGGCTTGGACGGCCAGGTGTCGGCCGCTTGCACGGCGGCGCCGGCGAGCAGGCTGACCGCCGCGAGAGCGATGGTCGCAGCGCGGCGGGTACGGGAGAACACGGTCATCGGTACTTCCTTGCTTTCTTCTTCGTGGAATGGTCGAAACTGCGACGGGGACGGCGGCTCATTCGGCGCCCAGCCGCAGGCGGCTGGGCAGGCGCTTCTCGATCGCATTGCGCCACAGGGCCGCGCCGCGGAAGACGCCGTGCGCGAACTTGCCGTAGGGCATGGTGAGGAACAGGGCCAGCACCACGCCCAGGTGCACGGCCAGCAGCGTGGCCATGGCGGGGCCGTCCCGGCCGGCGAGCAACGCCAGGCCGGTGGCGCTGGTGAGCAGCAGCAGCGCGATGAAGGCGCGGTCCATGGGCCGCTGGGCGACGTCGCCCTGCAGCGGCTCGCGCCGCAGGCCCAGCCACAGCAGGCCGGCCGGACCCGCCAGCAGGCCCAGGCCGCCCAGCGTGCCCAGCACCACGGGCAGGCTCGTCCACGGGTAGGGCGCATGCCACCCGAGCAGGTAGTGGTAGAGCGTGGCCACGCTGGTCGCGGCGAAGCACAGGAGGAAGCCGTAGAAGGTCAGGTGGTGCAGGCGGCGGCGGGCCAGCGAGTAGCGGTCGTCCTCGTTGTTGCAGCCGTCGCCGTGGCCGCCGCCCAGGTAGGTGAGCGCCGCCGCGTGGTGCGCCGCTTCCGCGGCCGCAGGGGCGCGCGCCGCGGCCAGCAGCGGCTCCTGCCCCGGCGGCAGGTCCGCGGCCGGCGAGACGTCGCGCCAGAAGCGCCGCACGCCGACAGCCAGCGCGAACACGGCAAAGCCGAAGGCCGCCCCGAACACGGCCGCCAGGAAGTTGTGCGGGAAGACCGCATAGAAATTCCCGGACAGGGGCTGGCCGAACGCCGGCCCCGCCATGCGCGCCGCCAGCACCAGGAACAGCGCCAGCGCGGCGGCCAGCGCCAGCGCCACGACCGTGCCGTTGCGCCGGTAGAGCGCGCCGAAGCCGGCCGGCCAGGCGTAGTGCTGGTAGGTCTCGCCGCGCACCCTCGCCATGGCCTGCGGCACGGCCACCGCGAACTCGTGCGGCGGCGCGTACTGGCAGGCGTAGAGGCAGGCGCCGCAGTTGTGGCACAGGTTGGCCAGGTAGTGGATGTCCGCCTTGGCGAACTCCAGCCGGCGCGTCATCGCCGGGAAGACGGCGCAGAAGCCTTCGCAGTAGCGGCAGGCGTTGCAGATCTGCAGCTGGCGGGCCACCTCGGCTTCGTTCGCCGAGAGCGGGGTTTCACCGTTCCCGAGCGCGATCGCGTCGCGGGCCAGGGCTTCAAGCTGCCGCATGCGCCACCCCCTTGCCCGCCGCCGCGGCGGCGCTGGTGCCGGCGATGCGGCCGAAGGCCGTGCCGATGCTCATGCCCACGCCCGCCGTGTAGCCCTTGCCGAGCACGTTGCCGGCCATCATCTCGCCGGCGACGAACAGGTTGTCGCTCGGCACGCCGCCGAAATGCACGGCCGCGCGTTCGTCGGTCTTCAATCCGAGATAGGTGAAGGTGATGCCCGGCCGCAGCGCGTAGCCGTAGAAGGGCGGCGTGTCGATCGGGCGGGCCCAGTGCGACTTCACCGGCGCGAGTCCCTCGGTGCGGCAGTCGTCCAGCACGGTGTGGTCGAAGGTGCCGACGCGGCAGGCGGCGTTGAAGTCCGCCAGCGTCTTCACGAAGGCGGCCTCCGGCAGCTCCAGGGCCCGGGCCAGCTCCGGCAGGCTGCCGGCGCGCACGCCCGGGAACACCGGCGGCATGAAGCGCCCGACGGCCTGGCTGTCGATGATGCAGTAGCCGATCTGCCCCGGCTGCAGCGCCACCAGCCGGCCCCAGATCGCGTAACGCTTGGGCCAGAAGTCCTCGCCCTCGTCGTAGAAGCGCAGGCCCTCGCGGTTGACCATCACGCCCAGCGAGACCGCGTCGACCCGGGTGCAGATGCCGCCGTCGTACAGCGGCGCACGCGCGTCGATCGCCACGCAGTGCGACTGCGACGGGTCGCCGATGATGTCGGCGCCCTGCCCCATCATGAACTTCAGCAGCGTGCCCTGGTTGTAGCGGGTGCCGCGGATCAGGAAGTTGTCGGCCGGCCATTCGCCGCGCTCGTTGCGGCCCCAGGCCTCCCGCAGCCATTCGCGGTTGGACTCGAAGCCGCCGGCGGCCAGCACGCAGGCCCTGGCCTCGATGCGCTCGGAGCCGACGTACGCGGCGACGAAGCGGCCGTCCTTCAGCTCCAGCCGGTCCACCGGCGCGTCGTAGCGGACCTGGACGCCCAGGTTCCCGGCGCTGCGGTAATAGGCGTTCACCAGCGCCTTGCCGCCGCCCATGAAGAAGGCGTTGGTGCGCGACAGGTGCAGCGTGCCGGCCAGCGAGGGCTGGAAGCGCACGCCGTGCCGGCGCATCCAGGGCCGGCAGGTCGCGGAGGCGCGGATGGTCAGACGGGCGAGCCTTTCATCGGTGGCGCCGCCGGTGACCTTCAGCAGGTCCTGCCAGAACTCCTCCTCCGGATAGGCGTCCAGCAGGACGTCCTGGGGGGCGTCGTGCATGCAGCGCAGGTTGCGCGTGTGCTGGGAGTTGCCGCCGCGCCATGCGCGCGGGGCCGCCTCCAGCAGCAGCACGCTGGCGCCGGCCTCGCGGGCCATGAGCGCGGCGCACAGGGCGGCGTTGCCGCCGCCGATGACGAGGACATCGATCATGGACCGAGATTCTGGTGCGGCCGGCCCGTCGCGGGAAGCCTGCGTCCCTCAAGGGGGTATCACGATCCCAGATGGGTGAGGCGCGCCCCGCCCCAGCGCCCCGCCTCCACCAGCTCGCGGGCGCAGGCGGCCAGCGCCACGCGCACGCCCAGCGCCGCCGGCGACAGCTCGTCGTCCGACAGGCTGCACAGCGAGTTCAGGCGCACGGCCTGGGGGTCGGCGATCTCGGACAGCAGGAAGCGCTCCTGCGCGTCGGCGAAGTGCCCGAGCGCCGCCCAGGGCTGGATGGTGGCGCCCAGGCCCGCGTCCACCGCGTCCATCAGCATGGTGAGCGAGTCGATCTCGGTCGTGATGTCGGGCTTGACGCGCATGCGCGCGAACACCGCGTCCAGGGTGCTGCGCAGCCCGTGGCCGGCGCTGGGCAGGATCAGCGGCAAGCCCCGCAGGTCGCGCAGGCGCAGGGTCGCGGGCAGCGCCCGGGCGCTGCGGCGCGACTGGATCAGGAACAGCTTTTCCTCCACCAGCGGCGTCACGCTCCAGCGCCGCGCCGGGTGGGTGTCGAACAGCACCGCCAGGTCCAGCTGGCGCGCATTGAGCAGGGTGGCGAGGTGTCCCGACAGGCTTTCGACCATGTGCAGCCGCACCTCGGGATAGCGCTCGCGCAGGGCCCGCATCAGCGGCAGCCCCAGCACCGAGGCCGTGGTCGGCGCCAGCCCGACGCTGACGCTGCCGGACAGGCGCGACTGCTGCGCCGCCCGCCGGGCCTCGTCGGCGTGACGCAGGGCGAGCTGCGCCTCGCGGAAGAAGGCCAGGCCCGCCTCGGTGGGCGTGACCCCCTTGGCGCTGCGCTGGAGCAGGCGGGTGGACAGCTCGCCCTCCAGCCGGCTGATCTGCTGGCTGAGCGCCGACTGCACCACGCCCAGCTCCAGGGCCGCGCGGCTCATGGAACCGAGTTCGACGACCCGGGCGAAGTAGCGCAGCTGACGCAGTTCCATGGCCGGGAGATTAACCGGGCCGCGGCGGCGGGTGCATCCGGGCCAGTGCCCGTGCCACCCCCGGCCGGGCTGGGATAATCGCCCCATGGCCAGCAAGCCCCGTGTCGTCGTCGGTCTCAGCGGAGGCGTGGACTCCGCGGTCAGCGCGTGGCTGCTCAAGAAGCAGGGCTACGAGGTCGTCGGCATCTTCATGAAGAACTGGGAGGACGACGACGACAGCGAATACTGCTCCTCCAATGAGGACTTCGTCGACGCCGCCAGCGTCGCCGACGTGATCGGCATCGAGATCGAGCACGTCAACTTCGCCGCCGAATACAAGGACCGGGTGTTCGCCGAGTTCCTGCGCGAGTACCAGGCCGGCCGCACGCCCAACCCGGACGTGCTGTGCAACGCCGAGATCAAGTTCAAGGCCTTCCTCGACCACGCCATGCGCCTGGGGGCCGAGAAGATCGCCACCGGCCACTACGCGCGGGTGCGCGAGCGTGACCTGGGCGGCAACCGGTCGCGCTTCGAATTGCTCAAGGGCCTGGACGACAGCAAAGACCAGAGCTACTTCCTGCACCGGCTGAACCAGGAGCAGCTGGCGAAGACGCTGTTTCCGGTGGGCGAGCTGCGCAAGACCACGGTGCGGCAGATCGCCGAGCAGATCGGCCTGCCCAACGCGAAGAAGAAGGACTCCACCGGCATCTGCTTCATCGGCGAGCGGCCGTTCCGCGAGTTCCTCAACCGCTACATCCGCCAGGAGCCTGGCCCCATCAAGGACCCGCGCGGCCGCGTGATCGGCCAGCACCAGGGGCTGTCCTTCTACACGCTGGGCCAGCGCCAGGGGCTGGGCATCGGCGGCGTGAAGGACAAGGGCGCGCAGCGCGGTGGCGGCGAGCATGCGCCGTGGTTCGTGGCGCGCAAGGACATCGCGAAGAACACGCTGTGGGTGGTGCAGGGCCACGACCACCCCTGGCTGCTGTCGTCCGCGCTGGAGGCCGACGACGTGAGCTGGATCGCCGGCGAGCCGCCCGCACCCGGCGCCTATGCGGCCAAGACGCGCTACCGCCAGTCCGACGCGCCCTGCACCTTCGCGCGCAGCGAGGCCGGCTTCCGCCTCGACTTCCAGGAAACGCAGTGGGCCGTCACCCCGGGCCAGTCCGCCGTGCTCTACGACGGCGACATCTGCCTGGGCGGCGGCGTGATCGCCGCGGCGGTGCCGGCGCCGGTCCCCGCCGCCGCGGCCGCCTGAGCCGCCGCGGCTGGAGGCCACCCATCGACCCCGGTCCTCAAGCCCCCAGCTCCCCCTTGAGGCGGGAGAATCCCAGGGTGGAAATCACCGGCATGAGCGCGATCGCCAGGAAGGCGACGCGGAAATCCAGCGCCGCGAGCTGCCCCGGCGCCCCGCCGCGGAAGGCGTGGGTCAGCTCCACCAGGGAGGCGGCGAGCACCACGCCCAGCGTGATCGACAGCTGCTGCCCCATGGAAGCCAGCGCCGTGGCGTGGCCCATGCGCTTGCGCGGGATGTCGCTGTAGCCCACGGTGAGCAGCGTGACCAGCGTGAGCGAATTGGAGCTGCCCGCCAGCAGCAGCACCGAGAAGATCACCCAGTGGGGCGTGGTCGCGGTGAAGGTCATGTAGACCGCGTAGAACAGGCTGGTAAGCACGCCGGAGACCAGCAGCAGGCCGCGGTAGCCGACGCGCTCCACGGCGTGGCGCACGAAGCCGCGCGTGGTGAGCGACCCGAGCGCGGAGGCCAGGGTGAGGAAGCCCGATTGCAGCGGCGACAGGCCGAACCCCAGCTGGAACAGCAGGGGCAGCAGAAAGGGCGTCGCGCCGATGGCGATGCGAAGGGGCATGGCGCCCACCACCACGGCCCGGTAGCTGTCGAAGCGCAGGATGCCGAAGTCGATCTGCGGCTCGGCCTGGCCGCGGCTGCGCCGCAGGTAGGCGCCCAGGCAGGCGACGCCGGCGCAGCCGACGGCCAGGATCGCCGGCCACGGCAGGGCCACCTTGCCGATCATTTCCAGGGCGCCGAGCGTGCCGCCCAGGGCACCGGCCAGCAGGACCAGGCCCCAGGGGTCCAGCGGTGCCGTGCCGCCGGCGCCGCGGGGCGCATCGGGCTCGATGTAGTGCAGCGCCAGCAGCACGCCGGCCAGGCCGAACGGGACGTTGACCAGGAAGATCCAGCGCCAGGAGGTCGCGGTGACGATCGCGCCGCCGAACAGCGGCCCGACCAGGCGCCCGACCCCGCCCGGCACCGTGAACCACACCATCGCCACCACCATCTGCGCGGCGGGCACCGTCTGCAGCAGGATCAGCCGGCCCACCGGGACCATCATCGCCCCGCCCACGCCCTGCAGCAGGCGGAACACCACCAGTTCGCCCAGCGAATGGGCCGCGCCGCACAGCGCCGAGGCGGCGGAGAACAGCAGGACCGCGGCGCAGAACACGCGGCGCGCGCCGAAGCGCTCGGCCAGCCAGGCGCTCGCGGGCAGGAACAGCACCAGGCTCACCAGGTAGGAGGTGATCGCCAGGTTCAGGTGCAGGACGTCCGAGTGCAGCGAGTGCGCGATCGCCGGCAGCGCGGTGCCCATGACGGACGTGTCGAGGTTCTGCAGGAAGATCGGGCACGCCACGACCAGCGGCACGATGCGCAGGCGGCGGTCGGCGGCGTTCATGCGGCCGTCGCCGGGAACCCGACTTCCACCTGGGCGTCGGGCGGCAGGTCCGCGATCCAGGGCAGCAGCAGCTCCACGACGGTGGTCCGCTGGAAATGCGCCGGCTTGGTCGCGGGATCGGGCAGGTACCAGAGGCCTTGGTGCATGCGCCCGGCGTGACGCAGGGCGACCGGGGTGAGCAGGAACCGCTCCTCCAGCTCGCCGAACCAGCGCAGCCGGCGGTCGAACACCGGGCGCGGCAGCGGCGGCCGGTGGGGCGCCAGGTCGATGTTCAGCGTGCCGGGAAAGTAGGCATCGAGCGCGATGCCCTGCGCCGCGAAGAAGGGCGACTGCAGTGCGATGGTGCCGCCCGGGTAGGGCGAGTCGGCCGCGCGGCCGCTGGCCACGCCGTGGCCGGCGATGCGCCGGCCGGGCAGCCAGCGCCGGGAGGTGTCGCTGTCCGCCGTGCCGGCCTCAAAACGGGATGTCGTCGTCCATGTCGTCGAAGCCCGACGCGGGCTTCGCGGCGCCACCTCCGCCGGAGCGCTGGGCGGCCGGCGCCAGGGCGCGGGCGGCGGGCGCGGAGCGGCGCGGGGCGCTGTCGTAGCCGCCCTCGTCGTCGCCCGAGGGTCCGCCCATGCCTTCGCGCCGGCCCAGCATCTGCATCTGGTCGGCGCGGATCTCGGTGGTGTACTTCTCGACGCCGTCCTTGTCGGTCCACTTGCGGGTGCGCAGGCTGCCTTCCACGTAGACCTGCGAGCCCTTGCGCAGGTATTCGCCGGCGATCTCGGCCAGGCGGCCGTTGAACACCACGCGGTGCCACTCGGTGGCCTCCTTCATCTCGCCGCTCTGCTTGTCCTTCCAGCGGTCGGTGGTGGCGATGGTGACGTTGGCGACCCGGTCGCCGCTCGGGAAGGTGCGCATCTCGGGGTCCCGCCCGAGGTTGCCGACGATGATGACTTTGTTGACGGATGCCATGGTGGGAATTCTCCGGGTTGGGCTCGATTATGTGGCCTCGGCCTCGTCGGCGAGCACTTCCTCCGCCGTCGCCTGCCGCGCCGGGGGCGCCTGCATGGGCCACGCGACGACCAGCCACACCAGCATCAGCGCGGCGCAGGCGGCGAACAGCCCGGACATCCCAACGCTCTTGGTCAGCCAGCCGCCGACCGCCCCACCGGTAAAAGATCCCAGGGATTGGAGTGTGTTGTACACACCGAGGGCGGCGCCGCGGGCCTGCGGCGGCGCCAGGCGCGACGCCAGGCTGGGCTGGGTGGCCTCCAGGGTGTTGAAGCCGCAGAAGAACAGGAACAGCAGGACGGCCAGCACCGCGACGCCCGGATGCGCCGCCACCCCCAGGAAGCCCAGCTGCACGGCGAGGATCAGGCCCACGGCCGCCAGGAACACCGGGCGCAGGTGGCCGCGGCGCTCCAGCGGGAACAACACGCCGCCCATGACGATGAACGAGCCGAACACCGCCGGCAGGTAGACCCACCAGTGGTGGGCCTTGGCCAGCCCGGCCTGCACCAGCAGCGCGGGGATGGCGAACCACATCGCCGTCTGCGTGGCATGCAGCGCGAACACGCCGACGTCCAGTCGCAGCAGCGGCGCGTTGCGCAGGACGTCCCCCAGCCGGCCGCGCGGCACGTTGGCATGGTGCTTCGGCGCCGCCGGCGTCCACCAGGCCACCATGGCGATGCAGGCCAGCGCCAGCAGGCCGGTGACGACGAACAGGCCGTGCAGACCGATGTGCGCATCCAGCACCGGGGCCAGGACGAGCGACACCGCGAAAGTCAGGCCGATGCTCGCGCCCACCAGCGCCATGGACTTGGTGCGCACGACGTCACGCGTGAGATCGGCCAGCAGCGCGGTGACGGCGGCGGAGACGGCACCCGCGCCCTGGACCGCGCGCGCCACGATCAGCCAGTGCACCGTGGGCGCCCAGGCGGCCAGGAAGCTGCCGCCGGCGAACACCAGCAGGCCGCCGACGATCACCGGCTTGCGGCCCAGGTGGTCCGAGGCGATGCCGAAGACGACCTGCAGCAGGCCCTGGGTCAGGCCATACATGCCCATGCCCAGGCCCACCAGGGCGGGGTTGTCGCCCCCGGGCAGGCGGGCCGCCTCCAGGGCGAACACGGGCAGGACCAGGAAGAAGCCCAGCATGCGGGCCGCGTAAATCATGGCCAGCGAGGCGCTGGCGCGGCGCTCGACCGGGGTCATCCGGCTGGCGGAGGAAGGTGCAGGGGCGGTCACGTTGGCAGCTTCAGGTGGGCGCTGGGGCGCAAACTCCCGATTCTGCGGCATTCGCCTGACCGGGCGCCTGCACGCCTGCCGCGTCCGACCTATCATTGAGGGTTTCCCCGGGCGACCCCTCACCTTGAACGACAGCACCGACGGCAAGTACCTGCACGAGGCCCTGGGCCAGCGGATCAGCGTGCGCGGGGCGCGCACCCACAACCTCAAGAACATCGACCTGGACCTGCCGCGCTACCGGCTGGTGGTGATCACCGGCCTGTCCGGCTCGGGCAAGTCCAGCCTCGCCTTCGACACCCTCTACGCCGAGGGCCAGCGGCGCTACGTGGAAAGCCTTTCGGCCTACGCGCGCCAGTTCCTGCAGCTGATGGACAAGCCGGACGTGGACATGATCGAGGGCCTGTCGCCGGCGATCTCCATCGAGCAGAAGGCCACCAGCCACAACCCGCGCTCCACCGTCGGCACCGTCACCGAGATCCACGACTACCTGCGCCTGCTGTTCGCCCGCGCCGGCACGCCCTACTGCCCCACCCACGGCCTCCCGCTGCAGGCGCAGACGGTCTCGCAGATGGTGGACGCCGTGCTGGCGCTGCCCGAGGACACGCGGCTCATGGTGCTGGCGCCGGTGGCGCGCGACCGCAAGGGCGAGTTCGGCGAACTGTTCGCGCAGATGCAGGGCCAGGGTTACGTGCGCTTCCGCGTGGGCGGCGAGGTGTTCGAGTTCGACGCCCTGCCCAGGCTGAAGAAGACCGAGAAGCACGACATCGACGTGGTGGTCGACCGCCTCAAGGTGCGCCCCGAGGTGCAGCAGCGGCTGGCCGAGAGCTTCGAGGCGGCGCTGCGCCTGGCCGAGGGCCGCGCGGTGGCGGTGGAGATGGACACGGGCCGCGAGCACCTGTTCAACGCCCGCTTCGCCTGCCCCGTGTGCCACTACTCGATCGCGGAGCTGGAGCCGCGCCTGTTCTCCTTCAACTCGCCGGTGGGCGCCTGCCCCCGCTGCGACGGGCTGGGGACCATGGAGTTCTTCGACCCGCAGCGGGTGGTCGCCTTTCCCGAGCTGTCGCTGGCCGGCGGGGCCATCAAGGGCTGGGACCGGCGAAACCCCTACTACTTCGCCCTCGTCGAGAGCCTGGCGAAGCACTACAGGTTCGACGTGGACACGCCGTTCGAGGCCTTGCCGGCGCCGGTGCGCGAGGCCCTGCTGCACGGCTCGGGCGAGGAGGAGGTCCGCTTCCAGTATTCGCTGGAGTCGGGCCCGTCCGCCGGCCGCAGGGTCAGCAAGAAGCACCCCTGGGAGGGGATCCTGCCCAACATGGAGCGGCGCTACCGCGAGACCGACTCGGCCACGGTGCGCGAGGAGCTGGCGCGCTACCGCAGCCTGCAGCCCTGCCCCGAATGCGAGGGCACGCGCCTGCGCAGCGAGGCCCGCCACGTGCGCCTGGGCGAGGGCGACCACGCCCAGGCCATCTTCGAGATCGGCCGCCTGACGCTGCGCGAGTGCAAGCAGTGGTTCGAGGACCTGGAGCTGCGCGGCGCCAAGGCGGAGATCGCCGACAAGGTGGTGCGCGAGATCGGCAACCGGCTGCGCTTCCTCAACGACGTGGGCCTGACCTACCTGAGCCTGGACCGCAGCGCCGAGACGCTGTCCGGCGGCGAGGCCCAGCGCATCCGCCTCGCCTCGCAGATCGGCTCGGGCCTCACCGGCGTGATGTACGTGCTGGACGAGCCCAGCATCGGCCTGCACCAGCGCGACAACGACCGCCTGATCGGCACCCTGCAGCACCTGCGCGACCTGGGCAACAGCGTGCTGGTGGTGGAACACGACGAGGACATGGTGCGCGCGGCCGACTACGTGGTGGACATGGGCCCGGGCGCGGGCATCCACGGCGGCCGGGTGGTGGCCCAGGGCACGCCCGACGAGGTGGTGGCCAACCCCGATTCGCTCACCGGCCGCTACCTCGCCGGCACGCTCCGGATCCCGGTGCCGGCCCGGCGCCACCGGCTCGCCGACCAGGTCGACCCGCAGGTGATCCGCATCGTCGGCGCGAGCGGCAACAACCTGAAGAACGTGACCGTGGACGTGCCGTTGGGCCTGCTGACCTGCGTCACCGGCGTGTCGGGCTCGGGCAAGTCCACGCTGGTGAATGACACCCTCTATGCCGCGGTGGCGCGCGAGCTGTACCGCGCCCACGAGGAGCCGGCGCCGCACGAGGCGATCGAGGGCATCGAGCACTTCGACAAGGTGATCAACGTCGACCAGTCGCCCATCGGCCGCACGCCGCGCAGCAACCCGGCCACCTACACCGGCCTGTTCACCCCGATCCGCGAGCTGATGGCCGAGACCGCGACCGCCAAGGAGCGGGGCTACGGCCCGGGCCGCTTCTCCTTCAACGTGGCCGGCGGCCGCTGCGAGGCCTGCCAGGGCGACGGCGTGGTGAAGGTGGAGATGCACTTCCTGCCCGACGTGTACGTGCCCTGCGACGTCTGCCGCGGCCAGCGCTACAACCGCGAGACGCTGGAGGTGCAGTGGAAGGGCCGCAACATCGCGCAGATCCTGGAAATGACGGTGGAGGATGCCTACGAGTTCCTCAAGCCGGTGCCGGCGATCGCGCGCAAGCTGCAGACGCTGCTGGACGTGGGCCTGTCCTACATCCAGCTGGGGCAGGCGGCCACCACGCTGTCCGGCGGCGAGGCGCAGCGGGTGAAGCTGGCGCTGGAGCTGTCCAAGCGCGACACCGGGCGCACCCTGTACATCCTGGACGAACCCACCACCGGCCTGCACTTCGCCGATATCGCCCTGCTGCTGAAGGTGCTGCACCAGCTGCGCGACGCCGGCAACACCATCGTCGTCATCGAGCACAACCTGGACGTGATCAAGACCGCCGACTGGGTGATCGACATGGGCCCGGAAGGCGGCGACGGCGGCGGCCAGGTGGTGGTGGCGGGCACGCCGGAGGAGGTGGCGGCCCACCCGGGCAGCCACACGGGGCGGTACCTGAAGCGGCTGCTGGGCTAGCCCTTCGCCGCCTCCAGCAGTTCGCGCGTGCGCATGGCTTCGCGCCGCGCCGCCTCGGCGAAGTCGTCGCCCGCCGACGCATAGAGGATCGCGCGCGAGGAATTCACGATGATCGGCCCGTCCGCGCGCCAGCCGGCCTTCACGGTGGCCACCGCGTCGCCGCCCTGCGCACCCACGCCGGGGATCAGCAGCGGCAGCGTCGGCGCCAGGGCGCGCACGCGCTCGATCTCCGCCGGGTAGGTCGCGCCCACCACCAGGCCCAGCTGGCCGTTGAGGTTCCACGGGCCCTGGGCCAGCTTCGCCACGTGCTCGTACAGCAGCGGCTGGCCCTCGACCGAGGCGAGCCGCTGGTTCTGCAGGTCGTCGCCGCCCGGGTTGGAGGTGCGGCACAGCAGGAAGGCGCCCTTGTCCGGGTACTTCAGGTAGGGCTGCACCGAATCGAAGCCCATGAAAGGCGACAGGGTCACCGCGTCGGCGCCGTAGCGGTCGAAAGCCTCCCTGGCGTACTGCTCCGCGGTGGAGCCGATGTCGCCGCGCTTGGCGTCCAGGATCACCGGCACGTGCGGGAAGTTCGCCCGCAGGTGCCGCATCAGGTCCTCCAGCTGGCCCTCGGCCCGGTGGGCGGCGAAGTAGGCGATCTGCGGCTTGAAGGCGAGCGCCAGGTCGCCGGTGGCGTCGGCGATGCGGGCGCAGAAGTCGTAGATGCGCGAGGCATCGCCCTTCAGGCCGGCGGGAAAGCGCGTGGGCTCCGGGTCGAGCCCCACGCACAGCATGGAGCGGTTGCGCTGCTGCGCCGCCTGGAGCATCTGGAGGAAAGTCATGCCGGGATTCTAGGTTCTGGGCTGCTGCCAGAATGCCGTCCCATGCACCACCTGTCGCGCCAGCAGCTGGCCATCCTCGTCGCCCTCACGATCGTCTGGGGCATCAACTGGCCCGTGATGAAGCTGGGGGTGAGCCACTACCCGCCGCTGACCTTCCGCGCCCTGTCGATGTGGCTGGGGCTGCCGGTGCTGGCGCTGGGCCTGGTGCTGCTGAAGGTGCCCTTCCGCATCCCGCGCGCCGCCTGGCGCGAGCTGCTGTGGCTGGCCGCGACCAACATGTTCGTCTGGCACGTGTGCATCATCCTGGCGGTGCGCACGCTGTCCAGCGGCCGCGCCGCCATCCTCGGCTACACCATGCCGATCTTCTCCGCGGCGCTGGGCGCGCTGTTCTTCGCCTCGCCCCTGGGGCGGCGCGCCTGGACCGGCGTCGGCGCCGCGGCGCTGGGCGTGCTGCTGCTGCTGTGGCACGAGCTGACCCACATGGCCGGCCGCCCGGTCGGCGTGCTGCTCGCCCTGGTGGCCGCGGCCTTCTGGGCGCTGGGCACGCAGGAGCTGCGCCGCACGCGCATGGAGGTGCCGGCGCTGGCCATCTCGTTCTGGATGACGGTCCTGACCGCCATCCTGATGGCGGTGCTGGCCTGGGTGTTCGAGGCGCCGGACTGGACCCTGCCCGGTGCGGCCGCCACCGGCGCCATCGTGTTCAACGCGGTGCTGATCTTCGGCTTCGCCCACGCCGCCTGGACCACCCTCGCCCGCGGCCTGCCGCCGGTGGCCTCCACGCTCAGCGTCATGCTGATCCCGGTGCTGGGCGTGTTCAGCGGCGCGCTCTGGCTGGGCGAGACGGTGCACTGGCAGGACGGCGTGGCCGTGCTGCTGATGATGGTGGCCATCGCCTCGGTGCTGTGGCCGGCGCGCGCCGCGCGCGCCTGAACTTCCTCGCGCCGGCCTGGGCCCCAGGGCCTCAGACGCCGCTGTGCCGCTGCACGCGGTCCGACACGCGCTGGCGCAGGCGCAGCCGGGCGGCATCGGTCAGCATGCGGCCGGCCCAGCGGTAGACGTTGAATTCGTGCACCGTGCTGCGCAGGCTGGCCATGCGCTCGCGCTGCTCCGCCGGCGGCATGGTCAGCGCTTGGTGCAGCGCGTCGGCCGTCTCCTCCACGTGGTACGGGTTCACCACCAGGGCCTCGGGCATCTCGCGCGCGGCGCCCGCGAAGCGGCTGAGGATCAGCACGCCGCGCTCGTCGTCGCGGGCGGCGACGAACTCCTTGCACACCAGGTTCATGCCGTCGTGCAGGCTGGTCACCACGCAGACGTCGGCCGCGCGGTACATGCGCGTGACCTGTTCGTGGTCGTGGTGCTGCGCCAGCAGCCGGATCACCGGCGCGTCGGGCCGGCCGAAGCGCGCGTTGATGCGCTCGGTGGCGCGCTCGATGCGCTCGCGGAAGGCCTGGTACTCTTCCAGCGCCCCGCGCGAGGGCGCGGCCACCTGCACGAAGGTGAAGCGGTCGCGCCACTCGGGGTACTTCTCCAGCAGGCGCTCCACCGCGTTGAAGCGCTCCAGGATGCCCTTGGTGTAGTCGAAGCGGTCGATGCCCACCGCCACCCGGTGGCCGGACGGAATGCCCAGCCGCTCGAACAGCCCGGTGCGGCACTGGCCGGGCGAGGGCCACTCGCGCGCCTCTTCGGGCGAGGGCCATTCGATCGAGATCGGGTAGCTCTCGACCAGGGTCTGCTCGCCGCCGAAGCTGATGGTGGAGTGCTCGTGCTCGATGCGGGCCTCCAGGTAGCGGTTGACCGTCTCGATGAAGTTCTTGCAGTGGAAGCGCGTGTGGAAGCCCAGGATGGTGCTGCCCAGCATGCCTTCCAGGATCTCGCTGCGCCACGGGCAGATGCCGAAGGACTCCGGGTTGGGCCAGGGAATGTGCCAGAAGGTCAGGATGGTCGCGCGCGGCAGCTTGCGCCGCACCATCGCCGGCAGCAGGGCGAAGTGGTAGTCCTGCACCAGCACGACCGGGTCGTCGCTGCGCGCCTCGGCCACCACGGCGTCGGCGAACATCTGGTTGACCTCGCGGTAGTGCTCCCAGTCCTGCTCGCGGAACACCGGCCGCACGTGCGCCACGTGGCACAGCGGCCAGAGCCCCTCGTTGGCGAAGCCGTAGTAGTAGCCCTGCTCCTGTTCCTCGGTGAGCCACAGGCGGCGCAGCAGGTAGTCGTCCTCGCCCGGCGGCAGCGCCACGCGGTCGTGGCCGTCGACCGCCTCGCGGTCGCCGCTGCCGCTGCCGTGCGCGATCCAGGTGCCGGAGCAGGCGCGCATCACCGGCTCGACGGCGGTCACCAGGCCGCTGGCGGGCCGGCGCACGACCACGCTGCCGTCGTCCTGCTTCTCGTGGATGTAGGGCTCGCGGTTGGACACCACGATCACCTGGTCGCCGCGCAGCTGCGTGCGCAGCAGGCCTTGCAGTCGTTCGGCGCTCCAGGCGTCGCCCGGCCGCTGCGTCCGCCGCAGTTCATCCTCCAGGTCGCGCAGGCGCTCGCGCAGGTCGGCCGCCAGCGGCGCGAGCTCGGGCGTGGGCGGCAGCATGGGCCGCAGCAGGCCCTCGCCGCGCAGCAGCGCGCGCGCGCCCGAGACCCAGCCGCGCCAGCTCAGCTGGGCCACCACCACCGTCACCAGCGCGATGGCGCCGCCCAGCGAGGCGATCAGGATGATCAGGTACTTGCGCGTGTCCTGGCTGCGCCGCTCGATGAAGCTCAGGTCGTGCATCAGCACGAGGTCGCCCACCGGGCCGGCCTCGCCGACGATGGGGTGGTAGCTCACGTGGACCGGGCCGCCCTCGATCTCCATCTCGGCCTCGCGGCCGGAAGCGATCTTGCGGGCCTGCGCGCAGGTCAGGTCCCGGGGGAAGCGCGCCGTGCGGCGCAGCACCTGGCCCGCGGGCGAGCACCAGCCGATGGCCACCAGGCGCTCGTCCTGCACGGTGCGGTCGAAGATCGCCTGCAGCTTGTGGCCGCGCATCTCGGCGTCGGTGAGCGACTCGGTCAGGGCATTGGCGACCAGGTTGCCGCGCATGTCCAGGTCCCGCGCGAACCAGCGCAGCGTGAGCTTGTCCATCAGGGGGACAGCCAGATAGGCGGTGCCGGCCAGGATGACGACCAGCGGCACCAGGAAGCGCAATTGCAGGCGGAAAGTTTTCAGCAATGGGGTCCTGTCGTTGGGGAAAGACAATACATTGTGACAAATTCATCGCCATCGGGCCCGCCATGGCGACAATCACCCACGAGCTGCCTATACTGACCTGGCTGCCTTCGAGGGCAGCGCATTTCAGGTCGCTTCCTTCCGCCCCGCCTTGCCGGGGCAATTTTTTGGGAGCCCGCTACTTGCTGTCGGCGGTGCCCAGGGGGATGCCCGCGCCGCGCTCGTCGACGCCCAGCTCCTCGATCAGCCGGGCGAGGTCGCGGTCCAGGCGTGCCAGGGTGCGGGCATCCAGCCGGCGCAGCGCATCAGGCAGCACGCCCGCGAACGGCCCCGGCGCCTTGGCCAGCGCGCGCGCGCCGCGCGCCGTCACCTCCAGCTGCACCGCGCGCCGGTCCTCGCCGGCGCGCTCCGTGCGCACCAGGTCCTTTTCGGTCAGGGCGCGCAGCAGGTTGCTCGCGGTGGACTGGTGGACGTCCATGGCCCGGGCCAGGTCGCCGACGCCCAGGCCGGGCTGGGCCTGGATGACGCTCAGGGCCCAGAGCTGCGCGCCGGAAATGCCGGCCCGGTTCTCCACCGCCCGGAAATGGGTCTTGACCGAGTTGAAGACCAGGCGGAAGCGGCGCAGCACGCGGGTGGCGGGCTCCGTGGGGGCGGCGGCCGCCGGTTGTTGTTTTCGGGTGGGGATGCGCGTGGCCATGGCGTGATCTTAGGACGGGGCCGAAAAGACCGGCCGGGAGCTGTCAGCCAGTTTGCTAGATTGCCCGGCATGCTGCGCTATTTCACCTTCCCCGTCACCCCGTTCCAGCAGAACTGCTCGGTGGTCTACGACGACGCCACCCAGCAGGCCGCCGTGATCGATCCGGGCGGCGACCTCGACGCCCTGCTCGCGGAAATCGACCGGCGCGGCCTGCAGCTGGAACAGATCTGGCTCACCCACGCCCACATCGACCATGCCGGCGGCACCGGCGAGCTGGCGCGCCGGCGGTCGCTGCCCATCATCGGGCCGCACCCCGCGGACCAGTTCTGGATCGACGGCCTGCCGCAGCAGAGCGCGATGTTCGGCTTCCCGCCGGCGGAGCGCTTCGCGCCCACGCGCTGGCTGCACGACGGCGACACGGTGGAACTGGCCGGCCACCTGTTGCAGGTGCGCCATTGCCCCGGCCACACGCCGGGCCACGTCGTGTTCCACTCGCCCGAGATGCAGCGGGCCTTCGTCGGCGACGTGCTGTTCGCCGGCAGCATCGGCCGCACCGACTTCCCGCAAGGCAACCTGGACACGCTGATCGCCAGCATCACGCAGCGCCTGTGGCCCATGGGCGACGACACCGTGTTCATCCCGGGCCACGGCCCGGAGAGCACCTTCGGCCGCGAGCGCCGCACCAACCCCTACGTGGGCGGGACCTGAGCCGGCGCCGGCGCGGATCGGGAAGGTCTCAGGCGCCCGTTCCCATGAAGCGCTTCGCCCAGTCCTCCACCGGCTCGAAAGCCGGATCCGCCCGGCAGATCGCCTCGGTCTCGGCCCAGATCTCGGCGTCGCTCTTGTCCAGATCCAGCGGGTCGCCGTGCGGCTGAGGCACGTACCAGGGCGTGTCGAGGTAGACCTCGATCGTGTTCTCCTCGATGTCCGCGAAGTAGATCGACAGGGCATTGCCGTGGTTGAGGCCGCGCATCTGCGTCGCGCCTTCCCGCAAGGCGCGGTCCCGCACCGTGCGCAGCTGCGCCAGGGACTGCACCTTGAAGGAGATCTGCATCACGGTGCTGGGCCCCTCCGGGCTGCGCCCGGCGGCGAGCACCATCTGGTGGTGCTGTTCCGGCGAGCTGCTCATGAAGTGGATCTTCGTGCGGAACGTGCGGCCCACCCCCTGGTCGGTGAGCCGCAGGCCGAACACCTCGGTGTAGAAGCGCGTCATCGCGTCGATGTCGCGCACCAGGATCCCCATGTGGGCCAGCTGCGGGCCGGGCAACGTGTTCATGGCCGTTCCTCAGCGCTGGCCGTCGTGGACCTTCACCTGGTCCTTGGTGAGTCCGCCCAGCCGCGCATGGATGCGGCCGCCGTCGGCCATGCCCAGCGCGAAGAGGATCTCGCCCGGCCGCGGCGCGTCCTGCAGCCCGACCTCGATCGCGTTGAAATGGCTGCGGACGTAGGCCGCGTGGATGTAGTGCAGCGGCATCATCAGCCGGTAGCCCGTGGCCGCCACGGACTTGGATGCGGGCACGATGGCCTTCGGCTCGCCGAGCGCCGCGCGCATGGCCCAGCCGCCGGCTTCGTGCCAGACGGCGCCGTGTTCCAGCTCGCCGTCGACGCCGACGATGGCGGCCTTGCCATAGGCCTCCACCCGGTCCTTGCCCAGCACCTGCACCAGCTCCTGCGCAAGCTCGGCGCCGAGCCCGCGCAATTCGGCCATGAAAGGCATCAGGTCGGGCTCGTAGCGGCCGGCGTAGGGGTTGCGGATCACCGCGCAGGCTGCCGCCAGCCGCAAGGGCCGCGCGGCGGCGGGCCCGCCTTCATGGTGGATGGTCTCGACCTGCAGCGATCGCTTGCGGACCTGGATGAGGGACATGGTCTTCGCTCCGGATTCACAGGCGACGGATGTGCGCCTGGGCCACCACCTGCGTCCACTTCTGGACCTCGGCCGCCACCATGGCCCCCATTTCCGCCGGCGTGCTGCCGCGCGCGTCGCCGCCCATCTCCTCGAGCCGGGCGCGCACCTCGGGCACCTGCAGGGCCTTGAGCGTCTCGGCGTTGAGGCGGTCGACGACGTCGGCCGGCGCGCCGGCGGGCAGCAGCCAGCCCGCCCAGGAACGCACGTCGAAGCCGGGCACGCCCTGCTCCGCGACCGTGGGAATGTCGGGCATGCCCCGCCAGCGCTCCGGCCCGGTCACGGCCAGCGCCCGCAGCTTGCCGGCCTTGATCTGCGGCATGGCGGCCGTCGGCGGTGCGACGATGAGCGGGATGTCTCCGGCGATCAGCGCGGTGATCGACGCCGCGTCGCCGCGGAAGGGCACGTGCAGCAGCTTCACGCCGGCCATGCTGGCCAGCAGCTCGCCGATCAGGTGGTGGGTCGAGCCGACGCCGGCCGTGCCGTAGGCGACCGTGCCGGGAGCGGCCTTCGCCGCGGCGATCACGTCGTCCAGGCCGCGCAGCTTCGAGTCGGCCCGGGTGAGGATCAGGAAAGGGAAGAAGGTGATGGTGGAGACGGGCTGGAAGCTCTCCACCGTGCGGTAATTCAGCTTTTCGTAGAGTGCGCCGGCCACCGCATGCCCGCCGGTCGCCAGCAGCATCGTGTAGCCATCGGGCGCGGCCCGGGCGACGGCCGCGGCGGCGACCGTGCCGCCGGCGCCGGTGATGGCTTCGACCACGAGGGGCTGTCCCAGCGACTTCGACATCTCGTTGCCGACGACCCGGGCGATGGTGTCCGCGTTGCCGCCGGCGGCGAAGCCCTGCACGACGCGGATCGGGCGCGCCGGCCAGCCCTGGGCCAACACCATCGGCGACGCCAGGAGGCCGGCGAGGCCTCCGAGGGTGAAATGCCTGCGCTTCATGGGGTCTCCTGGGTTGGTGCGACTACTGCGCGACCACGGGGTTGCGCAGGGTTCCGATGCGTTCGATCTCGACCTCGACGACATCCCCCGGCTGCATGAAGCGCGGCGGCTTGCGGCTCCAGCCGACACCCGACGGGGTGCCGGTGGCGATCACGTCGCCGGGCACGAGCGTGAAGATGGTGGAGGAGTAGGCGATCAGTTTCGGGATGGAGAAGATCATGTGCCCGGTGTGGCTCTGCTGCATGACCTCCCCATTGAGCCGCGTCACCAGCTTGAGCTGCGCGCCCGGCTCGATCTCGTCGGCGGTGACCATCCACGGCCCGAAGGGGCCGGTGCCCTCGAAGTTCTTGCCCGAGGCGATCTGCTTGGCGTGGAACTGCCACTCGCGCACGCTGACGTCGTTGTAGATCGAGTACCCCGCCACGTGCTCCCAGGCCTTCGCCTCGGGGATGTCGCGCCCGGGCTTGCCGATGATCACCGCGAGTTCGCCCTCCCAGTCCAGCGAGTCGGACACGCGCGGCTTGACGACCGGCTGGTTGTGCCCGACCTGCGAGCGCCAGACCCGCAGGAAGATCGGGGGCTGCTCGGACAGCTCGCGGTGCAGGCCGGCCGCCAGTACCTCCTGGTGGTGGTCCATGTAGTTGCGCACGGCGCAGACGATCTTCTCCGGCCGCGGGATCACCGGGAGGAAGGCGAGCCCCTCGAGCGGGATCTCCGCCGGCAGGCCGGCCCACTCGCCGCGCCGGGCGTAGCCCTCGCTGGCGATGAAGTCGGCCAGGGTGGCGCAGCCCGTGCGCCGGGCGAGCGGCACGACGCCGCCGCCCTGCACCACGCCCCAGTCTTCCCTGCCGTCCCGGATGAATGACACGAATCGCATCGACCAGCCCTTTCTTGAATGTGCATGAGAATATTTTTTGTGCACAAAAGGTGGAATAGGCACAAACCAGTAGACGCCCTGCTTGGCCCATCGGACAATGCGGGCGTGAAATCTGTCCCGCCTGATCCCGAGCTCCCGCTGGCGGAGCGGGCCTACCGCGAGCTGCGCAAGGCCATCGTCCGCTGCGAGTACGAACCCGGCGCGCGCCTGCGCGTCGAGGAACTGGGCCGCCGCTTCGACCTGAGCAGCAGCCCCCTGCGCGAGGCGCTCAACCGGCTCGCCGAACAGGGCCTGGTGCGCACGCTGGAGAACCGCGGCTTCCGGGTCGCGCCCCTGACCGCCGAGGGCGTCAGCGACCTCGCCCGGGTGCGTCTGCTCGTCGAATGCGAGGCGCTGAAGGATTCCATGGTCCATGGGGACGACACCTGGGAGGCCGGCGTGGTCGCGAGCGCGCATGCCCTCGCCCTGGTGGAGAAGCGCATCGGGGACGCCCCCCGGGCGCTGAACGACGACTGGTCGGCGCGCCATCGCGCCTTCCACCTGGGCCTCTATGCGGCGTGCACGTCCCCCATGCTGCTGGACCTGGTCGACGTGCTGTTCGACAAGGCCGAGCGCTACCGGCGCTGGAGCAGCCAGCATCGCCAGGAGGTCCGCCACAAGAACCAGGAACACCAGGCGCTCACGTCTGCGGTGATCGCGCGCGATGCGGACAAGGCGGTCGAACTGCTTCGCAAGCACATCAGCCGCACGGAGCGCCTCGTCGCCTCGGTGCTGACGGGGACCTCGGCGAACCGTCTGCAGTAGGCGCGCCTGCGGCCGTGCGCGCGAGCGATGCTCGACGCGCGCGAGACCCCCCGCGCTAGCGCCGCCGCAGCGCTTGCTGGTACAGCCCTTCCACCCTGGGCACGTTGTCCCGCAGGCGGCGCAGCCGGTCGGGCCCGCTCGGGTGGGTGGAGAGGAAAGCCGTGCTGCCGTTGCCGGCACCCGAGGCGCGATCCATCTTCTCCCACAGCGAGACCGCCGCCTCGGGGTTGTAGCCCGCGCGGGCGCCCAGCTCCAGGCCGACCAGGTCGGCCTCGGTCTCGTCGTCGCGGCTGAACTTCAGGGTCAGCAGCTGCGTGCCGATGTTGGCCGCCACGTCCCCCAGCTGCCCCAGCCCGAACAGCTGCGCGCCCAGCGACAGCAGCGCGCCCGTGCCCTGGCTCTTGGCGATCTGCTCGCGAGAATGTTCCCGCAGCGCGTGCGCCATCTCGTGGCCCACCACCATGGCGAGCTCGTCGTCCGTGAGCTGCAGCTGGTGAAGCAGCCCGGTGAACACGGCGATCTTGCCGCCCGGCATGCAGAAGGCATTGATCTGCTTGCTGCCGATCAGGTTGACCTCCCAGCGCCATTGCCGCGCGCGCTCGTTCCAGCGCGGCGCCTCGACGATCAGGCGCGCGGCGATGCGGCGCAGGCGCAGCAGCTGCGGATGGTTGTCCGGGGCGAGCGCGTTCTTGGCGCGCGCCTGCTGCAGCAGCTCCCCGTACTGCTTCGCCGCGGCCTGCTCCAGCTCGCCGGCGGGCACCAGCGTGCGCAGGCTCGAAGGCGGGCCCACGTCGACCTGCGCCAGCGCCGTCCCCGCGGTGGCGGTGCCCGCGGCGAGCAGGAAGGCGCGGCGCGCCCTCCACGGCGATGCGCTGGCGGCACAGGGTCGGCACATGCGCGAATAATACGGACCCAGCGCCCCCATGACCGAACCCGCCGCACGCCCCGCCCCGAACCCGCCCGCGGACCCGCCGCGCCGCCCGCGCTCCGCCCTGGCAGTGCTGCGCGGGCTGCGCCAGCCCAAGGTCGCCGTGATGCTGGCGCTGGGCTTCTCCTCCGGCCTGCCCTTCCTGCTGACCGCCAACACCTTCGGCTTCTGGCTGCGCGACGAGGGCACCAGCCTGATGGCGATCGGCTTCATCTCCTGGGTCGGCTTCGCCTATGCCTTCAAGGTGTACTGGTCGCCCCTGGTGGACCGGCTGGACGTGCCGCTGCTGGGCCGGCTGGGCCGGCGGCGCGGCTGGATGCTGCTGGGCCAGCTGCTGGTGATGGCGGGCCTGCTGGGGATGGCGGCCGTGGGCGTGTCGGCCGGCCTGGGCGCGATCGGCGCCTTCGCCCTGCTCACCGCCTTCGCCTCGGCCACCCAGGACATCGCGATCGACGCCTGGCGCATCGAGGCCGCCTCCGATCGCGAGGAGGTCGGCCTGCTCACTTCCGCCGCGCAGCTGGGTTACCGCATCGCGCTGCTGGTGACCGACGCCGCCATCATCGCCGCGGCGGCGCGCGTGGGCTGGCCGCTGTCCTACGTGGCGATGGCGGTGCTGATGGTCATCGGCATCGTCGCCACCTTCCTCGCGTTCGAGCCGGTGCGCGCCGACGCGGCGCTGCACGACAAGCCGCCGCTGTGGTCGCGGCGCGGCCTGGTCGACGCCCTGGTCGGCCCCTTCGTGGACTTCTTCGCCAAGCACAGGTGGGCCGGGCTGGTGATCCTGCTGGCGGTGGCGCTGTACCGGCTGCCCGACTTCGTGATGGGGCCCATGTACAACCCCTACTACCACGACCTGGGCCTGAGCAAGGACACCGTGGCGCTGGTGCGCGGCTCCTTCGGCCTGGTGGCCACCTTCGCGGGCCTGGCCGCGGCCGGCGTCAGCAGCGTGCGCATCGGCCTGCTGCCCACGCTGCTCGCGGGGCTGGTGCTGGAGGGCCTGGGCACGGGCGCCTTCGCGCTGCTCGCCTTCCACGCCGATGCGACGCTGTTCGCCGCGGTGATGTCGCTCGACGCCTTCGCCCAGGCCTTCGCCGGGGTGGCGCTGGTGGCCTACATGTCCAGCCTGACCAGCCTGGGCTACACCGCCACCCAGTATGCGATGCTGTCCTCGACCTACGCGGTGCTGGGCAAGCTGCTCAAGGGCTTCTCCGGCGTGGCGGTGGATGCCCTGACGCCCAGCCACGGCCTGCTGGGCGCCTATGCCACGGCCTTCGTGGCCACGGGCCTGACGGCGGTGCCGCCCTTCGTGCTGTTCCTGCTGCTGTGGCGGGCGCAGAAGCGGCCGGCCACCTCCTCACGCTAGCTGCTTCGCCAGCACGCCCCGTTGCACCTTGCCCAGCGCGGTCTTGGGCAGTTCGGGCACGAAGAACCAGCGGCGCGGCAGCTTGAAGCGCGCCAGCCGCTGCTCCAGGTGGGCGCGCAGCAGCGGCTCGTCGGCATCGCTGCCCGGGACCCGCACCACGGCCACCGCGACCACCTCGCCCCAGCGCGCATCCGGCAGCGCGAAGGCGGCGCACTCCGCCACGGCGGGATGGGCGGCGAGCGCCAGCTCCACCTCCGCCGGATGGATGTTCTCGCCGCCGGAGATGATCAGGTCCTTGGCGCGGCCGACGATGCGCCAGCTGCCGTCGGCGTCGCGCTGCGCCAGGTCGCCGGTGGCGAACCAGCCCTGGGCGTCGCAGGCGGGCTGGTCGGGCCAGTAGCGCGCCACGATGTTCGGGCCGCGCAGCAGCAGCTCCGCCGCGTCGCCGTGCGCGGCGCCCAGGCGGGCCTCCACGCCGGGCGCCGGCCAGCCGCAGGAGCCGACATGGTCCATGGCGTGCGCCGGCGGCAGGGCGATGGAGAACGGCCCGGTCTCGGTCGCGCCGTAGACATTGCACACCGGCACGCCGCGGGCATGGAACGCCTCGATCAGCGGCGCCGGCAGCAGGCTGGAGCCGGCCCACACGGCGCGCAGGCTGGCGAGGTCGGTGGCGGCCCAACGCGGATGCTCGATCAGCGCCTTCATCGTGGCCGGCACCTGCAGCGTGAGCGTGGGACGCTCGCGGCCGATGCACTCCAGCGTCTCGCCCGGGTGGAAGCGCGCGTGCAGGATCACCTGCGCGCCCGCGTACAGCGCGGGCAGGGTCTGGATGCACAGCCCGCCCACGTGGAACAGGGGCAGCACGGTCAGCACGGTGTCGGCGGGCCCCATCTCCTGCACCTGCGCCGCGATGCGCATGTTGGCGAGCAGGTGGGCCTGGGTGTGCACGGCCGCCTTCGGGCCGCCCGTGGTGCCGGACGTGAAGACCAGCAGCGCGGGGTCCTCGCCGCGGCCTCGCTCCGGCGCCTCGGCGCCCCCACCGGCCGAAAGGGACTCCACCGCATGGGCGGCGATGCCGCAGGCCGACGCCAGCTCGCGCGCGGGCCCGCCCCAGTCGGCGTCGTGCACCAGGTGGCGCGGCGTGCATTGCGCCAGCAGCTGGCGCCACTCCGCCGGCGCCAGCCGGAAATTCAGCGGCAGCAGGAGGGCGCCGATGCGCGCCAGCCCGAACAGCAGGGCCAGCTGCCCCGGGTGGTTGGCGCCCAGCCAGGCCACGCGCTCGCCCGGGCGCACGCCCCAGTCGCGCCAGGCCACGGCGGCCGCGCGCGCCGCGGCCTCCCGCAGCGCACCGAAGCTCAAAGCCTCGCCGCCGAAGCGCAGGGCCGGCGCCTGCGCGTCGCGCCGCTGCAGGACCTGGGCCAGCGTGGCCGGGGAAGGATCGGTGTCGGGGCTCGCCATTTACCTAACTTTACGGGTGCTTCAAGCCCAGGCGATGGGACCCCTTCACCATGCATCGCACGGGGTCCCGCCGGGGCGGCCCCGACAGTACCATTCCCGACATGCAGCAACTCCTGATGATCGAAGACGACGCCCGCCTCGCGCAGATGGTGGGCGAGTACCTCGAGCGCTCCGGTTTCGGCGTCACCCATGCCCCCGACGCGAAGGCGGGACTGCAGCTGCTGGAAGACCCGCCCTCCGGCGCCGCGCCGGACCTGGTGGTGCTCGACCTCATGCTGCCCGACCTCGACGGCCTGGAGGTGTGCCGCCGCCTGCGCGCCCTGCCCGGCGAGAACGGCAAGGTGCCGGTGCTGATGCTCACGGCCAAGGGCGATCCCATGGACCGCATCGTGGGCCTGGAGCTGGGCGCCGACGACTACCTGCCCAAGCCCTTCGAGCCGCGCGAGCTGCTGGCGCGCATCCGCGCCATCCTGCGCCGGCGCACCGACGGCGCCCCGCAGCCGGCCCGGACGCTGAAGTTCGGCTCGCTGGAGATCGACCGCGACGCCCGCACGGTCACCGTGGGCGGCAAGGCGGCGGAGCTCACCTCCTACCAGTTCGACCTGCTGGTGGTGCTGGCCGAACGCGCCGGCCGCGTGCTCACCCGCGACCAGATCATGGAGGCGGTGCGCGGGCGCGAGCTGGAGGCCTTCGACCGTTCGATCGACGTGCACATGGGCCGCATCCGCGCGGCCATCGAGGCCGACCCCAAGACTCCCAAGCGCATCCTCACCGTGCGCGGCGTGGGCTACGTGTTCGCCAAGCAGCAGGATTGAGCCGCCGCGATGACCGCCCGCAGTGCCGGCTGGCGCTTCCCCCTGTACCTGCGCATCTGGATCGCCGTGATCGTGGCGGTCGGCCTGCTCACGGTCGCCTTCGGCTGGCTGTGGCGCCTGAACCTGGACCAGCAGGTGCCGATGCGCGAAGTGATCATCCGCAACGACGCCGACGAGGTCATCGGCCAGAGCCTGGTGCGGCCCTACCATGCGCCGGGCATGGGCGTCGAGTTCGAGGTGCTGCTCAACGACGGCCACACGATCACCGTGCAGCTGCCGCCGCGGCCCCGTCCGCCGGGCGACGTGGGGCGGCCCTGGGTGCCGCGCGGGCCGGCCGGCTTCCTCTGGATGCTCGGCATCGTGGCGCTCGCCGTGGCCCTGGGCGCCTATCCCATCGTGCGGCGGCTCACGCTGCGGCTGGAGAGCCTGCGCCGCGGCGTGGAGCGCTGGGGGGAAGGCGACCTGAGCGTGCGTGTGCCGGAGCAGGGCCACGACGAGGTCGCCGCCCTGGCCCGCCGCTTCAACCAGGCCGCCGCCCGGGTCGAGGAGCTGCTCAAGGCCAACAAGTCCCTGCTGGCCAACGCCTCGCACGAGCTGCGCTCGCCGCTGGCGCGCATCCGCATGGGCCTGGAGCTGATGGATCCCGAGCCCTCCCCCCGCAGCCGCGACGAGATCACCCGCAACATTGCCGAGCTGGACCAGCTGATCGACGAGATCCTGCTGGCCAGCCGGCTGGATGCCCGGGAAGCCGACATGGGTTCTGTCGAGCCCGTGGACCTGACCGGCCTGGCCGCGGAGGAGTGCGCCCGCACCGGCGCCGACCTGGACGAGGCGGAATCGGGGCAGGCGGTGGTGGTGCCCGGGGTGGCCAAGCTGCTGCGGCGGGCCATCCGCAACCTGCTGGAGAACGGCCGGCGCTACAGCAGCGGGCCGGTCACGGTCAGCGTCACCCGCAGCGGCCGCGAGGCGGTGGTGCGCGTGTGCGACCAGGGCCCGGGCGTGCCGGCGGCGGAGCGGGAGCGCATCTTCGAGCCCTTCTACCGCCTGCGCGGCGCCAGCGAACGCGAAGGCGGCGTCGGCCTGGGGCTGGCGCTGGTGCGTTCCATCGCCCAGCGGCACCGGGGCAGCGCCCGCTGCGAGGCCAATGCGGGCGGGGGCGCCTGCTTCGTGTTAACCCTGCCTTGTGACTGAATGTAATTCCCGGTAAAACACTTCCGAGTGCCCTCGCCAAGCGCCGGGAAAGCCACGAAGATGTGCCTTGCCAGCGCCGGGCCGCGGATGTCCCAGGCATCACCCAAACGGGGGATGGACGTCCCGGCCGCAGGCGACTTAGAGTTGATTAACTGTCACGCATCGCCGGACACACGAGATTCAAGTCTCCCAACGACGTCCTTCCAAGGACTTGATACAGCCACCGCGAGGTGGCTGTTTTTTTGCCCGCGCGCCTACAGCAGGGCGAGGACCCGCTCGGGGGAGATGTCGGCGAGGCAGCGCAGGTGGCCCAGGGGGCATTCGCGCTCGAAGCAGGGCGCGCAGTCCAGCGGCGGCTGGTACTGGGGATCCTGCTTGAGCCACACCACCCGCGCGCGCTCGTTCAGCGGCGGCGTGTGCAGCGGGCTCGACGAGCCGAACAGCGCCACCTGCGGCACCCCGAAGGCGGCGGCCACGTGCATCAGGCCGGAGTCGTTGCTCACGACGCTGCCGGCCCCGGCCAGCAGCGCGAAGGCTTCCGCGAGCGAGGTCTGGCCGGCGAGGTTACGGCAGTCTTGCGGCGCCTGGGCGCGGATCGCCTCGCATTGCCCGGCCTCCTTGGCGGAGCCGAGCAGCACCACCGGGCGATCCAGCAGCGCGGCCAGCCCCCCGAAATGCGGCCAGCGCTTGGCCGGCCCGTACTCGGCGCCCGGCGCCATCGCCACGTAGCCGCCGCGCGCGAGCCCGTGCCGCTGCAGCACCGCGTCGACCTCCTCCCGTGGCAGCAGCAGCCGCGGCCGGTCCGCTTCGACCCCCGCTTCGCCGCTCAATGCCGAATAGAAGGCCACCATGGGCGGCCGCTGCTTCGGGTTCTTCAGGCGGTGGGTGAGCAGGCCCACGCGGGCCTCGCCGAGGTAGCCGACCCGTCGCGGGATGCGCGCGAGAAAGGGCAGCAGCGCGCTCTTGAGCGAATTGGGCAGGACGTAGGCGTTCTCGAAGCGGTCCTGCAGCTGGCGGGCGAGCGCCCGGCGTTCGCGCAGCTGCAGGCCGCCGTGGCGGAAGGGCAGCTCGACGACCGCATCGACCTGCGGCATCGCCCGGTAGACCGGCGCGACCCAGGGCAGCGCCCCCACCGTCAGCCGCTCGCCGCGCACGCGCAGGCGGCGCAGCAGCGGCTCGGTCATCACCGCGTCACCGATCCACTGCGGGGCGATGACGAGGGAGCGCGGCTCAGTGGTGGCCGCCGAAGTGCTCACCCTCTTTGAGCTGGTAGACCGTGCCGCAGTAAGGGCACTTCGCCGAGCCGGTGGCCGCGACGTCGAGGTACACCTTGGGGTGGCTGTTCCACAGCTTCATGTCCGCCTTGGGGCTGGGGCAGAAGACCCCGCCGTTGGCGTTCAGGTCCCTGGCCAGCAGTTCGACGACGGCTTCCTTCCTCGTGGTCGTGGTCATGGTGCTCAGACGCGGGTGAGCCAGTGGGCGTACTTGGCGTTGCGGCCGTTGACCACGTCGAAGAACGCGGCCTGCAGCTTCTCGGTGACGGGGCCGCGGCGGCCGATGCCGATCTGCACGCGGTCCAGTTCGCGGATGGGCGTGACCTCGGCGGCAGTGCCGGTGAAGAAGCACTCGTCGGCGATGTAGATCTCGTCGCGGGTGATGCGCTTCTGCACCACCTCGATGCCGAGGTCCTTCGCGATGTGGAAAACGGTGTTGCGGGTGATGCCGTTCAACGCGCCGGCCGACAGGTCGGGCGTGTAGATCACGCCGTCCTTCACCACGAACACGTTCTCGCCGGCGCCCTCGGACACGAAGCCGGAGCTGTCCAGCAGCAAGGCCTCGTCGTAGCCGTCGTCCAGGGCCTCCATGTTGGCGAGGATGGAGTTGCTGTAGTTGCTGACCGCCTTGGCCTGCGTCATCGTGATGTTGACGTGGTGGCGGGTGTAGCTGGAGGTCTTCACGCGGATGCCGCGCTGCATGCCCTCTTCGCCCAGGTAGGCGCCCCAGGGCCAGGCGGCGACCATCAGGTGGATCTGGTTGCCCTTGGGGCTGACGCCCAGCTTCTGCGAGCCGATCCACACCAGCGGGCGGATGTAGCAGCTTTCCAGCTTGTTGGCGCGCACGACGGCCTTCTGCGCCTCGTTCACCTGCTCCTTGGAGAAGGGGATCTGCATGCGCAGGATCTTGGCGCTGTTGAACAGGCGGTCGGTGTGCTCCTGCAGGCGGAAGATCGCGGTGCCGTTGACGGTGTTGTACGCGCGCACGCCCTCGAAGGCGCCGCAGCCGTAGTGCAGCGTGTGGGTGAGCACGTGGATCTTGGCGTCGCGCCAGTCGACCAGCTCGCCGTCCATCCAGATCTTGCCGTCACGGTCGGCCATCGAGGGTACTACCGGGCTCATGGGTTGTCCTTATGCGGTGGGATTCGCGGAACCGGTGATTTTACGACCCGGCCGCCGCGGCCGGGTCCGGGTCGGCCGCGGGGCGCGCCAGCTCCCATTTCACCAGCCGGCCGTCGGCGAACTCGCAGGTGACCGAGGACTGCGTGCCGTCGGTCCAGCGGAAGACCTCCGGCTGGGTGTCCTGCGGGCTCACCAGCTCGCCCAGGGCGCGGGTCAGGGCGAGCACGTGCAGCAGGCTCACCCCGGGGCGCAGCTTGGCGTTCAGCATGACGGCGCTGTCGCACCAGCCCACCGGCCGCCGCGAGGCCCGGTGCAGCACCCGCATCATGCGGCTGAAGTGCATCAGCATCCACATGACGATGGCACCCACGGCCAGGGCCACGCCGGGCCAGCCGTAGCCGCGCCAGGCGAATCCCACCATGACCACGGCCAGGGCGGGCCAGACGATCTTCTGCAGGTTCATGGCTGCGGATTGTCCGCTACGCCAGCGAGCGCACCACCTCCAGCGCCTCCTCGATCCGCTCCACCGGATGGATGGCGAGGCCCTCCAGCTCCCGGCCGGCGGCGCGCCCGCCCTTCGGCGCGTTGGCCTTGGGGACGATGGCGATCGAGAAACCCAGCTTGGCCGCCTCGCGCAGGCGCTCCTGGCCGCGCGGCGCCGGCCGCACCTCGCCGGCCAGGCCCACCTCGCCGAAGGCGATGAAGCCCCGGGGCAGCGCCCGCCCGCGCAGCGAGGAGGCGATCGCCAGCATCACCGCGAGGTCGGCGGCGGGCTCGCTGATGCGCACCCCGCCCACCGCGTTGACGAACACGTCCTGGTCCAGGCAGGCCACGCCCGCGTGCCGGTGCAGCACCGCCAGCAGCATGGCCAGCCGGTCGCGCTCCAGGCCCACCGACAGCCGGCGCGGGCTGGGGCCGCCGCTGTCGACCAGCGCCTGGATCTCCACCAGCAGCGGCCGGGTGCCCTCCAGCGTCACCAGCACGCAGCTGCCCGGCACCGGCTCGCTGTGCTGCGACAGGAAGATCGCGCTGGGATTGGCCACGCCCTTGAGGCCGCGCTCCGTCATCGCGAACACGCCGATCTCGTTGACCGCGCCGAAGCGGTTCTTGATCGCGCGCACCAGGCGGAAGCTGGAATGGGTGTCGCCCTCGAAATAGAGCACGGTGTCGACCATGTGCTCCAGCACGCGCGGGCCGGCCAGCGCGCCCTCCTTGGTCACGTGGCCGACGAGGATGATGGTGGTGCCGCCCGCCTTGGCCGCGCGCGTGAGATGGGCCGCGCATTCACGCACCTGGGCGACCGAGCCGGGGGCGGAGGTGAGCTGGTCGGAATACACGGTCTGGATCGAGTCGATGACCGCCACCGCCGGCTGCTGCGCCGCGATGGTGGCCTGGATCTTCTCCAGCTGGATCTCCGCCAGCACCTTCACCTGCGAGCGGTCCAGGCCCAGGCGGCGCGAGCGCAGCGCGACCTGGGCACCGCTCTCCTCGCCGGTCACGTACAGCGTGGGCACGCCGGCGCGCTGCAGGCCGTCCAGCGCCTGCAGCAGCAGCGTGGACTTGCCGATGCCGGGGTCGCCGCCGATCAGCACCACGCCGCCTTCCACGATGCCGCCGCCCAGCACCCGGTCGAGCTCCTCGATGCCGGTGGGCGTGCGGGCGACGTCGGCCGCCTCGATGTCGGCCAGCACCGCCACCTCGGAGGGCGGCGCCAGCGAGGCGAAACGGTTGCGGTTCGCCCCGGGCGCCTCGGCCACGCCCTCGACCAGGGTGTTCCAGGCCCCGCAGTTCGGGCACTTGCCCTGCCACTTGGGCGTGATCCCCCCGCATTCGGTGCAGGTATAGACCGTCTTGTCCTTCGCCATGGCCCGAGTGTAGGATGGCCCGCATGGCCGTCCTCCCGCACTTTGCCGAATTCGAGGCAGCCGAGCGCGCGCTCGGCTGCGACGAGGTGATCGCCCGGGCCTGGGATGCCGACGTGGTGCAGCCGGAACACACGCATCCCTTCGGAGCCCGCGCGCTGGTGGTCCAGGGCGAGATGTGGCTCACGGTGGACGGCAGCACACGCCACCTGCTGCCCGGCGACCGCTTCGACCTGCCCGCCGGCCGGCCGCACGCGGAACGCTACGGCCCGCAGGGCGCGACCTACTGGACCGCCCGCAGCAAGGCCTGAGCCGGCGCCGCCGGCACCCCCCTCTCTTCCCGCCGGCGGGACACCCCGCTTGACGAATGCGGCCGATCATTTAACATGTTAAATATCAAGCCGCAGGACCCATGAGCACCCCCTTCGTCCACCGCAACCTCCCGCGCCTGCTGCTGCAGGCGCGCGAAGCCGTGATGGCGCACACCCGGCCCAGCCTGCGCGAGCACGGCCTGTCGGACCAGCAGTGGCGGGTGCTGCGGGTGCTGGGCGAGCACGGCACGGTGGAGACCGGCCGGGTGGCCCGCGAGGCCTACATCCTGGGCCCCAGCCTCACCGGCGTGCTCGCGCGCATGGAGCGCGACGGCCTGGTGCGGCGCGAGCGCGACCCGGCCGACCAGCGCCGCACGGTGGTCGAGGCCACCGCCAAGGGCCGCAGGATGGTGGAGCGCCTCTCGACCACCATCGAGCAGCACTACCAGTGGCTGGAGCAGTCGCTGGGCAAGCAGAAACTGGCGCAGCTGTACGGGCTGCTGGACGAACTGATCGCACTGGAACAGCCATGAGCCTGGCGGCAAGAGGCACGGTTTACGGCACGCTGATGAACTTCCGCGGCGAGCTGGAGGCCCTGGGGGACCGGACGAACGAGGCGCCCTACAAGGCGCCGCCGAAGGCGCCCGTGCTGTACGTGAAGCCCGCCAACACCTGGACGGACAACGGCGGGGCCATCGCCATCCCGGCGCGGGCGAGCGAGGTGGCGATCGGCGCGACCGTGGCGATGGTGATGAAGTCCGCGCGCGAAGTCGCCGGCTACGTGCTGATGAACGACGTCACCCTGCCCCACGACAGCTTCTACCGGCCGCCGGTGAAGTTCAACTGCCTCGATGGCTTCCTCGGCATCGGCGATCGCCTCTGCGCACCGCACGAGGCAGGCGACCCGGCCGCGTTCGCGCTGGAGGTGCGCGTCAACGGCGAACTGAGGCAGGCCGTGCGCTTCTCGGACCTGGTGCGCACCGCTGACCGGCTGCTGGCCGACGTCAGCGAGTTCATGACCCTGGGCGAAGGCGACATGCTGATGCTGGGTTGCGACGTCGTCCGGCCGCGCGTGCGCGCCGGCGACCGGGTCGAGATCCGCTCGCCGGCCCTCGGCAGCCTCGCCAACACCTTCGTCGCGGAGCTTGCATGAAACACGCACGCGTCATCGTCGACGGCGTGGTGCAGGACGCCACCGAAAGCGATGGCCTGGTCGTGCTGCGCAACGGCCGCGCGCTGCAGCCCGAGCAGGTCACGTGGCTGCCGCCGCTGGCGCCGGTGGACCGGCCGCGGACCATCCTGGCCCTGGGCCTCAACTACGCCGACCACGCGAAGGAACTCGCCTTCAAGGAGCCTCCCAAGGAGCCCCTGGTGTTCCTCAAGGGCGAGCGCGCGCTCAACGGCCACCGCCATTTCACGAAGCGGCCGGCGGGGGTGGAGTTCATGCACTACGAGTGCGAGCTCACCATCGTCGTCGGCCGCCCGGCGAAGAAGGTCAGGCGCGACGACGCCTACGACTTCATCGCCGGCTACACGGTCGCCAACGACTACGCCATCCGCGACTACCTCGAGAACTGGTACCGCCCCAACCTGCGCGTGAAGAACCGCGACGGCGCCACGCCGCTGGGCCCCTGGCTGGTCGACGCCGCGGATGTCCCCGACCCGATGGCGCTGGCACTCAGGACCACCGTCAACGGGAAGGTCACCCAGGAAGGCAACACGCGGGACATGATCTTCGACGTGCCTTTCCTGATCGAGTACTTCTCCTCCTTCATGACCCTGAACCCCGGCGACCTGATCCTCACCGGCACGCCCGACGGCGTGGTGGACTGCCGCCCGGGGGACGTGGTCGTCACCGAGATCGAGGGCCTCGGCGCCCTGGTCAACACCATCAGCAGCTCCTGACACCATGCGGATCGACCACCTGATCGCCGGCAAGACCGTGCCCGGCCGCGACTATTTCGAAACGGTCAACCCCGCCACCCAGGAGGTGCTGGCGGAAGTGGCCTCCGGCGGCGAGGCGGAGGTGAACGCCGCGGTCGCGGCGGCCAAGGAAGCCTTTCCGAAATGGGCCGGCCTGCCCGCCACAGAGCGCGCGAGGCTTGTGCGCAAGCTGGGCGACCTGATCGCGAAGAACGTCCCCGAGCTCGCGCGCACCGAAACCGACGACACCGGGCAGGTGATCGCGCAGACCGGCAAGCAGCTGGTGCCCCGCGCGGCGGACAACTTCACCTACTTCGCCGAGATGTGCGTGCGCGTGGACGGCTACACCTATCCCACACCCACGCACCTGAACTACACGCTGTTCCACCCGGTCGGCGTGTGCGCGCTGATCTCGCCCTGGAACGTGCCCTTCATGACCGCCACCTGGAAGGTCGCCCCCTGCCTGGCCTTCGGCAACACCGCGGTGCTGAAGATGAGCGAGCTCTCGCCGCTGACGGCCGCGCGCCTGGGCGAGCTGGCGCTGGAGGCGGGCCTCCCCGCCGGCGTGCTCAACCTCGTGCACGGTTATGGCAAGGAGGCCGGCGAGCCGCTGGTGCGCCATCCGGACGTGCGCGCAATCTCCTTCACCGGCTCGACGGCCACCGGCAACCGCATCGTCAAGGAAGCGGGCCTGAAGAAGTTCAGCATGGAGCTGGGCGGCAAGTCGCCCTTCGTGATCTTCGACGACGCCGACCTCGACCGCGCGCTGGACGCCGCGGTCTTCATGATCTTCTCCAACAACGGCGAGCGCTGCACGGCCGGCAGCCGCATCCTGGTGCAGAAATCGATCTACGCGTCCTTCGTCGAGCGCTTCGTGGCGCGGGCGAAGAAGATCGCCGTGGGCGACCCGCTCGACGAGAAGACCATCGTCGGCCCCATGATCTCGCAGGCGCACCTGGCCAAGGTGCGCAGCTACATCGAGCTGGGGACTAAGGAAGGCGCCACCCTGCTGTGCGGCGGGCTGGATGCGCCGCAGCTGCCAGAGCGCGTGAAGAAGGGCAACTACGTGCTGCCCACCGTCTTTGCCGACGTGGACAACCGCATGCGAATCGCCCAAGACGAGATCTTCGGGCCGGTGGCCTGCCTGATCCCGTTCGAGGACGAGGCGGATGCGGTGCGCATCGCCAACGACATCGCCTACGGCCTGTCGTCCTATGTCTGGACCGAGAACATCGGCCGCGCCCATCGCGTGGCCGCCGCGATCGAGGCGGGGATGTGCTTCGTCAACAGCCAGAACGTGCGCGACCTGCGCCAGCCCTTCGGCGGCACCAAGGCCTCGGGCACCGGGCGCGAGGGCGGCACCTGGAGCTACGAAGTATTCCTCGAGCCCAAGAACATCGCCGTGTCGATGGGCAGCCACCACATTCCTCACTGGGGGGCCTGACCATGGGCAAGCTCGGGAACCAGGAGGCGAGCCATGGGTAGGCTCGCATTGGCCGCCAAGATCACCCACGTGCCCTCGATGTACCTCAGCGAGCTGCCGGGCGCACGCCACGGCTCGCGCCAGGACGCGATCGACGGGCACATCGAGATCGGCCGGCGCTGCCGGGCCCTGGGCGTGGACACCATCGTGGTGTTCGACACCCACTGGCTGGTCAACGCCAACTACCACGTCAACTGCGCGCCGCACTTCCAGGGGCTGTACACCAGCAACGAGCTGCCGCACTTCATCAGCAACATGGCCTACGAGTTCCCGGGCAATCCGGCGCTGGGCAAGCTGCTTGCGGAAGTGGCCAACGACTGGGGCGTGGAGACGCTGGCGCACGACCGCACGACGCTCGCTCCGGAGTACGGCACGCTGGTGCCCATGCGCTACATGAACCAGGACCAGCACTTCAAGGTGGTGTCGGTGTCGGCGCTGTGCCAGGCGCACTACCTCAACGACAGCGCGCGCCTGGGCTGGGCGATGCGCCGGGCGGTGGAGGACCACTACGACGGCACGGTGGCCTTCTTCGCCAGCGGCTCGCTGTCGCACCGTTTCGCGCAGAACGGGCTGGCGCCCGAATACGCGTTCAAGATCTGGAGCCCGTTCCTGGAGCAGCTCGATCACGAAGTCGTGCGCATGTGGCAGGCCGGCGAGTGGCAGGCTTTTTGCGGCATGCTGCCGGAGTACGCGGCCAAGGGCCACGGCGAGGGCTTCATGCACGATACGGCCATGCTGCTCGGGGCGCTGGGCTGGTCGGAGTACGCGGGCCGCGCCGAGATCATCACGCCCTACTTCGGCGCTTCGGGCACGGGGCAGATCAACGCGGTGTTCCCGGTGACGCCGGTGCGCGGCGAGGCGATCCCGAAGGCGCAGGCCTCGGCGGCCGAGGGCTATACCAACATCCAGCAGCGCCTCTGAACGGGGTGAAATTGGAATCTGACCCCAATTAAGATGCCCCACTGCGTCATCCTCTACACACCCAACGTCGAGCCGAAGACCGACATGGGGGCGCTGTGCCGACGGCTGGCGGACACGATGCTCACGGTGCTCGATGAGCAGGGCAGGCAGGTGTTTCCCACCGGCGGTACGCGGGTGCTGGCCTATCCGGCGGCGCACTACGCGGTGGCCGATGGCAAAGGCGACTACGCCTTCGTTTACATCAACGTGCGCATGGGGACCGGGCGCAGCCAGGCGGTGCAGAAGGACGCAGGCGACCGGCTGCTGCAGGTCGTCAAGGACCACTTCGCGCCCATCTTCGACCGTGAGCGGATCGGAATCACGCTGCAGATCGACGAGAGTCCCGGGCAGGTGTACGACGCCAAGCACAGCAGCCTGCATCCCCTGTTCAACAAGTAGCCCCATGCTCGACGCCGAAACCATCCACCAGCTTGCCGCGGAGCTGGACGCCAGCGAGAAGTCGCGCGTGCAGGTGGAACACTTCTCCAAGCGCTTTCCCGGCATGACCATCGCGGACGGCTACGCCGTCTCGCGCGCCTGGGTGGCGATGAAGATCGCCGCCGGCCGCCAGGTGCGCGGGCACAAGATCGGCCTGACCTCGCGCGCCATGCAGCAGTCCAGCCAGATCGACGAGCCGGACTACGGCACGCTGCTGGACGACATGTTCTTCGCGCCCGGCGACCTGCCCACGGACCGCTTCATCGCCCCGCGCGTCGAGGTGGAGCTGGCCTTCATTCTCAAGCGGCGGCTGGCCGGCGCGCAGGTCGGCGTGGAGGAGGTGCTGGAGGCCACCGACCACGTGCAGCCCGCCATCGAGATCATCGACGCGCGCATCGAGCAGTTCGACCGCCACAGCAAGGCCCCGCGCAAGGTCTACGACACCATCAGCGACAACGCAGCCAACGCCGGCATCGTGCTGGGCGGGCGCCGGGTCCACCCGCGCGAGGTGGACCTGCCCTGGGTGGGCGCCATCCTGCGCCAGAATGGCGTGGTGGAGGAAACCGGCCTCGCCGCCGGCGTGCAGGGCCACCCCGCCGTGGGCATCGCCTGGCTGGCGCAGAAACTCGCGCCCTGGGGCGAGGCCCTGGAAGCGGGCGAGGTCGTGCTGGCCGGCTCCTTCACCCGCCCGGTGCCGGCCAGGCGCGGCGACCGCTTCGACGCCGACTATGGGCCGCTGGGCCGTTTCGAATTCCGCTTCGCCTGAGGAGACACCATGCAGACCCCGATCAACCATTTCAAGAAGGCGCTGGCCGAGAAGCGCACCCAGTACGGACTGTGGGTGAGCCTCATGGGCCCGCTCAACACCGAGATCTGCGCCGCCGCCGGCTTCGACTGGCTGCTGCTCGATGCCGAGCACACGCCCAACGACCCGATGAACGTGCTGCAGCAGGCGCAGGTGATCGCCGCCTACCCCGGCGTGCACGCGATCGCGCGCGTGCCCATGGGCCACGGCTGGATGGGCCAGGCCCTGATCAAGCAGTACCTGGACACCGGCGTGCAGACCCTCCTGGTGCCCATGGTCGACACGCCGGAGCAGGCGCGCGAGCTGGTGCGCTGCCTGCGCTACCCGCCCGGCGGCATCCGCGGCATGGCCGCGACGCGCGCCTCCGGCTGGGGCCGCAACCCGAATTACGCCAAGGAAGCCAACCGCGAGGTCTGCCTGCTGGTGCAGGCCGAAACGCGCGAGGCGATCAGGAACCTCGACGCGATCGCGGCGGTGGAAGGCGTCGACGGCGTCTTCATCGGCCCGGCGGACCTGTCCGCCGCCTTCGGCCACGTCGGCGACCCGTGGCACCCGGAGATGCAGGAGATCATCGCCGACGCCTTCCGCCGCATCCAGGCGGCGGGCAAGGCCGTGGGCATCCTGACCCTGGACGAGGCGCTGGCCCGCAAGCACGTGGAGATGGGCGCCACCTTCATCGCCCTGGGCACCGACAGCAACCTGATGGTCAAGGCCACCAGCGCCCTGGCCGCGAAGTTCAAGGGCACGCCCGCGCCCGCCGTGCCCAAGGGCCAGAACTACTAGGAGACGCCATGAACGCCGTGCTGCAACCCCGCGCGCCGGACATGCATCCGGACGAGTGGCAGGCCCGCGTGCAACTCGCCGCCGCCTACCGCATCTTCGACATGCTCGGCTGGACCGAGATGATCTACAACCACATCACCGTGCGCCTGCCCGACAGCGTGACGCGCGGCGAGAAGCAGTTCCTGATCAACCCCTTCGGCCTGCACTACTCCGAGGTCACCGCCAGCAACCTGCTGAAGATCGACGTGCAGGGCAACAAGCTGGATGCGCACAACCCCTGGCCGGTGAACCCGGCGGGCTTCACCATCCACGCCGCGATCCACGACAACGTGCCGGGCGCCCACTGCGTGATGCACACGCACACCACCAACGGGCTGGCTGTCGCTTGCACCGAGGGCGGGCTGGCGCAGAACAACTTCTATTCGGCGCAGCTGCACGACCTGGTGGCCTACCACGACTTCGAGGGCATCACCATCCACGCCGACGAGGCACCGCGCCTGCTGGCCAGCCTGGGCGGCCGGCCGCTGATGATCCTGCGCAACCACGGCCTGCTGGCCGCGGGCCCCACCCTGCCCCTGACCTTCGTGCGCCTGTGGACGCTGCAGCGCGCCTGCGACATCCAGGTGACGCAGGCCGCGCTCGGGAAGGCCATCGCCATCCCGGAGGCGGTGGCGCGGAAGACCACCCACGACTCCTTCCAGTTCGACCAGCGCTTCGGCGCGGGCCAGGACGTCTTCGATGCGATGACGCGCCTGATGGAGCAGAGGTTCGGCACCAGCTACAAGTCATGAAAGTCTGCATCTACGGCGCCGGCGCCATCGGCGGCTGGATCGGCGTCAGGCTCGCGCACGCCGGCTGCGACGTGAGCGTGGTCGCGCGCGGCGCGACGCTGGAACAGTTGCGCAACCACGGTCTGCGCCTGCAGGAGGGCGACCAGACCCTGACCGCCAACGTGCGCGCCAGCGCGTCCGCCGCCGAACTGGGCGTGCAGGACCTGGTGGTGGTGGCGGTGAAGGCGCCGGCGATGGCCGACGTCGCCCGCGGCATCGGCCCGCTGCTGGGTCCGCAAACCATCGTCCTCACGGCCATGAACGGCGTGCCCTGGTGGTTCTTCCAGGGCTTCGGCGGCCGCTACGAGGGCACGCGCCTCGCGTCGGTGGACCCGGACGGCAGCATCGCCCGGGCGATCCCGGCGCGGCACATCGCCGGCTGCGTGGTGCATGCGAGCTGCGCGCTCAACGGCCCCGGCTTCGTGCGCCACCACTTCGGCAACGGGCTGATCCTCGGCGAACCTTCCGGGGTGAAATCCGCGCGCGTGCTGGCGCTGGCGGACCTGCTGCAGAAGGCCGGCTTCGCGGCGACGGTGTCCGAGCAGATCCAGAAGGACGCCTGGTACAAGCTGTGGGGCAACATGACGGTCAACCCGGTCAGCGCCATGACCGGCGCCACCACCGACCGCATCCTCGACGACGACCTGGTGCGCGGCTTCATCTCCAGCGTGATGCTGGAAGCGCGCGAGATCGGCGCGCGCATCGGCATCCCGATCGGGCAGCAGCCCGAGGACCGGCACCAGGTCACCCGCAAGCTGGGCGCCTTCAAGAGCTCCATGCTGCAGGACGTGGAATCCGGCAAGCCGGTGGAGATCGACGCCCTGGTGACGGCGGTGAAGGAAATGGGCGCGATGACCGGCGTTCCCACGCCCTTCACCGACGTGCTGCTGGGCCTGAGCCGCCTGCATGCGCGGGTGCGGGGGCTGTACTGACATGGCCGCCGTCCCCGCTCCCGCCCGCGCGCTCACCGGCGCCGCCTTCGCCACGCTGCTGCTGATCGCCCTCATGATGGGCGCCAACCACGTGGCCGCCCGCATCGCGTTCAACAACGGCGTCGACGTGGCCACCGCGGTGGTGTTCCGCAGCGGCGTGACCGCCCTGGTGATCGTCGCGCTGCTGCGCTCGCAGGGCGTGCAGGTGCGCTTCTCGCGCCGCCACAAGCAGGTGCTGCCGGCCATCGGCCTGCTGGTCGGCATCCAGAGCCTGTGCCTCTATTCCGCGGTGGCCCGGCTGCCGGTGGCGCTCGCCCTGCTGGCCTTCAACACCTACCCGATCTGGACGGCGATGTGGTCCTTCGCCCTGTACCGCCAGCGCCCGGAGAAGCCGATGCTGGTCGCCATGCCGGTGATCCTGGTCGGCCTGGCGCTGGCGCTGGACGTGTTCGGGGCCGCCTCCGGCCTGGGCGCCTCCGGCCAGTGGGCGCACATCGGCGCCGGCGTGGCCTTCGCGCTGACCGCCGCCGCCACCTTCGGCCTGGCGCTGGTGCTGACCCAGCAGGAGGCCGGCGACGTCGACGGGCGGGTGCGCACCGCCACCACCATGGGCATCGCGGGCCTGGTGGCCCTGGCCATGGTCGCCTCGCAGGGCGGCTTCCACTTGCCCACCGCGCCCGCGGGCTGGGGCGGGCTGGCGGCGCTGACCTTCCTCTACGGCAGCGGCATCACCATCCTGTTCACCGTGCTGCCGCGCCTGGGCGTGGTCGGCAACTCCGCGATCATGAACGTGGAGCCGGTGTTCGCGCTGGTGCTGGCCTGGCTGATCCTGGGCCAGTCGATCGCGGCCATCCAGGTGGCCGGCGCGCTGCTGGTGGTGGGCGCGGTGATCACCCTGGGGCTGCGGAAAAAGTAGCCCCTACTCCTGCACCACCACCGGCACCCGCTGCGCCAGCGCGCACATCAGCTCGTAGCTGACCGTGCCGCCGGCCGCGGCCACCTCGTCGACCGGCAGCACGGCGCCGCTGGCGGCACGCCCCCACATCGTCACCTCGCTGCCGAAGCCGGCCTGCGGCACCGGCGTGAGGTCCACCGTGATCATGTCCATGCTCACCCGCCCCACCAGGCGCGTGCGCACGCCGTCGACCAGCACCGGCGCGCCCGTGCTGCAGTGGCGCGGGTAGCCGTCGGCGTAGCCGCAGGCCACGATGCCGATGCGCATGGGCGCCTCGGCGACGAAGCTCGAGCCGTAGCCCACCGTGTCGCCGGGCTGCAGCTGCTGGACCGCCAGCACCCGTGTGGCCAGCGTCATGGTCGGCATCAGGCCCCAATGGGCGGTGTCGTGGGCCGGGAAGTCGGGCGCGCTGCCGTAGACGGCGATGCCGGGGCGGACCCAGTCGCCGCGCACCGCCGGGTCGGTGGCGTGGCGCAGCGTGGCAGCGCTGTTGGACAGGGACCGTTCACCCGGCAGGTCGCGGGTGGTTTCGGTGAACACCCGCACCTGGTGGGCGACACCGCGGGCGCCGTCGGCGTCGCTGAAGTGGGTCATCAGCGAGATCTCCTCCACCTGCGGCAGGGCCTCCAGCCGCGCCCAGGCGGCGCGGAAGCGCTGCGGGGTGAAGCCCAGGCGGTTCATGCCGGAGTTCATCTTGAGGAACACGCGCTGCGGCACCTGGGTCTTGTGCGCGGCCAGCCAGTCGATCTGCTCGTCGCAATGCACGGCGTGCCACAGGTTCAGGCGCGAGCACAGCTCCAGGTCGCGCGGCTCGAACACGCCCTCCAGCAGCAGGATGGGGCCGCGCCAGCCCAGGGCGCGTACCCGCTCGGCCTCCTGCAGGTCGAGCAGGGCGAAACCGTCGGCGCCGCGCAGCGCCTCGTATACCCGCTCGATGCCGTGGCCGTAGGCGTTGGCCTTGACGACCGCCCAGACCCGGGCGTCGGGCGTGGCCGCGCGCACGCGCGCCAGGTTGTGGCGCAGGGCCGGCGGATGGATGGTGGCGAGGATGGGGCGGGGCATGGCGGGCTTTCCATGCGGATTTTGGCATTACCCCGCGTGATATAACCCCGTGTCGCTTGGAGACAGCAGAGCCTTGAAGGGCCAGCCCGCCTGGCCCTGTTCCCCACACGCACGGATGAAGCGCGGTTTCTACACGATCATGGCGGCGCAGTTCTTCTCGTCGCTCGCAGACAACGCGCTGTTCATCGCGGCGGTCGAACTGCTGAAGACATTGCACGCCGCCCCCTGGCAGGCCGCCGCATTGGTGCCCATGTTCGCGCTGTTCTACGTGGTGCTGGCGCCGTTCGTGGGCGCCTTCGCCGACGCGCGGCCCAAGGGCCAGGTGATGTTCTTCAGCAATGCCATCAAGGTGATCGGCTGCCTGCTGATGCTGTTCGGCACCCACCCCCTGCTGGCCTTCGCCATCGTCGGGCTCGGAGCGGCTTCCTACTCGCCGGCCAAGTACGGCATCCTCACGGAGCTGCTGCCGCCGTCGCAGCTGGTGAAGGCCAACGGCTGGATCGAGGGCCTCACCATCGCCTCGATCATCCTGGGCATCCTGCTGGGCGGCCAGCTGGTGGGCCAGGCGCTGTCCTCGCACCTGCTGGCCATCGACATCCCCCTGATCGACACGGGCATCGACACCGCGCCCGAGGCGGCCATCACCGTGCTCATCGCCGTGTACGCGCTCGCCGCCTGGTTCAACCTGCGCATCCCGCACACCGGCGTGGAGATGCGGCCGCTGCCGCGCAACCCGCTGGAGCTGGTGCCGGACTTCTGGACCTGCAACGCCCGCCTCTGGCGCGACCGGCTGGGCCAGATCTCGCTGGCGACCACCACGCTGTTCTGGGGCGTGAGCGGCAACCTGCGCTACATCATCCTGGCCTGGAGCGCCGTGGCGCTGGGCTACTCCACCACCCAGGCCTCGTCGCTCACCGGCGTGGTGGCGCTGGGGACCGCCATCGGCGCGGTCCTCGCGTCGCTGCGGGTGCGCCTGGACCGCGCGACCACCGTGATGCCCCTGGGCATCGCCATGGGCGTGCTGGTGGTCGCCATGAACTTCATCGGCGACGTCCGGGTGGCCGCGCCCTTCCTGATCCTGCTGGGTGCCCTGGGCGGCTACCTCGTGGTGCCCATGAACGCGCTGCTGCAGCACCGCGGCCACAACCTGATGGGCGCCGGCCGCTCGATCGCGGTGCAGAACTTCAACGAGCAGGCCTGCATCCTGGGGCTGGGCGCCCTGTACAGCCTGTCGGCGGGCCTCGGCCTGAGCGCCTTCGGCGCCATCGCGGCCTTCGGCACGCTGGTCGCCGGCATGATGTGGCTGATCCGGCGCTGGCACCGGCGCAACTGCGTCGTGCACAAGGACGAGGTCGAACACCTGCTGGAGCTGGCGCGGCACGACAACGTGCATGGCTGATCCCGCCCGCCGGCTGGCGCCCGTGGCGGCGCTGGCCCTCAACGCCTTCGTCTGGGGCCTGTCCTGGTGGCCCTTTCGCGCCCTGCAGGCGCAGGGCCTGCATGCCCTGTGGTCCACCGCGCTGATCTACGGCATCTCGTTCGCGATCTTCTACCTGCTGCGCCCGGCGGCACTGCCGGAGCTGCTGCGCACGCCCGGGCTCTGGCTGCTGGCCGCCGCCGCGGGCATGACCAACGTCGGCTTCAACTGGGCGGTGACCATCGGCGACGTGGTGCGGGTGGTGCTGCTGTTCTACCTGATGCCCGCGTGGTCGGTGCTGCTCGCCTGGGCCATCCTGGGCGAACGCCCCTCGGCGGCGGGCCTCGGGCGGCTCGCGCTGGCCCTGGCCGGAGTGGCGACGGTGCTCGACACCGCGGGCACCGGCCTGCCCTGGCCGCGCACGCTGGCCGAATGGCTGGCCCTGGCCGGCGGCTGCAGCTTCGCGCTCACCAACGTCCTGCTGCGCAAGCTGAATTTCGTCACCGCCGGCTCGCGCGTGCTGGCCATGTTCGGTGGCGGCATGCTGATGGCGGGCGGCGTGGCGTTCGCCGGCGTGCAGCAGGGCAGCATCGCCCCGCTGGTGATGCCCCAGGGCAGCGGCCTGGCGGTGGCCCTGCTGCTGGCCGGCGGCTTCCTCGCCGGCAACCTCGCGCTGCAATACGGCGCCTCCCGGCTGCCCTCGCACACCACGGCCCTGGTCATGCTGTCCGAGGTGGTCTTCGCCAGCCTGTCCTCGGTGGCGCTGGGCGCGGCGCAGCTGAGCGCGCGCACCCTGCTGGGCGGCGCCCTGATCCTCGCGGCCGCCGCCTGGTCGGCCTGGCCCGGCGGCGCGCGCCGATCGGGCGCACAATGAGCGCATGGCCAGCGTCTACGACTTCGAAGCGCAGCAGATCGGCGGCGGGACCGTGCCGCTCGCGCGGTTCCGCGGCAAGCCCCTGCTGATCGTCAACACCGCCAGCGCCTGCGGCTTCACGCCGCAGTTCGCGGGCCTGGAGGAGCTGCACCGGCGCTACGGCAGTCGCGGGCTGGTGGTGCTGGGCTTCCCCTGCAACCAGTTCGGCCAGCAGGACCCGGGCACGAACGAGGAGATCGCCAGCTTCTGCCAGCTGAATTACGGCGTGAGCTTCCCGATGATGGAGAAGGTCGCCGTCAACGGGCCCGAAGCGCACCCGCTGTATCGCTGGCTCACCGCGGAGGCCCCAGGCCTGCTGGGATCGAAGGCGATCAAGTGGAACTTCACCAAGTTCCTGGTGGGCAAGGACGGGCGGGTGATCCGGCGCTATGCGCCCCAGGACGCACCCGGGAAGCTCGCGGCGGACATCGAGGCGGCACTGGCGGATTAACCGGCCAGCGCCTCGTCCAGCAGCTCCACCCAGTGCCGCACCGGCAGCGCGGTGCCGCCCTGCAGGTGCTGGATGCAGCCGATGTTGGCCGACAGGATCGCCTGCGGCTGCAGCTCGCCCAGGTGACCCAGCTTGCGGTCGCGCAGGGTGTGCGCCAGCTGAGGCTGCAGCACGGAGTAGGTGCCGGCCGAGCCGCAGCACAGGTGCGATTCGTTCAGGGCCACGCGCACGGTGAAGCCCAGCGCGGCCAGGCCCTGCTCGACGCCGCCGCGCAGCTTCTGCCCGTGCTGCAGCGTGCAGGGCGGGTGGTAGGCGAACACGCCCGGCTGCGAGCGCACCTTGTCCTTCAACGCGGGCACCAGGTCCGGCAGCAGCTCGCTCAGGTCGCGCGTCAGCGCGCCGATGCGCGCCGCCTTGTCCGCGTAGGCCGGATCGTGCTGCAGGAAGTGCCCGTACTCGCGCACCGTGACGCCGCAGCCCGAGGCGTTCATCACGATCGCCTCGACCTCGCCGCGCTCGACGTACGGCCACCAGGCGTCGATGTTGCGGCGCATCTGCTCGCGCCCGCCGTCCTGGTCGTTCAGGTGGAACTTCACCGCGCCGCAGCAGCCCGCCTCGGGCGCGACCAGCGCCTGGATGCCCGCGGCGTCCAGCACGCGCGCGGTGGCGGTGTGGATGTTGGGCAGCATCGCCGGCTGCACGCAGCCGGCCAGCAGCAGCACCTTGCGCGCGTGGGTGCGCGTGGGCCAGGCACCGGCATCCTGCTTCGCCGGCACCTTCTCGCGCAGGCGCTGCGGCAGCAGTCCGCGCACGGCCTGGCCCAGCTTCATCGCCGGGGCGAACAGGGGCGAGGTGAGGCCCGTGGCCAGCGTCCAGCGCACGGCCTTCTCGCCGGCGCCGCGCGGCACCTTGCGCTCGACGATCGCGCGGCCGATGTCCACCAGCCGCCCGTAGTCCACGCCGCTCGGGCAGGTGCTCTCGCAGTTGCGGCAGGTGAGGCAGCGGTCCAGGTGCAGCTGGGTCTTGCGCGTGGGCGCCTCGCCTTCGAGCACCTGCTTCATCAGGTAGATGCGCCCGCGCGGGCCGTCGAGCTCGTCGCCCAGCAGCTGGTAGGTGGGGCAGGTGGCGGTGCAGAAGCCGCAGTGCACGCACTTGCGCAGGATGGCCTCGGCCTCCGTGCCCTCGGGCGTGCCCTGGAATTCGGGGGAAAGATGGGTCTGCATCAGGTCTGCGGGAGGAGCCGTCCGCGATTGAGGATGCCGGCGGGGTCGAACTGCTGCTTCAGCCGTTCGTGGATGGCGGCGAGCGCCGGCGCCGGCGGCGTCGTGCGGCCCGTCGCGTCGGCGCGCGGGGTGCGGAACAAGGTGGCATGGCCGCCCGCGCGCACGGCCGCTTCGCGCACGCGCGCGCCGTCCTGCGGGGCGACGCGCACCCAGCGCTGGCCTCCGTGCCATTCGACCAGCGGCGCCTCGGGCAGGTCCAGCACCGGCGCGGTCTGCGGCACGGACAGGCGCCAGAGGTCGCGCCCGCCGGCCTCGGCGAACCAGGGCAGGCGCTGCTCGCGGCAGGCCTCCCAGTCGCCCGCCGCCTGCGCGTTGTCCATGCGCTCGCCGCCCAGCGCGCGGCACGCCGATTCGACCGCCGCTGCCGCGCCGCGCAGGCGCAGGAACAGGGTGGGCACGCCGGCGTCCTCCACCCAGCAGCTGGCGTTGAGCGGCAGCGGCTGACCGCCCCAGGCGTTGAGCCGGCGCAGCGCCTCGGCCTGCGGCAACTCGAAGCGCAGCGTGGCCTCGGCCGGGGCCAGCGGCAGCACCTTCAGGCTCACTTCCGTGATCAGGCCCAGCGTGCCCATGGCGCCGGCCATCAGGCGCGACACGTCGTAGCCGGCCACGTTCTTCATCACCTGGCCGCCGAACACGAGCTCCTCGCCCCGGCCGTTGACCAGCTGCAGGCCCAGCACGTAGTCGCGCACCGCGCCGACGCTGGCGCGCGCCGGCCCGGACAGGCCGGCGGCCACCATGCCGCCCACGGTGGCGTCCGGGCCGAAATGGGGGGGCTCGAAGGGCAGGCACTGCCCTTGTTCGGCCAGCGCCTGCTCCAGCTGGGCGAGCGGCGTGCCGGCGCGGGCGGTGACCACCAGCTCGCTGGGCTCGTAGCTGACGATGCCGGCCAGCTCCGTCGTGACGAGCAGCTCGCCTTCCAGTCGCTCGCCGAGGAAGTCCTTGCTGCCGCCGCCGCGGATGCGCAGCGGCGTGCCGGCCGCCGCGGCGGCGCGGATCCGGTCGGTGATTCGGGCGAGGGGGGCGTCCATGGTCGGCGATGTTACGGCCGCCGCGCGGGCCTGTCCGCCCGGCGGCCCTTGAAATGATTTGCGCTCAGTCGATGAAGAAATTGGCGGGCAGGCCGGGCACCTCCACGCGCGCGGCGAGCACGCAGCCCGAATGCGGGAACTCGGCCAGCTCCGCGGGCGGGCGGTGCTGGCGTGCGGTGGTGAGGTACAGGGTGCGGCCGTCCGGGCCGCCGAAGCAGGGCATGGTGGGGCAGCGCGCCGGCACGGCGAACTCCGCCACCACCGCCCCGGCCGGCGACAGGCGCAGCAGGCGGGCGCCCTCGTACATCGCCACCCAGTAGCAGCCCTCGGCATCGACGGCCGCGCCGTCGGGCCGGCCGCCGTAGCCCGGCTGGCCCGGCTGCCAGCCGGCCGGCTTGGGCAGGAACTGGTGGAACACGCGATGGTGGCGCATCACGTTGGCCCGGGCGTCCCAGTCCCAGGCCGAGATGGCGTGGGCGTGGGTGTCGGTCCAGTAGAGGGTGCGCTGGTCGGGCGACCAGGCCAGGCCGTTGGCGCTGGTGGCGTTGTGGGCCTTGAGCTGCGCCAGGGGCTGGCCCGCCGCGCCGTTGCCGGGCCGGCAGTCCAGCGCGTAGAGATCGGCCTTGCGGGCGTCCTTCGGCTCGTAATAGGTGCCGGCCCAGAAGCGCCCGAGGGGGTCGGCCTTGCCGTCGTTGAAGCGCGTGGTGGCGCCGAACCGGAACCGCACGAGGGGCTGCAGCGCCCCGCCCCATTCGCGGGCGCGCCAGAAGCCGTCGCGCAGGGCCAGCACCAGCCCGCCGCTGGCGGCCGGGGCGATGCAGCCCGGCTCCTGCGGCAGGGTCCAGTCGTCGCGCCGGCCGCTGGCGGGATCCCAGCGCCGCACCTGCCGGCCCGCGATGTCGACCCAGTACAGCCGCTGCTCCACCGGGTGCCAGAAGGGCGACTCGCCCAGGGCGTCCGGCACCGCCACCGCGACTTCCCACCTCATGCCCCGGCCTCCGCCTCGATGCGCAGCTGCGCGATCAGCGACTCGCCCGGCTGCAGCAGTGCCAGGCCCAGGTCCGCCGCCGGGACGCCGGTGGCATAGCGGTGGACCGCGTTGGGCACGTGGCTGACCGGCGCGAGGGTCAGCGTGTCGGCTCCCGCGCCGGCGGACACGACCAGGCGGGTGAGGCTGCTGCGCAGGCGTACCCGCAGCGCGGCGTCGCGCACCTCGGCCGAGCCGTCCCAACCGTCGAAACATTGGTCCAGGTCCAGCGAGGCCGCGTCGGCTTCCAGCCCGGTGTCGTCATGGCGGCGCAGCGGGTGCTGCTCCGCATCCAGGTCCCAGCGGCCCGTGGCGCGGAAGGCCAGGCGCGTGCCCGGCCGCCGAGGGAAGGCCAGCCGCCAGCCCAGGCCCATGGGCGCGGGCTCGCGCGACTGGTTGGTCACGGCCAGCGCCAGCTCCAGGCCCGAGGGCTGCAGCCGCAGGGTGTGCGAGCAGTCGAAGGCGAAGGGCCAGGAGGCGTCGGCACGGTGCTCGAAGGCCAGCATGGCGGAGGCCTCGTCCTGGTCCAGCAGTTCCCAGGGTCGCAGCCAGCCCAGGCCGTGGATCGCCTGCGGGGCGTCGCCCGGATGGCGCACCTGCGGCTGCTGCGTGCCTTGCCAGACGATCGCCGCCTGCCCGATGCGGTTGGAGTACGGCACCACCGGGTAGCCGGCGGCCTGCCGGGCGGACGTGAGCTGCGCCGCCGGCAGCGAACGCAGCACCGGCCGGCCGTCCAGCCACAGCCCGGCGATGGCGCCGCCCAGTTCCGGGCGCAGTTCGCAGCGCAGCGGTCCCGCTCGCAATTCGGTCATCGGCTGGTCTCCTCGGCTTGCCCGGCCATTGTGCATGGGCGGCGGCCAAAAAAAAGGGCCCGCCGAAGCGGGCCCAACATCCAAAGGAGACCTTGCTTGTGCTCGCGGCGCGCGGCGTGCCACGCGCGCCGCGCCCCGGGCTCATTACCGGTTGTACGCCGTCTCGCCGTGGCTGCTGATGTCCAGGCCCTCGCGCTCTTCCTCCTCGGAGACGCGCAGGCCGATCAGCAGGTCGACGACCTTGTAGGCGATGAAGGCCACCACGCCGGACCAGACGATCGTGGTCAGCACGCCCTGCAGCTGGATCCAGACCTGGCTGCCGATCGAGTAGTCGGGGCTCACCTTGTTGGCCACGTAGTCGTAGATGCCGGTGCCGCCCAGGGAGGGCGAGGCGAAGACGCCGGTCAGCAGCGCGCCCAGGATGCCACCCGTGCCGTGCACGCCGAACACGTCCAGCGCGTCGTCGGCGCCGAGCAGGCGCTTGAGGCCGTTGACGCCCCACAGGCAGACGATGCCGGCCAGCAGGCCGATGACGATGGAGCCCATCGTGCCGACGAAGCCGCAGGCGGGGGTGATCGCCACCAGGCCGGCGACGGCGCCGGAGGCGGCGCCCAGCATGGAAGCCTTGCCCTTGGACAGCGCTTCGCCGGCGATCCAGGACAGGGTGGCCGCGGCGGTGGCCAGCAGCGTGTTGGCGAAGGCCAGGGCGGCGCCGCCGTTGGCTTCCAGGTTGGAGCCGGCGTTGAAGCCGAACCAGCCCACCCACAGCAGCGAGGCACCGACCATCGTCAGCGTCAGGCTATGCGGCGTGAAGGACTCCTTGCCGTAGCCGATGCGCTTGCCCACCAGGTAGGCGCCCACCAGGCCGGCCACACCGGCGTTGATGTGCACCACGGTGCCGCCGGCGAAGTCCAGCGCGCCCTTGGCCCACAGCCAGCCGCCGTTGGCGGTGACGGTCTCCAGGCTCTTGGCGTCGGTGATCGCGTCCGGGCCGTCCCAGTACCAGACCATGTGGGCGATCGGCAGGTAGGCGAAGGTGAACCAGATGGCGCAGAACAGCAGCACCGCGGAGAACTTCATGCGCTCGGCGAAGGAGCCCACGATCAGCGTGCAGGTGATCGCGGCGAAGGTCGCCTGGAAGGCCATGAAGGTCAGCTCCGGGATCACCACGCCCTTGCTGAAGGTGCCCGTGGTCGAATCGCCCGTCATGCCCGACAGGAAGAGCTTGCTGAAGCCGCCCATGAACGGGTTGCCGCCGGTGAACGCCACGCTGTAGCCGTAGATGGCCCACAGGACGTAGATCAGGCAGGTGACCACGAAGACCTGCATCAGCACGGACAGCATGTTCTTGCTGCGCACCAGGCCGCCGTAGAACAGCGCCAGGCCCGGCACCGTCATCA
>JAGWTH010000051.1 GCA_028868995.1 Burkholderiales bacterium | reverse complement strand
CCCCGCCGGGGCGGGCAGCGAGGGGCGCATCTACAGCGTCTCCGAGCTGCCGGCCGACGTGCAGCGCGAACTGCCCAGGCTGGCGATCACCGGCGGCGTGTATTCCGACAGCGCCGCGCAGCGCATGCTGATCGTCGGCGGCCAGGTGGTGACCGAGGGCGCGCAGCTCGCGCAGGGCGTGGTGCTGGAACAGATCCGGCCGCACGTCGCGGTGCTGCGCTTCCGCGGATGGCGCTACGGCGTCGCGTACTGAGGCACCGCGCGCGCGCGCCGCAACGCCATTCGTTACCCTTCTTGCGTCGCGCGCCCGACATGTAAGAGGGGCGGTGCCTACCATCGGAGGTCTGAGTCGTTCAACCCGAGAGGAATCCGTTCATGGCCCTGCAATCCCCGTTCTTCAACACCGGCAACAAGCGCGAGGAAGGCTATCCCCGCGGCGGGATGAGCCCCAACGCGGCCGCCGTCTCGGGCCAGCCGCAGCCCGCCGCGCCGCAGCCCGCCGCGCCGCAGCCCGCCGCCGCGCCGGCAGCGAAGGAAGGCGAGAGCAAGCTCACCGTCGGCCCCAACATCAAGCTCAAGGGCGTGGAGATCACCGACTGCGACACGCTGGTCGTGGAAGGCTCGGTGGAGGCCACCATGGACTCGCGCGTGATCCAGATCTCCGAGCGCGGCGCCTTCAAGGGCTCCGCCGACATCGACGTGGCCGAGATCCGCGGCGTGTTCGACGGCAACCTCACCGCGCGCCAGAAGCTGGTGATCTATTCGACCGGCAAGGTCACCGGCAAGGTGCGCTACGGCAAGGTCGTGATCGAGGAGGGCGGCCAGCTCTCCGGCGAGGTCGAGGCCGGCACCGGCGCGAAGGCGGCGCCGGCGCAGCGGCCCTTGCAGCCGGTGCAGTAAGGCACGCGCGCCGCGCGACGGCGGTGCGGAGGGGGGCGGGCGGTGGACCCATAATCCACCGATCCGCCCATCCATCGAAGCACCATGTCGCAAGCAACGCAGCTCGCAGGCCACCTGATCGTCGAATGCCTGGTGGCGCAGGGCGCCACCCACGCCTTCGGGGTGCCCGGCGAGAGCTACTTGGCCGTGCTGGACGGCTTCCACAAGTACCGCGACCGCATCCGCTTCGTCGTCAACCGGCAGGAGGGCGGCGCGGCCTTCATGGCGGAGGCGCACGGCAAGATGACGGGGCGTCCGGGCGTGTGCTTCGTCACGCGCGGCCCGGGGGCGACCAACGCCTCGATCGGCGTGCACACGGCCTTCCAGGATTCCACGCCCATGGTGCTGTTCGTCGGCGACGTGGCCAGCGACCAGCGTGACCGCGAAGCCTTCCAGGAGCTGGAGTACGCCAGCTTCTTCGGCCCCAGCACCAAGGGCATGGCCAAGCGGGTGGAGCGCATCGACGACCCCGACCGCATCCCCGAATACGTGGCGCGCGCCTTCGCCACCGCGATGAACGGCCGCCCCGGTCCCGTGGTGCTGGTGCTGCCCGAGGACATGCTCGTGAAGCCCACCGCCGCGCGCCCCACGGCCCGCGTGGAGGCGGTCGAGGCCTGGAGCGATCCCGGCGCGCTGCGCACGCTGCGCGAGCTGCTGCTGGCCGCCCGCAAGCCCTTCGTCATCGCCGGCGGCGGCGGCTGGACCCCGCAGTCGGCGCAGGCGCTGCAGCGCTTCGCCGAGAACTGGAGGCTGCCGGTGGGCAACGCCTTCCGCTTCCAGGACACCTTCGACAACCACCACCCGCAGTACGCGGGCGACGTGGGCATCGGCATCAACCCGAAGCTCGCCGCGCGCATCCGCGAGAGCGACCTGGTGCTGGCCATCGGCCCGCGGCTGGGCGAGATGACCACCGGAGGCTACACGCTGCTCACCCCGCCCAAGGCGGCGCAGAAGCTGGTGCACATCCACGCGAGCGCCGAGGAACTGAACCGGGTCTACCAGGCCGACCTGGCGATCAACGCCACCATGAACGCCGCGGCGCGCTCGCTGGAGGTGCTGACGGCGCCGCCGGAGCTGCCCTGGGCCGACTGGACGGCGGCCGCGAACGCCGACTACCTGGCCAACCTGCAGCCGCAGCAGCTGCCCGGCCTGATCGACATGCCGGCCATCGTGGCGGCGCTGCAGAGGCACCTGCCGGCCGATGCGCTGATCACCAACGGCGCCGGCAATTTCGCCTCCTGGACCCACCGCTTCTTCCGTCACCACGGTCTGGCCAAGGGGCACAAGACGCAGCTGGCGCCGACCTCCGGCGCCATGGGCTACGGCGTGCCCGCCGGCATCGCGGCGAGCATCGTCAGCGGCCGCGTGGCGCTGACCATGGCCGGCGACGGCGACTTCCTCATGACCGGGCAGGAGCTGGCCACCGCCAGCCAGTTCGGCGGCAAGTCGATCGTCGTGCTGCTGAACAACGGCATGTACGGCACCATCCGCATGCACCAGGAGCGCGAATACCCGACGCACGTCGAGGGCGCCGGCACGCACCTGGCCAACCCCGACTTCGTCGCCCTGGCCAGGGCCTACGGCTACGAGGGCACGCGCATCACCCGCACCGAGGAGTTCGAGCCGGCGCTCGTCGCCGCGCTGGAGCGCCGGCAAGGCACGGTCATCGAGGTGAGGCTGGACCCCGAGGTCATCACGACGCGGGGCACGCTCAGCGCGATCCGCGAGGCGGCGCTGAAGAAGGCGGGCTGAGCCGCGATCGCCGGCGGCGCGTTCGCTGCGCCGCCCCCGAAAAGAAAAACGCCGGCGCGAGCCGGCGTCTTCATTTCGGGAGGACCCGATTACTTGACGTGCTTGCCGATGAGGCCGGCCATCTCGAACATGGACACCTGGGCCTTGCCGAAGAGTTCCTTCAGCTTGGCGTCGGCGTTGACCATGCGCTTGTTCACCTGGTCCTGCAGCTTGTTCTTCTTGATGTAGGCCCACAGCTTCGACACGATCTCGGTGCGGGGCAGCGGGGAGGAGCCCACCACCGCGGCCAGCGCGGCGCTCGGGGTCAGCGGCTTCATGAACGCCGCGTTGGGGGTGCGCTTCTTGGCCGGGGCCTTCTTCGCCGCCGCCTTCTTCGCGGGGGCCTTCTTCGCCGCCGCCTTCTTGGCCGGGGCGGCCTTCTTCGCCGGGGCCTTCTTCGCGGCCGGCTTCTTCGCCGGGGCCTTCTTCGCCGCGGCCTTCTTCGCGGGAGCCTTCTTCGCCGGCGCCTTCTTCGCCGCCTTCTTTGCAGTTGCCATGATCGGATTTCCTTCTAGAAGTTGATGAACCACCAGTGGAAAACTGCACTCGCACTGGCACTGCGGATGCTAAGGGGAAAACGAGGGCTCTCCAAGGGGAAAAAGGGGTTTTTCCCTCTGGGATGTTGCTTTTTCATCCGCGCGCGCGACCCCGTTTCCCTCTGGAGAACGGCCTCGAGCCGGCGGGGAACACCTGCGTCGCACGGCCTCGCGCCCCTCGAGGAGCGCGCGTTGCACCAGGGAAATGCCCTGCGCGCAGGCGCCAGCGAGAGCGCAGGCAGAGGTCGCGCGCAGCCATCGCGCTGCTCAAGCACTGCCGCAGGAAGCACCCTCAACACCGCGCCGCCACTCGGGATTTCGCTCTCGCGGCAAGGGGCGTGGGCCCCGCCGCGGCAGCCGGCCGGGGCGCTTCAGCGGCGAGAGACCGAGGGCACGGTCGCGAGCACCACGCCCGCGAGCGCGCTGCCGAAGGCGAGCATCTGCAGCGCAGCCAGCCGCTCGCCCAGCACCAGCACGCCCACCAGGGCGGCGGAGACCGGCAGCATGGCCGTGAAGACGCCGGCCTGCGCCGCCGGCACCACCTTCAGGCCGGTCATCCACAGCCAGACCGTCCACACGCTGGCCGCCAGGGCGTAGAACACCAGCAGCAGCCACGAGCTCGCGTGCACGCTGCCGAAGTCGAAGCGCAGGGCCGTGACCAGGCCGAAGGGGGTCACCAGCGCGAAGCCCCAGAGGTTGATCAGGGCCGTGATCCGCTTGGGCCCCAGCACCCCCGTGAGCGCCTTGCCGATGACGGCGTAGGAGGCCTCGCAGACCACCGCGCCCAGCACCAGCAGGTCGCCCAGCCAGGCCAGCCGGCCGCCGCCCGCCTCGCCGTGCTGCGGCCTGGCGAACGCCAGCAGGACGATGCCCATGGCGGCGCAGGCGATGGCCGTCCAGGTGCGGCCGGTGATGCGCTCGCGCAGGAAGGCCCAGCTCAGGAGGGCGACGGTGGCCGGGATCGCCGCCATGATCACGCCGGCGGAGACCGCGCTGGTGAGACTGACGCCGAACAGCATGCACAGCGAGAACAGGAAGTTGCCGAGGAAGGACTCGAGGAACAGCAGGCGCTTCGTGCGCGGCGTGAGGGGCGCCTCGCCGGCGGGCTTGCGCAGCCAGTGCAGCATGGCCAGGCCGCCGATGCCGAAGCGCAGCCAGGCGAGCAGGAATACCGGGATCGCGGCGGCCAGGGGCTTGGACAGGGCGACGTAGCTGCCCACCAGCGACATGCTGAGCGCGAGGCAGGCGTAGGCGAGGGGCCGGCTGGGGACGAAGCTCATCGACAATGGAAGGCGGAAAGGCCGCCGCATCATGCCTGAAGCCCTCCCGCGCCACGTCTTCGTCTACGGCACGCTGCGCCGCGGCGGCCGCAACGACATCAACCGCCTGCGGCCCGCGCCCGAGTACGTGGGCCCGGGCATCGTGCGGGGCGTGCTCTATGCCCTCGGCAGCTACCCGGGCCTCGTCCTCGGTGGCGAGGGTGCCGGCGACGTGGCGGGCGAGGTCTATCGCATCGCGCCGCAGCTGGAGGCGGCGCTGGACGCGATCGAGGAGATCGTGCCGGGCCCCCACAGCGAGTACTTCAAGCGCGAGGTGGCGATCCAGGTGGCGGGCCGGCCCCTCGTGTGCCTGGTGTACGAGATCCATCCCGCGCGCGTGCGCGGCCGGCAGGTGATCGTCCATGGGGACTGGATGCGGTTTCACGCATCGTGAAATGGATTTCGCATTGCGATATCGAGGCGTGGTGCGCCGCCGCAAAATTTCTCGATACGAGAAAGGTGGTCTCATATTGAGAAATATGATCCCTAACTTCATGATTCACATGAAGAAAATATTTAGTCTTCTATAAGACAGAAGACGTTCATAAGTCTTCTACAAGACTTAAAGTCCTCTCCAACGCGGCGCGCTTTTCGCCGCACCGGTTTCGGCATCAACCCCTACGGAGAGCACCATGAGCCACTGGACCCACCTGACCCGCGAACAGCAGATCGCCCAGCTCGAGAAGGACTGGGCGGAGAACCCGCGCTGGAAAGGCATCAAGCGCGGCTACAGCGCCGCCGACGTGGTCAAGCTGCGCGGCTCGCTGGCCATCGAGCACACGCTGGCCCGCCGCGGCGCCGAGAAGCTGTGGAACCTGATCAACACCGAACCCTTCGTCAACACGCTGGGCGCGCTGACCGGCAACCAGGCCATGCAGCAGGTCAAGGCCGGCCTCAAGGGCATCTACCTGTCCGGCTGGCAGGTCGCGGGCGACGCCAACAGCAACGGCGAGATGTACCCCGACCAGTCGCTGTACTCGGTGGACTCGGTGCCGAAGGTGGTCAAGAAGATCAACAACACCTTCCAGCGCGCCGACCAGATCCAGTGGAGCGAGGGCAAGGGCCCCGGCGACGAGGGCTACGTCGACTACTTCGCGCCCATCGTGGCCGACGCGGAAGCGGGCTTCGGCGGCGTGCTCAACGCCTTCGAGCTGATGAAGTCCATGATCGAGGCCGGCGCCGCCGGCGTGCACTTCGAGGACCAGCTGGCCTCCGTGAAGAAGTGCGGCCACATGGGCGGCAAGGTGCTGGTGCCCACCCGAGAGGCCGTGGCCAAGCTGGTCGCCGCCCGCCTGGCCGCCGACGTGATGGGCGTGCCCACGATCCTGCTGGCGCGCACCGACGCCGAGGCCGCCGACCTGGTGACCAGCGACGTCGACCCGATCGACCAGCCCTTCTGCACCGGCGAGCGCACGGTCGAGGGCTTCTACCGCACCCGCAAGGGCTTCGACCAGGCGGTGAGCCGCGGCCTGGCCTACGCCGAGTATGCGGACCTGATCTGGTGCGAGACCGGCACGCCGGACCTGAAGTTCGCCAAGGACTTCGCCGACGCCATTCATGCGAAGTTCCCGGGCAAGCTCCTGGCCTACAACTGCTCGCCGTCCTTCAACTGGAAGAAGAACCTGGACGACGCCACCATCGCCAAGTTCCAGAAGGAGCTCGGCGCCATGGGCTACAAGTTCCAGTTCATCACGCTGGCCGGCTTCCACAGCCTGAACTACTCGATGTTCGACCTGGCCTACGGCTACGCGCGCAACAACATGAGCGCCTTCGTGGAGCTGCAGCAGAAGGAATTCGCCGCCGCCGACCGGGGCTTCACCGCGGTGAAGCACCAGCGCGAGGTGGGCACGGGTTACTTCGACGCGGTGACCACGACGATCGAGGCGAACGCCTCTACGGCCGCCCTGAAGGGCTCGACCGAGGACGAGCAGTTCTTCGAGGGCCAGCACAAGGCGGCGTGACCCGGCAAGCGACCTGAGGAGACAAGGAGCCCGCGGCCGCCAGGCCGCGGGCTTTCTGCATGGCGCGCGCTCCCGGCACGCCGGGACGGGAGGCCTCCCCGCCGGTTAGAATGCCGGTTCACCACAGGCAACAAGGGCGAGAAAGGCATCCTGGTTATGACACCGCGAACTCCCCCGGAAGGTTCCAAGGCCCGCTAGCGGCCGGGTCGTCGCGCGTCCACGTTGCACCCCATGACGAAAAGCGCGGCTGCCGCCGCGCTTTTTTCGTTCCCGGACAGCTCCTGCCCACCATGATCCACATCACGCTTCCCGACGGCTCGCAGCGCGAGTATCCCGCCCCCCTCACGGTGGCCGAGGTGGCCGCCTCCATCGGCGCCGGACTGGCCAAGGCCGCCATCGCCGGCAAGGTCGACGGCAAGGTGGTCGACACGTCCTTCCGCATCGAGCGCGATGCGACGATCTCCATCCTCACGCCCAAGGATCCCGAGGGGCTGGAGGTGATCCGCCACTCGACGGCGCACCTGCTCGCCTATGCGGTCAAGGAGCTCTATCCCGACGCCCAGGTCACGATCGGCCCGGTGATCGAGAACGGCTTCTACTACGACTTCGCCTACAAGAGGCCCTTCACGCCGGAGGACCTGGCCGCCATCGAGAAGCGCATGACGGAGCTGGCGGCCCGGGACGAGCCGGTCACCCGCCGGGTGCTGCCGCGCGACGAGGCGGTGCGGTACTTCCGCGGCCTGGGCGAGAACTACAAGGCCGAGATCATCGCCAGCATCCCCTCCAGCGAGGATGTCTCGCTGTACCGCGAGGGCGGTTTCGAGGACCTGTGCCGCGGCCCGCACGTGCCCAGCACGGGCAAGCTGAAGTTCTTCAAGCTCATGAAGGTGGCCGGCGCCTACTGGCGCGGCGACCACCGCAACGAGATGCTGCAGCGCGTCTACGGCACGGCCTGGGCCACGAAGGAGGAGCTGCAGCAGTACCTGACGATGCTGGAGGAGGCCGAGAAGCGCGACCACCGGCGCCTCGGCCGCGAGCTCGACCTGTTCCACCTGGAGGACACGGCGCCCGGCGTGGTGTTCTGGCACCCCAAGGGCTGGGCGATCTGGCAGGCCGTGGAGCAGTACATGCGCCAGGTCTACCGCGACAACGGCTACCTGGAGGTCAAGGGCCCGCAGATCCTGGACAAGTCCCTGTGGGAGAAGACGGGCCACTGGGACAAGTACCGCGACAACATGTTCGTGACGGAGTCGGAAAAGCGCGAGTACGCGCTCAAGCCGATGAATTGCCCCGGCCACGTGCTGATCTTCAAGCAGGGCGTGAAGAGCTACCGCGACCTGCCCCTGCGCTACGGGGAGTTCGGCCAGTGCCACCGCAACGAGCCCTCCGGGGGCCTGCACGGCATCATGCGGGTGCGCGGCTTCACGCAGGACGACGGCCACATCTTCTGCACGGAAGACCACATCCTGCCGGAATGCGAGGAGTTCACGAAGGTCCTGCACAAGGTCTATGCGGACTTCGGCTTCACGGAGATCATCTACAAGGTGGCCACACGGCCCGCGGCCCGGATCGGCTCCGACGAGCTGTGGGACAAGGCCGAGGGCGCCCTGATGGAGTCCCTGCGCCGCTCCGGCTGCGAGTTCACGATCGCCCCGGGCGACGGCGCCTTCTACGGCCCCAAGATCGAGTACACGCTCAAGGACGCCATCGGCCGCCAATGGCAGGTCGGCACCATGCAGGTCGACTTCAACCTGACGACGCGCCTGGACGCCGAATACGTGGGCGAGGACGGCAACCGGCACCGCCCGGTGGTGCTGCACCGGGCCATCGTCGGCAGCCTGGAGCGCTTCATCGGCATCCTGATCGAGCAGCACGCCGGCGCCCTGCCGGCCTGGCTCGCGCCGGTGCAGGCGATGGTGCTCAACATCACCGATGCCCAGGCCGATTACGCCCTGGAAATCGCCAAAACGCTTCGGAATCAAGGGCTTAGGGTCGAGACGGACCTGCGCAACGAGAAGATTACGTATAAAATCCGGGAGCATTCGCTGCAAAAGCCGCCTTACCTGCTTGTCGTCGGCGACAAAGAGAAGGCGGCTGGTGCCGTCGCCGTGCGCGCCCGGGGCAACAAGGACCTCGGCGTGATGGGCCTGGACGAGTTCTCCCAGAGGATCGCCGGGGACATCGCCGCCAAGCGCTGAATCCTGAGGGATGAAGTCGCTGGCCCGCGCCAGGGTTGACGGTGTTGCTACAGTTTTTGTAGTTAACTTGGATTGAGGATAGAAGACCATCGCTACTGAATTTCGCGACCGCCGCCAGCGCGAGGAACGCAAGCACCGCCTGAACCGGGAGATCATGGCCCCGGAAGTCCGCCTGAGCGGGCCCAACAACGAGCCCCTGGGCATCGTGAGTCTGCAGGAAGCCCTCCGGATGGCAGGCGAGCTGGACGTGGACCTGGTCGAGATTGCCGCCACTGCGAGTCCGCCGGTCTGCCGGCTGATGGACTACGGCAAGTTCAAGTACCAGGAACAGAAGAAGGCCGCGGAAGCGAAATCGAAGCAGAAGGTCATCGAGGTCAAGGAGATCAAGTTCCGCCCGGGCACGGATGACGGCGACTACAACATCAAGTTGCGCAACATCCGCCGCTTCCTGGAGGAAGGCGACAAGTGCAAGATCACGCTGCGCTTCCGCGGCCGCGAGATCACGCACCAGGAGATCGGGATGGCGCTGCTCCAGCGCCTGCGGGACGATCTCGCCGACACCATCGTCGTCGAGCAGTTCCCCAAGCTGGAGGGACGGCAGATGATCATGATGATCGCGCCGGGCAAGAAGAAGTCGGGCGCCGCCCGGCCCGCGTCCGAGCCGGCGGCGTCGCCGGCGACGGCGGCCTAGGTTTCAAAGCCACGACGGTTGGTCGCCGCCGTGGCGGCGGAAGAGGGGTTTTCCCCTCGAAAAGCGGCGGGCTTCGGCCCGCCGCGAAAAGTGGCTCGGGGCCATCAAGGCACGGGAGTTTCCCGTGACGCCTCACGAGCACAAGCAAGAAGGAGCATTCAATGCCCAAGATGAAGACCAAGAGCGGAGCGAAGAAGCGCTTCCGCGTCCGTCCCGGCGGGACGGTCAAGCGCGGCCAGGCCTTCAAGCGTCACATCCTGACGAAGAAGACCACCAAGAACAAGCGCCACCTGCGCGGTGCCGTCAACGTCCATGAGACCAACATGGGTCACATGGCGCAGATGCTGCCGTTCGCCGGCCTGTAACCCACGGACGAAAGGAGAACACACATGCCTCGAGTCAAACGTGGTGTAACGGCCCGCGCCCGCCACAAGAAGGTCCTCGCGCTCGCCAAGGGTTTCCGCGGCCGCCGCGGCAACGTCTTCCGCATCGCCAAGGAGGCGGTGATGAAGGCGGGGCAATACGCCTACCGCGACCGCCGTGCCAAGAAGCGCGTCTTCCGCCAGCTGTGGATCGCCCGGATCAACGCCGCCGCGCGTGCGAACGGCCTGACCTACAGCCAGTTCGCCAACGGCATCCGCAAGGCCGGCATCGACATCGACCGCAAGGTCCTGGCCGATATCGCCGTGCACGATCCGGCGGCGTTCACCGGCATCGTGAACCAGGTGAAGGCCAAGCTGGCTGCCTGAGTTTCGCGGGGGGCGCCCGCCCGGGCGCCCGATGCAAACCCAATTGGACAGGGCTAGTGGCTGCGAGGCGCTAGCCCTGTTTTTTTCGCATGACCCAAGAATTCGATTCGATCGTCGCCAGCGCGCGCGCGGCCTTCGCCCAGTCGGCCACGCCGGCGGAGCTGGAAAACGCCAAGGCACAGTTCGTCGGCAAGTCCGGCCGCATCACCGAGCTGATGAAGGGCCTGGCCGCGCTCTCCGTGGAGGAGAAGAAGACGCGCGGGGCGGCGATCAACCAGGCCAAGCAGGCGATCGAGGCGGCGCTGGCCGAGCGCCGCCAGGCCCTGGCCGACGCCGAGCTGGACGCCCAGCTGAAGGCCGAGGCGCTGGACGTCTCGCTGCCCGGGCGCGCGCGCGAGCCCGGCGGCCTGCACCCGGTGTCGCTCACCCTGGAGCGCATCGAACGGATCTTCGCCAGCATGGGCTTCGACGTGGCCGACGGCCCCGAGATCGAGAGCGACTGGCACAGCTTCACGTCCCTGAACAACCCGCCCAACCACCCGGCGCGTTCGATGCAGGACACGTTCTACGTGGACCTCCAGGGCGACGACGGCATCCCGTACAACCTGCGCCCGCACACCAGCCCGATGCAGGTGCGCTACGCCCACCAGCACATCAAGCGCTACCAGGAGGCGATCGCCCGCGGCGAGCCCATGCCCGAGATCCGCGTGATCGCCCCGGGCCGCACCTACCGCGTGGACAGCGACGCGACCCACTCGCCCATGTTCCACCAGTGCGAGGGCCTCTGGCTGGGCGAGAACATCAGCTTCAAGGACCTGAAGGTCGTCTTCACCGACTTCTGCCGCAGCTTCTTCGAGAGCGAGGACCTGGCGCTGCGCTTCCGCCCGAGCTTCTTCCCGTTCACGGAGCCCTCCGCCGAGATCGACATCCAGTTCCAGAGCGGGCCGCTGGCCGGCCGCTGGCTGGAGGTGGCCGGCTCCGGCCAGGTGCACCCGATCGTGGTGCGCAACATGGGGCTGGACCCCGAGCGGCACATCGGCTTCGCCTTCGGCATGGGGCCGGACCGCCTGACCATGCTGCGCTACGGCGTGAACGACCTGCGCCTGTTCTTCGACGGCGACGTCCGTTTCCTGAAGCAATTCCGCTGATCCTCGAGACAACATGCAATTCCCCGAGTCCTGGCTGCGCGCGTTCTGCAACCCGCCGCTGACGACCCAGCAGATCGCCGACGTGCTCACCATGGGTGGGCTGGAGGTGGAGGAGCTGCGCCCGCTGGCGCCGCCGTTCACGAAGGTGGTCGTGGGCGAGATCAAGGAGGCCGTGCAGCACCCCAACGCCGACCGCCTGCGCGTCTGCCAGGTGGACGTGGGGCAGGGCGCGCTGCTGAACATCGTCTGCGGCGCGCCCAACGCGCGCGCCGGCATCCGGGTGCCGACCGCCCTGGTGGGTGCCGAGCTGCCCCCGGGGGAGGACGGCAAGCCCTTCGCGATCAAGCTGGGCAAGCTGCGCGGCGTCGAGAGCCAGGGCATGCTGTGCTCGGCGCGCGAGCTGAGGCTGAGCGAGGACCACGCCGGCCTGCTGGAACTGGCGCCGGATGCGCCCATCGGCCAGGACGTGCGCGAGCTGCTGAACCTGGACGACCACGTCTTCACCCTCAAGCTCACGCCCAACCTGGCGCATGCGCTGTCGGTGTACGGCGTCGCGCGCGAGCTGTCGGCCCTCACCGGCGCGCCGCTGGTCGAGCCGAAGTTCGAGCCGGTGCAGCCGAAGAACGACGCGAAGCTGAAGGTGAAGGTGGGCGCGCCGGACCTGTGCGGCCGCTTCTCCGGCCGCGTGATCCGCAACGTGAACACCCGGGCGAAGACGCCGCAATGGATGGTCGAGCGCCTGGCCGGCTGCGGCCAGCGCAGCGTCACCGCCCTGGTGGACATCTCCAACTACGTGATGTTCGAGTACGGCCGGCCCTCGCACATCTTCGACCTCGACAAGATCCATGGCGGCCTGGACGTGCGCTGGGGCCGCCCGGGCGAGTCGCTCAAGCTCCTGAACGGCAACACCATCGAGGTCGACGACCAGGTCGGCGTGATCGCCGACGACCGGCAGGTCGAGTCGCTGGCCGGCATCATGGGCGGCGACGCCACCGCCGTGTCGGACGACACGCGCAACGTCTACGTGGAGGCCGCGTTCTGGTGGCCGCAGGCGGTGCAGGGGCGCTCGCGCCGCTACAACTTCTCCACCGACGCCGGTCACCGCTTCGAGCGCGGCGTCGACCCGAGCCAGACCGTCGAACACATCGAGCACATCACCCGCCTGATCCTGGAGATCTGCGGCGGCGAGGCCGGGCCGATGGACGACCAGGTGGTGCGGCTGCCCGAGCGCCGGCCGGTGCAGCTGCGCGTGGCGCGCGCCGCCAAGGTGATCGGCATGGAGATCACCGGCCAGCAGTGCCTCGAAGCGCTCGCGCGCCTGCGCCTGCCCGCGACCTCCCACAACGACGTCATCACCGTGACGCCGCCGCCCTACCGCTTCGACCTCGCCATCGAGGAGGACCTCATCGAGGAGGTGGTGCGCGTGATCGGCTACAACGCGCTGCCCACCACGCCGCCGCTGGCGCCCATCACGGCCAAGCTGCCGCCGGAGAGCCGCCGCAGCCGCTTCGCGGTGCGCCGCCTGCTGGCCGGCCTGGGCTACCAGGAGACCATCAACTTCTCCTTCGTCGAGGCGCGGTGGGAGCACGAGCTCGCGGGCAACCCCGACCCGATCCAGCTGCTCAACCCGATCGCCAGCCAGATGAGCGTGATGCGCTCCACGCTGCTCGGCTCGCTGCTGCAGGTGCTGCGGTTCAACCTGGACCGCAAGGCCGAGCGGGTGCGCGTGTTCGAGCTCGGGCGCGTGTTCCGGCGCGACCCCTCGGTGCCCACCACCGACAGCACCGTGCGCGGCGTGCACCAGCCGATGAAGGTCGCCGGCCTGGCCTATGGCGCGCCGGACGGCCTGCAGTGGGCACGCAAGGCGCAGCCGGTCGACTTCTACGACATGAAGGGCGACGTGCAGGCCCTGCTGGCGCCCCTGCAGGCGGAATTCGCTCCCGCGGCGCACCCGGCCATGCACCCGGGCCGCTGCGCCGAGGTGCGCATCGACGGCCGCGCGGCCGGCTTCTTGGGTGAGCTGCACCCGCGCTGGCGCCAGCAGTGGGACCTGCCCCAGGCGCCCCTGCTGTTCGAGCTGGACCTGGATGCCGTGACCGACCGCCGGGTGCCGACCTTCGAGCCGGTGCCGCGCTTCCAGCCGGCCGAACGCGACATCGCGGTGATCGTGAACGAGGCGGTCACCCACGACCGGCTGCTCGCGGCCATCCGCGGCGCCGACACCGGCGGGCTGCTGCGCGACGCCCTGCTGTTCGACGTCTACAAGCCGCAGCAGGCGAGCGCGGGCCTGGCGCTGAACGAGAAGAGCCTGGCCGTGCGCTTGACGCTCGTGCGCAGCGACGCCACACTGACCGATGAGCAGATCGAGGCGGCCGTGCGTTCGGTGGTGGAGCGGATCTCCACGCAACTGGGCGGGCGGCTGAGGGGGTAGAGCATGGCGGACCTCGCCACCAACATACCAACGCCCAGGAGCGGGGACACCATGGAGTTTGCCGTCGAGAGCCTGGAGACGCCGGCGCTGACCAAGGCGCAGCTGGCGGAGCTGCTGTTCGAGCAGATCGGCCTGAACAAGCGCGAATCCAAGGACATGATCGATGCCTTCTTCGACCTGATCTCCGCCAGCCTGGTGGAGGGCAAGGACGTCAAGATCTCCGGCTTCGGCAACTTCCAGATCCGCACCAAGGCGCCCCGGCCGGGGCGCAACCCGCGCACCGGGGAGGCCATCCCGATCGAGGCGCGGCGCGTGGTCACCTTCCACGCCAGCCACAAGCTCAAGGAGCAGATCCAGGGCGACGGCGGCGGCGACGCCGGTTGAGCCTTAGCCGTCGAGCGTCGAGCGGTCGCCGGCGGGGGCCGGACGGCACGGCCGCGGCCTCCGTTGGGCGGGAACCACGCTGAACGCGGAACCTTGCACACCCAACGCCTTTGCTTCCGCCGCCAGTTAGAGTAACCTCGAAGCTTCCTCTCCTAGTAGATTGATTTCAATGGAGAAAAGCCTTCCGGCCATCCCTGCCAAGCGCTACTTCACCATCGGTGAGGTCAGCGAGCTGTGCGGCGTCAAGCCTCACGTGCTACGGTATTGGGAGCAGGAGTTTACGCAGCTGCGGCCCATGAAGCGCCGCGGCAACCGGCGCTACTACCAGCACCACGAGGTGCTGATGATCCGCCGCATCCGCGACCTCCTGTACGACCAGGGCTTCACCATCAGCGGCGCGCGCAACAAGCTGCAGGAGATCGTGCAGGTCGAGCGCGACAAGCGCCGCGCCGGCGAGGTGATGCTCGAAGGCGTCGAGGTGATCGAGGTCGAGGAGTCCTCGTTCGGCGAGAGCCAGTTCGAGGATGCGCCGCCGGAGGAGCGCGACGCGATCGCGCACAAGCTGCAGCTGCTGCGGCGCGAGCTGTTCGAGATCCGCGATCTCCTGAGCACCTTCCACTGAAGCGCGCGGCGCGTCGCGCGATTTTTCTTCGCTTCTTTCACGGCCCGCGCGAAGAGGGCCTCGCACCCGGCTATAATCGTGGGCTTCGGCGTGTAGCGCAGCCTGGTAGCGCACTTGCATGGGGTGCAAGGGGTCGCGAGTTCGAATCCCGCCACGCCGACCATCTCACGGAAAGCCGGTTGGTCCCTCGGGCCGACCGGCTTCTTCGTTCCTGGGCCCTCGCGGCATAATGGCCCGACATGGCCTGCGTCGTCTTCGCTGATCTCGTCGGGAGCACCGGCATCTTCGAGCGGCTCGGCGACGCGACCGCCGGGCGCTTCGTCACCCAGCTGACGACGGCGCTCGCCAAGGTCTTCGAGCAGCACAACGGCCGGGTGGTGAAGCTCCTGGGCGACGGCCTGTTCGTCGTGTTTCCGCAGGAGGACCAGGCGCTGACCGCCTGCATCGCCATCCAGGAGAGGCTGCAGCACAAGCCCGTGCGCCCCGGCGGCGTCGGCCGGCCGGTGCAGATGCAGATGGGCATCGAGTCCGGCGAGGTGGTCGAGATCCAGGGCGACTGCTACGGCGACGCGGTGAACAGCGCGGCGCGCCTGGCGGACCTGGCCGGCGCCGACCAGATCCTCACCACCCAGCGCGTGCGCGACGCGCTGCCGCCCGGGCAGCAGGAGAAGCTGCGCGGCCTGGGCCCCATGTACCTGCGCGGCAAGGCGGGCGCCACCGAGGTCTATCGCGTCGAGTGGCAGCCGGAGCACGACGCCGACGCCACCGTGATGGGCGCCTCGATGTTCGGGCAGCCCATGGGCGCGCAGCTGGAGATCAGCATCGGCGGCCAGACGCGCCTGCTGGAGGCCGATGGCGAGCCGCTGACGCTGGGGCGCTCGGCGACCGCCGACCTGGCCGTGAACGACACGCGGGTGTCGCGCCTGCATGCGACCATCGAATGGCGCGGCGGCCACTTCGTGCTGATCGACGCGTCCAGCTTCGGCACCTGGGTCTACTTCGGCAACCAGCCCGAGCCCGTGGTGCTGCGCCGCACCGAGTGCTACCTCGTCGGCCAGGGCCAGATCGCGCTGGGCTGCGACCGCAACGCGGAAGCCGCGCCGGTCGCGACCTTCTCCGTCCTCAGCTGATGGCGCTCGACCTGCGCATCTCCGGCCCCGGGCTGGACGTCCTGCGCCGGCTGGACCCGGGGGCACCGGCCCTGGTGCTCGGTCGCGACGCCGGCTGCGACATTCGCCTGCCCGACCCCGGACGCAACGTGTCGCGCCGGCACCTGGGCGTGTGGAACGAGGGCGACCGCCTGCACTTCCAGGTGCTGTCGCTGGTCAACGGCATCGACACGTCCGAGGGCCCGCGGCCGCCCGGCGCACGGGGCGTGCTCGCGCCGGGCGGGACGCTGGCGCTGGCGGCCTACCGGCTGTCCGCCGTCCCGGCCGCGGCCGGCGACGCGGATCCCTGGTCCCAGTTCGAGCGCGAAGCCGCGCAGCTGCTTCCCGACAGCGGGACGCAGACCCTGCCGACCGGCCTCGAGTCGGACGATCCCTTCAGCGACTGGGGCTTCCACAGCACCTTCGGTGCGGACGCGCCCGCCGACGCGCTGCAGCCCGCGAGCGACCTGCAGCCCTTCCTCCGCGGCCTCGGGGTCGCCGCGACGCAGCCCTTCACCCAGGGCGAGCTCGAAACCCTCGGACAGGTGGTGCGCGTCGTCGTGCAGGGCCTGCTGCGGGAGGAGGGCCACCTTGAGCCGGGCGGCCAGGCCCTGCGTTCGGCGATCGACGACGTCGTTCGCGCCTTCGATTCCGGGGGACTCGGGCAGCGGCTGCGGGAAGGCGATTTCCTCGGGTCGGCCGGCGCCTGGGACGCCTTCGCCCGGGACTACGCCGAACGGTACCCGCAAGGCGACGAGTGGGTGGCCGCCATGATCGACCGTCACTTCGCTCCAGCGTACGCTCTCGCCCTCATGCGTGCGAAACGCAACACAAAGGGACGTGACGGTGGGTGAGGAGCAGGGTTTCCGCGCCGGGTCGCCACTAGAATGAGTTTCCATATGTATCCCGTGGCGCTGACGTGACTCTCAAGAAGCTGGGTCGGTACGAAGTCATCCGGGTCCTCGGCAAGGGTGCCATGGGCGTGGTGTACGAAGGCCGCGATCCCAACCTGGACCGCCGCGTCGCCATCAAGACCGTCAAGGTCGAGAACCTCTCCGAGGAGGCGGCGTCGGAATACGAGCATCGCTTCCGCACGGAGGCGCGCTCGGCCGCGCGCCTGCAGCATCCCAACATCGTCAGCGTCTACGACTCCGACCGCGACGGCGACGTCGCCTTCCTGGTCATGGAGTACATCCAGGGCGACGACCTCAAGCACCACCTGGACCGCGGCACGCGCTACTCGCTCGAACAGTCGCTCAAGATCGTCCGCGACCTGCTCAGCGCCCTGGACTACGCGCACCGGCAGGGAATCGTCCACCGGGACATCAAGCCGGCCAACCTGCTGATCGAGCCGGGCGGGCGCGTGAAGCTCACCGACTTCGGCGTGGCCCGCATCCAGGATTCCGGCGAGGCCACCCGCACCCAGGGCAGCATGGTGGGCACGCTCAAGTACATGGCGCCCGAGCAGGTGCAGGGACAGAAGATCGATTCGCGCGCCGACCTGTTCTCCGCCGGCGTCATGCTGTACCAGCTGCTGACGGACAAGCGCCCCTTCGACGGCGACAACGACTTCTCCATCATCCACCAGATCATCGGCCACCACCCGCCGCCGCCCAGCTCGATCAACCCGAAGCTGCCGTCGGCGCTGGACGCCGTGGTGGCGCGCGCGCTGGCCAAGACCCGCGAGGAGCGCTTCGCCACCGCTCGCGACTTCGCCGTGGCGCTGCAGGCGGCGACCCGGCGCGCCGAGGACCCGACGGTGGTCCCGCCGGCCGATCCTTCCAGGGGGCCGGAATCCGCCTCGCGGCCGCTGACCCGTCCCGGGACGGTGCCGCCGGGATCCATGTCGCAGCCCTCGGCGGGCAGCACGAGTGTCGTGACCCAGGAAGCGGAGCTGGTGTACTGGAAGGACGTCAAGGAGTCCACCGACGCCGAGGAACTGCAGGGATTCCTGGAGCGGTTCCCGGCCGGCATCTACGCGGACCTGGCGCGGCGCCGGCTGCGCAAGCTGGCCGGCGAGGGCAGCGGTAGCCAGCCCGGCACGGTTTCCGGCGGCAGCACCATCCTGTCGACGGCCAGCGTGTTCCCGTCGGCGCAGTTCGCGGACGGCGAGGCGACCCGTGCGTCGGCGGACCCCTCGCGTCCCGGGACCCCGGCCGAAGCCGCGGCACTGCAGCCCGCCCAGTGGGTCGACGAGGAGTACACCCGCACCATCGTCCAGGCGTCGATCCTGGAGCCCCTGCGCGCTGCGGCTGCGGCTGCAGCGGCCACGGCGGCACCGGGTGCAGCGGCACCCGCGACACCCGTGGCGCCCGTGGCACCCGTGGCACCCGCTACCGGGGCCGCCGCCGCGGATTCCACCTTCCCCCAGACCCAGGTGATGGGGCACGACGAGGAGCCGTCCTCCGGCCGCGCGAGCAAGCCTGCGGCGGACGAGGGCCAGAGCATGCCGCCGCTGCCCGCGAAGAAGAAGAGGCTGCCGGTGGCGGTCCTCGCCGGGGTCGGCGTTCTGGCCGTCGCCGGCGTGCTCGCCGCGATGCTGATGCGCGGCGGGCAGCCCGATGGAACCGCGGCCCCCGCGGACGCGCCGGTCGCCACCGCGCCTGCCGCCCCGGCGGCCAGGGGACCCGCGCCGGCGGACATGTCGCCGCAGGCGCCGCACGGTGTCGCCCCGGCGGCCGTGGCCGGCGCCGCGGCGATGCCGCCCGACACCCCCGTCACGGCGACCGAACCCCACAAGCCGGTGGCCGAGCCGCACAAGGCGGCGCCCGTGAAGAAAGCCCCGGTGACCCGCACCGCCAAGGCCAGCCCGCCCGTCACCGCGCCGGAGCCGGTGCGCGCGAGCGCAACCGAGCCTGCCGCCGCCGATGCCGCGCCGGCGCCGCCCAAGGCGGCGCCGCAGGCCGTGGCCGCCGGCTCGGGGGGCTTCGCGGCCGTCGAGGCATGCCGCGGCAAGTTCTTCCTCGCCCGCGAGCTGTGCCTCACCGAGGCCTGCGCCAAGCCGGGCGCCGGCGGCCACCCGTTGTGCGTGAAGCACCGCGAGGAAGCGCGCCTGCGCGAGGAAAGCAGGGTCCGCCAGGGACCGCAGTGAGGCCGGCGCCGGCCGGCGCGCTCAGACGATGTCGAGCGTGTGCACGCCGAACTGCCCGCGCGCGCGGTCGGCGAAGTAGCGCTCCAGCGTTTCCCGCACCGTGCGGAAGGCGATCTCCTCCCAGGGGATGTCCGCCTCGTCGAACAGGCGCGCCTCGAGGGTCTCGAAGCCCGGGTCGAAGGCGTCGCTGAGCAGGCGCGCGCGGTAGAACAGGTGCACCTGGCCCACGCGGGGCACGCTCAGCACGGTGAACAGGCCCTCCAGCTCGAACTGCGCGCCCGCTTCCTCCTGCGTCTCGCGCGCCGCGCCCTCGGCGGTGGTCTCGCCCAGCTCCATGAAGCCGGCCGGCAGCGTCCACTTGCCCCAGCGCGGCTCGATGTTGCGCTTGCACAGCAGCACCTGGTCGCCCAGGTAGGGCACGGTGCCGACCACGTTCAGCGGGTTCTCGTAGTGGATGGTGTCGCAGGCCGGGCAGACGGCGCGCTCGTGGGTGTCGCCGTCGTCGGGGACGCGGTAGACGACGGCGGCGCCGCAGTTGCGGCAATGCTTGATGGGACTGCGCAGGACGGTCACGGACGAAACAGGGGCTCCCCGCGGGGAGCCCCTGGGCTGGCAAGGTGGGCCTAGTTTACGCGGCTCAGGCCTTGCTGTACTTCGCGATCAGGTTCTTGGCGGTCTCCAGCAGCTTCTTGCCGTCGTAGCCGCGCTTGTTCATGTCCTCCGCCCACTCGACCTCGAGCTGGCGCGAACGGCGGCGGAACTCCTGGGCCTCGCTGGCGCCGACCGTGTAGATCACGTCGTTGTGCTTCAGCGCGGAGGCGCGGCCCGCGGCGTCGCCGGCCTGCTGCGTCTTGCCGAGCCAGCCGGAGGTGGCCAGGCCGGAGTTGGCGTCGATGACCTTCTTCAGGTCCGGCGCCAGCGATTCGTACCTGGCCTTGTTCATGCACATGACGAAGGTCGTCGTGTACAGCGCGCCGCCGGCGGGGTCGAACTCGGCGTGGTACTTGGTCAGCTCGTCGACCTTCACCGCGGGCACGACTTCCCAGGGGATCACGCAGCCCTGGATCGTGCCCTTGGAGAGCGCGTCGGGGATCTGCGGCAGCGGCATGCCGACCGGGATGGAACCGAGGGCGGCGAGCAGCTTCGTCACCTGGCGCGTGGGCGCGCGCAGCTTCAGGCTGCGCATGTCGGCCACCGACTTCACCTGCTTCTCGGTGGTGTGGATGACGCCGGGGCCGTGCACCTGCAGGGCCAGCACGTGCGTCTCCTTGAATTCGTCCGGGGCCATCGTCTGCACGTACTCCCAGTACGCCTTGGACGTGGCTTCCGCGTTGGTCATGATGAAGGGCAGCTCGAACACCTCCACCCGCGGGAAGCGGCCGGCCGTGTTGCCGGGCAGCGTCCACACCACGTCGACGACGCCGTCGCGGGCCTGGTCGTACAGCTGCACCGGGGTGCCCCCCAGCTGCATGGCGGGGAAGGCCTCGAACTTGATGCGGCCCTTGGAGTCCGCCTCCACCTTCTTCATCCACGCCACGTGCATGTTCAGCCAGACGTTGGACGTCGGCGCCATGAAGGTGTGGAACTTCAGCGTCACGGCCTGCTGGGCGAGGCCGCTGAGGGCGGAGCCGCCCAGCGTGGCCGCAGCCGCGCCCGACTTCAGGAGGGTTCTGCGTTGGATCATGTTGACCTTCCGTTATGCGATCTGGAACTGCGCAAGTTAGCCGGATTCCGCCGGCCGCGACACGGGGGATGCCCTAGCTCATGAACCTGACGAGCCACAGGGCGATGCCGGGGAAGGCCAGCATCAGGGCGATGCGCACGAAGTCGCTGACCAGGAAGGGCAGCACCCCGCGGAAGGTCTCGCCCAGCGGCACGCCCTTGGCCATGCCGTTGACCACGTAGACGTTCAGTCCCATGGGCGGCACCAGCATGCCGAAGGAGATCACCATCAGGATCAGGATGCCGAACCACAGCGCGAGCGGCTCCTTGGCCATGCCGAAGTCCAGGCTCATGACCACCGGGAAGAAGATCGGGATGGTCAGCAGGACGATCGACAGTTCCTCCGTCACGGTGCCCAGGAGGATGTGCAGCACCACGATCGCGACCATGATCCAGATCGGCGCGACGTGCAGGCCGTTGACGATGGCGAGCAGCTGGGTCTGGATCTGGGTGAGGGCGAGCGCCGAATTGAGCACGTCGGCGCCGATGAAGATCAGGAAGATCATCGCGGAGCTCTCGGCGGTGGCGAGGAAGCAGTCAACGAACTTGCGCCAGGTCATCTCGCGCTTGAAGACGGCCGCCAGCAGCGCGGCGGCCGCTCCGATCGCCGCGCCCTCGGTGGGCGAGAAGAAGCCGCCGTAGATGCCGCCGAAGACCAGCAGGAACACGAAGGCCAGCGGCAGCACGCCGGCCGCCACGCGCCAGCTCAGGGGCTTCGGGTTCTCGTCGACCTCGGGCGCATGTCCCGGCGCCAGGCGCACGTAGATGGCGATGACGATCATGTAGCCCAGCATCGCCAGCACGCCGGGGATGGTCGCGGCGAGGAACAGCTTGGCGATGTTCTGCTCGGTCAGGATGGCGTAGATGACCAGCGGCACCGACGGCGGGATCAGGATGCCCAGGGTGCCGGCGGTGGCCAGCGCCCCGGTGGCCAGCCGCCCCGAGTAGCCGTGGCGCTTCATTTCGGGCAGGGCGACGCCGGTGATCGTGGCGGCAGTGGCCACCGAGGAGCCGCAGATCGCCCCGAAAGCGGCGCTGGCCATCACCGCGGCCATCGCCAGGCCGCCGCGAAAGCGCCCCACGACCGCGGCCGTGAACTCGAACAGCGACTTGCTGATGCCGCCCTGCGTGGCGAACTGGCCCATCAGGATGAACAGCGGGATGACCGACAGGTCGTAGCTGGCGAAGCGGGCGAACGCCATGCTGTTCATGAAGTTCGCGTAGGGCAGCCAGCCGGTCTGCAGGACGTATCCGATGGAGCCGGAGAGGAACATCGCGATGGCGATGGGCGTGCGCAGCGCCATGAAGGTGAACATCACCACGATCATCCCGAGCGCGAGGCTGATGCCGCTCATGCGGTCACCTCGTGGTGGTCCGGCTGGTTGCCGAAGCCGAAGAACGCCTGCTTCAGGCCGATCACCGCCGTGAGCGCGAAGCCCGGCACCATGGGCGCGTAGGCGTACCACTCGGGTACGCCCAGCAGCATGGTGCTGGAATCGCTCTTCCAGGAAGACAGGCCGCCCAGCGCCGCGCGCCAGGCGAGCAGGGCGCAGCAGGCCGCCAGCAGGAAGGCGCCGAGCCGGTCGAGCGCCCGGTTCACCTTCTTCGGCGCCCGGGCGGTGAAGAAGTCGACCACGATGTTGCCGCGATGCAGCTGGCACAGCGGCATGAACAGGCCGACCGCCGCGCCGGTGGCGAGACCCACCAGCTCGAAGTCGCCGGTGATGGTGCGGCCGATGGTTTCGCGCCCGAGGATGCTCAGGCAGGTGAGTCCGACCATGAAGGCGATCAGCGCCCCGGCCAGCAGGGCGCAGATGCGCGCGAGTCTTTCCAGCATCGTGTGGCGTCTCCGGGCTGTGGCCAGGAATCGCGGCCACGGGTGGATGAGGTGCGGGAATGGTATTGCATTCCCGCGCCCGGCCCTCTAGGGCCGGTCCCTCGGATCAGGCCACGCGCACGCGCAGCTCGGGCAGCCCGGAGACGCCGCCCACCAGGGTGTCGCCCGCCACCACCGCGGCCACGCCTTCGGGGGTGCCCGTGAAGATCAGGTCGCCGGGGGCCAGTTCCCACGCCGTGGAGAGGTGCTCGATGATCTCGCCGATGTTCCAGATCAGCTTGGAGACCGTGCTGCGCTGGCGGTCCTTGCCGTTCACTTGCAGCCAGATCTCGGCGTTCTCGATGTCGCCCGCCTGGGCGGCCGGCACCACGGGGCCGATCGGGGCCGATTCCTCGAAGGACTTGCCGATCTCCCAGGGGCGGCCCAGCTTCTTCTGCTCGCCCTGCAGGTCGCGGCGGGTCATGTCCAGGCCCACGGCGTAGCCGAAGATGTGCTTGCGCGCGTCGGCCGCCTTGATGTTCTTGCCGCCCGTTCCGATGCAGGCCACCAGCTCGATCTCGTGGTGCAGGTCCCGGGTCAGGCTGGGGTAGCGGATGGTGCCGGTTTCGCCGGCGGGCACCACCACGCAGGCGTCGGCGGGCTTGAAGAAGAAGAACGGCGCCTCGCGGCCGGTGAAGCCCATCTCCTTGGCGTGCTCCACGTAGTTGCGGCCGACGCAGTAGATGCGGCGCACCGGGAAGCGCTCGGCGCGGCCCACCACGGGCACGCTCACCTGGGGAGCGGGGTTGAAGACGTAGCTCATGACAACCTTTCTTCGTTGTGGACGCCCAGCGCCTCGTGCACGGGACGGTCGGAAAAACTGAACAGGACGCAGCCCTGGCTGC
>JAGWTH010000010.1 GCA_028868995.1 Burkholderiales bacterium | reverse complement strand
TCGCCTACTTCAATCGCCTGGGAGTCCCTCGTTTCTCCTGACCTCAACTTCTCGAACCGCCCGGTGCGGACCCGCATGCCGGGTGGTGTGGGAGGGGCCCGATCACCGATCGGCCCCTATCCCGATGGGGGCGCGCGGCTCAGGCGTCCAGCCAGCCGCTGCCGCTCGCGCCGTCGGCCACGTGGATCTCGGCGCCGCCGCCCAGCGCCCCGGCCAGCGCCGCGCGCGCGAGTTCGGGCCGGTTGTTCTGCTCGCTCAGGTGGGCCGCCAGCACCCGCCGCAGCCGCCCCGAGGCCTGCAGCTGCCGCGCCAGCGCCGCGGCCGCACCGTTGGCCAGGTGGCCCCAGTCGCCGCCCACGCGCTCCTTCAGGAAGCGGGGGTAGGGGCCATGCGCCAGCATGGCCTCGTCGTGGTTGCACTCCAGCAGCAGCGTGGCGCAGCCGGCCAGCTCCTGCAGAACGTGGGCGCTGACGTGGCCCAGGTCGGTGAGCAGTCCCAGGCGCGCGGCACCATCGGTGCAGGTGAGCTGCAGGGGCTCGCGCGCGTCATGCGGCACGGTGAAGGGGCGCACCTGCAGGCCGCCCACCTCGAAGACCTGCCCGTCGCCGGCCAGGCGCAGCAGCCCGCCGAAGTCCGGCCGGCCCAGCGCCGCGAAGGTGCCCTCGCTCATGTACACGGGGATGCGCTCGCGCAGGGCGAGCTGGCGCGCGCAGCCGATGTGGTCGGCGTGCTCGTGGGTGATGAAGATGGCGTCGAGCCGGTCGGCGCTCAGGCCGGCCGCGCCGAGCCGCCGGGCGACTTCGCGGATGCCCAGGCCGCAGTCGACCAGCAGGTGGGTGAGCGCGCCACCCTCGCGCGCCTGGATGACGGTGGCATTGCCGCTGCTGCCACTGCCCAGGGACTTGAATCGGATCACCGGCGCGGCCGCCCGAGGTGCAAGGCCCGGCCAAGCCGGGCCTCGTTCTCACCTTACTTCAGGTCGTCGGCGATCACCTGCACGATCCGCTGCGCATCCGCCGAGGCCACCGGCTGGCCGTTGGCGTCGAGCACCGAGACGGTGGTGGTCTGGCCCGCGCTCTTCAGGTTGATGCGGTACTTCAGCGGCTGCTGGGTCGGGCCTCTGGGCGTGAACAGCTTGGCGAAGAAGCCCGGCTCCTTCCCGTCCGTGGGCGGCACGTAGCGCACGAAGTAGGTGCCCTGGCTGCGGTCGCGGTCCTCCACCGTGAAGCCGGTGCGGTCGAGCGTCAGGCCCACGCGGCGCCAGGCCCGGTCGAAGCCCTCGTCCATCTGCACCACCGGGTGGTTGTCGACCGAGGCCACGCGCGAGGTCGGCTTGTCGGAGGGCAGGGCCACGGCGGCGGCGGCGGCCTGCTGGGGCGCGCCCAGCTTGATCATCAGGCGGCGCAGGAACTCGGCCTCGAGCTCGGGGTCGCTCGGGCGCGGCTCCCAGACGGTCTGGTCCTTCTGCGCGTTGCTGTAGACCTCCTGCATGCCGCGATGGCTGATGAAGATCTCGGTGGCGCCGCTCGCCGAACGCTCGAAGCGGGTGCGGAACTTGTCGCGCTCGCCGGTGGAGTAGAGCGAATCGAACACCTTGCCGATCGTGCGGCGGATGATGTCCTGGGGGATCTTGGCCCGGTTCTCGGCCCAGTCGGTCTCCATGATGCCCAGGTTGGGCTGGTCCATGGTGAGCAGGAAGCCGTTCTCCTGCCAGAAGTCGCGCACGGGCCCCCAGAGCTGGTCGGCCGGCCGGTTCACCACCAGCCAACGGGTATTGCCGTCGCGCTCGATGCGCACGTCGCCGATGGCCGTGGCGGCCGTGGGCAGGGTGGGCACGGACTGGCCGAGGGCGTAGGTGTTGGCGGACACCGGGCCGCCGGGGATCTGGTAGCGGCTGTCGCGCGACAGCTGCGTCAGGTCGGGCGGCACTTCCAGGCCCGGGCCGGACTTGGCGCTCTTGTAGTCGATCTTGTCGCCCTCGAGCGTCGAACAGCCTGCCAGCGCAACGATCACGGCGACCAGGCCGAGCTTCACGGTCAACTTCATCGATTCCTCTTTTGCTTTACGGGGCCGCGCTCAGGAGAGCAGGCCGGCGGCGCGCAGCGCGCCTTCCACCACCGCTTCGTTGGCCTGGGCCAGCGGCGTCATCGGCAGGCGCAGCGCCCCGCCCATCAGGCCCATGCGGGCCATCGCCCACTTCACCGGGATCGGGTTGGCCTCGACGAACAGGTGCCGGTGCAGCGGCAGCAGCCGCAGCTGGATCTCCATCGCGCGCTTCGCGTCGCCGGCGATGGCGGCCATGCACAGGTCGTGCATCGCGCGCGGCGCCACGTTGGCGGTCACGCTGATGTTGCCCTGGCCGCCGCACAGCATCAGCGCCACGGCGGTCGGGTCGTCGCCCGAGTAGATCGCGAAGCCCTCGGGCGCGTCCTTGACCAGCCACTGCGCGCGCTCGATGTTGCCGGTCGCTTCCTTGATGCCCACGATGCCGGGCACCTGCGCCAGGCGCAGCACCGTGTCGTGCTGCATGTCCGCGACGGTGCGGCCCGGCACGTTGTAAAGCACGATGGGCAGGTCGCCGGTGGCCTCGGCGATCGCCTTGAAGTGCCGGTACAGGCCTTCCTGCGTCGGCTTGTTGTAGTAGGGGACCACCTGCAGCTGGCAGTCGGCGCCGACCTTGCGCGCGTACTTCGCCAGCGCGATGGCCTCGGCGGTGGAGTTCGCGCCGGTGCCGGCCATGACCGGCACGCGGCCCGCGGCCTGCTCCACGGTCACGCGGATGATCTCCTGGTGCTCCTCGACGTCGACGGTGGGCGACTCGCCCGTGGTGCCGACCACGCCGATGCAGTCCGTGCCCTGCTGGATGTGCCAGTCGACGAGCTTGCGCAGCGTCGGGTAGTCGACGCTGCCGTCGTCGTGCATGGGCGTCACGAGCGCCACGATGCTGCCTGTAATCGGTGTCATGGGGTTGTTCCCGGGAATGGGGGATTCTAACTAGAGGAAATACCGCGCCGGCTGCGGCCCGGGCTCTTCGCGCACGGCGGCGATGCGCTGGACGAAGCGCGGCGGCTCCTCGAGGAAGCCGTCCTCGTAAGCCACCACCCTGAGGCCCGCGCAGGCCTGCAGCAGCTCCCCGTGGGCCAGCAGGAAGTCGGGGCGTGAGGGTTTTCCCACGGTCTCGTTGCCCTGGGCGAAGGTCTCGTACAGCAGCACGCCGCCCGGGGCGACCGCCGCCAGGATGGGCGGCAGCCGGGGCCGCCAGAGATAGTTGGTGACGACCACGGCGTCGAAGCGGCGCCCGGCCAGCGGCCAGGGGCCGCCCTCGAGGTCGGCCTGCAGGGTCTCGCCCACGCCTTGCAGGCCGGCGAGCGCCTCGGCGTCGCGGTCCACGCCCAGCACCGGGTGGCCGCGCCCGGCGAACCAGCGCATGTGGCGACCGCGGCCGCAGGCCACATCCAGCACGCTGCCGCCGGCGGGCACCAGGTGGCTGAAGCGGACGATCCAGGGGGAGGGGGTGTCGGTTCCGTGCATGGGATCAGCGGGGGCGCACCTCTTCCTTCAGGGCCTTGAGCGCCATGTCTTCGACCACGCCGGGCGCCACGAGTTTCAGGAAGCGGCCCAGCTTGCCCTTGGCGGTCATCACGATGTCGCGCTTGCGGCCCTCCATTCCGTCGACGATCAGCCGGGCGCATTCCTCGACGCTCATGGCGCCTTCCTCCTTCAGCCCGCTGAAGCCGGCGGCCTCGCCGCGGGCGTTGTAGCCGCGATGGCGCAGCTTCGTGGTCACCACGCCGGGATAGGCGATGGTGACGCTGACGCCGGCGCCCTTGAGTTCTGCCCGCAGCGCCTCGAAGAAGCCGGTCATGGCGAACTTGGTCGCGGCATAGGCGGTGCGGCCCGGCACGCCCAGCAGGCCGGACAGCGAGCTGACGGCCACGATGCGTCCTTTCGCCGCCTTGAGGTGGGGCAGGGCGGCGTGCGTGCACCAGACGGCGCCCCACAGGTTCACCTTCATGAGGTCCTCGTACCAGTGCAGGTCCTCGGCCTTCACGTCCTCGAACAGGGCCTGGGCGGACATGCCGGCGTTGTTGACGAGGGTGTCGATGCGGCCGAACTGCTGCAGGGCGCGCTCGACGAGGGCCCGGCACCCGGATTCCACCGCCACGTCGTGGGCCACGCCCAGGGCCTGCGCGCCCAGCGCCCGGCATTCGGCCGCGACGGCGTCCAGCTTCTCCTGCCTGCGCCCGGCGACCACGAGGGCGATGCCCGCCTTGTGCCTGGCGGCCAGCTGGCGCGCCATCTCGGCGCCGATGCCGTCGGAGCCGCCGGTGATGAGGGTGACGTTCATGGCCGCGAACTTTAGTGGAATTGCGGCCGGGGCCCGGTGCGGACGATCAACGGAAACAGGCCCAGATCATGTCGCCCAGGGCGACCATCATCTGGGGCCGGGTGTACAGGGCGAAGACGCCGGCCAGCACCGCCGCGACGGCGGTCCAGAGGGCGATCCGCGTCCAGGGGCCCATTTCAGGCGGGCTGCGGCACCGGGCCGCGCGGGATCGGGGCCTCGCGCACCTGCAGGTTCACCAGCGCGGCGAACACGCCCAGGGCGATGGCGATGTACCAGACCAGGTCGTAGCTGCCGGTGCGGTCGTACAGCAGGCCACCCAGCCACACGCCCATGAAGGAGCCGATCTGGTGGCTGAAGAAGGCCGAGCCGCCCAGCATGGACAGGTGGCTCACGCCGAAGATCTGGGCGATCGTCGCGTTGGTGGGCGGCACCGTGGACAGCCACAGGAAGCCCATGACGGCGGAGAACAGGTAGACCGAGGCGGGCGTCAGCGGCGCCCACAGGAACAGGGCGATGGCCACCGAGCGGGCCAGGTAGATGAACGCCAGGATCTTGCGCCGGGCGATGCGCTGGCCCAGGGTGCCCGCGATGTAGGTGCCGAACACGTTGAACAGGCCGATCAGCGCCAGCGCGTAGCTGGCCACCTGCGGCGACAGGCCCTTGTCCTTCAGGTAGCTGGGCATGTGCACGCCGATGAATACCACCTGGAAGCCGCACACGAAGTAGCCGGCCATCAGCAGCTGGAAGCTGGGGTACCGGAAGGCCTCGGCCAGCGCCTCGCGGATGGTCTGCTCGCGCCGGGCCGGCACCGCGCCGCCGCCGAAGCCGGGCTCGCGCAGCCACAGGGCGAGCGGCGCGATCAGCAGCACCGACACCGCCAGCGCCAGCAGGGCCCGCTGCCAGCCCAGGCCGGAGATCAGGAAGCCCTCCACCGGCACCATCAGGAACTGGCCGAAGGAGCCGGCCGCCGCCGTCACGCCCATGGCCCAGGAGCGCCTGGCCGGCTCGATCTGCCGGCCGATGATCCCGTAGACCACGGCGTAGGTGGTGCCGGCCTGGGCCGCGCCGATCAGCACGCCCGCCGTCAGCGAGAAGGTGAGTGCATCGCGCGACAGGGCCATGCCCGCCAGTCCCAGCGCGTACATCAGGGCGCCGCCCACCAGCACCCTGAAGGCGCCGAAGCGGTCGGCCAGCATGCCGGCGAAGATGCCGAAGATGCCCCAGGCGAGGTTCTGCACCGCGATCGCGAAGGCGAAGGTCTCCCGGCTCCAGTCCTGGGCCTGGGTGATCGGCTGCAGCCACAGGCCGAAGCCGTGGCGCACGCCCATGGACAGGGTGACCACCAGGGCGCCGCAGGCCAGCACCTGCGCCAGGGAGAGTTTGCGATCCGTGTTCTGCATGGGTGGAACTGTAGCGAAGACACCCCGCCGGCGCTTGGCGGAAGGCTGAATGCGGCATTGAAATCTTGGGCCGGGATTGATGATGCGAGTGCATGAATAGGAATCTGGCTGTACGTCCATCCAGTCATGGGGCCGCCCGGCGACTAGAATTTGCCTTCCCATGGCGACCAAACCATCCGAGTACTCCGAAGGTTCGATCCGCGTGCTCAAGGGCCTGGAGCCCGTCAAGCAGCGGCCCGGCATGTACACGCGCACCGACAACCCCCTGCACATCCTGCAGGAGGTCCTGGACAACGCCGCGGACGAGGCGCTGGCCGGCCACGGCAAGAAGATCCGGGTGATCCTGCACGCGGACGGCTCCGTGAGCGTGGAGGACGACGGCCGCGGCATCCCCTTCGGCCTGCACCCCGAGGAGAAGGCGCCGGTGATCGAGCTGGTGTTCACCCGCCTGCACGCCGGCGGCAAGTTCGACAAGGGCCAGGGCGGCGCCTACAGCTTCTCGGGCGGCCTGCACGGCGTGGGCGTGTCGGTGACCAATGCGCTGGCGAAGCGGCTCGAGGCCACCAGTTACCGCGACGGCGAGGTCGCGACCATCGTGTTCGCCGGCGGCGATGTCGAGGAGAAGCTGCAGCGGCGCAAGGCCGGCCCCGAGGACCGCAAGCAGGGCACCACCGTGCGGGTCTGGCCGGACGGCAAGTACTTCGACAGCACCGCGCTGCCCATGGGGGAGCTGGCGCACCTGCTGCGCAGCAAGGCGGTGCTGATGCCCGGCGTGACCGTGCAGCTGGTCGACGAGAAGAAGAAGGACACGCAGACCTGGCAGTACAAGGGCGGCCTGCGCGACTACCTGATGCAGACGCTGACCGCCGACCCGGTGATCCCGCTGTTCGAGGGCGAGGGCTATGCCGACAGCAACGACAACTTCGCCGAGGGCGAGGGCGCGGCCTGGTGCGTGGCCTTCACCGAGGACGGCAACCCGGTGCGCGAGAGCTACGTCAACCTGATCCCGACCACCGCCGGCGGCACGCACGACAGCGGCCTGCGCGACGGCCTGTTCAACGCGGTCAAGGGCTTCATCGACCTGCACAACCTGCTGCCCAAGGGCGTCAAGCTGCTGCCCGAGGACGTGTTCGCCCGCGCCTCCTACGTGCTGTCGGCCAAGGTGCTGGACCCGCAGTTCCAGGGCCAGATCAAGGAGCGCCTGAACTCCCGCGACGCCGTGCGCCTGGTCTCCAGCTTCGTGCGCCCGGCGCTGGAACTGTGGCTCAATCAGCACGTCGAGTACGGCAGGAAGCTGGCGGAGTTGGCGATCCGCGCCGCCCAGTCCCGCCAGAAGGCCGGCCAGAAGGTGGAGAAGCGCAAGGGCTCCGGCGTGGCGGTGCTGCCCGGCAAACTCACGGACTGTGAGAGCCGTGACCTTTCGCACAACGAGATCTTCCTGGTGGAGGGCGACTCCGCCGGCGGCAGCGCCAAGATGGGCCGGGACAAGGAATGCCAGGCCATCCTGCCGCTGCGCGGCAAGGTGCTCAACACCTGGGAGGTCGAGCGCGACCGCCTGTTCGCCAACACCGAGATCCACGACATCGCGGTGGCGATCGGCGTCGACCCGCACGGCCCGCAGGACACCGTGGACCTCTCGGGCCTGCGCTACGGCAAGGTCTGCATCCTTTCCGACGCCGACGTGGACGGCTCGCACATCCAGGTGCTGCTGCTGACCCTGTTCTTCCGCCACTTCCCGAAGCTGATCGAGGCGGGGCACGTGTACGTCGCGCGCCCGCCGCTGTTCCGGGTGGACGCGCCCGCGCGCGGCAAGAAGCCGGCGGCGAAGATGTACGCGCTGGACGAGGGCGAGCTCACCCACATCCTGGACAAGCTGCGCAAGGAAGGCGTGGCCGAGGGCAAGTGGACCATCAGCCGCTTCAAGGGACTGGGCGAGATGAGCGCGGAGCAGCTGTGGGAGACCACGCTCAACCCGGACACCCGCCGCCTGCTGCCGGTGCAGCTGGGACGACTGGATTTCGGCGCGACCGAGGACCTGATCACCAAGCTGATGGGCAAGGGCGAGGCGGCCGCGCGGCGCGAGCTGATGGAACTGCACGGCGACGCCGTCGAGATCGACATCTGAAGCCATGAGCCACCCCGCCGTCGCCTCTGAGCACCCCGCCCGCGTGCGCCTGCGCCCCACGATGCAGAGCGACCTCGAGTTCGTGCTCTCGCTGGAGCGCGACCCGGCGAACCTCCCCTACATCACGCCCTGGGAGCGGATCCAGCACGAGGCGGCGATCCGCTTCCCGGACTTCCGGCACTTCATCATCGAGGCCGGACCGGGCCTGGAAGCCGGAGGCTTCCTGATCCTCATCGGCTGCCGCAACCCGCACCGGTCCATCGAGTTGAAGCGAATGGTGGTGCGCGACAAGAACCAGGGCTTCGGCCGCGCCGCGCTGCGGGTGGCCAAGAAGGTCGCCTTCGACGACCTGGGCGCGCACCGCTTCTGGCTGGACATCAAGAAGCGCAACACGCGCGCCCGCGGCCTGTACGACAGCGAGGGCTTCGTCTTCGAGGGCGAGCTGCGCGAGGCGGTGAAGGTCGCCGAAGGCCACGACTCGCTGGTGGTGATGTCGATGCTGCAGGACGAATTCGCCCGACGCCGCGCCGGGGCGATGGAGCTGCCCGCGTGAAGCCGCGCCGCGTCCTGGCCGCCGCCTGCCTCGTGCTCGCCGCGCTCTGGCAGGCGAGCGCGCAGGCGGAGGTCTGGGGCTACGTGGACGACCAGGGTGTGGCGCACTTCGCCGCGCAGAAGCTGGACGAGCGCTACGAGCTGTTCTTCCGCGGCGGCGAAGACTTCGACACCGCCGACGGCGTGCCGACGCCGCGCGCGGTGGCCGTGCCGACCCGCTCGACCAGCCGGCTGCTCGCCTTCTTCGACATCTCGCCCAGCTACAAGGCGGTCAAGTACCACCTGCGCGAGGCGGCGCGCGAGCAGGGCATCGACATGGAGTTGCTGCAGGCGCTGATCGCCACCGAGTCCGGCTTCGACGCCGGTGCGGTGTCGCCGCGCGGCGCGGTGGGCCTCATGCAGATCATGCCGGCCACCGCCGAGCGCTACGGCATCAGCGGCGACCGCAGGACGCCGCTGGCGAAGAAGCTCGCCGACCCGCGCATCAACATCCGCACCGGCGCGCGCTACCTGCACGACCTGATCCGCATGTTCCCGGGCCGGCTGGAGCTGGCCCTGGCCGCCTACAACGCGGGCGAGGGCGCCGTGCAGCGCGCCGGCAACCGCATCCCCAACTTCCCCGAGACGCAGAACTACGTGAAGACCGTCATGCAGCTGTACGGCATGCTCAAGCCTCCCGCGCTGACCGCCACCGCCCACGCGCCGCGGCGGGTGCGGATGGAGCTGGCCGGGCAGGCGGGCACCGGCGGGCGCCGCAACCTTCCCGCGGGGATCGCCGCCGCCGCGGCGCCGGCGGCTGCGAGCGAAGCTCCGGCGGCCGTTGCCCCGGTCGCCGTGCTCGAGGACTGAGCGCCATGCAGGCAGCGACCCCCAGCGGCGGCGGCCGGGACCGGTCGTGGCGCCCATGACCGACCTGATCGACGCCGAGCAGCTGTGGCTGGGCGCCTGCGTCGGCGCGCAGCTGCTGCTGGTCATCTTCTGCGTGATCCACGCCAACACCTATCGCGAGCGGGCGCTGCTGCTGCACGCGGCCTCGACCCTGATGGCCGTGGTGGCGGTGCAGGCCCTCGTGGGCAACCAGCCGCTGCTGCCGGCCGCCGCGCTGCTGCTGGTGCCGGCGCTGGCGGGCCTGCAGCTGCGCGACCTGGTGGGCCGCGCGCCCAGCCTGCGCCGGGCGCGCGGCTGGCTGCTGGGCGTGAGCGCGGGCGTGCTGCCCCTGCTGGCCGTCGGCGCGGTCTACAGCCCCTGGGCCCTGGCGGGCGGCATGGCCCTGTGGCTCGCCGTCGCCGCGGTGCTGCTGGTGCGCGCCTGGCGCCAGGGCCGGCCCTGGATCGGGTGGCTGCCGCCCGGGCTGGCGGCGCTCGCGGTCGCGGGCCTCGTCGTGGCCGCCGACCGGCCGCCCTACGACGTCGACGACGCGGTGCTGCTGGCCGGCCTGCTGACCGTCTGGGCCGCCTGCACCTACCTCGCCAGCAGCTGGCGCGGGCGCATCCAGGGCGAGACGCGCGCGCGCCTGCAGGCCCGCAAGACCGTCGACCCGCTCACCGGCCTGGCCACGCCGCTGGTGCTGGCCGAACGCATCCTGGCGGCGCGCCACATGATGCGGCGCTACGGGCACCCGAGCGTGGTCATGGTGGTCGACCTGGAGAACCTTCCGGCGATCGCCGCGGAGTCCGGCCCCGAGGCGGCGGAGGCGGCGGTGCTGGCCGCCGCGAGCCGCGTGCGCGAGGCGCTGCCGGGCGACGGCCACGTGGCCGCGCGCCTCACGCACGCCCGCTTCGGCGTGCTGGCCGAGGGCGTCGCCCCGGCCGAGGCGGCGGCCACCGTGGCCACGCGCATCCTGGCCGCGGGCCTGAAGGAGCCGGTGCCGGCCGCGCAGGCGGAGTACCTGCGCTTCCGCATCGTGATGGCGGCGGTGGCGGGCGACGACACCGCGCCCAAGGCCTTGCTGTACAAGCTCAATACGCGCATGGACCAGGAGCTGCGGGCCGGCTCCGACCGGCGCATCGTGACGGTGCCGCGGGACGAACTCCTGACGGCACCCGCCCCCTTGACCCCCTAGCAGACACACCATGGAGCAGGACCTCATCCCCTACGCCGGCGGCGAAGACGACAGCGGGCTGGACCTGGGCAGCTATGCCCAGCGCGCCTACCTCGAATACGCGCTGAGCGTCGTCAAGGGCCGCGCGCTGCCCGACGTGGCCGATGGCCAGAAGCCGGTGCAGCGACGCATCCTCTATTCGATGTGGCGCATGGGCCTGGGCTTCGGCGGCGCCGGCGGCGCCAAGCCCGTGAAGAGCGCGCGCGTCGTCGGCGACGTGCTGGGCCGCTTCCACCCGCACGGCGACCAGGCCGCCTACGACGCGCTGGTGCGCATGGCGCAGGACTTCGCCCAGCGCTACCCGCTGATCGACGGCCAGGGCAACTTCGGCAGCCGCGACGGCGACGGCGCCGCGGCCATGCGGTATACGGAAGCCCGGCTGGCGAAGATCGCCAACCTGCTGCTCGACGAGATCGACGAGGGCACCGTCGAATTCGTGCTGAACTACGACGGCAGCACGCAGGAGCCGGTGGTGCTGCCCGCGCGCCTGCCGTTCGCGCTGCTCAATGGCGCCAGCGGCATCGCCGTGGGCCTGGCCACCGAGATCCCCTCGCACAACCTGCGCGAGGTGGCCGAGGCCTGCGTCGCGCTGGTGAAGAACCCGAAGCTCGCCGACGAGGAGCTGTTCGCGCTGGTGCCCGGCCCCGACTATCCCGGTGGCGGGCAGATCATTTCCGGCAGCGCCGACATCGCCGAGGCCTACGCCACCGGGCGCGGGTCCCTGAAGGTGCGCGCGCGCTGGAAGATCGAGGACCTGGCGCGCGGCCAGTGGCAGCTGGTGGTGACCGAGCTGCCGCCGGGCGTCAGCTCGCAGAAGGTGCTGGAGGAGATCGAGGAGCTCACCAACCCCAAGGTGAAGGCGGGCAAGAAGGCGCTGTCGCAGGAGCAGGTGCAGCTGAAGCAGACCATCCTGTCGGTGCTGGACGCGGTGCGCGACGAGTCGAGCAAGGACGCCGCGGTGCGCCTGGTGTTCGAGCCCAAGACCAGCCGGATCGACCAGCAGGAGCTCACCACCACGCTGCTGGCGCACACCTCGCTGGAGACTTCCGCCCCGATCAACCTCACCATGGTGGGCCTGGACGGCAAGCCGGTGCAGAAGTCGCTGCGGCAGATGCTGGAGGAGTGGATCGAGTTCCGCCAGCGCACCATCGAGCGCCGCTCGCGGCACCGCCTGGACAAGGTGCTGGACCGCATCCACATCCTGGAGGGCCGGCAGCTGGTGCTGCTGAACATCGACGAGGTGATCGCGATCATCCGCGCGGCGGACGACCCGAAGCAGGCGCTGATCGCGCGCTTCCGCCTGAGCGAGCGGCAGGCCGAGGACATCCTGGAGATCCGGCTGCGCCAGCTGGCGCGGCTGGAGGCGATCCGGATCGAGCAGGAGCTCAAGGAACTGCGCGGCGAGCAGTCGAAGCTGGAGGAGATCCTCGGCTCGCCCGCCGCCCTGCGCCGCCTGATGGTCAAGGAGATCGAGGCCGACGCCAAGGCCTTCGGCGACGAGCGCCGCACGCTGATCCAGGCGGAGAAGAAGGCGGTGGCCGAGGTGAAGGTGCTGGACGAGCCGGTCACGGTGGTCGTCTCGCAGAAGGGCTGGGTGCGCGCGCGCCAGGGCCACGGGCACGACGCCGCGAGCTTCGCCTTCAAGGCGGGCGACGGCCTGTACGGCACCTTCGAATGCCGCACGGTCGACACGCTGCTCGCCTTCGGCAGCAACGGCCGCGTGTACTCGATGCCGGTGTCCACGTTGCCCGGCGCCCGCGGCGACGGCCAGCCGGTCACGACCTTCGTCGAACTGGAGCCGGGGACGCAGCTGGTGCACTACTTCGCCGGCGCGGCCGGCGCCTGGCTGCTGCTGGCGGGCTCGGGCGGCTACGGCTTCCTGGCGCAGGTGGAGAACATGGTGTCGCGGCAGAAGGGCGGCAAGGCCTTCCTGAGCCTGGGCGAGGGCGAGACGGTCTGCCGGCCCTCGCCGGCCAACGTGCCGGCCCCGGCCGGCGCGCAGCCCGGGCCCGCGAACGTGCCCGCCACGCACGTGTGCTGCGCCTCGACCGGCAAGCGCATCCTCACCTTCGAGATCTCCGAGCTCAAGGCCATGGCCAACGGCGGCCGGGGCCTGATGCTGATGGACCTGGAGGCGAAGGAGCAGCTCGCCGGCGCGGCGGCCTACACGCGGTCCGTGCGCATCGTGGGGCTGGGCCGCGGCGACAAGGAGCGCGAGGAGGTGCTGGAGATCCGCTCCCTCAACAACGCCCGGGGCAGCCGCGGCCGCAAGGGCAAGGTGGCGGACCTGGGCTTCAAGCCGACGGCCGTCCTGCGGGTCGAATGATGGAACGCCGCCGCCTGCGCGCCGGCCAGGCGATCTCGCCCCAGGAGTTCGACGAGCTGTCGGACGAGGAGCTGGAACGCCTGGTCCCGAAGAAGTACCGCGAGTTCTTCCCCGGCAAGGATGGCTGCGCCGACGGCTACTTCTACCTGCACGACGGCACGGCGTACAGCTTCTACCGGGGCGGGCTGCTGGACGAGTAGCCGGTGGTTCAGACCTCGGCGACCAGCTCGATCTCGACGCAGGCGCCCATGGGGATCTGCGCCACGCCGAAAGCGCTGCGCGCGTGCGCGCCCTGGTCGCCGAACACCTGGCCGAACAGCTCGCTGGCGCCGTTGGTGACCAGGTGGTGCTCGGTGAAGTCGGGGGCCGAGTTCACCAGGCTCATCACCTTGACGATGCGCTTCACGTTGTTCAGGTCGCCCACCGCGGCCTGCAGGGTGCCCATCAGGTCGACCGCGATCGCCCGGGCGGCCTGCTTGCCTTCCTCGGTCTGCATGGTGCGGCCCAGCTGGCCGACCCAGGGCTTGCCTTCCCTGCGGGCGATGTGGCCGGACAGGAAGACCAGGTTGCCGGTGCGCACGAAGGGCACGTAGGCGGCCGCCGGGGTGGCCACCGGGGGCAGGGTGATGTTCAGTTCCTTCAGCTTGTCGTAGACGTTCATGTTCGCTCCTGGGGATGGGGCCGCGCGCACGGCGCGCGGCGCGGCGGTCATTCTGGCACCGCGGGCGCCGCCGGGTCCGCGGCATCCTCGCCGGCCGGCGTCACGGTGACGGCCACGTGCAGCGAATGGTTCGTGCCGCCGTGGATCACGCCGCGCATGGGCGACACGTCCGAATAGTCGCGGCCGATGGCGAGCGTCACGTAGTCCTCGCCGGCGGCGCGGTCGTTGGTGGGGTCGAGGTCGACCCAGGCACCGCCGCCCCCGGGCGCCGGCAGGTAGACCGCCACCCAGGCGTGGGACGCGTCGCTGCCCACCAGCTTCGGCTGGCCGGGCGGCGGCTCGGTCAGCAGGTAGCCGCTGACATAGCGCGCCGGCAGGCCCAGGCTGCGCAGGCAGCCCAGCATCACGTGGGCGAGGTCCTGGCAGACGCCCTGGCGCAGCTGCAGCGCCTGCAGCGCCGGCGTGTTGACGTCGGTCACGGTGGTCCTGTACTCGAAGTCGCCGTGGACGCGGTGCATCAGGTCGCGCGCGGCCTCCAGCAGCGGCCGGCCCTCGGCGAAGGAGGGCCGGGCGTAGGCGGCGAAGGCCTCGTCGCGCGGCACGTAGGGCGAGGCGAAGGCGAACTCCGCGGCCGGGTCGTAGCGCGCCTGGCGGTGGTAGCGCATGCGCTCGGCCGCCTGCTCCCAGGGCGGGCCGGCTGCCGGCGGCTCGCCGGGCGCGGTGCGCACCAGGCTCTCTGCGCGCACGCGCAGGGCGTCGTGCGAGAAATCGAGGCTGAAGAAGGTGCGGGTGTTGCCGAACACGTCGACCGCCTCGCGCGGCGGCGTCGGCGCGGGTTCCACGGTGAGGCGGTGGGCCAGCAGCTGCTGGCTGGCACCGTCCCACGGCTTGAGGTGCGCCATGTGCTGCGCCGTGCGCACCGGCGGCACGTAGTCGTAGGCGGTCTCGTGGACGACGTGCAGGAGCATGTTCAGGCGCCCACGGACAGGCCGGCGGAGGAATGGGCGAAGTAGCGCGCGCTCAGCTCGTCGGACAGCCGGTAGGAGGCGTCCACGCACTGCTGCAGGAGGTCCAGCAGGCGCGCGGGGCGGCCGTCGCCGTCGCGTTCGCACAGCGCCTCCAGCGTCCACTGCGCCGGGTCCGGCAGCGAGCGGGCCACCTCCGGCAGCGCGCCGGGCGGCGAGCCCTCCAGACGGGCGAGCCGGCCTCGCAGCGTCTGGGCCACCCAGCCGAGCGAGCGCGGGTTGTCGCGGTCGAGCACCAGCAGCTCCACCAGCGCCTGCAGGTCGTGCTGCTGCTGGTACTGGGCATGGAAGGTGATGGTGCTGTCGAACAGGGCGACGATCGCCTCGCAACCCGCCTCGTCGTCCACCGCGCCGGTGCGGATGGCGCCGGCCAGCGCCTGCGCGAGGAAGCCCAGGCGCTCCAGGTGGCGGCCGATGGACAGCAGCCGCCAGCCGTCGTCGCGCATCATGCGGTCGGTCTGCGCGCCGGTCATGGCGGCCGTATGGCCGGACAGCGCCTCCAGCATGCGCAGCGCATCGACCGGGGAGTAGTCGCCACCGGCCTGGCAGGACGCGCAGGCGAGGCGGAACTCCTGTTCCGCGCGGACGATCAGGTTCCACTGCTCCAGCGACAGGCGCTCGCGCAGGGCCGCGGCGGCGTTGCGCAGCGCCGCCAGGTTGAAACCCACGCCGGGCACGCCGCTGGACTCGTCGAGCGCGGCGATCAGCGAGCGCTCGAACACGCGGCGCGCCTGGGTGGCCGGCGGCACCGCCGGCAGCACCAGCCCATGGATCACCGCCGCCTCGCCCAGCCAGGCGATCAGCCGCTGGGAGGACTGGTCTTCGCCGTTGAGGCTCTCGATGGCCAGGCGCGCCAGGCGCGCGGTGTTCTCCGTGCGCTCGGTGTAGCGGCCCAGCCAGAACAGGTTCTCGGCGGCGCGGCTGGTGACCATGCGGCTGCTGCGCGGCGCATCCACCGGCAGCCGGCCGTGGTGCAGCAGCGTGGTGGTGTCGACCTCGCCCTCGGTCAGCACCCAGGTGTCGGCGCTGCTGCCGCCGCGCTGCATCGAGGTGATCTCGAAGTCGCGCGCGGCAATGCGGGTGAGCCCGCCGGGCAGCACGCGCCAGCCCCGCGTGCCGTCGGACAGGGCGAAAACGCGCAGCACCAGCGACAGCGGCCGGATGCGGTCGCCCTGGGGGGCGCTGCTCCAGGTCGGCAGCTGCGACAGGGGCTGGTAGGCCTGCACCGTGTAGCGCTCCGGCTCGCGCATGATGCGGCCGGTCCATTCGTCGACCCGCGCGCGCGGGACCTTGCTGCCCAGGACGGCGGCCGGGCCGCCGTAGGTGGCCTTGATCACGCTTTCGCCCAGCCGGGGCAGCACCGCCATCATCGCCGCGTGCTCGCCGCACCACCAGGTGGGCAGCGCGGGCAGCTGCAGCTCCTCGCCCAGCAGGTGCCGGCTGAGGGCGGGCAGGAAGCCGAGCAGGGCGGTGGACTCCAGGAAGCCGGATCCCGGCGCATTGGCCACCAGCACGTGACCCGCGCGCACGGCCTGCATCAGGCCCGGCACGCCCAGGCGGGAGTCGGGGCGCAGCTCCAGCGGGTCGAGGAACTCGTCGTCCAGGCGCTTGAGCACGCCGTGCACCGGCTCCAGGCCCTTGAGGGTCTTGAGGTACAGGCGCTCGTCCCGCACCGTGAGGTCGCTGCCCTCCACCAGCGCCAGGCCCAGGTAGCGCGCGAGGTAGGCGTGCTCGAAGTAGGTCTCGTTGTAGGGGCCGGGCGTGAGCAGCACGATGCGCGGCTCGCCGTGCGCCACGGGACAGCGCGCCTTGAGGCCCTCCAGCATCGCCCGGTAGGTGCTCGCCAGGCGCTGCACCTTCAGGTCGCGGAAGGCCTCGGGGAACAGGCGCGAGAGGATCAGCCGGTTCTCCAGCAGGTAGCCCAGCCCGGAGGGGGCCTGCGTGCGCTGGCCCAGCGCCCACCAGGCGCCGGAGGCATCGCGGGCGAGGTCGAAGGCGGCGATGTGCAGGCGCCGCCCGCCGGCCGGCCGGGCCCCGTGCATCGCGCGCAGGTAGCCGGGGTGGCCCTGCACCAGCGCCGGCGGCAGCAGGTTGTTCGCCAGCAGCTGCTGCGGCCCGTAGACGTCGTCGAGGATGCCTTCGAGCAGCCGCACCCGCTGCAGCACGCCGGCCTCGATGCGCTGCCAGTCGCGCGCCGTGACGATCAGCGGGAACAGGTCCAGCGACCAGGGCCGCTGCGGACCGCCGGCGTCGGCGTAGACGTTGTAGGTGATGCCGTTGTCGCGCACCTGCCGCTGCAGGTCCGTCGTGCGGCGGTTCAGGTCGGCGAAGCCCTCGTGGCCCAGATGCTCGAAGAAGCGCGCCCACTCGGGCGTGGGCGGGCCGTCCCCGCGTGCGGCGCCGCCGCGCAGTTCGTCGTAGTGGCCGGCGGCGGCCGGCGGCGCCAGCGCGGCGGCCAGCGAGGCGGGCGTTTCCCCGGCCAGCGCGGCGAACAGCGAGTCGTTGTTGTTGGAGTCCACTGCGCTGGATTGTCCCACCCGCTGCCGCGCCGGACCACGTGGCTGTTGCCCGGGTCCGACGCTGCCCGGACTAAGCCGGCCGGCGCAGGTCCAGGGTGAACGGGAACTCGCGGCTGCCCGGCACGTGGATCGTGGCCGGCGGCACCGCCAGCCGGCCCGGCGTGTGGCCCATGCGGAAGAAGCGCGCGAGCCGCCGGCTCTCCGCCTCGTAGGCGTTGACCGGGAAGGTCACGTAGTTGCGGCCGCCCGGGTGCGCCACGTGGTACTGGCAGCCGGCGATGGAGCGGTTCATCCAGGTGTCCACGATGTCGAAGGTGAGCGGCGCGTGCACGCCGATGGTCGGATGCAGCGCCGAGGGCGGCTGCCAGGCGCGGTAGCGCACGCCGGCGACGAACTCGCCGACGGTGCCGGTGGACTGCAGGGGCAGGGCGCGGCCGTTGACGGTGACCACGTAGCGGCTCTCGTTCAGGCCGGTGACCTTCACCTCGATGCGCTCCAGCGAGGAGTCGACGTAGCGCACCGTGCCGCCGGGGGCTCCCTCCTCGCCCATCACGTGCCAGGGTTCCAGCGCGTTGCGCAGCGTGAGCTCGATGCCCAGCGCGCGCAGGTCGCCGGCCACCGGGAAGCGGAACTCGAAGTGCGGCGCGAACCAGGCCGGGTCGAAGGCGTAGCCGGCCTCCTTCATCTCGGTGAGCACGTCCTGCAGGTCCATCCAGATGAAGGTGGGCAGCAGCCAGCGGTCGTGCAGCTCGGTGCCCCAGCGCGTGACCGGGGCGCCGTAGGGCTTGTGCCAGAAGCGTGCGACCAGCGCGCGGATCAGCAGCTGCTGCACCACGCTCATGCGCTCGTGCGGCGGCATCTCGAAAGCGCGCAGCTCCAGCAGGCCCAGGCGGCCGGTCGGCCCGTCGGGCGAATACATCTTGTCGATGCAGAACTCGCTGCGGTGGGTGTTGCCGGTGACGTCGACCAGGATGTTGCGCAGCGTGCGGTCCACCAGCCACGGCGGCATGGCCTCGCCGTGCAGCGTGCGGTTGCGCTCGATCTCCTTGAGCGCGATCTCCAGCTCGTACAGCTGGTCGTTGCGCGCCTCGTCCACCCGCGGCGCCTGGCTGGTGGGGCCGATGAACAGGCCGCTGAACAGGTAGCTGAGGCTCGGGTGGTTGTGCCAGTACAGCAGCAGGCTGGCCAGCAGCTCCGGCCGGCGCAGGAAGGGCGAGTCCGCGGGCGTCGCGCCGCCCAGCACGAAGTGGTTGCCGCCGCCGGTGCCGGTGTGGCGCCCGTCGGTCATGAACTTCTCGGCCGAGAGCCGGCTCTCGAACGCGGCCCGGTACAGGAACTCGGTGTGCTGCACCAGCTCGCCCCAGTCGTGCGCCGGGTGGATGTTCACTTCGATAACGCCCGGGTCCGGCGTGACCTGCAGGAGCTTCAGGCGCGGGTCGCGCGGCGGCGGGTAGCCTTCCAGCACGATCTGCACGCCGAGCTCCTGCGCCGTCGCTTCGACGGCGGTGAGCAGCTCCAGGTAATCCTCCAGCTTCGCCAGCGGCGGCATGAACACGTACAGCACGCCGCTCTGGCCGCCGTATTCGCGTTCCGCCTTCGGGCCGTTGGCGCGCTGCGGGTCGCGCACCTCCACGCACAGTGCGGTGCGGGTGATCCAGTGGGCCGACTCGTGCCGGGCCGGCAGGCGCGTGTCGAGCGAGCGGGCGTGCGAGGGCTCGGCCTCGCCGCGCAGGTTGGCGCGCTCCGCGTCCTCGCCTTCACCGGGCGCGCGCCCGGGCGGCAGGCCCCGGGCCACGGTGCCGCCTTCGGCGAAGCGCAGGTCGCCGGCGGGGAACTGCGCGCGCAGCTGCGCCGGCAGGGGCAGCGGCGCCTGCGCCTGCGGCTCGAACAGGTCGCGGGGCACGAGGTGCGGGTAGTCGCCGCGGCCGACCCAGGGCAGGGAGTCCAGCGGCAGGCGGTAGCCCATGGGCGAGTCGCCCGGCACCAGGTACATGCGGTCGTCGCGCATGAACCAGGGGCCCGTCTGCCAGCGGCCGCCCGCCAGCGGCGGGCTGCCGTCGCTGACCTGCAGCGGCAGGGCGTAACCCACCGGCGTCGGCAGCTTCTGCTCGAACACGCGGCGCAGGCGCGCGCGCTCCAGCTCGTCGTCCAGGCGCGAGTCGAACGGGTCCACGTTGACCGGCAGCCGGCGCTCGCGCCACAGGTAGTAGAAGACGTCCTCGTAGCCCGGCTGGATGAACTGGCCGCTCAGGCCCAGGCGCGCGGTGAGCCGGCGCAGGAAGCGCTCCGCATCGGCGGCGGTGTAGCGCGCCGGCGCGCGCTCGTCGGCGAACAGGGCGGGGTTGTGCCAGCAGGGCTGGCCGTCGGCGCGCCAGCAGATCGACAGCGCCCAGCGGGGCAGCTGCTCGCCGGGATACCACTTGCCCTGGCCGAAATGCAGGAAGCCGCCCTGGCCGTACTCGGCGCGCAGCTTGTGCACCAGCTCGGTGGCGTAGCCGCGCTTGGTGGGGCCGAGGGCGTCGGTGTTCCATTCGGCGGCGTCGCGGTCGCTCACGGCGACGAAGGTCGGCTCGCCGCCCATGGTGAGGCGCACGTCGCCCCGCTGCAGGTCGCGGTCCACCGCCTGGCCCAGGGCCAGCACCCCGGCCCACTGGTCCTCGGTGTAGGGCCGGGTCACGCGCGGCGACTCGTGGATGCGCGTGACCTGCATGTGGTGGCTGAATTCCACTTCGCACTCGTCCACCAGGCCCTCGATGGGCGCGGCGCTGGAAGGCTGCGGCGTGCAGGCGAGCGGGATGTGGCCCTCGCCCGCGAGCAGTCCGGAGGTCGGGTCCAGGCCGATCCAGCCGGCGCCGGGCAGGTACACCTCGCACCAGGCGTGCAGGTCGGTGAAGTCCACCTCGGTGCCGCTGGGGCCGTCCAGCGCCTTCACGTCGGGCTTCAGCTGGATCAGGTAGCCGGAGACGAAGCGCGCGGCCAGGCCCAGGTGCCGCGCCAGCTGCACCAGCAGCCAGCCGGAGTCGCGGCAGGAGCCGCTGGCGAGGCGCAGGGTGTCCTCGGGCGCCTGCACCCCGGGCTCCATGCGGATCAGGTAGCGCACGTCCTGCTGCAGCTGCTGGTTCAGTGCCACCAGGAAGTCGATGGTGGAGCGGGGGGTGCGGTCGATCTTCTCCAGGTAGGCCGCCACCCGCGGGGTGAGCGGTTCGCAGGCGAGGTAGGGAACCAGTTCCTCGGCCAGCTCAGGCGCGTAGCGGAACGGGAATTTCTCGGCCCCCGGCTCCAGGAAGAAGTCGAAGGGGTTGTAGACCGCCATCTCGACGACCAGGTCCACGGTGACCTTCAGCTCGGTGGTCTTCTCCGGGAACACCAGCCGGGCCTGGTAGTTGGCGAACGGGTCCTGCTGCCAGTTGACGAAATGGTCGCCCGGCTCCACCCGCAGCGAATAGGAGATCACCTTGCTGCGGCAATGCGGGGCAGGACGCAGGCGAACCACCTGCGGTCCCAGGTGCACCGCCCGGTCGTAGGTGTAACGCGTGACGTGGTTCAGGGCGGCATGGATGGACATGGTGAACCATCGTAGCAACGACCGCGCCAGCGCCCCCACTGTGGCGGGCCGGCGATCCGCCCGTCGCGGGTGGCGACCGGCTGGCGGCTTCCCCGCGCCGTTCCTCGGTGGATATGTAACAGTCCCGCCAGCCGTGCCGGGGTGCTCATCTGCGCGTTGTCGCCGCGTGACAAAGTAGAGGCCGCGCGGCTTGTGACCAGATGTAGTTTGAAGCTAGCATGTAACGAAATGCGACAACCACTCGAAGCCCGATCTCCCGCCGAGGCGCCCCAGGCGCCCGGCATGGGGGAGTTCGCGGCCGAGCCCACCCTCGGCTCCGGCCCGAGGAGCGGGGAAACCAGCGGGGTGGAGGGGGTCACCGTGGCCACCTTCCTCTACGCCCGCCTGCACAATTTCTCGGCCGTGGCCAACGCGCTGGGCCCCGAGGAGGCCTCCTCCTTCGTCAACGAGGTCCGGCGCATGCTGACCGAGGCCGTGCAGCGCCTGGGCGGCGAGGTGGCCCAGCGCCGTCCCGATTCCATCCTGGCCGTCTTCAGCAACCGGCCCGAGGAGAAGCCGAACCATGCCCAGCGCGGGCTGCACGCGGCGATCCTGGCCGTGCACGACGCCGTCCAGCTCGCGCAGGCGGTGGCGAGCCGGCCGCACCTGGCGCAGCTGCCCCTGCTGACGCTGGCCGTCGGCGTCCACCTCGGCCAGGCCGAGCTGATCCGGCGCAACGGCAACGGGGGCAATGGCAAGGTGCACGCCGTGGGCGACGCCGTGGAGGTGGCCCGCCTGCTCGAGGTGACGGCCATGGACCTGAACTGGAGCGTCGCCACCTCGGCCGGCACCCGGCTGGCTTCGTTCGGGCGCGCCGAGGGAGGCCGCATCGGTTCGGTGGGCCTGCCCGACAACAGCTTCATCGACATCGTGGAGGTGACCGGCCTGGTGCCGCGCAAGGGCTCCAAGACGCCGGCGCGCGTGTTCGACATGCTGCGCGAGTCGCTGCTCGCCAACGTGCAGTCCCGCAAGCGGGCGGCCGCCGCGCCGGCGCTCAATCCCGCGTCGCCGGCGGGGGCGCAGTTCCTGGTCGAGGGCTACCGCATCCTGCGCAAGATCGGCGAGGGCGGCATGGCCTCGATCTTCCTCGCCCAGGCCGCCGAGGGCGGGGCGCCGCAGGTGCTGAAGGTCATGCAGCTGGGCAAGGCCGTCGAGGCCGACGGCCTGCAGCGGTTCATCCAGGAGTACGCGCTGCTGGCGCAGATCGAGCACCCCAACGTGGCGCGCATCTTCCGCCAGGACTTCTCCGTCGCCCACGCCTACATCGCGATGGAATACTTTCCCCAGGGCGACCTGCGCGCGCGCATGGCGGCCGGGCCGCTGGATCCCGCGACCGCGATCTCCTACCTGAAGCAGGCCGCCGCCGGCCTGCAGGCGATCCACGAGGTGGGGATCGTCCACCGGGACCTGAAGCCGGACAACCTGATGCTGCGCCAGGACGGCAGCCTGGCGCTGGCCGACTTCGGCGTGGCCAAGCAGACGGCCATGAAGATCACCGACACCGGGGACGGCGACATCGTCGGCACGCCCTACTACCTGAGCCCCGAGCAGGCGCTCGGCCAGCCGGTGGACGCGCGCTGCGACATCTACAGCCTGGGCGTGCTGGCCTACGAGCTGCTCACCGGGCGCAAGCCGTACCACGCGAGCTCCGCGCAGGAGCTGCTGCGCATGCACGTGCACGAACCGGTGCCGCTGCTGCCGCCAGAGCACGCGCAGCTGCAGGCGGTGATGGAAAGCCTGATGGCCAAGGACCGGGAGCAGCGCTATCCGTCGGCGCGGACGATGCTCGACGACCTGGCGCGGATGGGGCTGTGATGGCCGGCACCGCCGTTCTCTCCTCCCCGCTCGCCTGGCGCGCCCCGCGCGCCGCGGGGCACGACGCCGGCGGCTTCGAGGCGCCGCCGCACGTGCCCGGCTACCGCCTGCTGCGGCCGGTCGGCCGCGGACGGCGCACCCAGGCCTGGCTGGCCTGGGACGCGGCGCGCCGCACCGACGTGGTGCTCAAGCTCGAAGCCGCCCCCGGCGCGGCGTTGCAGCGCGAAGCCGCCGCCGCGGCGCGAGCGCGCGGCCCGCGGCTGGTGCGCGTGCTGGGCCAGGGCCGAGACGCGCACTGGACCTGGCTGGTGCTGGAACACCTGCCCGGGGGGGACCTGGCGCAGCGCCTGGGCGCGCCGCTCGCGCGCGCCCAGGCGCTGGCGCTGCTCGCCCAGGCGGCCGAGGCGCTGGCCGGCCTGCACCGCATCGGGCTGGTGCACCGCGACGTCAAGCCGGCCAATTTCCTGCTGCGCGCGTCCGGCGAGCTGGTGCTGGCGGACTTCGGCCTGGCCGCCGAGTGCGGCGAGGCCGGCACCGAACTCGCGCAGGGCGCCCTCGCGGGGACGCCGCGCTACGTCGCCCCCGAACAGCTGGAGGGCGCGCGCGCGACGCCCGCGGCCGACGTCTACAGCCTGGGCGTGCTGCTGCACGAGATGCTCTGCGGCCGCCCCCCGTTTCCCGGCGAGACCCTGATGGAGGTGCTGGCCCAGCACCTGCTCGCCGAACCCGCGCGCCTGCCCGAGGAGCTCTCGGACCTGCAGCTGCTCGCGGACCGCATGCTATGCAAGGACCCGCAAGGCCGGCTTCCGGATGCGGATGCCGTACTCGGCCTCATGGGCCAGAGGTGTTGGAAGTGACCCTGAATGAACAGTACCTGGTCGACGTGATCGGCTTCAACCCGGTGGAGCGCTCGATGCTGGCCAGCATCTTCGCGCTGGCCGCCCGGCGTGATCCCGCATTCGTGCAGTACGACCCTGCCACCACCGCCGGCGGCGCCGCCGACATCTACCTCGTGGATGCCGACAGCCCCGAGGCGATGAACGAGTTCCGCATGCTGTCCAAGCGCTCCAACCTGCCGGCGGTGATGGTGGGCGGCGCGGGCGACGGCGCGGGGTTTCCCATCCTGCCGCGGCCGCTGCAGTGGGCGCGCCTGCTGCAGGCGCTGGAGGACACCGTCGCCGCGACCGGCGCCAAGGGCGGCAAGCGCGACGACGAAGGCACGCTGCCGCTGGGCAACACCCGCCCGCTGTCGGTCAGCGCCGCCGGCCGCTCGTACCCGGGCGGCGCCCACCTGCCGCCGCTGGACGATGCCGCGGCGAAGAAACGCGCGCTCGGCGACACCGTGCTCGTGGTGGACGACAACGCCTCGGTGCGCATGTTCATGAAGGCCAAGCTCGCGCCCTTCAATTTCGAGGTCGACTTCGCCGAGACCGGCGAGGAGGCCGTGGGCCTGACCGGATCGCGCGAATACACCTGCGTGTTCCTGGACGTGGTGCTGCCCGGCATCGACGGCTACCAGGTCTGCAAGATGATCAAGGCCAACAAGCAGGCCATGAAGAAGACCGCGGTGGTGATGCTCACCAGCCGCAGCTCGCCCTTCGACAAGCTGCGCGGCTCGCTCGCCGGCTGCGACGAGTACCTCACCAAGCCCCTCGACGAGGACCGCCTCCTCGAGGTCATCGCCCAGTTCCTTCCTTCCAGCCGCAAGAAGCGCGACAAGTCCGGGAGCAAACAACAATGAGCAAGTCGATTCTGGTGGTGGACGACACCCGCTCCATGCGCGCCATGGTGGCGGCGGTGCTGCAGGGCGCCGGCTACGAGGTGGCGGAGGCGGGCGACGGCGTGGAAGCCCTGGAGCTGGCGCGCGCGCGCGTGTTCGACCTGGTGGTGACCGACCACAACATGCCGCGCATGGACGGCGTCACCCTGGTGCGAGAGCTGCGCGCGCTGCCCCACTACGACCCGGTGGCGCTGATCGTGCTGTCGACCGAGGCCAGCCCCGAGCTGAAGCAGAAGGGCCGCGAGGCCGGCGCGACCGGCTGGATGTCCAAGCCCTTCGATCCCCAGCGCATGCTGGACATCGTGGGCCAGTTCATCTGAAGCGGGGGCGCCCATGTTCCAGCCATCCAACACCTTCGGCGACCCGGTCGCCTTCCGCACCATCTTCTTCGAGGAGGCGCAGGAGCACCTGGCGAACGTCGAGTCCATCCTGCTGCGCATGGACATGGACGCGCCGCACCCGGACGACCTGAACGCGATCTTCCGCGCGGTGCACTCCATCAAGGGCAGCGCCGCCATGCTGGGCTGCGCCGAGATCGCGGCGCTCACCCACCTGCAGGAGAACCTGCTGGACCTGCTGCGCAAGGACGAGCGGCCGATCGCGGCGGCCGACGTGGACGCGATGCTGAAGGCCGGCGACGTGCTGCGCCTGCAGGTGCTGCACCGGCGCGGCAGCGTGCCCGATTCGCCCGACGCCTCCGGCGTCGAGGCGCTGCTGCGCGAGCGCGTGGCCCAGCCCGCGGCCGATGCGGGCGCCGGCCACAGCGGGCCGGTGACGCGCAGCTTCCGCGTGCAGCTCGGCCCGCTGGAGCAGCCGATCGACGAACTGGACCTGGAAATGATGCTCACCGGCCTGGCGGACATGGGCACCGTCAGCCATGCCGAGGTGGACAACACCGCCGGCGGCGGCGTGCGCTTCGACGTGGCGCTGCAGGGGGCCGCGGCCGACCTGGAGAGCGTGCTGGCGCTGGTGGTCGCTCCGGAGCAGATCCGCATCGAGACGCTCGGCGTGGTGCGGGTCGAGGCGCAGCCTCAGCCTTCGTCCGTGCAACCCGCCCCGCAGCTGCAGGCCGTCGCGCCGGCCGCGCCCGCGGCCAACAACGGCCTGGACGAGTTCTTCGTCGACCCGGCGGAGTTCCGGAAGAACCGCGTCCGCGCGGTGCAGCCCCAGCCGGCCGGGCCCGCCGCGGACCGTGCCGCCGTCGGCGTCGACCTGTTCGTGACGCCGGAGCAATTCAAGCAGGCGCGCAAGCCGGCGGCGCCCGCCGCCGCGCCGGCCGTCGCGCCGGGCGCCGCGGCCGGCGACCTGCATGACCCGCTGCTGCCGCAGGCGCACGACGCCACCTTCATCCGCGTGTCCACCGAGAAGATCGACCTGCTGGTCAACCTGGTGGGCGAGCTGGTGATCACCGAGGCCATGCTCGCGCGCAGCGGCGCGCTGGCCGATTCGGCGGGCGACGGCCGCCACGGCGGCCACAACGGGCTGGCCGACCTGTCGCGCCACACCCGCAACCTGCAGGAGGCGGTGCTCGCCATCCGCATGCTGCCGATTTCCAACGTGTTCCAGCGCTTCCCGCGCGTGGTGCACGAACTCGCGGCGCGCCTGGGCAAGAAGGTCGACCTGAAGATGTCCGGCGAGACGACCGAGCTGGACCGCGGCCTGATCGAGAAGATCTCCGACCCGCTCACCCACCTGGTGCGCAATGCCATCGACCATGGGCTGGAACCGCCGGACGTGCGGGTGGCCGCCGGCAAGTCGCCGGTGGGCACGGTGACGCTGCGCGCGCACCAGCGCGGCGGCAACATCGTGATCGAGGTGAGCGACGACGGCCGCGGCCTGGACCGCGAGCGCATCCTCAGGCGCGCGGCCGAGCGCGGCATCGCCATCGCGCCGGACGCGCCCGACGCCGAGGTGTTCGCGCTGATCTTCGAGGCGGGCTTCTCCACCGCGGAGAAGGTGACCGACGTGTCCGGCCGCGGTGTCGGCATGGACGTGGTCAAGCGCAACATCCAGTCCCTCAGCGGCACCGTGGACCTGTCCTCGGTGGCCGGGCAGGGCACGCGCGTGACGGTGAGCGTGCCGCTCACCCTGGCGATCATGGAGGCCATGACCATCGCCATCGGCGGCGAGACCTACGTGCTGCCGCTGGCGAGCGTGGTGGAGTCGCTCTCCGTGGCCGCCGACGAACTGCACACGCTGCCCGGCCACGGCGACACCCTGCGCGTGCGCGAGGAGTACCTCCCCGTGCTGCACCTGGCGAAGCTGTTCCCGCCGCGCAAGCCCCGCGAGCAGGCCTCCGGGATCGCCGTCATCGTCGAGACCGACGGCTCCAAGGCGGCCCTGCTGGTGGACGAACTGGTGGGCCAGCAGCAGGTGGTGGTCAAGAGCCTCGAGACCAACTTCCGCAAGGTGCCGGGCCTGTCCGGCGCCACGGTGATGGGCGACGGCTCGGTGGCGCTGATCCTGGACGTCGCGCACCTGGTGCGCCTGTCCGGGCGCGAAGGAGCCATGCTGTTCTGACCCGCCGTTTCCCCCCGGGCCGGCCCCCGTCCGGCCCGTCCCCTTTCCTCCCCGCATCCTCCCGCCCATGAAAGTCTGGCACAAGATCCTGGTGACTCCCGTCGTGGCCATCGTCTTCCTCCTCGCGCTCGGCGTCCTGTCCGTCGCGATGCTGGCCCGCCAGGGCCTCGCCGTGAGCGAGCTGATCAAGGACCGCGGCGGCGCGCTGGAACTCGCGCTGGGCGCCTCGCAGGAGATCAGCCTGGTGCATTCCGGCGCCTACCGCTCGCTGGTCGTGGCCGGCGAGATCGCGCCCGAGAAGGCGAAGGCGGCGACCGCCGAGGCCCTGGCCCGTATCGACAAGGTGGCGGCGCGGGTGAAGGAGTTCGGCGCGCGCCCGCAGCTCACGGCGCAGGAGCGGCGGGAGCTGGACGCGGTCCCGCCCCTGCTGGCCGCCTACCGCAAGGACGTGGAGGCGGCCCTGCAGGCCGCCCTGATGGACCCGGCGGCGGCCCGGGCCCGGATGGAGGCGGCCGATGCGGGCTTCCAGAAGACGACCGCCACGCTCAACGCACTGCTGGACGTCGAACGCCAGATGGCGGCGCACAGCGCCCAGCAGGGCGCGGACGACTTCAAGACCACCGTGACGCTGTTCATCGGCTGCGTGCTGCTGGCCGTGGCCGCCGCCCTGGCGATCGCGCTGGCGATGGGCCGGGCCATCGTGCGGCCGCTGAACGCGGCGGCCTCCGCGGCCGCCGCCATCGCCCGCGGCGACCTCACGACCGCGATCGCGGTGCGCGGCAAGGACGAGACGGCGGGGCTGCTCGCGGCCCAGGCGCGCATGCAGCAGGACCTCCGGCAGGTCGCCGCCCGGGTGGTGTCCGGGGCCCGCTCGGTCTCCGACACCAGCGCGCAGATCGCGCAGGGCAACCAGGAGCTGGCGCAGCGCACGGAGATGCAGGCGAGCACGCTGGAGGAGACGGCCAGCTCGATGGAGGAGCTGACCTCCACGGTGCAGCAGAACGCGGAGAACGCGCGGGTGGCCAGCCAGCTGGCGGTGGACGCCTCGGAGGTGGCGCGCCGGGGCGGTCAGGTGGTGGGCCAGGTGGTCAGCACCATGACCGGGATCTCGGAGTCCTCGCGCCGGATCGGCGACATCATCGGGGTGATCGACGGCATCGCGTTCCAGACCAACATCCTGGCGTTGAATGCCGCGGTGGAGGCGGCGCGCGCGGGCGAGCAGGGCCGCGGCTTCGCGGTGGTGGCCGCGGAGGTGCGCAACCTGGCGCAGCGCAGCGCGGCGGCGGCCAAGGAGATCAAGGGCCTGATCGGGGAGTCGGTGGACAAGGTGGACGCGGGCACGAAGCTGGTGGACGCGGCGGGCAGCACGATGCAGGAGATCGTGGCGTCGGTGAAGAAGGTCAGCGACCTGATCGCGGAGATCGCGGCGGCCAGCCACGAGCAGAGTTCGGGCATCTCGCAGGTGAACACGGCCGTCACGCAGATGGAACAGGTGGTGCAGCAGAACGCGGCGCTGGTGGAGGAGGCCTCGGCCGCGACGGAGTCGATGAAGGCACAGGCAGCGGCGCTGCTGCAGGTGGTGTCGCACTTCCAGGTGGGCGCCGCGCGGGAGGCCGTGCAGCGCCTGCAGCCGCGCGAGCCGGCCGCACCGCAGGCGCCGATCGAGCCGATCCGCACGCAGCCCCTGGAGCTGCGTGCGCGGCCCGCGCTGGCGGCGGCGCCGGCCGAGGGCGACGGGCAGTGGCGGACTTTCTGAGGCGGCGGCTGTGGGGAAAAAGGCAAAAAGGCAGCGCGCCGCGGGCGGGCTGCGGGCGCATGGACGGCGGGCGATGCGCACGCGAGCGGCGCGCGGGCCGCAATAGTGCACAGTCGCCGCCGATGTAACCAGGTTTATCGATTGCAACAGGCCGGGTGCGATGGCATCCTCGGTACCGATTCCGCCCGGCCATCCAAGGAGAAGAAATCATGCTATCCACCACCCTGTCCGCGCCCCGCGAGGCCGGCAAGGCCAAGGCGGCCGGCGACGGCCCGGCCAGCGAGTTCCTGACGTTCCGGCTGGGCGCGGAGAGCTACGGCATCGAGATCCTGAAGGTGCAGGAGATCCGCGGGTACGAGACGCCCACGGCGATCGCCAACGCGCCCGACTTCATCAAGGGCGTGATCAACCTGCGCGGCGTGATCGTTCCCATCCTGGACCTGCGCATCAAGTTCCGGCTGGGCGAGGCCCGCTACGACGAGTTCACGGTCGTCATCATCCTGAACATCGCCGGCCGCGTGGTCGGCGTGGTGGTCGACTCGGTGTCGGACGTGCTGACGCTGCCGGCCGAGGCCATCCGGCCGACGCCCGAGTTCGCCTCGGCGACCTTCGACACGAAGTACATCACCGGGCTGGGCACGGTGGAAGAGCAGATGATCATCCTGCTGGACATCGAGAAGCTCATGACGGGCGCCGACATGGCGCTGGTGGACGGCGCCGTCCACTGAGCGCGCGGCGGCCCGCATGAAGACTCCGGCCACCGGCCCCGCGCACGAGGTCGATCGCGCGGCCCTGGGCTTGTTCCGCCGTTCCACCATCCGCGTGCGGCTGGCGACCGCCTTCCTGTCGCTCGCCGGCGTGATCGTGCTGCTGGGTGCCGTCGGCGCCTGGCAACTGCAGCGGCTGTCCGACCTGGCTGCGCGGCAGCCTTCGGCGCAGGCCCTGGCCGCCGCCACGCGCGACGGCCAGGTCGTCATGCTGGGGCTGGCCGCGGTGCTGTTCATCCTGTGCTTCGTGCTGTGCTACCCGCTGGTGGTGGGCATCGTCAAGCCGATCCGCGTCGCCGCGCGCGTCGCGACCCGGCTGGCGGCCGGCGACCTGACGCTGCGCGTGCGCACCGGCGGCAGCGACGAGGCCGCGCAGCTGATGCGGGCGCTGGCCGACATGACCACGAACCTGCGCGGCGTGCTGGGCCAGGTGGTGCAGGGGGCCGAGGCCGTCGCCGGCACCAGCGCGCGCATGGTCGCCGGCAACCAGGACCTGTCCCTGCGCACCGAGGAGCAGGCCACCACGCTGGAGGAGACTGCCAGCTCGATGGAGCAGCTCACCAGCACGGTGGCGCAGAACGCCGACCATGCGCGCGAGGCCAGCCAGCTGGCGGCGCAGGCCACGGCGGTCGCGCGGCGCGGCGGCGAGGCCGTCGACCAGGTCGTGAACGTCATGGACGAGATCTCCGACGCCTCGCGCAGGATCACCGAGATCATCGGCGTGATCGACGGCATCGCATTCCAGACCAACATCCTCGCGCTGAATGCCGCCGTCGAAGCGGCGCGGGCGGGCGAGCAGGGCCGCGGCTTCGCGGTGGTGGCCGCGGAGGTGCGCAGCCTGGCGCAGCGCAGCGCGGCGGCGGCCCGGGAGATCAAGGGGCTGATCGGCGCCTCGGCGGAGAAGGTCCGCGCCGGCGGCTCGCTGGTCGACACGGCCGGCCACACGATGGTGGACGTGGTGCTGTCGGTGGAGAAGGTCAGCGCGCTGATCGCCGAGATCGCGGCGGCCAGCCAGGAACAGAGCGCGGGCATCGGCCAGGTGAACACCGCGGTCGCGCAGATGGAGCGCGTCGTCGAACGCAACGCCGCCCTCGTGGACGAGGCCACCCGGGCCACCGAGGCCATGAGCGCCCAGGCGCAGGCCTTGCTGGACATGACCAGGCGCTTCCGCGTCGATGCGGACGCACGGCCGGCGCAGCCGCCCGCCGAGCCGGCATCGCCCGACCCGCGCAGCGCGTCCGCGCCCATCCGGTACCAGCGCGCGCCCAGCCTTCCGCCCGCGGCGGCGAGCCCGCAGGCGGCGAGCCAGGGCGAGTGGACCGCGTTCTAGCACCTCCTGCCGCAGGCCGCGCCATTTTCCCGGCGGCCGGGCCACCCCGGACGGACGGACGTTCCCGGCGTGCCGGCGGTGTTGTCCCGGTCCGGGGCGTTTCGGACACTTCTTGAAACATCCCGGGTTCCACCGACCCGACCGCAGCATCATGAGAATCTGGCACAAGATCCTGATCGCCCCCCTGCTGGCCATCGTGTTCCTGCTCGGCTTCGGGATGATTTCGTACGGGGTCGTCACGCAGCAGAACCAGGCGCTGGAGAACCTGGCCGGCCAGCGGCTCGAAGGGGTCACCGCGGCCCTGGACGCCGAGAACCACATGGCCGAGATCCACGCCAACGTCTACCGGCTGTTCACGTGGATCTCCAACACCAGCCTCGACAAGATCCAGGCCGCGGTCACCCAGCACAATGCGCGGCTGGCCGACGTCACGCAGGCGCTCGGGAAGCTGCGTGCCCAGGCCTACCGGACCGCCGGCGAGCGCAAGGCGCTCGACGAGGCCCAGGCGGCGATCGCCGGGTACCGGAAGGCGACGAACGACGCGATCGAAGTCAGCAAGACCGACGTGCCCACCGGAGCCATGCTGATGGAGACCGCCGACAAGCACTACCGGCAGGTGGCGCAAGCCCTGGAGGACCTGGTGGGACTGCAGAAGAAGCTGGCCGCGGAGGACCGCGCGGCCGCCGTGAGTTCCTCGGGCTCCTCGCTGGTGCTGCTGATGACCATCCTGGCGGTGGCGGCGGCCGCCTCCCTGGTGGCCTCCCTGCTGATGAACCGGGCCATCGTGCGGCCGCTGAACGTGGCCATCCGCACGGCCCAGCGGATCGCGGGCGGCGACCTGTCCCGGGATTTCAAGGTGCGAGGCACCGACGAGACGGCCGACCTGCTGCGCGCGCTCGGCGAGATGACCCGCAACCTGCGCCAGCTGGTGGGCGAGGTCGCTTCCGGCGCGAACGTGGTGGCCGACACCAGCGCGCAGATCGCGCAGGGCAACCAGGACCTGTCGCAGCGCACCGAGGAGCAGGCCAGCACCCTGGAGGAGACCGCCGGCTCCATGGAGCAGCTGACCTCCACCGTGTCGCTCAACGCCCAGAACGCGCGCCAGGCGAGCCAGCTCGCCACGGACGCCTCCGACGTCGCGCGCAAGGGGGGGCAGGTGGTGGGCCAGGTGGTCAGCACCATGGCCGGCATCTCGGAGTCCTCGCGTAAGATCGGCGACATCATCGGGGTGATCGACGGCATCGCGTTCCAGACGAACATCCTGGCGTTGAATGCCGCGGTGGAGGCGGCGCGCGCGGGCGAGCAGGGCCGCGGCTTCGCGGTGGTGGCCGCGGAGGTGCGCAACCTGGCCCAGCGCAGCGCGTCGGCGGCCAGGGAAATCAAGGGCCTGATCGGGGAGTCGGTGGACAAGGTGGATGCGGGGACGAAACTGGTGGACGCGGCCGGCGCCACCATGCAGGACATCGTGGCGTCGGTGAAGAAGGTCAGCGACCTGATCGCGGAGATCGCGGCGGCCAGCGAGGAACAGGACGGCGGCATCCAGCAGGTGAACACCGCGGTGAGCCAGATGGACCGGGTGGTGCAGCAGAACGCCTCGCTGGTGGAGGAAGCCTCGGCCGCGACCGAATCCATGAACGCGCAGGCGGCGGCGCTGCTGCGCACGGTGGCGCGCTTCAACCTCGGCGACGCCCGGCGGGCCTCCGCGCCGACTGCGCCGCAGGAGCCGGCGGCGCAGCCCATCGCCATGCAGCCGGCGCCCCAGCTGTCGCCGCTGGCGAAGGAGGCCCTGGGGGCACCGTCGCCGGTGCCGGCCGGCAACGGGGAGTGGAAGGCATTCTGAGCGACCGGTCCGGTGGTGGCATGAGCGCGCTGCCCGAGTTCACCTTCGACCACGCGGCCGCGATGCTGAGCGACCGCGAGTTCGCCACCGTGCGCGAGCTGATTGCCGCCCATGCCGGGATCAAGCTGAGCCCGCAGAAGCGCAACATGGTCTACAACCGGCTGCTGCGGCGCCTGCGCGCGCGCGGCCTGTCCAGCTTCGGTGACTACCTGCAGCTGGTGCAGCGTGAGGGCTCGGACGAGCGCGAGGCCTTCGTCAACGCGCTCACCACCAACCTGACGGCCTTCTTCCGCGAGCCGCACCACTTCGAGCTGCTTGCCGAACACGCGCGGGCCCGCGCTCGCGGCGGCAAGCCCCTGCGCTGCTGGAGCAACGCCTGCAGCACGGGCGAGGAGGCCTGGTCCATCGCCATGGTGCTGCGCGAGGCGGAGTGCCCGGGCGAGGTGCTGGCCACCGACATCGACACCGACGTGCTGCAGACCGCCCAGGCCGGCGTCTACCGCATGGAACGCACGGCCGGACTGCCGCCCGAGCGGCTGCGCCGGCACTTCCTGCGCGGCACCGGCAGCAACGAGGGCCTGGTGAGCGTGCGCCCGGAGCTGCGGTCCATGGTGCGCTTCGCCCAGTTGAACCTGCAGGCGCCGGCGTGGCCGGCGCTGGAACCCTGCGACGTCATCTTCTGCCGCAACGTGGTGATCTATTTCGACCGAGAATTCCAGAAGCGCCTGCTCGCCCGCCTGGCCGACCTGCTGGTGCCGGGCGGCCTGCTGATGGTCGGCCATTCCGAGAGCTTCCCCGCCGCCCACCCGGGCTTCCGCTCCTGCGGTCGCACGGCCTACGAGCGCGTGGGGGGATAGGGAGCCGTCCTTGGCCGAATCCCCGGCGCCCCTGCAGTACTTCGACCGGGAATTCCGCGTCGACGCGGTCAAGATCCTCCCCGGCCAGTACCACGCCGCGCGCGGGGGCATGATCACCACGGTGCTGGGCTCCTGCGTGTCCACCTGCCTGTGGGACCCGGTGGAGCGCATCGGCGGCATGAACCATTTCATGCTGCCGGGCGACACCGCCAGCCCCGGCTCGCCCTGGGCGGCCTCGGCCCGCCTGGGCGTCTACGCGATGGAAGTGGTGATCAACGAGATGCTCCGCCTGGGGGCCGACCGGCGCCGGCTGGTGGCCAAGGTGTTCGGCGGCGCCCGCCTGCTGGCCGGCTTCGACCGGCTCGACGTGGGCGCCAAGAACAGCGAGTTCGTGCTGGAGTTCCTGCGCGTCGAGGGCATCCGCGTGCTGGCGCAGGACCTGCTCGACGTGACCCCGCGCAAGGTGCACTTCTTCGTCGCCACCGGGGTGGTGCAGGTCAAGCGCCTGGCGATGACACCCAGCGAGCCGGTGGAGCGCCGCGAGCGCGAATACCTCAAGCGGCTGGACGGCGGGCGGTCCGGTGACATCGAGATCTTCACCCCGCGCCCATGATCCGCGTCCTGGTGATCGACGATTCGGCCGTCATGCGCGCCTTCCTGTCGCGGGTGATCGGCGCGCAGCCGGACATGGAGCTGCTGGGCGCCTCGCCCGACCCGCTGCTGGCGAGCGACCGCATCCGCCGCAACCCGCCCGATGTCATCACGCTGGACGTCGAGATGCCGCGCATGAACGGGCTCGACTTCCTGCGCAGCCTGATGGCCGTCCGGCCGCTGCCGGTGATCATGATTTCCTCGCTCACCCGCGAGGGTGCCGAGACCACGATGCGGGCGCTGGAGCTGGGGGCGGTGGACTTCTTCCCCAAGCCCGCCAGCGTCGAGGGCCTGGAGGCGACGGCGCAGGAGATCGCGGAGAAGATCCGGGCCGCCGCCGGCGCGCGCATCATGCGCCGCCGCCCGGTGGCCCCGAGCGCGCCGGCGCCGGCCAAGCCCGCGCTGCCGCCGCTGGCGCATCCGCTCGTTCCGGCCGGCGGCCAGCGGGTGATCGGCATCGGCGCCTCCACCGGCGGCGTCGAGGCGCTGCGCGAGCTGCTGACGGCGCTGCCGCCGCACATGCCGCCGATCCTGATCGCCCAGCACATGCCGCCGGGCTTCACCGAGACCTTCGCGCGCCGGCTCGACACCCTGTGCCGGCTGCACGTCAAGCAGGCCGAGGACAACGAGCCGGTGCGCACCGGCGTGGCCTACATCGCCCCGGGCGGCCGCCACCTGGTGCTGGCGCGCCGCGGCACCGGCTACAGCCTGCGCGTCACCGACGACCCGCCGGTGAACCGTCACCGGCCCTCGGTGGACACGCTGCTGCGCTCGATCGCCCGCGCCGCCGGCAGCCAGGCGCTGGGCGTCATGCTCACCGGCATGGGCGGCGACGGGGCCGAGGCGATGCTGGAGATGTGCCGGGCCGGCGCCCACACCATCGCGCAGGACGAGGCGAGCTGCGTGGTCTTCGGCATGCCGCGCCAGGCGATCGCCGCGGGCGGCGTGCGCGAGGTGCTGCCGCTGCAGGACATCGCGGGGCGGCTCGAGGCGCTCGCGCTGCCCCCCGCCTGAAGGTTCTCCACCGATCGCAGGAGGACGCCCGGCGCGCCCCGTGCGTTGATGGCGCATGGGCTCGTCCGCCGCCGCCGCTCGCCGTGCCCATGCCATCGGGCCCTGCCTGTCGGGGGTGCTGCTGGGCGCGGCCCTGCAGCTGCAGCAGCCGGCGCTGGGGTCCCTGGCGACCTATGCCGGCCTGGGGTTCGCGGGCGTCCTGGGGCTCGTATTCGGCCTGCGCCTGAAGGCAACTTCGCAGGCGAGGGCCCTCACCCTGCTGGCCGCGGCCGGCGTCCTGTGCTTCGCCGGCACCGGCTGGCGCGCCTGCGCCTATCTCGCCGAGGGGCTGGACCCGGCCCTCGAAGGCGAGGACCTGGTCGTGACCGGCGTCGTCGCGGCGCTGCCGCACCGCGGCGAGCTGGGCCTGCGTTTCCGCTTCGAGGTCGAGTCGGCGCTGCGCGATGGCCACGCGGTCCGACTGCCGCCGCAGCTCATGCTCGGTTGGTACGGTGGCTCGGATGCCCACGGCGAAGCCTTGCCCGACCCGCAGCGCGGGCCGCCCGAGCTGCATGCCGGCGAGCGCTGGCGCTTCGCTGTGCGCGTGCGTGCCCCGCACGGCACGGTCAACCCATATGGCTTCGACTACGAGCTGTGGCTGTGGGAACAGGGCGTGCAGGCCACCGGCACGGTGCGCGCCGGTGCCCGCGACCCGCCGCCGCGGCGGCTCGCCCAGACCTGGCGGCATCCGGTGGAACGGGCGCGCCAGGCCGTGCGCGAAGCGATCGAGCGCCAGGTGCCCGATCCCGCGACGGCCGGCATCCTGGCCGCGCTGGTGGCGGGCGACCAGGGCGCGATCGAGCGCGCCGACTGGGACGTGTTCCGCGCCACCGGGGTCGCCCACCTCATGAGCATCTCCGGGCTGCACATCACCATGTTCGCCTGGGTGGCCTCGGCGCTGGTCGGCCGGGCCTGGCGGCGCAGCCCGCGCCTGTGCCTGGCCTGGCCGGCGCAGCATGCGGGGCTGGCGGGCGGGGTGCTGCTGGCGGCGGCCTATGCCTTGTTCAGCGGCTGGGGCGTGCCGGCGCAGCGCACCGTGCTGATGCTGGCGACCGTGGCGGCGTTGCGCCTGGGCGCGCGCAGCTGGCCCTGGCCCTGGGTCTGGCTGCTCGCCTGCGCGGTGGTGGTCGCGGCGGATCCCTGGGCGCTGACGCAGGCCGGCTTCTGGCTCAGCTTCGTCGCCGTGGGCGTGCTGTTCGCGAGCGGACCTGCGCACGCGGCGGAGCGCGAGCACCCGCGCGGTCTGGCTCGCCGCGCGCTTGCGGCGGGGGTCGCGATGGCGCGCGAGCAGGCCGTGGTCACGGTGGCCCTCACGCCGCTGACGCTGCTGCTGTTCCACCAGGTCTCGCTGGTGGGCCTGCTGGCCAACCTGCTGGCCATCCCCTGGGTCACGCTGGTGGTGACGCCGCTCGGCCTGGCCGGCGTGCTGCTGCCCTGGGCCTGGACCGGGGCGGCGGGCGCCGTCGACCTGCTCGCGACGGTGCTGCGCGCCTTCGCCGCGCTGCCCCTGGCCACCTGGTCGGCGCCGGCGCCTCCTGCTTGGGCCGCGGCCGCCGGGCTCGTGGGCGGCGTCCTGCTGGCCACGCGGCTGCCGTGGAGCCTGCGCGTGGCCGGAGTGCCGCTGCTGCTGCCGGTGCTGCTGTGGCAGGCGCCGCGGCCGCCGCCGGGCGAGTTCGAGCTGCTCGCCGCCGACGTGGGCCAGGGCAACGCAGTGCTGGTGCGCACCGCCACCCACGCGCTGGTCTACGACGCGGGTCCCGCCCTGGGCAGCGAGTCGGACGCGGGCCAGCGGGTGCTGGTGCCCCTGCTGCGGGCCCTGGGCGAGCGGGTCGACCTGGTCGTCCTGAGCCACCGCGACAGCGACCACACGGGCGGCGCCGGCGCGGTGCTGCGGATGCAGCCGCAGGCGCAGGTCCTGGGTTCGCTGGAGGCGGGCCATCCGCTGCAGGCCCTGCGCCCGATCCGGCGCTGCAGCGCCGGCCAGCGCTGGCAATGGGACGGCGTGGATTTCGAGGTGCTGCACCCGGCCGCGGCCGACTACGACGCGCCGGCGCGGCCCAATGCCATGAGCTGCGTGCTGCGGGTGGGCAACGCCCGGGTGCGGGCGCTGCTGGCCGGCGACATCGAGGGTCCGCAGGAGGCGCTGCTGGCGCTGCGGCCCGGGGGCGTCCGTGCCGACTGGCTGCTGGTGCCGCATCACGGCAGCCGGACCTCCTCCAGCGACGCCTTCCTGGATGCCGTGCGGCCGGCGCTGGGGGTGGTGCAGGCCGGCTACCGCAACCGCTTCGGCCATCCGGCCGCGCCGGTGGTGGCGCGCTACGCGGCGCGCGGCATCCCCCTGTGGCTCACGCCGGCCTGCGGGGCGCTGACCTGGCGCTCGCGGGTGCCGGGCGAGGTGCGTTGCGAACGGGCGGCCGTGCCCCGATACTGGCACCATCGTGTGGCGGACGCTGCCCAGGATGGTGCGTAACGCCCCGACCGGGGTCAGGAGGGATGGCCGGGAACTTGCTAATCTGCTTCGAAAGAGCGCAGCACCATGCAGAAATTCGACGAGATGTACGCCCAGCTGCCTGCCGACGGGGCGGCGCAGTTGCAGCAGCACCTGCGGCAGGCGCAGACGCCGGGCGTGCGCGACCACTATCGCACCTATGCCGACTGGCTGGCGCGGCAGCCGCAGGAGATCATGCGTTCGCGCCGGGAGGAGGCGGAGATGATCTTCCGCAAGGTGGGCATCACCTTCGCGGTCTACGGCGACAAGGACGAGGATGGCGACGGCACCGAGCGGCTGATCCCCTTCGACCTGATCCCCCGCATCATCCCGGCGGCGGAATGGCGGCGCATGGAAAAGGGCCTGGTGCAGCGCGTGACGGCCCTCAACCGCTTCATCCACGATGTCTACCACGACCAGGAGATCGTGAAGGCCGGCCTGGTGCCGCTGGAGCAGGTCACCGGCAACGCGCAGTTCCGCCCGGAGATGGTCGGCGTGGACGTGCCCAACGCGATCTACTCGCACATCGCCGGCATCGACATCGTGCGCGCGCCCAACGCGCAGGGCGAGGGCGAGTACTACGTGCTGGAGGACAACCTGCGGGTGCCCAGCGGCGTGAGCTACATGCTGGAGGACCGCAAGATGATGATGCGGCTCTTCCCGGACCTGTTTAGCGCCTACCAGGTAGCACCGGTGATGCACTACCCCGACCTGCTGCTGGAGACGCTGCGGGCCTCGGCGCCGTCCACCACCGACGACCCGACGGTGGTGGTGCTCACGCCCGGCATGTACAACAGCGCCTACTTCGAGCACGCCTTCCTGGCGCAGCAGATGGGCGTGGAACTGGTCGAGGGCCAGGACCTGTTCGTGCGCGACGGCTTCGTCTACATGCGCACCACCCGTGGCCCGCGCCGGGTCGACGTGATCTACCGGCGCGTCGACGACGACTTCCTCGACCCGCTGGCCTTCCGGCCACAGTCCACGCTCGGCTGCGCCGGCCTGCTGGGCGCCTACCGCGCGGGCAACGTCACGCTGTGCAACGCCATCGGCACCGGGGTGGCCGACGACAAGTCGATCTACCCCTACGTGCCGGGGATGATCGAGTTCTACCTGGGCGAGAAGCCGATCCTGTCGAACGTGCCGACCTACCTGTGCCGCAAGCCGGAGGACCTGAAGTACGTCCTGGCGAACCTGAAGGACCTGGTGGTCAAGGAGGTCCATGGCGCCGGCGGCTACGGCATGCTGGTCGGTCCCGCCGCGACGCAGGCCGAGATCGAGCAGTTCCGCCAGGCGCTGCAGGCCAGGCCGGACGGCTACATCGCGCAGCCCACGCTGTCGCTCTCCAGCTGCCCCACCTTCGTCGAACAGGGCATCGCGCCGCGCCACATCGACCTCAGGCCCTTCGTGCTGTCGGGCAAGGAGGTGCAGATGGTGCCGGGCGGCCTGACGCGGGTCGCGCTGAAGGAGGGATCGCTGGTGGTCAATTCCTCCCAGGGCGGCGGCACCAAGGACACCTGGATCCTGGAGATATGACCCACCCCCGAAGCGCCTGCGGCGCCTCCCCCTCACAGCCACCCCGGGAAATCGCCTCGCGATTTCCCGGGGGCCCCGGCAGGGGGCGCCACCAGCGGCCCGGCAAAGCCGGTTCCGCGGTGGCCCCCGAACTGAATGGCCCGTCGCGCCCGCGGCAGTCCATCACTGGACATTGAGATGCTTTCCCGCACCGCCGACCACCTCTTCTGGATGTCCAGGTACACGGAGCGCGCCGAGAACACCGCGCGCATGCTGGACGTCAACTACCAGACCTCCCTGCTGCCGCAGTCGGCCGCGGTGTCCAAGGTCGGCTGGCAGGGCATGCTGTCGATCAGCGAACTGATGCCCGCGTACCAGGCCGGCCACGGCGAGATCGAGCCGCAGCAGGTGATGGAGTTCATGGTGTGCGACGACACCAACCCCTCGTCCATCCTGTCCTGCCTGCGCGCGGCCCGCGAGAACGCGCGTGCCGTGCGCGGCTCGCTCACCACCGAAGTGTGGGAGACCCAGAACCAGACCTGGCTGGAGGTCAACCGCATGCTGCGCGCGGGCGAATTCCATCGCGACCCGGGCGCGTTCTTCGAATGGGTGAAGTTCCGCTCGCACCTGTCGCGCGGCGTGACCGTGGGCACGATGCTGATGGACGAGGCGCTGCATTTCATGCGCCTGGGCACCTTCCTGGAGCGGGCGGACAACACCGCCCGGCTGGTGGACGTGAAGTTCCATGCGGTGCAGAGCGACTTCTTCGGCGCCGCCAGCGAAAAGGACCAGGAGTACGACTTCTACCACTGGAGCGCGATCCTGCGCAGCGTCTCCGGCTTCGAGATCTACCGCAAGGTCTACCGCGACGTGATCAAGCCCGAGCGCGTGGCGGACCTGCTGATCCTGCGGCCCGACATGCCGCGCTCGCTGCACGCGAGCATGAACGAGGTCGTCGCCAACCTGGCGATGGTGGCCAACGAACAGTCGGCCGAGACCCAGCGCCGCGCCGGGCGCCTGCGCGCCGAGCTGCAGTACGGCGCGATCGAGGAGATCCTCGCCAACGGGCTGCACGCCTACCTCACGCAGTTCCTCGACCGCGTGAACGACCTCGGCGTGCGCATCAGCCGCGACTTCCTCATCCCGACCTGAGGCCGCCGGGGTTCAGCCTTGCAGGGACGCGATCGACTGCGCCAGGTTGGCGCGGGCGCGCCCTTCCAGCGCGTCGTGGAAAGGCGCGGTCGTGTAGATGCGCGGCCGCGCGAGAAAGCCCGCGAGCAGGCCGGCGCGCCGCCTGCGCCAGTCGGCCTCCGGAACGTGGGCGTATTCCGCGCGGACCTGCCGTTCGTATTCCGCGAAGCGCGCGGGGCCGGCTCCGAGGATGGCCAGGTCGATGTCCAGCAGCAGCTGCGTGTCCGGGTCGTCGGCCGGGGCTTCGTGCGCGGCCGTGGCCAGCACGAGCGCCGCCACGCGCTCGCCCACCGCGCTGCTGCATCCCGCGGCGCGCACGCTCTCGCGCGCCCAGTCGGCGCTGCGCTGCTCGTTGTCCTGCCGCTTCGGGTCGTACACCGCGTCGTGGAACCACAGCGCCAGCTCCACCTCGGTCGGATGCCGCGCCAGCGAGGACGCCGCTTCCAGGTGGGCCAGGCATTCGCGCAGGTGCTGCAGCGTGTGGTAGTGCCGCTGCGGCTCGCCCCAGGCGCGCACCAGCTGGTTGAACAGGCCGCCGTGGATGCTCTGCGCACCCAGAGCGGCCCACATGCGGTGCCATTCCTCGCCGTCGATGCTCATGGGTTGCGCGCGGACAGGCTGCCCAGCGCCTCCTTCACCTCGCGGCCCAGTTCCACCACCGCCATGGCGTAGTAGCTGGACCAGTTGTAGCGGGTGATGACGTAGAAGTTCTCCGTGCCGGCGACGTAGGTGGGCGCCTCGCCGCCGTTCTGCAATTCGACCAGCGCCAGCGGGCCGGTGGGCTCCTGCGCCGGCGCATCGAGGATCACGCCCATCTCCTGCATGCGCTGAGCGCTGAAGGTGGGCAGGATGTCGGGAGCGAGCAGGGCGTCGAGGTCCAGCTTCGCGGGGTCGAAGCGCACGGGGTAGGACACCGGCATGCCGGGGTTCCAGCCGTAGCCCTTGAAGTAGTTCGCGACCGAGCCGATCACGTCGTCGGCGCTGCCCGCGAGGTCGACCTTGCCGTCGCCGTCGTAGTCCACGCCCCAGCGCGCCAGGCTGCCGGGCATGAACTGCGGCATGCCCCAGGCGCCGGCATAGCTGCCCTTGGGGGTGAGCGGGCTGGTGTGCTCGTCGTGGTGGAAGGCGAGGAACTGCTCCAGCTCGCCGCGGAAGTAGCGGCTGCGCTCGGCCGCGCGGGGGTGGTCGGCGGGGAAGTCGAAGGCGAGCGTGGCGAGGGCGTCGATGATGCGGAAGTCGCCCATTTGCTGCCCGTAGATCGTCTCGACGCCGAGGATGCCCACGATGATCTCGGCCGGCACGCCGAACTCCCGCTGCGCCCGCTCCAGCGTGGCGCGGTGGTCCTGCCAGAATTCCACGCCGGCGGCGATGCGCCGGGGCTCGATGAAGCGGCTGCGGTAGGCGTTCCAGTTCTTGGGCTGGGTCACCGGCGGCGGCTGCATGAGCTTGCGCACCAGGGCCAGGTCCTGCGCCTGGCCGACCATGCGGCGCACCCAGCGGGGATCGATGCCGCGGCGCGCGGCGACCTCGTCGGCGAAGGCCATTGCGTCCTGGCGGCCGGCGTAGGTCGGGCCATGCCGGGCGGCCTGCGCCCGGGCGTGCGCCGTCGCGACCTTCTTCTTGCCGGCAGGGGGCTGCGCCCCGGCGGGCGGGGCCAGGGCGAGGAGCAGGGCGGAGGCAAGCAGCAGGAGGCGCATCATCGGCGGGGCCAGGCGATCTGGTGGAATTCTCGCCGCAATGCGGCCAGCGTGGTGGCCGGCGCGCGGGCATAGCGCTGCGCCTCCAGCTTCAGCAGCCAATGGGCGGCGGCATGGCCGTCGCCGCCGAAGCGGCCCCGCACCCGGTCCGCGATCGCGCGCGGGGGCGCCGTTCGGCCGACGTCCAGGCCCGCTTCCCGCAGGCGCCGGCGCGCCCGCGCGAGCAGCCGCAGCCAGGGATCGTGCTGGCGCCGGTCCCACCAGGTCCACAGGGCCCCGGCGAGCGAGACGAGCACCACCACGGCCAGCAGCACGTGGGCCAGGTCTTCCCAGTCCGGCGACTGGAAGCCCAGGTTGCGCAGCATGTCGAGCTGGCGGCTCTGGGTGTAGTTCAGCACCCACTGGTTCCAGCCGTTGTTCATGGCTTCCCAGCCGGAGCGCAGCGCCACCCACAGGCCCGGGCTCACGTTCTGCATGGCGGTGCCGAGCACGCCTTGCGGCGCGACCAGGCGCTGGAAGCTGCCGGTGCGGCCGGGGGCGACGGCCGCCGTGGGGTCCACGCGCACCCAGCCACGGCCCTCGAGCCAGACCTCGGTCCAGGCGTGGGCATCGCTCTGGCGCACGACCCAGTAGCCGTCCACCGAGTTCGGCTGGCCGCCCTGGTAGCCGGTGACGACGCGCGCCGGGATGTCCAGCGCGCGCATCAGCACCGCGAAGGCCGAGGCGATGTGCTCGCAGAAGCCCTCCTTGCGGTCGAACCAGAATTCGTCGGCCGTGTTCGCGCCGTAGACGCCGGGCGACAGCGTGTAGCTGTAGCCGCCGGTGCGCAGCAGCTGCAGGGCCGCCTGCACGAGATCGGCGGGGCCGGCGCCGGGATGTTCGCGCTGCAGCCGGGCGGCCAGCGCGATGGTTCGCGGGTTGTAGCCCGGCGGCAGCTGGGTGTATTCGGGCAGCACCTGCGCGCGCCGCAGCGGCCCCGAGCGGAACGCCACGTGGCTGCTGGCGCGGTAGCGCACCCGGTCCACGATGGGGCCGGAGGCCACCCACTGCAGGTCGCTCGTCATGGCCACCGCCATCCCGGGCAGCTGCGGCGCGGACGCGGTGGCGTCCAGGGTCAGCAGCCAGGGCCGGTTGCTCGGCTCCAGGGTGACCTCGTAGTTCACCGGCGCGCCCAGCACCGCCAGTTGCGGGTCGACGAAGCGCGGCGGCGGGAAGCGCAGGGCCAGCCGCGCCAGCAGCGGCCGCCATTCGCGCCCGTCGAAGTCGCCGAGCACCGGCCCGCGGAAATAGAGGTCGCTCTGTGGCGGCGGCGGACCCTGGAAGCGCACGCGAAAGGCGATGCTGTCGTCCAGCGCCAGGTCGGCCACGTTGCCCACCTGCATCTGCGCGGACAGGCCGCTGCGCCCGCTCATCGCGTCGGCGGGGATGCCCCACAGGGGCGCGAAGCGCGGGAACAGCACGAACAGCACCGCCATGATCGGCGCGCCCAGCAGCGTCATCCAGCCGGCGGTGCGCGCCGCCTGCGCCAGCGGCGGCCGGCCCACCGGCAGGTGGGCGTTGACCAGGGCGGTCAGCAGGCCCAGCAGGCCCAGCAGCATGGCCGCGGCCACCGGGAGCGACTGCGAGAAGAAGAAGTTCGTGAGCATCGTGAAGAAGCCCAGGAAGAACACGACGAAGGCGTCGCGCTTCGCCCGCAGTTCCAGGGTCTTCAGCGCCAGCAGCGACACGATGAGCGTCACGCCGGCGTCGCGCCCGACCAGCGTGCGGTGGCTGGCCCAGGTACCCGCGAGCGTGCCCAGGAGCAGCAGCACCAGCCAGGCGCGCCCCGGCAGCGGCCGCCCCCGCACGGCGAGGAGGCCGCGCCAGGCGAGCACGCCCGCCACCAGCAGCGAGCACCACCAGGGCAGGTGCTGCACGTGCGGCAGGATCACCCACGCGATCACCGCGAGCAGGAACAGGGTGTCGCGCGCTTCGCGCGGCAGGGCGCCGAGGCGTTCGCGCAGCTTCAACACAGGGCCAGCGCCTCCAGGCAACGGCGCTTGTGCGCCTCGCCGTGGGCCGGGCGGATCTCCTGGCCGGGCAGGCGCAGCCCGTAGTCCTGCCCCAGGCGGTCGGCCTGCAGCACCCAGGCGGCCAGGCGCGCGAGCCGGCCCTCGGGGTCGGCCAGGCCGCACCGGCGGAAGTCCAGCCAGAGCTCCATGCGCTGCGCCTGCAGGGTGTCGCGGCTCACCAGCTCGTCGCTTCTCGCGGCCTTCTTCCACACCACGAGCTTCATCGGGTCGCCGCGACGGTAGGCGCGCACGCCCTCGAATTCGCCGCTGCTGTGCGCGCGCAGCTGCGCCGCCCCGCCCGAGCGCGGTTCGCCCGGCGGCAGCGGCGGCGGATGGGCCTCCGGCGCCGGATAGACCAGCACCTGCGCGGCCGGCCGCCACACGGTCCAGACCCGGAAGGTGCCCAGCGGAAAGCGGGTCTCGGCGGTGAGCGGCGGCACGCGGTGCAGGCCGCGCCGTTCGGGCCGGAAGGCCACTTGCACGGTGACGCTGCCTTGCGCCGGCACGTCGGTCCAGGTCCAGTGGTCCTCGTGCGTGGCGTCGAGCACCGCCAGCCCGATGCCGTGGCGGGCGCCGGCGCGCTCGTTGCCCAGCACCACGGTCAGCGGCGCGCTGGCGCCGGCGAACTGCGGCGCCGGCGGCAGCAGCGCCAGCCTCAGGCCGCGCAGCGTGGCGTGGCATACGTGCATGCCCACCACCGCGCAGCCGGCCAGCAGGAAGGTCAGCAGGTAGCCCAGGTTCAGCTGGTAGTTGATCGACCCGACCAGCAGCACCAGGATCGTCAGCGCCAGCATGAAGCCGGGGCGCGTCGGCAGGATGTACACGTTGCGCTGGGTCAGCGTCATCGTGTCGGTGAGCGGCAGCCGCGCCTGCCACCAGGCGCGAAAGCGGCGGCGGGCGAAGGCCACGGGATGCAAGGCGGCGGTGTTCACGCGCGGGTCAGGGCAAAGGCACCGCCTCCAGCATCGCGCGCACCTGCTCCACCGGCCCGCGGCCGGCGTCGCCCACCGGCACCAGGCGGTGCGCCACGGTCTGGGGGAAGATGGCCTGCACGTCGTCGGGGGCCACGTAGTCGCGCCCGGACAGCAGGGCCTGCGCCTTGGCCGCGCGGATCACGGCGATGCCGGCGCGCGGGCTCAGGCCCTGCAGGAACCAGCGGCCCGAGCGGGTGGCGGCCACCAGGTCCTGCACGTAGTCCAGCAGCGGGTCGGCGGCGTGGACCTGCAGCACCTGCTCCTGCAGCGCCTGCAGCTCGATCGGCGACAGCGTGTTGTCCAGGTGTTCCACCATGTCGCGCCGGTCGGCGCCGGCGTACAGGGCCCGCTCCGCCGCGCGGTCCGGGTAGCCCAGCGAGATGCGCATCAGGAAGCGGTCCAGCTGCGACTCGGGCAGGGCGAAGGTGCCCAGCTGGTCGTGCGGGTTCTGGGTGGCGATCACGAAGAAGGGCGAGGGCAGGGCGCGGGTCTCGCCTTCCACGGTGACCTGCTTCTCCTCCATCGCCTCCAGCAGCGCGCTCTGGGTCTTGGGGCTGGCGCGGTTGATCTCGTCGGCCAGCAGCACCTGGGCGAAGATCGGTCCCGGATGGAACACGAAGCCTTCCTTGCCGCGGTCGTACACGGACACGCCCGACAGGTCGCTGGGCATCAGGTCCGCCGTGAACTGCACCCGCGAAAACTGCAGCCCGAAGGCGCGCGCCAGCGCATGGGCCAGGGTCGTCTTGCCCACGCCCGGGACGTCCTCGATCAGCAGGTGCCCCCCCGCCAGCAGGCAGGCGACGCAGTCGCGCACCTGCGCCGGCTTGCCGACGATCACCGTGTTAAGCTGGTCGAGGAGCGTTCTGAGTTTTTCTTGTGCTTCCATGGGGCACGACCTTATCCGATATTTGGACGAAGCCGAGGCGAGCGATGCTGAAGACCGGCTATTTCACGCACCCGGATTGCCGCAGGCACGACATGGGCCGCGGGCACCCGGAATGCCCGCAGCGGCTGGACGCGATCGAGGACCGCATGCTGGCCTCCGGCCTGCTGGACGCGGTGGACCGGCGGGAGGCCCCGCTGGCGAGCACCGACCTGCTGGAGCTGGCCCACGACCGCATGCACGTCGCCTCCATCCTGGGCCTGGCCGAGGAGCTGCGCCAGCAGGAGGACGCGGGTGGCACGGACCACATGCACATCGATCCCGACACGGCGATGAACCGCCACACCTGGAACGCCGTGCTGCGCGCGGCCGGCGCGGCGATCGCCGCGACCGACGCGGTGATCGCCGGCGAGCTGGAGAACGCCTTCTGCGCGGTGCGCCCGCCCGGCCACCATGCCACCCGGCACCGGGCCATGGGCTTCTGCATCTTCAACAACGTGGCGGTCGCGGCGCGCTACGCGCTGGAGCGCCACGGCCTGAAGCGCGTGGCGGTGGTGGACTTCGACGTGCACCACGGCAACGGCACAGAGGACATCCTCGCGGGCGACGAGCGCGTGCTGATGGTGGGGATCTTCCAGCATCCCTTCTACCCCTACAGCGGCTTCGGGGACCACGCGGCCAACATGATGAACCTGCCCGTGCCGGCCTACACCAAGGGGCCGGCGATCCGCGAGCTGATCGAGAAGCACTGGCTGCCGCGGCTGGAGGAGTTCCGCCCGGAGATGATCTTCGTCAGCGCCGGCTTCGACGCCCACCGCGAGGACGACCTGGGCCAGCTGGGCCTGGTGGAGGCGGACTACGCCTGGATCACGCGGCAGCTCATGGACGTGGCGCGGCGCCATGCCCGGGGGCGCATCGTTTCGTCCCTGGAGGGCGGCTACAACCTGGACGCCCTGGGCCGCAGCGTCGAGGCGCACGTGCGGGCCCTCGCCGGGGTCTGACAGCAAGGAAGGAGGGGCCGCCATGGAGCAGCCGCTGATCGAGGCGCGGGATGCGCGCGGCGTGGTGACGCTGACGCTGAACCGTCCCGCCAGTTTCAACGCCCTGAGCGAGGAGATGCTCGCCGCGCTGCAGGCGGCGCTGGACCGGCTGGCCGGCGACGAGTCCGCGCGCGTGCTGGTGCTTGCGGCGGCCGGCAAGGCCTTCTGCGCCGGCCACCACCTCAAGCAGATGATCGCCCGGCCGGAACTCGCCTATTACCAGCAGCTGTTCGCCCACTGCAGCCGGGTGATGCTGGCGCTGCAGCAGCTGCCGGTGCCGGTGATCGCGCGGGTGCAGGGCATCGCCACGGCGGCCGGCTGCCAGCTGGTGGCCCAATGCGACCTGGCGATCGCCTCCACCGAGGCGCGCTTCGCGGTCAGCGGCGTCAACTACGGCCTGTTCTGCGCCACGCCCAGCGTGCCCCTGCTGCGCAACATGGCGCCCAAGCAGGCCATGGAGATGCTGGTGACCGGCGAGTTCATCTCGGCGCAGGAGGCGCAGGCGCGCGCGCTGGTGAACCACGCCGTGGCGCCGGAGGAGCTCGATGCGGCGGTGGAACGGCTGGTGGCGAGCATCCTGGCCAAGCCGCGCGAGGCGCTGGCGATGGGCAAGGAACTGTTCTACCGCCAGCGCGAGATGGGCATCGCGGCGGCCTACCAGCTGGCCGCGCAGACCATGGCCGGCAACATGATGGCCCCCTGCGCCCAGGAAGGCGTCACCGCCTTCACCGAGAAGCGCAAGCCGGCCTGGGCGGCGCCCGGCGGCGGCGCATGATCCCGTTCGACGAGCTGCTGGACTCCCTGGCCCACAGGGGCATAGGCTGGGAGGCCCTCACCCTCCTGGCCTGCCTGGCGGCCGCCTGGGGCATCTGCTGGCTCACCGGCCGGCGCGAGCCGCCGGAGTCGGTCCTGTTCGGACGCCACCTGGTCGACGGCGTGCTGTTCCCGCTGCTGGCGCTGGGCCTCACCTACCTCGCCCGCAAGGTGCTGGGCGGGCTGCAGCCCGTGCCGCTGCTGCGGCTGGCGCTGCCGGTGCTGATCTCGCTGGCGGGCATCCGGCTGCTGGCGCGAGTGTTCCCACTGGTGTTCCCGCACTGGACCATCGCGCGCCGGGTGGAGCGCCTGTTCTCCTGGCTCGCCTGGATCGCGGCGGTGCTGTGGATCCTGGGGCTGCTGCCGGCGGTGATGGCGGAGATGGAGAAGCTGCGCTTCAGCTTCGGCAGGACCGAGGTCAGCCTGCTGGGCGTCGTGCAGGGCGCGCTCGGTTCCGGCCTGGTGCTGGTGCTGACGCTGTGGTTTTCCGCCGTGCTGGAGCGCAAGGTGCTGCGCGAGACGGTCGCCGACCTGTCGCTGCGCAAGGTGGCGGTCAATGCGGTGCGGGCCGCGCTGCTGACCGTCGGCTTCCTGTTCGCCCTGTCGCTGGCCGGGGTCGACCTCACGGCGCTGTCGGTGCTGGGCGGCGCCGTCGGCGTGGGCCTGGGTTTCGGCCTGCAGAAGCTGGCCGCCAACTACGTGAGCGGCTTCGTGATCCTGGCCGAGCGCAGCCTGCGCATCGGCGACGTGGTCAAGGTGGACGGCTTCGAGGGCGTGGTCGCCGACATCAAGACCCGCTACACGCTGATCCGCGCCGCCGACGGCCGCGCCTCGGTGGTGCCCAACGAGAAGCTCATCTCCGAGCGGGTGGAGAGCCTGTCGATCGCCGACCCGCGCGTGCTGCTGGCCACCGACGTGGCCGTGGGCTACGACAGCGACCCGGACCAGGTGCTGGCGCTGCTGGCCGATGCCGCCATGCGCACCCAGCGGGTGCTGGCCGACCCTCCGCCGGCGGCGCGGCTCATGAGCTTCGGCGCCGACGGGCTGGAGTTCCGCCTGTTCTTCTGGATCGACGACCCGCAGAACGGCCAGGCCAACGTGCGCTCGGACGTGAACCTGAAGGTCCTGCGGGCGCTGCGCGAGGCGGGCATCGACATCCCCTATCCGCAGCGGGTGCTGCACATCCGGCAGCAGGGCGCGGCGGCCCGTTCGTCCGACGAGACGCTGGTCGGCCGTCCATGAGCGCTCGGGGCGCCCTTGCCGGCCATCCCGGCCGGGCGCCTATAATCACGAAAAACGAACGACCGTTCTTTTTTCTGTCGCCCCCCGACGCGCGGAGGGCGGGACCCCGGTCCCACATAGAATTTCGAGTTTACGTACACGTCAATTCCCCCCAACTCTAGGAGAGTGCCCCCATGAAGGTCCTGGTCCCCGTCAAGCGGGTGGTGGACTACAACGTGAAGGTCCGCGTCAAGTCGGACAACACGGGTGTGGACATCGCGAACGTCAAGATGAGCATGAACCCGTTCGACGAGATCGCGGTGGAAGAGGCGGTGCGCCTGAAGGAGAAGGGCGTGGTCACCGAGGTGATCGCCGTCTCCTGCGGCGTGCAGCAGTGCCAGGAGACCCTGCGCACGGCCATGGCCATCGGCGCGGACCGCGCGATCCTGGTGCAGACCGACGAGGAGCTGCAGCCGCTGGCGGTGGCCAAGCTGCTCAAGGCGCTGGTGGACAAGGAGCAGCCGGGCCTGGTGATCCTGGGCAAGCAGGCGATCGACGACGACTGCAACCAGACCGGCCAGATGCTGGCGGCGCTGGCCGACCTGCCGCAGGCCACCTTCGCGAGCAAGGTGGAAGTGGCCGACGGGAAGGCGAAGGTCACGCGCGAAGTGGACGGCGGCCTGGAGACGCTCTCCGTGTCCCTGCCCGCGGTGGTGACCACCGACCTGCGCCTGAACGAGCCGCGCTACGTGACGCTGCCCAACATCATGAAGGCCAAGAAGAAGCCGCTGGACACGGTGACGCCCGCCGACCTGGGCGTGGACGTGGCCCCGCGGCTGAAGACGCTGAAGGTCGCCGAGCCGCCCAAGCGAGGCGCCGGCGTGAAGGTGCCCGACGTGGCGACCCTGGTGCAGAAGCTCAAGACCGAAGCGAAAGTGATCTGAACATGGCCTCCCTCGTCATTGCCGAACACGACAACCAATCCATCAAGGCCGCGACGCTGAACACCGTGACGGCCGCGGCCGCCTGCGGCGGCGACGTGCACGTGCTGGTCGCCGGCGCGAACGCCGGCGAGGCCGCCAAGGCTGCCGCGCAGATCGCCGGCGTGGCCAAGGTGATCCACGCCGACGGCGCGCAGTTCGAGCACGGCCTGGCCGAGAACGTGGCCGCGCAGGTGCTGGCGATCGCCGGCAGCTACAGCCACATCCTGTTCCCGGCCACCGCCGGCGGCAAGAACGTCGCCCCGCGCGTCGCCGCCAGGCTGGACGTGGCGCAGATCTCCGACATCACCAAGGTCGACAGCCCCGACACCTTCGAGCGCCCGATCTACGCCGGCAACGCCATCGCCACGGTGCAGAGCGCCGACCCGGTGAAGGTGATCACGGTGCGCACGACCGGCTTCGACGCGGCCGCGGCCACCGGCGGCAGCGCCGCGGTGGAATCCGCGGCTGCGGTGGCCGACAGCGGCAAGAGCGCCTTCCTCGGCCAGGAGATCGCCAAGAGCGACCGGCCCGAGCTCACCGCCGCCAAGATCATCGTCTCCGGCGGCCGCGCGCTGGGCTCCTCGGAGAAGTTCCAGGAAGTGCTGACGCCTTTGGCGGACAAGCTGGGCGCAGCGATCGGTGCGAGCCGCGCCGCGGTGGATGCCGGCTACGCGCCCAACGACCTGCAGGTCGGCCAGACCGGCAAGATCGTGGCGCCGCAGCTGTACGTGGCGCTGGGCATCAGCGGCGCGATCCAGCACCTGGCGGGCATGAAGGACTCCAAGGTGATCGTGGCGATCAACAAGGACCCGGAAGCGCCGATCTTCAGCGTGGCCGACTATGGCCTCGAGGCCGACCTGTTCCAGGCCGTGCCGGAGCTGGTCAAGGCGCTGTAAGGCCAGGACCTCCCTCCCCCGGACGGGGAGGGAGCCATGACATTCCCGGAGAGAACCATGAGCTACCGCGCCCCCCTCAAGGACATGCTGTTCGACATCGAACACCTGGCCGTCATCGAGCAGATCGCCAAGTTGCCCGGCTTCGAGGAGGCCGGCCTCGAGACGGCGCAGGCCGTGCTGGAGGAGTGCGCCCGGTTCAACGAGGGCGTGGTCGCGCCGCTGAACGTCGACGGCGACCGCAATCCTTCCAGCTGGAAGGACGGTCAGGTCACGACGACCCCGGGCTTCGTGGCGGCCTACAAGCAGTTCGCCGAGGGCGGCTGGCAGGGCCTGCAGCACCCCGGCGACTTCGGCGGCCAGGGCCTGCCCAAGACCATCGGCGCGGCCTGCGTCGAGATGCTGAACTCCGCCAACCTCAGCTTCGCGCTGTGCCCGCTGCTGACCGACGGCGCGATCGAGGCGCTGCTGACCGCGGGCTCGGACGACCTGAAGTCCGTCTACCTCGACAAGCTGGTGAGCGGCGAGTGGACCGGCACCATGAACCTGACCGAGCCGCAGGCCGGCAGCGACCTCTCCCTGGTGCGCACCCGGGCCGAGCCGCAAGGCGACGGCAGCTACAAGGTCTTCGGCACCAAGATCTTCATCACCTACGGCGAGCACGACATGGCGGACAACATCGTCCACCTGGTGCTGGCCCGCGTGCCCGGCGCGCCCGAGGGCGTGAAGGGCATCAGCCTGTTCGTCGTGCCCAAGTTCCTGGTCAACGCGGACGGCACGCCGGGCGCGCGCAACGACGTGCACTGCGTGAGCATCGAGCACAAGCTGGGCATCAAGGCCTCGCCGACCGCCGTGCTGCAGTTCGGCGACCATGGGGGGGCGACCGGTTTCCTCGTGGGCGAGGAGAACCGCGGCCTGGAGTACATGTTCATCATGATGAACGCCGCCCGCTACGCCGTGGGCGTGCAGGGCATCGCGGTGGCCGAGCGGGCCTACCAGAAGGCCGTGGACTACGCGCGCGACCGCGTGCAGTCGCGCCCGGTGGACGGCTCGGTCAACGGCCCGGCGACCATCATCCACCATCCGGACGTGCGCCGCATGCTCATGACCATGCGCGCCCAGACCGAGGGCTGCCGCGCGATGGCCAGCGTGGCCGCGGCGGCCTACGACGCCGCGCACCATCATTACGACGAGGCCGTGCGCAAGGAGAACCAGGCCGTCTACGAATTCCTGGTGCCGCTGGTCAAGGGCTACAGCACCGAGATGAGCCTGGAGGTCACCTCGCTGGGCGTGCAGGTGCACGGCGGCATGGGCTTCATCGAGGAGACCGGCGCCGCCCAGTACTACCGCGACGCCCGGATCCTGACCATCTACGAGGGCACCACGGCGATCCAGGCCAACGACCTGGTGGGCCGCAAGACCGCCCGCGACGGCGGGCGCACCGCGCAGCTGGTCGCCGCGCGCATCGAGCACACCGAGCGGGAGCTGGCCGCGCGCGACAGCGCCGCCGCCCGGGCGATGGCCCGTCGCCTGGGCGCGGCCCGCAAGGCCTTCCAGGACGTCGTCGGCTTCATCGTGCAGCAGGGCAAGGCCTCGCCCAATGCGGCGTTCGCCGGCTCCGTGCCCTACCTCCTGCTGGCCGGCAACCTGGTCGCGGGCTGGCAGCTGGCGCGCTCGCTGCTGGTGGCCGAGGACCTGTTGCAAAAGGGACAGGATCCGGAGTTCATGCGCGCGAAGATCGAGACCGCGCGCTTCTACGCGGAGCACATCCTGGCCAGGGCGCCGGGCATGCGCGACGCCATCGTCGAAGGCGGCGAGAGCGTCATGGCGCTGCCGCTGGAAGCGTTCTGAACCAGGAGTCCCGATGTCGAAGCTGCCGCCCGTCCTGCGCAACCTCCCCCTGCCGGTGATCGCCTCGCCGATGTTCATCATCAGCACCCCGAAGCTGGTGATCGAGCAGTGCAAGGCCGGCATCGTCGGCTCGATGCCGGCGCTCAACGCGCGCCCGGCCTCGCAGCTGGACGAGTGGCTGCACGAGATCGAGGAGGGGCTGGCGGCGCACAATCGCGCCCATCCCGACCGGCCGGCGGCGCCCTATGCGATCAACCAGATCGTGCACAAGAGCAACGACCGCCTCGAGCACGACATGGAAGCGGTGGTCCGGCGCAAGGTGCCGATCATCATCACCTCGCTCGGCGCGCGTCCCGACGTCAACGACGCGATCCACTCCTACGGCGGCGTGGTGCTGCACGACGTGATCAACAACAGCTTCGCCCACAAGGCGGTCGAGAAGGGCGCCGACGGCCTCATCGCGGTGGCGGCCGGCGCCGGCGGCCATGCGGGCGTCAAGAGCCCGTTCGCGCTGGTGCAGGAGATCCGCGAGTGGTTCGACGGCCCGATCGCGCTGTCGGGCGCCATCGCCAACGGGGGCGCCATCCTCGCGGCGCAGGCGATGGGCGCGGATTTCGCCTACATCGGCTCGGCCTTCATCGCCACCGTCGAGGCGCGCGCCAGCGACGCCTACAAGCAGGCGATCGTCGAAGGCACCTCGGACGACATCGTGTATTCGAGCCTGTTCACCGGCGTGCACGGCAACTACCTGAAGTCCAGCATCCGCGCCTCCGGCCTCGACCCGGACCACCTGCCCGAGAGCGACCCGAGCAAGATGAGCTTCGGCGGCGGTGAGGGCAGCAAGAAGGCCTGGAAGGACATCTGGGGCTCCGGCCAGGGCATCGGCGCGGTGAAGGAAGTGGTGCACGTCGCCGAACTGGTCACGCGCCTGAAGCGCGAGTACGCGGAAGCGCGGTCGCGCCTGTCCCTGCCGGTGCCGACACCGGCCTGAAGTCCCCCCGCCGCGCCGCTTCCGGTGGCATACTGTACGAATGGACAGTATCGACCGGAGCACCGACTCGCGCGTGGACGAGGTGCGTGTGCCGCTGGCGGCGCTCAAGGGCCGCGGCACCGCGAACGCCTTCCCGCACCGGTTCGAGCGCGCTGCCCGCGAGGCCTTCGACGACGGCTGGCCGGCGGCTGAAGAGGACGCCGCCCCGGCCCCGCGCACCGAAGTGATCTGGGAGACGGCGCGCAGCATCATCACGACCAACGACTCGCCGGACATCTACTTCGGCCAGTCCGTGAACCCGTACCGCGGCTGCGAGCACGGCTGCATCTACTGCTACGCCCGGCCCACGCACGGCTACCTGAACCTCTCGCCGGGGCTGGATTTCGAGACGAAGATCATCGCCAAGCGCAACGCGGCCGACCTGCTGCGCGCGGAGCTCGGGCGCCGGTCCTACCGGCCGGAACTGATCGCCCTGGGCAGCGCCACCGACTGCTACCAGCCCGTCGAGCGCGAGCTGCGCCTGACGCGCGGCCTGATCGAGGTGCTGCATGGGACGAACCATCCCTTCGGCCTGGTCACCAAGTCCGCCGGGGTGGAGCGTGACCTCGACCTGATCGCACCGATGGCGCGGCAGGGGCTCGTGACGGTGTTCGTGACGATCACGACGCTCGACGCCGACCTGGCCCGCAAGCTGGAGCCGCGCGCCGCTGCGCCGCACCGGCGGCTGCGCCTGCTGCGCACCCTGGCGGAGCACGGCGTGCCCTGCGGCGTGAGCCTGGCGCCGCAGATCCCCTTCCTCAACGACGACCTGGAGCAGGTGCTGGAAGCCGCCTGGGACGCGGGGGCGCGCGAGGCCTTCTACCAGGTGCTGCGGCTGCCCTGGGAGGTGGCGCCGCTGTTCCGGCAGTGGCTGGCAATGCACTTCCCGCAGCGCGCCGAACGTGTGATGCACCGCATCCAGGACATGCGCGGCGGCAAGGATTACGACAGCGATTTCGCCACCCGCATGAAGGGCGCGGGGACCTGGGCGCAGCTGCTGCGCCAGCGCTTCGGGCGCGCCGCGAAGCGCCTGGGCTTCAACGCCAGGCGGCAGGACTTGCGCACCGACCTGTTCCGGCCGCCGGCGCCGCCGGGGCAGGGCTCGCTGTTCTGAGGCCGGCGCGCCGCGCGCGCCTATTTCGTCGCCAGCTCCGTGCGGAACTTGCGCAGCACCGCCTTGACCCGGCGCTCGTTCGCCAGGCCCATGCGCACCAGGATCTTCTGGCCGGAGGCCAGCGACTGCAGCTGCGGGTCCGCAAACTCGTAGTGCTCCCAGGGCCGCTCGAGCGGGTAGGGGCCCTTCACCTGCGGCAGCTGCAGCATCGGGGGCCGGGCCGGCTCGGGCGAGGCCAGCAGCAGGTCGATCACCTGGATGACGCGTTCGTGGAAGGAGCGGTCCCCGAAGCCCAGGTCGCGGTAGGTTTGCTGCAGCAGCGGATACATGCGGCGGTACACGGCGGCCGCGGCGGCCGGGTTCACGGATTCGGCCATCGTCACCCAGGCGTCGTAGCGCTTCGCATTGGCCGCCGAGGCGCTCGCCTGGTCGCCGCTCGGTGCATCGACCTGGAACTGGCCGGGCGTGGGCTTGAAGGGCCAGGCCGCCGGCGGTGCATGGTCGCGGCCCAGGTTGTCCAGCGTCGCCACGGCGCGCCGCACGAAGTCGTCGGTCTGCAGGAACGCGGCGACCCTGGCCGGGCCCAGCAGTTGCTGCAGCGCCGCGAGTACATCCGGCCCGGTCCGGATGGGCGAAGGCTCGGGCGGCGGCGGGGGGTAGTGCTCGACGGCCGCGGCCGGGGGCGTCGGCGCAGCCGGGGCAGGGGCCGCGGGCTCCCGCACCGTCACCGGGGCAGCCGGCGGGGGCGGCTCGGCGGCCTGGTGCTGCCACCAGTACCAGGCCGCCGCCGCGCCGGCCAGCAGCGCGAGCAGGAGCAGGGCGTAGCGCCCGGCGCGCGAGCCGCGGCGCAGGTCGGGCCGGTCGCCGGGGTCGGCGCGCAGCGAAGGGTTGCGTTCGAGCGGGGGGCGATGCGTCGCGCTTGCCATGGGGTCTCCTCGCGCGGTCGCCGCGCGCCGTGGCGCCCATCGCATGGGTACCAATGCAACCCCACTATACACGCGCGGCCCGGGCAAAAAAAATGCCTCCGCGAGCGGAGGCGAGTGGAATCCTGAAATGGCTCTCACGTGCGATGCAGTGCATCACGAGCCCAGTCTATCCATTGGCACAAATGCGTGACCGGGGGATTCTACGTAGGGGCGGGCACGGTCACGGCGACCGATGAATACGGAAGGCCTCAGTGAGCCAGCAGCACGCCGATCGCCAGGACGGCTGCCGCGAGGCCGGCGCCCAGCAGGTTGGATTTCAACTGCGCCGGACCGGACAGGCGACGCGCCTGGGCGTTCCAGGCCGAGACGATCGGCACCACCGCCAGCAGGAACAGCAGTGCCAGGGCCTGCCAGCGCATGAAGCTGGTCCAGCCCGGCAGCCAGGTGGAAGGCGGGCCCTGCCAGGCCGATGCGATCGGCAACTGCTGGCTCCACAGCCCGGTGGCCAGCACCGCACCCGCGAGGAAGGCGAGCGTGAGCGCCGGCTTGAGGGTGCGCCGCCAGCCGAACAGGCTCAGCACGACACCGCTGGCGCCGCCGATGAGGAGCACCGAGGCGATCGCCTCGCGCCAGTCCCCGCCATGCGCCAGCAGGCGCCACACGCCCACGTTGCAGGCGATCGCCAGCCACAGGCTGCCGCGCAGCACCAGCCGCGCCGGATGCGGCGCGACCCGGGTCTCGCCCGGCATCAGCAGGGTCGAATAGCCGGTCGTGCGGAACAGCTTGAGGGCCATGGAGGGATTGTGGCCCGCAGCCCGGCGCTTGGCACCTTGCAGAAGCGTCGCCGCAGGGCGGGTGTCCTGCGGCCACCACACAGTCTGCCGCGCGGACGAAAAAAGCGGCCTGCCGGCCGCCTTTTTCACAAGCTTCGGCTTTTACCCGCTAGGCGCTGAAAAAGCCCTTCAGCTTGTCCGTCCAGGACTCCTCGCTCGGCGAGTGCTTGGCGCCGCCCTTCTTCAGGGACTCGTCGAGTTCGCGCAGCAGCTTGCGCTGGTGCTCGGTGAGCTTCACCGGCGTCTCCACGGCGATGTGGCAGTACAGGTCGCCCGCATAGCTGGAACGCACCCCCTTGATGCCCTTGCCGCGCAGGCGGAACTGCTTGCCGGCCTGGGTGCCCTCGGGGATGTCGATCGCCGCCTTGCCGTCCAGCGTGGGCACCTCGATCTCGCCGCCCAGCGCCGCGCGCGCGATGCTCACGGGCACCACGCAGTGCAGGTCGTCGCCGTCGCGCTCGAAGATCGCGTGCTTCTTCAGCCGGATCTCGATGAACAGGTCGCCCGGCGGGCCGCCGTTGGTGCCCGGTTCGCCGTTGCCGGCGCTGCGGATGCGCATGCCGTCGTCGATGCCGGCCGGGATCTTCACCTCCAGCGTCTTCTGGCGCTTGACCTTGCCCTGGCCGTGGCAGGTCTGGCAGGGCTCGGGGATGATCTTGCCGGTGCCGCGGCAGTGCGGGCAGGTCTGCTGCACGCTGAAGAAGCCCTGGCGCATCTGCACCACGCCCTGGCCGTGGCAGGTGGTGCAGGTCTTCGCCTGGGTGCCCGGCTTGGCGCCGGTACCGTGGCAGGTCTCGCATTCGTCCCAGGAAGGGATGCGGATCTGGGCGTCCTTGCCCTTCGCCGCCTCTTCCAGGGAGATCTCCATCGCGTACGACAGGTCGCTGCCCCGGTAGACCTGGCGCCCGCCGCGGCCGCCGCCGCCCCGGGCCTGGCCGAAGATGTCGCCGAAGATGTCGCCGAAGGCCTCGGCGAAGCCGCCGAAGCCTTCCGCGCCCGGGCCGCCGCGCATGTTCGGGTCCACGCCGGCGTGGCCGAACTGGTCGTAGGCGGAGCGCTTCTCCGCGTCCGAGAGCATCTCGTACGCTTCCTTCGCCTCCTTGAACCGGGCCTCGGCATCCTTGGCGCCTTCCCCCTGGTTGCGGTCAGGGTGGTACTTCATCGCCAGCTTGCGATAAGCCTTCTTGATCTCGTCCTCGGACGCGTTCTTGGGGACGCCCAGGACTTCGTAGTAATCGCGTTTCGTGGCCATCGTTCTCTAGGTGCTACAGCGAAAACGCCGCGTTGACGGGAATCCGTCGAACGCGGCGATCCGTGGGAACCGGCGTCAGCCCTTCTTGACTTCCTTCACTTCCGCGTCGACGACGTTGTCGTCGTTCGCGGGGCCGGAGGACGCGCCCGCCTGGGCCTCGGCGCCCGGGGCAGCACCCGCGCCGCCGGCGGCCTGCTGGGCGGCATACATCTGCTCGCCCAGCTTCTGGCTGGCCGCCATCAGCGCGTTGGTCTTGGCCTCGATGGTCGCCTTGTCGTCGGACTTCAGCGTCTCTTCGAGCTCCTTGGCGGCCGCCTCGATCTTCGCCTTCTCGCCGGCGTCGATCTTGTCGCCGTACTCCGTGAGGCTCTTGCGCACGCTGTGCAGCATGGCGTCGCCCTGGTTTCGGGCCTGCACCAGCTCCAGCTTCTTCTGGTCGTCCGCGGCGTTCTGCTCGGCGTCCTTCACCATCTTCTCGATCTCGGCCTCGGTCAGGCCGGAGTTCGCCTTGATGGTGATCTTGTTCTCCTTGCCCGTGCCCTTGTCCTTGGCGGACACGTGCAGGATGCCGTTGGCGTCGATGTCGAAGGTGACCTCGATCTGGGGCAGGCCGCGCGGGGCCGGCGGGATGCCCTCGAGGTTGAACTCGCCCAGCAGCTTGTTGCCGCTGGCCATCTCGCGCTCGCCCTGGAAGACCTTGATCGTCACGGCCGGCTGGTTGTCGTCGGCGGTGGAGAAGGTCTGCGCGAACTTGGTCGGGATGGTCGTGTTCTTCTTGATCATCTTCGTCATCACGCCGCCCAGGGTCTCGATGCCCAGCGACAGCGGGGTGACGTCCAGCAGCAGCACGTCCTTGCGCTCGCCCGAGAGCACCTGGCCCTGGATGGCGGCGCCGACGGCCACGGCCTCGTCGGGGTTCACGTCCTTGCGCGGCTCCTTGCCGAAGAACTCCTTGACCTTCTCCTGCACCTTGGGCATGCGGGTCATTCCGCCCACCAGGATCACGTCCTGGATGTCGCCCACGGCCACGCCGGCGTCCTTGATCGCGATCTTGCAGGGCTCGATCGTGCGCTGGATCAGCTCGTCGACCAGGGCTTCCAGCTTGGCGCGCGTGAGCTTGATGTTCAGGTGCTTGGGACCGCTGGCATCGGCCGTGATGTACGGCAGGTTGATGTCGGTCTGCGTGCTGTTGGACAGCTCGATCTTGGCCTTCTCGGCCGCTTCCTTCAGGCGCTGCAGCGCGAGCACGTCCTTCGACAGGTCGACACCCTGTTCCTTCTTGAACTCGGTGATGATGTAGTCGATGATGCGCTGGTCGAAGTCCTCGCCGCCCAGGAAGGTGTCGCCGTTCGTGGAGAGCACCTCGAACTGCTTCTCGCCCTCGACGTCGGCGATCTCGATGATGGAGATGTCGAACGTGCCGCCGCCCAGGTCATAGACGGCGATCTTGCGGTCGCCCTTGCCGTGCTTGTCCAGGCCGAAGGCCAGGGCCGCGGCGGTGGGCTCGTTGATGATGCGCTTGACGTCCAGGCCGGCGATGCGGCCGGCGTCCTTGGTGGCCTGGCGCTGCGAGTCGTTGAAGTAGGCCGGCACCGTGATCACGGCCTCGGTCACTTCCTCGCCGAGGTAGTCCTCGGCGGTCTTCTTCATCTTGCGCAGCACCTCGGCGGAGACCTGCGGGGGCGCCAGCTTCTTGCCGCGCTCCTCCACCCAGGCGTCGCCGTTGTCGGCGGCGACGATCTTGTAGGGCATCAGGTCGATGTCCTTCTGCACTTCCTTCTCGGTGAACTTGCGGCCGATCAGGCGCTTGACCGCGTAGAAGGTGTGCTTGGGGTTGGTGACGGCCTGGCGCTTGCCGGAAGCACCGACCAGGATCTCGCCGTCTTCCTGGTAGGCCACGATCGAAGGCGTCGTGCGACCACCCTCGGAGTTCTCGATGACCTTGACGTTGTTGCCTTCCATGATGGCAACGCACGAGTTGGTCGTGCCCAGGTCGATGCCGATGATCTTGCCCATTTCTTCTCTCCTGTATCTGGACGCCCGCGCGGGGTGTGAATCAGTCTGTTGGCTAGTTGTGGATAAGTGTCAGGGATTCAAGCCGCCGCGCTCATTTCGGCGCCGCGACGGTGACCAGGGCGGGGCGCAGCACCCGGTCGGAGATCAGGTACCCCTTCTGCAGGACCGAGACCACGGTGTTGGCCTCCTGGTCGGCGGGCACCATGGAGATCGCCTGGTGCTGGTGGGGGTCGAATTTCGTGCCGGCCGCCGGGTTGATCTCGAGGACCTTGTTGCGCTCCAGCGCCGACTTCAGCTGGCGCAGGGTGGCTTCGGCGCCGGCGCGGATCTGCTCGGGGGTCTGGTCGGGGTGCTGCAGGCCGGCTTCCAGGCTGTCGCAGACGGGCAGCAGGCTCTCGGCAAGCCCCTCGACGGCGAACTTGCGGGCCTTGGCGACTTCCTCCTCGGAGCGGCGGCGCACGTTCTGCATCTCGGCCTGGGCGCGCAGGAACTGGTCGGACAGTTCGGCGTTGCGGGCGCTGAGGGCGGCCACCTGGGCCTGCCAGTCGGCCCCGGACGGCTGGGCGCCGTCGTTGGCGGCCGCGTCGGGGGCCGGCGCCGCGCCCTCGGGCAGGTCGCTGGGATTCTGGGCTTCTTGGGACATGGGGAAAACGCTTGGTGTTCTTGCGGACGCGACAGCAGCTTGGGGCGGGGAAGCCCTTTTCAAGGCGGGGGAATGGGAAAAGTGCGGGGTTTCCGGCGTGCGCGCGGCGCCGGACCCCGGGCCGGAGGGGCTCTCCTAGCGCGTTTCCAGCAGCTCGACGTCGAATTTCAGGGTGGCGTTCGGCGGGATCACCCCGCCCGCGCCGCGCGCGCCGTAGCCCAGCTGCGGGGGGATGACCAGGGTGCGCTTGCCGCCCACCTTCATGCCGGCCACGCCTTCGTCCCAGCCGCGGATCACCATGCCGGCGCCGAGCGAGAACTCGAAGGGGTCGTTGCGGTCGCGGCTGGAGTCGAACTTCGCCCCCTGCACGCCATTGGTGTAGAGCCAGCCCGTGTAGTGCACGCGCACGTCCTGGCCGGCCCGGGCTTCCGGGCCGCTGCCCACGAGCTCGTCCTCGTACTGCAGGCCGCTGGGGGTGGTGATCATGTTGTTGTTCTCCGGTGAGGGGTTCGGTCAGGGCAGGCGGCGGCGGGCCAGGTCGCGCAGCAGCGCGGACACGCCGTAGCGCCAGGGTTCGATGCGGTCGGAGGTGTTGACGCGGTTGACGAGTGTACCCAGGCGCGGCGTGGAGATGGCGACCAGATCGCCCACCGCGTGGGTGAAACCCTGTCCGGGACCGAAGCGGTCCTGCGTCGGCGCGAACATGGTGCCCAGGAACAGCACCAGGCCGTCGGGATACTGGTGGTGGGGCCCGATGGCGTGCCCGACCAGATCCAGCGGGTCGCGGCTGATCATCTTCAGGCTGCTGGCGCCCTCCATGCGGAAGCCCTCGGGGCCCAGCACCAGCATGGACAGGTCGGCCTGGCGGACGTCGGCGATGCCGAAGTGCCCGTCGAACAGGCGGATGAAGGGGCCGATGGCGCAGCTGGCGTTGTTGTCCTTGGCCTTGCCCAGCAGCAGGGCGCTGCGGCCCTCGAAGTCGCGGAGGTTGACGTCGTTGCCCAGCGTGGCGCCCACGGTCTCGCCGCGGCTGTTGACCGCCAGCACGATCTCCGGCTCCGGGTTGTTCCACTCGCTCTTCGGGTGGATGCCGACCTCGCCGCCCGTGCCCACGGCGCTCATGGGCTGCGACTTGGTGAAGATCTCGGCGTCGGGCCCGATGCCCACTTCCAGGTACTGCGACCACAGGTTCTTGGCCAGCAGCACCTGCTTGAGCCGCGCCGCCTCGGGCGAGCCGGGGCGCACCTTCGACAGGTCGTCGCCGATCACCGCGACCACCTCCTTGCGCACGGACTCGGCCAGGGCGGGATCGCCGCGCGCCTGTTCCTCGATCACGCGCTCCAGCATCGAGGCGACGAAGGTCACGCCCGAGGCCTTGATGGCCTGCAGGTCGCAAGGCGCGAGCAGCCAGGGCGTCTCGTCCAGGCGCCGGTCGGCGCTGCTGTTGGCGATGATGGCGGCGGCGTCGCCGACGACCGGGCCGCGGTGCGCCCGCACGGCCGCCGCCGCATCGGGCAGCTCCAGCAGCGCGCTGCAGGTCGGCGCCAGCGCGGACAGGTCGACGAGCTGCCCGCCTTCGAGCTTGACCGGCAGCGGGCCCTGGCCCTCGATCCAGGCCCGGCCGACCAGCGTGGCCTGCTGCGCGTCGGCGGGCAGCGTCACCTGGAGGAATTCCTGCATCAATGGGGTCCCTGCTGTTGCTTCTTCTTCGCCTGGGCAGCCACCCAGCGGGCGGCGAAGGGCTGCAGGTCGGCCAGGCGCTTGAGGAGGTCGGTGCCGCTCGCGGTGACACTGTAGCCCTCCCCGGTATGCTGCATCAGGCCGGCCTCGCGCAGCTCCTTGATCCGGGTGTTGAGGGTGTTGGGGGTGATCCCGCCCACGCTGTCCTGCAGCAGGCGGAAGGTCTGGGGATGGCCGTCGCGCAGGGCCCAGAGCACCCGCATGGCGTAGCGCGCTTCCAGCAGCGCGAGCAGCTGGAAGATGGCGGCGTTGTCCTTGGGGCTCATGCGGGGTCGGCTTTCCTGGCCGCCGGGCGGGAACCCGGCGGGGAAGGCAGTGTACGCAGCCGACGCTACACAAACAATAGCGCCGTGACAATGGCGCAACGCGGGAGGCCCGCGGGGTGCCCGCGGGGTGGCGGCCCCCGGGGGGCGCGTCACCCGGGCCGGTAGACCTTCTTGAGCAGGCCGATCAGCGTGCGCAGCTCCGTCGCGGTGAGGCGGGAGGCGAAGGCCGCCTCGAGCTCGGCGGCCGTGCGCTCGGCGTCGCGCATCAGCTTTTCGCCCGGGACGGTGAGGTGCAGGCCCATGGCCCGGCCGTCGCGCGGATGCGGGCGCCGCTCTACCAGCTCGCGCTTTTCCAGGGCGTTGATCATCCCCACCAGGTTGGGCGGCAGGATGCCCAGGGCGGTGCACAGCTGGCGCGAGGTGATGCCCGGGTTGTGCCGCACCAGGGACAGCACGGAGAAGTCCACCGGCTTGAGCTGGAAGGGCGCCATGCGCTGCACGAACACGTCGATCACGGCGAGTCCGGCGCGGCGCGCGTTGTAGCCCAGGAGCGTCTCGAGGAAGCTGGTGTCGACTTCCTCGACGGCGGCGGCGACCGGGGCGGGGCGGGAGGGGGCGGCGGGCCGGGGCATGGCGGGCTCAGGCGGCGGCAGGACGGCGCGCGGCCAGCGCCTGGGCGCACTGCGTGCGCAGGACCTGCAGGCGCAGCTCGAATTCGGGCAGGATGCGCAGCGCGGCCGCGGCGTGCGGGACGGCCCAGCGCGGGGCCTCGGCGCCGGGCGTGCGGGCGATCTCGCGCCAGGCCCAGGCGAACAGGACCAGGCCGACGGCGCGCAGGTAGTCGTCGGCGGCCTCGTACGCGAGGGTGTCCGAATGCGTCGCGGCCTGCGCCAGCTCCTGCGTCAGCGCGCGCAGCGCCGCGAAGCGCGCCAGCAGCGCGGCGTCGTCGCGCGCGTCGAGCTGCGCGGCCAGGGCGTCCAGCTGCGCGAAGAGGGCCTCGCCGCCGTCGGGCAGGACCTTGCGCGCCAGCAGGTCGATCGCCTGGATCTCGTTGGTGCCCTCGTAGATCATGGTCACGCGCGAGTCGCGCACGATCTGCTCGATGCCCCATTCCTTCACGTAGCCGTGGCCGCCGAACACCTGCAGGCAGCGGCTCGCGCCGCCGAAGCCCTGCTCGGTGCACATCGCCTTGAGCACCGGCGTGACCAGGCTGCACCACTGCTGCGCCGCGGCGCGGCGGGCCGCCTCCGGGTGGTGGCGCGCCAGGTCCAGCTCGATGCCGGTGCGGTAGGCCAGCACGCGCAGGCCGTCGACCCAGGCGCGCTCGGTGTCGAGGATGCGCCGCACCGCCGGGTGGCGGCCGATGGGGTCGGCCGCGCCTTCGCCGCGCAGGGCGCCGGGCGCGCGCATCTGGGTGCGTTCCTGCGCGTAGGCCTGCGCCTTCTGCCAGGCCGCGTCGAGCAGGCCGATGCCCTGCAGCGCCACGTGCAGGCGGGCCGCGTTCATCATCACGAACATGGCGTTGAGGCCGCGGCCCGGCTCGCCCACGCGCCAGCCCGTGGCCTCGTCGAAGCGCAGCACGCAGGTGGGGCTGCCGTGCAGGCCCATCTTCTCCTCGATGCGCTCGCACACGACGCCGTTGCGCTGCCCGTCCGGCAGGACTTTCGGGGCCAGGAACAGCGACAGTCCCTTCGGGCCGGCCGGCGCGCCGGGCTCGCGCGCCAGCACCAGGTGCACGATGTTGTCGGTCAGGTCGTGCTCGCCGCCGGAGATGAAGATCTTGGTGCCGCGCAGGCGGTGGCTGCCGTCGGCCTGGGGCAGGGCCTGCGTGCGCGCCAGGCCCAGGTCGCTGCCCGCGTGCGGCTCGGTGAGGCACATGGTCGCGAGCCACTCGCCGCTGGCGATCCTGCCGAGGTAGCGCGCCTTCAGTTCCTCGCTGCCGTGGTGCCGCAGGCACTCGTAGGCGCCGTGCAGCAGCCCGGGCGCCATGGTCCAGCCGTGGTTGGCGGCGCTGAGCATCTCGTACAGCACGCCTTCCAGCACCCAGGGCAGGCCCTGGCCGCCGTCCTCGGGCGCGCAGGCGAGCGAGGGCCAGCCGGCCTGCCAGAAGGCGCGGTAGGCATCGGCGAAGCCGGGCGGCGTGGTCACGCGGCCGGCCTCGAAGCGGCAGCCGGGATGGTCGCCCGCGGCCTGCAGCGGCGCGACGACCTCGCCCACGAACTTTCCCGCCTCCTCCATCACCTGCGCCAGCAGGCCGGCGTCGGCCTCGGCGAAGGCGGGCAGGGCAGGCAGCGCCTCGCCGGCGCGCAGCACCTCCAGCAGCAGGAAGCGGTGGTCGTCCACCGGGGGGCGGTAGTCGTTCACGCGGACTTCCTCCCGGCGCCGAGGTAGGTCTCGATGACGCGCGGGTCCTCGGCCAGCTGGCGCGCCGGGCCCTGCATGCTGATCTCGCCGGTCTCCAGCACGTAGCCGTAATCGGCCACCTGCAGCGCGGCGCGCGCGTTCTGCTCCACCAGCAGGATGGACACGCCCTGTTCGCGCAGCCGCTCGATGATGGCGAAGATCTCGCGCACCACCAGCGGCGCCAGGCCCAGGCTGGGTTCGTCGAGCATCAGCAGCTTGGGCTGCGCCATCAGCGCGCGGCCTACGGCGAGCATCTGGCGCTCGCCGCCGGACAGCGTGCCGGCCAGCTGCGCGCGTCTTTCCTTCAGCCGCGGGAACAGCTCGTAGACGCGTTCGAGGCCGGACTTCCAGTCCCGCACGCCCAGCTTCATCGGCCGGAAGCCGCCCAGGACCAGGTTGTCCTCCACCGGCATGGTGCCGAACAGCTCGCGCTTCTCGGGCACCAGGGCCAGCCCCAGCATCACGCGCTCTTCCAGCGTGGTGTCGGCCAGATCCTGGCCATCGAAGACGATGCGCCCGCGCGCCGGCAGCAGGCCCACCAGGGCGTTCAGCGTGGTGGACTTGCCGGCGCCGTTGGGGCCGATCACGGTGACGACCTGGCCGCGGGCCAGCTCGAAGTTCAGGCCGCTCAGGACCTCGGCGCGGCCGTAGCCGGCGTGCAGGTCGCTGACCTGGAGCAGGGGCGTGGTGGCCATGGTCAATGTTCCGTTCCGAGGTAGGCCGCGCGGACTTCGGGGCTGGCCTGCACCTCGGCCGGCGTGCCTTCCATCAGCCTGGTGCCGAATTCCATCACCACGATGCGGTCGGTGAGGCCCATGACGAACTCCATGTCGTGCTCCACCAGCAGCAGGCTCATGCCTTCCGCCTTGAGCTGGCGCAGCACGTCGGCCAGGGCCTGCTTCTCCTTGTGGCGCAGGCCGGCCGCCGGCTCATCGAGCAGCAGTAGCGCCGGGTCGGTGCACAGCGCGCGGGCGATCTCCATCAGCCGCTGCGGGCCCAGGGCCAGGTTGCCGGCGAGCTCGTTCATGCGGTCGGCCATGCCGATGCGCGCGAGCTGGCGCTCGGCCTCGGCGAACAGGCGCCGCTCCTCCTCGCGGTCCAGGCGGAGCATGGCGCGCAGCGTGCCGCTGGAGCTGCGCAGGTAGCCGCCCAGCGCCACGTTCTCCAGCACGGTCATCTCGGGGATCATCTTCACGTGCTGGAAGGTGCGCGAGATGCCGCGGCGCGCGATCTCGCGCGAGGGCAGGCCGCCGATGGCCTCGCCGCGCCAGCGCACCTGGCCGGCGGACAGCGACAGCACGCCGGTGATCAGGTTGAAGGTGGTGGACTTGCCGGCGCCGTTGGGGCCGATCAGGCCGACGATGTCGCCGGCGCGGATGTCGAAGCTCACGTCGTTGACCGCCGTCAGGCCGCCGAACTGCTTGCGCACCGCCTCCACCTGCAGCAGCGGCTCGCCGCGCGCGGGCTTGTCGCGCGCCGGCAGGGCGGGCGCGCCTTCCCAGTCGCGCTTGCGGTCCGCGCGCGGCAGCAGGCGTCCCGCGAAGCTCCACAGGCCATCGGGCGCGTACTTCAGCACGATCACCAGCACGATGCCGAACACGATGGTCTCGTAGTTGCCGCTGGCGCCGAACAGGCGCGGCAGCAGCACCTGCAGCTGGTCCTCGACGATGCGCACCACGCCGGCGCCCAGGAAGGCGCCCCACACGTGCGAGACGCCGCCCAGCACCGCGACGAACAGGTACTCGATGCCCTTGGCGATGGAGAAGGGCGAGGGGTTGACCGTGCGCTGGAAGAAGGCGAACAGCCAGCCGGAGACGGCGGCCAGCACCGCGGCCAGCACGAACACCACCAGCTTGTAGCGGAAGGTCGAGACGCCCATGGCCTCGGCCATGGTGGAGCCGTCCTTCACCGCGCGGATGGCGCGGCCGGGGCGCGAGTCCAGCAGGTTGGCGCAGCCCCAGGCGGCCGCGAGCGCGATCACCCACACCAGGGCGTACAGGCCGCGGCCGGTGCCGAGGTCCCGGCCGAACAGGCGCAGCTCGGGCACGCCCAGGATGCCGTCGTACTTGCCCAGCCAGTCCATGTTGGCCATGGTGTAGTTCAGCGCCAGGCCCCAGGCGATGGTGGCCAGCGGCAGGTAGTGGCCCGACATGCGCAGCGTGATGGCGCCCAGCACCAGGGCGGCCGCCACCGCGAGCGCGATGCCCACCAGCAGGGCGAGCCAGGGCGAGAGGGAAAGCTTCACGACCAGGGCGGCCGCGGTGTAGGCGCCGACACCGACGAAGGCGGCCTGGCCGAAAGAGGTCAGGCCGGCCACGCCGGTGAGCAGCACCAGGCCCAGGGCGACCAGCGCGTACAGGCCGATGTAGATGCCCTGGGTGATCCAGAAGTCCGGCACGGGCAGGGCCGCCAGGCCCAGCGCCGCGAGCGCGAACAGGGGGAAGGCGAAACGGCGGGCGGCGGCCATCAATGCTCCTCGCCGTGCGGGTCGGACAGCGAGCGCCACAGCAGCACTGGCAGGATGGCGCTGAAGACGATGACCTCCTTGAAGGAGCTGGCCCAGAAGGAGCCGAAGCTTTCCAGCAGGCCGACGCCCAGCGCGCCGACCAGCGCCAGCGGATAGCTGGAGAGCCCCGCGAACACCGCGGCGACGAAGCCCTTGAGGCCGATCAGGAAGCCGCTGTCGTAGAAGATGGTCGTGGTCGGGCCGATCAGCAGGCCGGACAGGGCGCCGATCAGCGCCGCCATCAGGAAGGCGAGGCGCCCGGCGCCGGCGGAGGAGATGCCCATGAGGCGGGCGCCGGCGCGGTTCACCGCCGTGGCGCGCAGCGCCTTGCCGGTGAGGGTGCGTTCGAAGAAGAGGTAAAGCAGCACGATCAGCGCGATCGAGGCGAGGAAGATGATCACGGCCTGGCCGGTGAGGGTGAGCGGGCCGGCGGAGAAGCGCTCGTCCCAGAAGCTCGGGTTGCGGAAGCCCTCGGCGCCGAAGAACACGAGGCCCAGGCCCACCAGGGCGAAATGCACGCCCACCGAGACGATCAGCAGCACGAGCACCGAGGCGTCGGCCAGCGATTCGTAGGCGAGCCGGTAGATCAGGCTGCCGAAGGGCGTGACCAGCGCCAGCGTGAGCAGGGCCTGAACCGGCAGCGGGAAGCCCCGGGGCGCGGCCCAGACGGCCACGGCGGAGGCGACGACGGGCCAGGCGAGCGTGCGCAGGACCCGGCGGGCCAGGCGCTTCGCGGGGACATGGTGGCGCCAGCCGTGGACGAGGTCCGACAGCGCGGCCAGCACGGCCAGCGCGAGCAGGAACCACACGGTGCCGGGCACCTTGCCGGCCTGGAACAGGGCGAGGGTGAGCGCGCCGAAGGCGACGAACTCGCCTTGCGGGATGAAGATGACGCGGGTGACGGCGAACACCAGCACCGTGGCCAGTGCGAGCAGCGCGTAGACGGCGCCGTTGGTGAGGCCGTCCAGCGCGAGGATGCCGGCGATGGAGAAATCCATGGAGGTGACTTGGTTCTGCTGGCTCCCTCCCCCACCGGGGGAGGGTCGGGGTGGCGGCGTACGGACTCGGATGCGCGCCGTGCGCCCCCATCCCCGCCTTCCCCCGCAGGGGGAAGGCGAAAGGGCAAGGCGCTTACTTGACCACGACGAACTTGCCGTCCTTGACCTGCAGCATCACGCCCGTCTCGTTCGTGTAGCCCCAGTGGTCGGTGGGCGTCCAGTTCATCACGCCGTGGGCCAGGATGGTGCGGCCCATGGTCTCCATCGAGTCGCGCAGCGCCGCGCGGAACTCGGGCGTGCCGGGCTTGCCCTTCTTCAGCGCCATCGGGACGATCTTCTCCATCACGATGCCGAAGTCGTAGGAGTGCCCGGCGAACTGGTTGCGCGAACCCGGGCCGTAGGCCTTCTCGAACTTGGTGACGAAGTCGATGGCGACCTTCTTGGACGGGTGGCTGTCGGGCAGCTGCTCGGCGACGACGGCCGGGCCGGAGACCACGTAGGTGCCCTCGACCTCCTTGCCGCCGATGCGCATCAGGTCGGGCGTGGCCGCGGCGTGGGTCTGGAAGATCTTGCCCTTGTAGCCGCGCTCGACGATGCCCATCTCCGGCATCGCGGCGCCGGAGCCGGAGGCGACGACCAGGATCGCGTCGGGGTTGGCGGAAACCAGCTTCAGGGCCTGGGGCGTGACGCTGGTGTCGGTGCGGGCGAAGCGCTCGACGGCGACGATCTTCATGCCGTTCTTCTCGGCCTCCGGCTGCATGGCCTTGAGCCACAGCTCGCCGTAGGCGTCGGTGTAGCCCAGGAAGCCGATGGTCTTGACGCCCAGCTTCTTCATCTCGCCGACGACGGCGTGCGCCATCACGTCGTTGCCCTGCGGCAGGCGGAACAGCCAGTGGTCCTGGCCCGGGGGCACGCCGACCGGGGCGCCGGAGATCTGCAGGGTCTTGTTCTCGGCGGCGACCGGCGCGATGGCCGCGGACACGGGGGTGATGCAGCCGCCGAAGATCAGGTCAACGTGGTCCTCGGTGATGAAGCGGCGCGCGTTGCTCACGCCCTTGCCCGGGTCGGTGGCGTCGTCGAGGATGATCAGATTGACCTTCTCGCCGGCGATCTCCTTGGGGAACAGCGCCAGCTGCTTCTGCATGGGGATGCCCAGGCCGGAACCGGGGCCGGTGAGCGACAGCGACACGCCGACGTTGATGTCGGCCAGCGCCGCGCTGGCGGCGGTGAGCGCCACCGCGGCGGCGATCAGGGTGCGGACGAATTTCATGGCTTCTTGTCTCCTTGCGTTGGGTTGAGGGGTCAGCGCGGCGCCATGCGCAGGGCGCCGTCGAGGCGGATCACCTCGCCGTTGAGGTGGGTGTTCGTGACGATATGGCAGGCGAGCTCGGCGAACTCTTCGGGTTTGCCCAGGCGTGGCGGGAAGGGGATGGAGGCCGCGAGCGAGGCCTGCACCTGCTCCGGCAGCTGCTTCATGAGCGGCGTGGCGAACAGGCCGGGGGCGATGGTGCACACGCGGATGCCGTGCTGCGCCAGGTCGCGCGCCATCGGCAGGGTCATGCCCACCAGGCCGCCCTTGGAGGCGCTGTAGGCATGCTGGCCCACCTGGCCGTCGAAGGCGGCGACCGAGGCGGTGAACAGCATGACGCCGCGCTCGTTGTCCTCCAGGGGCGGCAGCTTCGCGCATTCGGCGGCGAACAGGCGGCTGGCGTTGTAGGTGCCGACCAGGTTGATGTTCACCACGCGCGCGAAGTCCTCCAGCGGCGCGGGGCTGCCGTCCTTCTGCACCACGCGCTTGGCGGTGCCGATGCCGGCGATGTTCATCAGGATCCGCGCGGGGCCGTGCTTTTCGGCCGCCCTGGCGATGGCGGCGGCCATGCTGTCGGCGCTGGTGATGTCGCACTGGCAGGCCACGCCCCCGATATCGGCCGCGACCTTCTCGGCCTGCGCCAGGTTGACGTCCAGCACGGCGACCTTGGCGCCCAGGCGCGCCAGCTCGCGCGCGGTGGCTTCGCCGAGGCCCGAGGCGCCGCCCGTCACGAGCGCGGCCTGTCCCTGGATCTTCATGCTTTGTCCTTGTGGGGTTTCAGGGTGAAGGGCTGGCGGTCCTCGTGGAAGGCCTGCACCAGGTCGTCGCGGTGCTTCAGCACGGCACGCTGGTTGATCGAGCCCTTGTCGGTGACCTCGCCCTTGTCGATGGAAGGCGGCACCTCCAGCAGGTGCAGCCGCGCGACGCGGTTGGCGCTGCCGGTGGCCTCGCGCGCCAGCCTGTCCACCACGTCCTGGAAGTGCGCCTGGACCGCGGGGCTTTCCAGCACCTCCTTCAGGGGCGCGTCGGCGGGCAGTCCGGGCGCCAGCTGGCGGATCTTCGGCGTCGGGAAGATCAGCGCGCCCACCTCGTTGCGGTTCAGGCCGGTGATCACGGCGTCCCACACGTAGGGCGCGCCCGCGGCGATGATCTTCGCGCGCAGCGGGCCGACGCTGACGAAGGTGCCGGTGGCGAGCTTGAAGTCCTCGGCGATGCGGCCGTCGAACTTGAGGCCCTTGTGGAAGTCCTGCTCGTCGATCCACAGCACGGCGTCGCCGGTGCAGAAGTAGCCTTCCTCGTCGAACGCGTCCTGGCTGGCCTCCGGGTTGCGCCAGTAGCCCGGCGTGACGTTGGGGCCCTTGTAGCGGATCTCGGTCTTGCCCTCGATGGGCACCAGCTTGAGCTCCATGCCCGGCGTGGGCAGGCCCAGGTAGCCGGACTTCACCTCGGGGCTGGTGATGAACACGGCGAAGGGCGAGGACTCGGTCATGCCCAGGCCCGTGCCCATCACGATGCGTTCGCCGATCTCCTGCTCCTGCACCTCGTGCAGCAGGTCCCACACCGGCTGGGCCAGGGCGGCGCCGGCGTAGAAGAACATGCGCACCCGCGACAGCAGGTTGCGGCGCAGCTGGGTGTCGGCCTTCATCGCGTGGGCCACCATCTCGAAGCCGGTGGGCACGTTGAAGTAGACGGTGGGGGCGATCTCGCGCAGGTTGCGCAGGGTCTCGCCGATCAGCGCCGGGGTCGGCTTGCCGTCGTCGATGTAGTAGGTGCCGCCGTTGTAGAGGGTCAGGCCGACGTTGTGGTTGCCGCCGAAGGTGTGGTTCCAGGGCAGCCAGTCCACCAGCACCGGCGGCTCCTCGGCCAGCACCGGCATCGACTGGCGCATCTGCTGCTGGTTGGCGCACCACATGCGGTGGGTGTTGATCACCGCCTTGGGCAGCTTGGTGGAGCCGGAGGTGAACAGGAACTTGGTGATCGTCCCCGGGTGCGTGGCGGCCATGGCGTCGTCCACCGCGGGCGTGGGCTCGGTGTCCAGCAGTGCCTGCCAGGGCGTGGTGGCGCGGCCCTCGATCTCGCCCTCGGCCAGCACCACTTCCACGTCGGGGGGCACGGCCGCCCGGATCGCGCGGCCATAGGTGCGCGCGTCGGTGGTGAAGACCAGGCCCGGCGTCAGCGTCTGCAGCACGTGGCGCAGCTTGTCGTAGTCCTGGCTGACGGTGGAATAGGCCGAGGACACCGGCGAATAGGGGATGCCGGCATAGAGGCAGCCCAGCGCCATCAGCGCATGCTCCAGGCTGTTCTCGCACAGGATGGCGACCGGGCGGTCGACGCCCAGGCCGCGGTCCAGCAGGGCCTGGCCGATGCTGCGCGCGGACTGCAGCGCCTGGCCGTAGGTGATGGCCTGCCAGTCGCCGCGGCTGCCGTCGGCGTTGCGCACGCGGCGCGCCATGAAGACGCGGTCGGGCGCGGTCCGTGCCCAGTGCAGCAGGCGGTCGGTCATGCGCTCGGCATGGACCTCCAGCGGCTGCTCGGCACGCAGGTAGCGCACGCCGGCCTCGCCCTCGCGCAGCACGCCACGCGTGACGCCGAAGCGCATGGGCCGGTAACGGACGTCGGCACTCGTGGGGGTGCTCATTCGCTCTGGTCTCCTCGGTCCCCGTGCCTTCAGCCCTTGCCGACCTTGGCGGCGCGGCCTTCCAGGAAGTCGCGCACGCGCTGCTTGGCCTCCGGCGCGCTCTGCGCGATAGCGGCCATCAGCGCCTCGGTCAGGAAGCCCTGGTCGGCCGGCTGTTCGGCGATGCGCGGCAGCGCGTGCATCAGCGCGTAGTTGGTCAGCGGAGCGTTCTGCGCCACGCGCTTCGCGAGCTCCAGTGCCTTGGCGAAGGCCTGGCCTTCGGGCACCAGGTACTGGGCGAAGCCGGCGCGCTCGCCTTCCTCGGCCTGGTAGACGCGGCCCGTGAGCATCATGTCGGCCATGCGCGCCGCGCCGATCAGGCGGGGGATGCGCACGGCGCCGCCGCCGCCCACGAAGATGCCCCGCGCGCCCTCGGGCAGCGCGTAGAAGGTGGTGCTGTCCGCGACGCGGATGTGGCAGGCGGAGGCGAGCTCCAGGCCGCCGCCGACCACAGCGCCGTGCAGCGCGGCGATCACGGGCACCGGGCCGTACTGGACTTCCTCCAGCGCGGCGTGCCACATGCGGGAATGGTGCAGGCCGGCGCCGGCGTCGCGTTCCTTCAGTTCGGACAGGTCGAGGCCGGCGCAGAAGTGTTCGCCCGCGCCGTCGAGCACGGCGGCGCGCACGGTGGAGGGCAGGTTCTCGAAGGCGTGGCGCACGGCCAGGATCAGGCCGTCGGACAGGGCGTTGCGCTTGCCCGGGCGGTTCAGGCGCACGATGGCGACGTCGCCGTCGACTTCGAGCTGGATGTCTTGGTTGGAGCTCATGGGATGTTTGCGGAGTGGGCGGATTATTGTTATAAACAATAACGAATTCAATCCCCGCCACCTAGGGCTTACCCTAGTTGGCTCCCACGGAGACACCATGGACCACGCCAACCTCATCGCCATCGACGTGCACACGCACGCGGAAGTCAGCTGCTGGAACCCCTTCGACAACTACGGCGAGGAGTACGACCGCGCGGCCGACAAGTACTTCCGCTCCGACCGCCGCCCGACCATCGCGGAGACCATCGCCTACTACCGGGAGCGCAAGATCGGGCTGGTGATGTTCACCGTGGACAGCGAGTCCAAGCTCGGCCGCCGCCGCATCCCCAACGAGGAGATCGCGCAGGCCGCGCGCGACAACGCCGACATGATGATCGCCTTCGCCAGCATCGACCCGCACAAGGGGAAGATGGGCGCGCGCGAGGCCGAGCGTCTGATCAAGGAAGAGGGCATCAAGGGCTTCAAGTTCCACCCGACGGTGCAGGGGTACCACCCGTACGACAGGATGGCCTGGCCGATCTACGAGGTGATCAACGCGCACAAGATGCCGGCGATCTTCCACACCGGCCACAGCGGCATCGGCTCGGGCATGCGCTGCGGCGGCGGCCTGCGCCTGGAGTACAGCAACCCGATGCACCTGGACGACGTGGCGATCGACTTCCCCGACATGCAGATCGTGATGGCGCACCCCAGCTTCCCCTGGCAGGACGAGGCGTTGTCGGTGGCCACGCACAAGCCCAACGTCTGGATCGACCTCTCCGGCTGGAGCCCGAAGTACTTCCCCAAGCAGCTGGTGCAGTACGCCAACACGCTGCTGAAGGACCGCATCCTGTTCGGCAGCGACTACCCGCTGATCACGCCGGACCGCTGGATGAAGGACTTCGAGGAGGCCGGCTTCAAGCCCGAGGTGATGCCCGGCATCCTCAAGGGCAACGCGGTGCGGCTGCTGGGGCTGGACCGGGCGAAGGCCTGAGGTCGGGGCGCCGGGGTCGGTCGGCGCTGGACTTCGGCGCTCACCGCCGCCCCGCGCGGCGGCCGCGCGCCCGCCGTGACCCGATGCGGTGCGTCCCGACGCCGCGAGGGTGCCTTGCATGCAACGGAGGGCCTCATATCAGTGCGGTGCGCGCTGCGCGCTGCGCGAGCGCGGCCAGACGCGCGATTCGCATGTTTCCGGCGCGTGGCCACAGTCGAGCTGATGAAGCGGCAGGCGCCCCGGGGCGTCGCGCACCCGGAACCGCAGGTGCAACAGGCCGTCACCGAAGCGGCTTGCACCGATCGCACACGACAACGCCGGGCGCCGCGCGCGCCTCTGCAGGGGCGGAGTCTCGCCCTCGCCGCGCGTTCCATCGCGCCGCGAGGCACCGGGACGCCGCGAACGGCGCCCTGCCTGCATGATGCCGCACTCGCGGCCGCGCGGGAAGTCCCTCGGCGCACGGCCCGCCGTCGACGCCGCGCGCGCGCCCTCGTGATGCGGTGCGCAAGGTCCCCTCTGGCACGCGTCATGCCTCAGCCTTGCCGCGAGCGCGCCGCGCGTCCGCGATGACGAGTGCGGCGGCGATCCCGAAGCGGGCGCGGCCTGGAGAAGATCACGCTCGCGGCGAACGGTGGAACGGGGACTGTCGTTTACATGGCGATTGCGTGATCGATGCAACTCCGTCCTCTTGTTTTTATCTACCGTTCACCTACAGTGAAGTCGGCGCTCGGACTGCGTGGCGCGTTGAGTGAGCAGCCGGCGCCGGAGTACGGTGGCAGAGGCACCGTGCGGCTTCGGCCGCGGTGCGAATCGAAGGAGGCTTCATGGACGTCGTCCGCAATTTCCTCGCGCGCTACGAGCACAAGCGCGAGGAAGAGATGTCGATCGAGGAATACCTCGAGCTGTGCAGGAAGGAGCCGCTGGCCTACGCCACCGCCTCCGAGCGCATGCTGGCCGCGATCGGCGAACCCGAGATGGTGGACACCCGGCACGACCCGCGGCTGTCGCGCATCTTCGGCAACAAGGTCATCCGCGTCTATCCCGCCTTCAAGGACTTCTTCGGCCTGGAAGAGCCGATCGAGCAGGTCGTCTCGCACTTCCGCCACGCCGCGCAGGGCCTGGAGGAGAAGAAGCAGATCCTGTACCTGCTGGGCCCCGTCGGCGGCGGCAAGTCGTCGATCGCCGAGCGCCTGAAGCAGCTGATGGAGCACATCCCCTTCTACGCGCTGAAGGGCTCGCCGGTGAACGAGTCGCCTCTGGGCCTGTTCAGCAACGAGGAGGACAGCCCGCTGCTGGAGCAGCAGTTCGGCATCCCGCGGCGCTACACGCAGAAGATCATGTCGCCCTGGGCGGTCAAGCGCCTGGAGGAGTTCGGCGGCGACATCCGCAAGTTCCGGGTCGTCAAGCGCTACCCCTCGATCCTGCGACAGACCGGCATCGCCAAGACCGAGCCGGGCGACGAGAACAACCAGGACATCTCCTCGCTGGTGGGCAAGGTCGACATCCGCAAGCTGGAGAGCTTCGCGCAGGACGACCCGGACGCCTACAGCTATTCCGGCGGCCTGTGCCTGGCCAACCAGGGCCTGCTGGAGTTCGTCGAGATGTTCAAGGCGCCGATCAAGGTGCTGCACCCGCTGCTGACGGCCACCCAGGAAGGCAACTTCAAGGGGACCGAGGGCTTCGGCGCGATCCCGTTCGACGGCATCGTGATGGCCCACTCCAACGAGAGCGAGTGGAAGGCTTTCAAGAACAACAAGAACAACGAGGCTTTCCTGGACCGCATCTACGTGGTCAAGGTGCCGTACTGCCTGCGCGTGACCGAGGAGGTCAAGATCTACGAGAAGCTGATCGCCAACTCCTCGCTCAAGGACGCCGTCTGCGCGCCCGGCACGCTGAAGATGATGGCGCAGTTCTCGGTGCTCACCCGCCTGAAGGAGCCGGAGAATTCCAGCCTGTTCTCCAAGATGCTGGTGTACGACGGCGAGAACCTCAAGGACACCGACCCCAAGGCCAAGAGCTACCAGGAGTACCGCGACTACGCCGGCGTCGACGAGGGCATGACGGGCATCTCCACCCGTTTCGCCTTCAAGATCATCTCCAAGGTCTTCAACTTCGACAGCAACGAGGTCGCCGCCAACCCGGTGCACCTGATGTACGTGCTCGAGCAGCAGATCGAGCGCGAGCAGTTCCCGGCCGAGACCGAGCAGAAGTACCTGGCCTACATCAAGGAGCACCTGGCCGCCCGCTACGCGGAGTTCATCGGCAAGGAGATCCAGACGGCCTACCTCGAGTCCTACTCCGAGTACGGCCAGAACATCTTCGACCGCTACGTGACCTACGCCGACTTCTGGATCCAGGACCAGGAGTACCGCGACACGGACACCGGCGAGATCTTCGACCGAGGCGCGCTGAACGCGGAGCTCGAGAAGATCGAGAAGCCCGCGGGGCTGTCCAACCCCAAGGACTTCCGCAACGAGATCGTCAACTTCGTGCTGCGCGCGCGTGCCAACAACGCCGGCAAGAACCCGGTGTGGACCAGCTACGAGAAGCTGCGCACGGTGATCGAGAAGAAGATGTTCTCCAACACCGAGGAGCTGCTGCCGGTGATCAGCTTCAACGCCAAGGCGAGCGCCGACGAGGCCAAGAAGCACGAGGATTTCGTCAACCGCATGGTCGAGAAGGGCTACACGCGGCGGCAGGTGCGCCTGCTGTGCGAGTGGTATCTCCGTGTCCGGAAAAGCAGCTGATGGCTCCCTTCCTTAGTGCCTGCCGTGCGTCCCCCTCGGGGGGACGCCACAAGAGATAGGACGTATGAGCAGTTCCGAGCGGTCGCAACTCCACCAGGTCATCGACCGGCGCCTTTCGGGCAAGAACAAGTCCATCGGCAACCGGGAGAGGTTCCTGCGCCGCTACCGCGAGCAGATCAAGGAGGCCGTGCGCAAGGCGGTCGGCGACCGCAGCATCCGCGACATCGAGGAGGGTGCGGACATCACGCTGCCCAAGCGCGATGTCTCGGAGCCCATCTTCGGCCACGCGCCCGGCGGCAGCCGCGAGATGGTGCATCCGGGCAACCAGGAGTACGTGCGCGGCGACCGCATCGAGCGGCCGCAGGGCGGCGGCGGCGGCTCCGGCGGCAGCGGGGCCTCGCCGGACGGGCAGGGCGAGGACGACTTCGTCTTCCGCATCTCGCGCGAAGAGTTCATGAACTACTTCTTCGACGACCTCGCCCTGCCGCGCCTGATCCGCACGCAGCTGCTGGCCGACGTGCCGGAGTGGAAGCTGCGCCGCGCCGGCTTCGTCTCGGAAGGCAACCCCACCAGCCTGCACGTGGTGCGCTCGATGCGCGTGGGCCTGGCCCGGCGCATCGCCATGGGCGGCGACGCCCGCGCCGAGCTCAAGCAGGCCGAACGGCAGCTGGCGGACCTGGAGAGCCGCCCGGAAGGCCCGCCGCCCGAGGTCGAGGTGCTGCGCAAGCGGGTGGCGGAACTGCGCGAGCGGCTCAAGCGCGTGCCCTTCCTGGACCCCTTCGACCTGCGCTACCGCAACCGCGTGCGCGAACCCAAGCCCACCAGCAAGGCGGTGATGTTCTGCCTGATGGACGTCTCGGGCTCCATGGACGAACAGCGCAAGGACCTCGCCAAGCGCTTCTTCATCCTGCTCTACCTGTTCCTCACGCGCCACTACGAGAAGACCGAGGTGGTCTTCATCCGCCACCACACCCAGGCGGCGGAAGTGACGGAGGACGAATTCTTCCACGCCACCGAAAGCGGCGGGACGGTGGTGTCGAGCGCGCTCACGCTGATGAACGACATCATCCGCGCGCGCTACATGGGCAGCGAGTGGAACATCTACGGCGCCCAGGCCTCCGACGGCGACAACTGGCAGCAGGACTCCTCCAAGTGCCGCGAGCTGCTGGACGACAAGATCCTGCCGCTGGTGCGCTACTACGCCTACGTGCAGGTCGCCGACGAGGACCAGAACCTGTGGGAGGAGTACACGCGGGTGCGTGACGCCAACCCGCACTTCGCGATGCAGAAGATCTGCACCCCCGCGCAGATCTTCCCGGTGTTCCGGGACCTGTTCAGGAAGCAACCCGCAGGGACGGCCTGATGGAACTGCTGATCCACCCCTCCGACGCCCGCAAGGACGAGAACCGGCGCCTGCCGGACCCGTCCGACTGGAATTTCGAGCTGATCGAGACCTACTTCCAGGCGATCCGCCGCACGGCCGAGCGCTTCGGGCTGGACACCTACCCGACGCAGCTGGAGGTGATCACGGCCGAACAGATGCTGGATGCCTACGCCTCGGTGGGCATGCCGGTGAACTACCGCCACTGGTCCTTCGGCAAGCACTTCATCGCCAGCGAGAAGAGCTACCGCCGCGGCCACATGGGTCTGGCCTACGAGATCGTGATCAACTCCGATCCCTGCATCGCCTACCTCATGGAGGAGAACACGATGCCCATGCAGGCGCTGGTGATGGCGCACGCCTGCTTCGGCCACAACTCCTTTTTCAAGGGCAACTACCTGTTCCGCATGTGGACGGACGCCAGCTCGATCATCGACTACCTGGTCTACGCCAAGAGCTACGTCGCCGAATGCGAGGAGCGCCACGGCCTCGAGGCGGTGGAGCAGACCCTGGACGCCTGCCACGCGCTGATGAACTACGGCGTGGACCGCTACCGCCGGCCGCAGAAGATCTCCATGGTGGAGGAGGAGAACCGCCGCAAGGACCGCGAGGCCTACCTGCAGCAGCAGGTCAACGACCTGTGGCGCACCCTGCCGACCAAGGCGGGCAAGCAGGCCAAGAAGGAGGCCAAGCGCTTCCCCGAGGAGCCGCAGGAGAACATCCTGTACTTCATCGAGAAGAACGCGCCCCTGCTGGAGCCCTGGCAGCGCGAGATCGTGCGCATCGTGCGCAAGATCGCCCAGTACTTCTACCCGCAGCGCCAGACCCAGGTGATGAACGAGGGCTGGGCCACCTTCTGGCACTACACGCTGCTCAACACCATGTACGACGAGGGTCTGCTCTCGGACGGCTACATGATGGAGATCCTGTCCTCGCACACCAACGTCGTGTTCCAGCCGCCGGTCACGCATCCGGCCTACAGCGGCATCAATCCCTACGCGCTCGGCTTCGCGATGTTCTCGGACATCCGGCGCATCTGCCAGAACCCGACTGACGAGGACCGCGAGTGGTTCCCCGACATCGCCGGCAGCGACTGGATCAAGACGCTCGACTACGCGATGCGCCACTTCAAGGACGAGAGCTTCATCGGCCAGTACCTCTCGCCCAAGCTGATGCGCGACCTGCGCCTGTTCGCCATCCTGGACGACGCGACCCAGCCGGAGCTGGAGGTCTCGGCCATCCACGACGAGCAGGGCTACCGCCGCCTGCGCGAAGTCCTGTCGCGCCAGCACGACCTGGGCTGGCGCGAGCCCAACATCCAGGTGTGGAACGTCAACGCCCGCGGCGACCGCTCGCTGACGCTGCGCCACATCCGCCACAACGACCGGCCGCTGGACAACGGCGCCGAGGAGGTGGTGAAGCACGTGGCCCGCCTGTGGGGTTTCCGGGTGCGGCTGGAGAGCGTGGACGCGCAGGACCGCGTGATGCAGCACTGGGAGGTCACGCCGCCGCATCTCTGAAGCAGTCGCCGACAATGCGGCCATGAGCCACGAGAACTACGAGCGCCTGCTGGCGCGCGCCAGGGCGCTCCCCGCCATCCCGACGGCGGTGGCCCACCCGTGCGACGAGTCGTCCCTGACCGGGGCGGTCGATGCGGCGCAGATGGGCCTCATCGCCCCCATCCTGGTCGGGCCGGTCGCGCGCATCCGCGGCGTGGCCGCCCAGGCGGGACTGGACATCTCCAGGTACGAGATCGTCGACACCCCCCACAGCCATGCGTCGGCGGCGGAGGCGGTGCGCCTGGTGCGCGAGGGCCGGGCCGAGTGCCTGATGAAGGGCAGCCTGCACACCGACGAACTGATGGCGGCCGTGGTCGCCCACGAGGACGGCCTGCGCACCGCCCGGCGCATCAGCCACTGCTTCGTGATGGACGTTCCGGCCTACGACATGCCCCTGATCGTGTCCGACGCGGCCGTGAACATCGCGCCCACCCTGGAGGAGAAGGTCGACATCGTGCAGAACGCGATCGACCTCGGCCACGCGCTCGGGCTCGGCGAGGTGCGCGTGGCGATCCTGTCGGCGACGGAGACCGTCAATCCCAAGGTGCCGTCCACCGTCGAGGCGGCGGCGCTGTGCAAGATGGCCGACCGGGGCCAGATCACGGGCGGCATCCTGGACGGACCGCTGGCGCTGGACAACGCCATCAACCTGCAGGCCGCGGCGATCAAGAAGATCGCCTCGCCGGTGGCGGGCCGCGCCAACGTGCTGATCGTCCCGGACCTGGAGGCGGGCAACATGCTGGCCAAGAGCCTCACCTTCCTGGCCGGCGCCGATGCGGCGGGCATCGTCATGGGCGCCAAGGTCCCCGTCATCCTGACCAGCCGTGCCGACTCCGTGACGGCGCGGCTCGCTTCCTGCGCGGTCGCCGTGCTGGTGGCGCATGGGCGCCGGGAGACGATCGCGAAGGCCGTCCAGTGAGGCGCGGGCGAAGGCCATGAGCGACGCGATCGCGGTCCTCAATTCCGGCTCCTCCAGCATCAAGTACTCGCTGTTCCTGCTGCGCGATGAAGGCCTGGAGCTGACCCTGCATGGCGTGGTGGAGGGGTTGACCACCAGCCCGCGCTTCGTGGCGAAGGACGCGGCCGGTCGGGTGCTGGAGGAGAAGTCCTGGGACGGGGGGGCGCATCTCGACCACGAGACGGCCCTGGACTACCTCCTGCCCTATGCGCAGCAGCACCTGGGCGGCGGCCGGCTGGTCGCCATGGGGCACCGCGTGGTGCATGGCGGCCTGGACCACGCCCGGCCCGTGCGGGTGACCGCGGACCTCCTCGCGTCGCTGGAGCAGCTCGTGCCGCTGGCGCCGCTGCACCAGCCGCACAACCTCGCGCCGATCCGGCTGCTGCTGCGGCGGCAGCCCGGGCTGCCCCAGGTGGCCTGCTTCGACACGGCCTTCCACCGCGGCAACCCGGATGCGGCACAGCGGTTCGCGCTGCCGGCGCGGCTGCATGCCGAGGGGGTGCGGCGCTATGGCTTCCACGGCCTGTCCTACGAATACATCGCGTCGGTGCTGCCGCGCTTCGACGGGCGGGCCGCCGGCGGGCGCACGGTGGTCATGCACCTGGGCAACGGCGCCAGCATGTGCGCGCTGCGGGGCGGGCGCAGCGTCGCCACCACCATGGGCTTCACCGCCGTCGACGGCCTGCCCATGGGCACCCGCTGCGGGGCGCTCGACCCGGGCGTGGTGCTGTATCTCATCGACCAGCGCGGCATGGACGTGCGCGCCGTCGAGAGCATGGTCTACAACGAGTCGGGCCTGCTGGGCGTGTCGGGCATCTCCAGCGACATGCGGACGCTGCAGGCCAGCGCCGACCCGCGCGCGGGCACCGCGATCGACCTGTTCGTCTACCGCATCGGGCGCGAACTGGGCTCGCTCGCCGCGGCGCTGGGCGGGCTGGACGCGATCGTCTTCACGGCCGGCATCGGCGAGCACGCGGCGGCCATCCGCCGGCGCGTGTGCGAGGATGCCGCCTGGCTGGGCGTGGCGCTCGACCCCGAGGCCAACGACCGGAACGGCCCCCGCATCAGCACCCCCGGCAGCCGCGTGGCGGCCTGGGTGATCCCGACCGACGAGGAGCGGATGATCGCGCGCCATGCCGCCGCCCTGATCGGCCGCGGCTGACCGGGTCGGGGCGGGTCCGGCTGCTACAGTGCGGCGCAGCGGGTGTCGCCCGCGAGGAGACCGCATGTACGCACCGCAACTGTTCGCCGGCCAGCGCATCCTGGTCACCGGCGGCGGCACCGGCCTGGGCCGCGCGATGGCCGAACGCTTCCTGGCGCTGGGCGCCGACGTCGCGATCTGCGGCCGCCGCAAGGCGGTCTGCGACGAAACCGCCGAGGCCTGGCGCGCGCAGTTCCCCGGCCGGCGCATCGACACCTTCGGCGTCGACATCCGGGTGGCGCAGGCGGTGGAGGAGATGGTGCAGGCGCTGTGGGACGGCGGCGGCCTCACCGGCCTGGTGAACAACGCCGCCGGCAACTTCATCGCGCCCACCGAGAGCCTGTCGCCGCGCGGCTTCGACGCCGTCGCCAACATCGTCTTCCACGGCACCTTCTACGTGACCCAGGCGGTCGGCAAGCGCTGGGTGGACGAGGCGCGTTCGGGCCGGTGGACGCCGCAGCGGCCGTACCGCAACGTGATGAGCATCATCACCACCTGGGTCGACAACGGCAGTCCCTACGTCGTTCCGTCGGCGATGAGCAAGGCGGGGATCGACGTGATGACCAAGTCGCTGGCGGTGGAGTGGGCGCGCTTCGGCATCCGCCTGAACGCGGTCGGCCCCGGCGAGATTCCCACCGAGGGCATGAGCAAGCGCCTCAATCCCGGCGAGGAACCGGGCGCGCGCAGCCGCGAGCGCAACCCCATGGCCCGTCCCGGGCAGATGGGCGAGTTGCAGAACCTGGCCGCGTTCCTGATGGCGCCGGGGCAGTGCGACTGGCTCACCGGCCAGAGCATCATGATGGACGGCGGCAACGCGCTGGCCACCGGCGGCAACTTCTACGAGCTGCGCGACTGGAGCGAAGCCGACTGGCAGGCCGCCCGCGAGCGCATCGAGGCGCAGAACGCCAAGGACCGGGCGCAGCGCTGATGCGGCCCGGCCGGCGCCGCCGTGGCCCGCGCGGTGCGACCGGTCGGTGCCGTCCGGCCTCCATAATCCACCCATGATCACCGAGTACGTCCTGTTCGACCTCCCGCAAGGCATTTCGCGGGAGGAAGTCGTCGCCGGCATGCACGAAGTGGCCCCGCGCTGGCAGCGCGAGCCGAGGCTGGTGCGCAAGACCTTCGTATTCGACGAGCAGGCCGGCCAGGCCGGCGCCTTCTACCTGTGGCTGGACCGCGCGTCCGCCGAGGCCGCGCACGACGACGCCTGGCGGCAACGCATCCGTGCGGCCTACGGCAGCGAGCCGCGCATCCGCTACTTCGAAACGCCGCTGGTGGTGGACAACGCGCTGGGAAAGCTGGTCGAATAGGCCATCGACGCCGACTCGTGCCCCGTGCCTCGCGCCGGGGCGAACCCGCAGACCTCGCGCCATGTCCAGTTCCCCCCTCGGCCAGCCCTACGACTACGCCATCGAGTGCCTGCAGGCCGCCGGCGGCGACGTCGCGGCGCTGCCGGTGCCGCTGCAGACGCTGCTGCTGATCGAGTCGGCCCAGGGCATCATCGACACCGGCGGCCTCGAGTTCTTCTATGAGGCGGACTTCCCGAACAACCCTCCGTATGCCTGGTTCGCGGACGCCTACCGGCGCATCGGCGCCGACGCGGCGGCGTCGTGCATCGAGGCCACCGCGCGGATGTTCCCCTTCGAGGAGCCGCACCTGTTCGAGGAACTGCGGCAGCTGTGGCTGGAGAAGCTGCGGCAGGACGCCGCAGGGGAGTTCTCCCGGCTGAGCGCGGCGGTCAGCGGCGACGCCTCGGTGTGGACCCGGCTGGCCGACTATGTCGCCCGCCATCGAGGCGCCTTCGGCGCCGCGGCCTGATTCATCCATTCACGGAGATTCCATGAGCAAGAAGTTCCTGACCACCGTCGCCGTCCTGGCGGGCGTGCTGCTGCTGGCGGTGGTCCTGAATCCCTCGCCCGAACGGCATCGGCAGCGCATCCGCGAGGCGATCGGGGAACGCAGCCAGGTCGCCCAGGTGTTCGGCCTCGGGGCCCTGGCGGCCTTCGCCTCCAACTACCATTCGGTGGGGGTGGCTTCCTACACCACCGCGGGCGACCGCACGCTGTCGGTCGGCTTCCTCGGGATGGTGTTCGTCCTGAACCACTGACGCGGGGGGCGGCCCTCAGGCGTCGGCGATGCCCACCACCTCGAAGGCGTCGTCACCGCGCCGGGTGCGCGCCTGGCGTCCCAGCCGGACCTGGCCGTCCAGGGCCTGGGCCATGGCGGCGGTGGCGGCGATGCGCCAGCCGTTTTCCGCCGAGGCGTCTTCCAGCGCCGCCACGGCGTTGACGGCTTCGCCGGGCACCAGGGCGTGGCCCTGGTCGCCGTGCAGGCCGTCGGTCACCGCCACCAGCGCCACCGCGCCGGCATGCAGGGCCACCGAGACGGGCCGTTCGCGCGGCACGCCGCGGGCCAGGGCCAGGGCCGCGCGCAGCACGCGGATCTCGGCCGGCGTGGTGAGGGTGTCGCGGTCGGCCTCGAACACCGCCATGATCTCGGGCCCGTAGGGCAGCACCTGGGTGGCGCCGAACAGGTACAGGGTGTCGCGAGCCGCCTGCTGCGCCTGCTTCACGCGCTCGGCAAGGTTCGCCTCACCGTCGTCCGCCTGCGGCCCGATCAGGTCGGCCAGCAGCAGGAAGGCACGGGCATAGTGCAGGTCGGTGGCGCGGTTGGCCTGGGTCCAGCGCTTGTTGATCTCGCGCTGCAGCTGGTTCTCGTACTGGCGGCCCAGCACTTCCTTCTGCCGCTCCAGCGCGCTTTCCACCAGCCCCGACACCGAGCTGCGGAAAGCCTCCTCCTGCACCTGCCGGCGGGCCATCACGGCGTCGACGGCGGCGCACAGCTCGTCGGGGCGGTAGGGCTTGGTCAGGTAGTCGTCGGCGCCGGCGGTCATGCCCTGGCGCATGTGCTGGCGCTCGGACATGGCGGTCAGCAGGACGACCGGCACCGTGGCCAGGCCCGGGTCGGCACGCAGCTGCGAGAGGACGTCGTAGCCGGTCATGCCGGGCATCATCACGTCGCACACAATGACGTCGGGGCGCTGCTGGCGCGCCGCGTCCAGGCCCGCCGGGCCGTCGGCGGCCTCGCGGACCTCGTGGCCGGCCTTCTTCAATGCGAAACGGGCCACGAATCTCTGGGCCTCGTCGTCCTCGATCAGCAGCACGTTCGCCATGGGAGGATTCTCGGCGAAAAAAAAGCGCCGCGGATGCGGCGCTTCGCTTGTGCGCCCAGCATGGGCGCGATCTTCGGGGTGCAAGTCCCCGGCCGAGCTGGCCACAGCGAGGCAAGTGAAGCGCAACTGCGCGAGGGCGACCGAGCGTGGGGAGGAAGCGTGGAGCGTAAACCGTGAGCCGAGGTACACGA
>JAGWTH010000050.1 GCA_028868995.1 Burkholderiales bacterium | reverse complement strand
CACCACGGGCGGCGGCGCGGCGGGCTGGAGCATCCGCGTGTACATGGGCGCCACCATCAGCTTCAGGCCGGAGACCGCGTCGACCTGGCGCGCGACCCATTCGACGCCCACCAGGTGCGCCAGCAGCACCAGGGCGGCCAGCAGGGCCAGCTTCAGCCTTGCGGGCCGAGCCACGTCTGCGCCCTCGCCGGGTCGCGCAGGGCCAGCCGCCAGGTGGTGACGGCCGGCGGCAGCGCCAGCTCCAGCCGCAGCAGGCGGCGGTCGCGCGCCACGAGGGCGGTCACCTTGCGATGGGGGCCGGCGTACAGCAGCAGGTCGTCCAGCTTGGCGAGGCGCCAGCCCTGGCCCGCGACCTCGACGCCGACCCACTCGTCACCCGCGGCGAAGCCGGCCTGTTCGGACGCGCCCCCGCGCAGGACGTTCTTCAGCACGATGCCCTGGGTCTCGGTGGCGCGGATGCCCAGGCGCTGCTGCAGCTGCGCCGGCTCCTCCAGCACCGAGATGCCGAGGCGCTCCAGCAGGTCCTTGAGCGGAAGTTCGCGCGTGCCGTGCACCCAGGCCGCCAGCTCGCGGGTGTAGGCGCGTCCGCCCAGCTCCCTGAGCACCGCGGCGAAGTCGGCTTCCGTCATCGGCCCCGCCTCGCAGCGCCGCCACAGCGCGCGCATGACGTCGTCGAGGCTGGCGTGGCCCTCCTGGCGCAGGGTGAGGTCGAAGCACAGAGCCACCAGGGCGCCCTTGGTGTAGTAGCTGACCGTGGCGTTGGCGGTGTTCTCGTCCTGCCGGTAGTACTTGACCCAGGCGTCGAAGCTCGATTGCGCCACCGACTGCACCTCGCGCCCCGGGGTCTGCAGCACCTGGTTGCAGGTCTTTGTCAGCAGCTTCAGGTAGGCGGTGTCGTCGACCAGGCCGGCGCGGCGCAGCAGCAGGTCGTCGTAGTAGCTGGTGAAGCCCTCGAAGAACCACAACAGGCTGCTGTAGTTCTCCTGCGTGTAGTCGTAGCGCTCGAACTCCGCCGGCCGCAGGCGCTTGACGTTCCAGGTGTGGAAGTACTCGTGGCTGACCAGCCCCAGCAGGGTGACGTAGCCGTCGCCCTTGCGGGGGTCGCCGCGGCGCGGCAGGTCGCGGCGCGCGCAGATCAGGGCGGTGGAGTTGCGATGCTCCAGGCCGCCGTAGCCGTCGTCCACGGCGTTGAGCAGGAACACGTAGTTCCTGAACGGCGGCCGGCGCCGGTCGTGCCAGAAGCGGATCTGCGTCTCGCAGATCTTCTGCATGTCGGCCACCAGCCGCTCGGCGTCGAAAGCCTCGGTGGCGCCCGCCACCACCACGCGGTGCGGCACGCCGCCGGCGCGGAATTCGGCGCTGAAGAAGGGACCCAGCTCCACCGGGCAGTCGACCAGCTCGTCGTAGTCGGCCGCGCGGTAGCTGCCGAAGCCGCGCTTGCCCACCTTCAGCGGCGGCAGGCCGGTGGCGGCCTCCCAGTGCGGGAAGGCGCGCGGGGCCACCAGCTCCAGCTCGTGGGGCCGCTGCTCCTGGTCGTGCACGCGCAGGCACAGGCTGGTGCCGTTGAAGAAGCCGCGCTGGGCGTCGAGCCAGGCGGTGCGCACCGAGTTGTCGAACGCGTAGACCTCGTAGCTCAGGACCAGCGGGCTGTCCGGCGCGCAGTCGGCCTGCCAGGTTGCCTTGTCCAGCTGCTGCAGGGCCACCGGCCGGCCGTCCTGGCGGGCGGAGAGCTTCTGCAGGTGGCGCGCGAACTCGCGCACCAGGTAGCTGCCCGGGATCCAGGCGGGCAGCGACACCCGCTGCCCCGCCTGCGGCCGGGGCACGGTCAACGTGGCGTGGAACAGGTGGGCGGCAGGGGCGGCCGCCTCGACCCGGTAGTGCGGGCCGGCGGGACGCGCCGCGCTCACTTGCCGCCGTTCGCCAGCAGCTTCTCGATCTGCGCGGTGCCGATGGCACCGGGCACGCGCGAGCCGTCGGCGAACACCAGGGTGGGGGTGCCGGTGATGCGGTATTTCCGGCCGAATTCGGTGTTGCGGGCCAGCGCGCCGACGTCGCACGCCGCCTCGGCCTTGGCGGGCGCCTCGCCCTTGATCATCCAGTCTTCCCAGGAGCGGCCCTTGTCGCGCGAGCACCAGATGGCCTTGGACTTCTCGACCGAATCGGGGCCCAGGATCGGGTAGAGGAACATGTAGACGGTGACGTTGTCGACTTTCTGCAGGTCACGCTCGAAGTGCTTGCAGTACGGGCAGTTCGGGTCCTCGAACACCGCGATCTTGCGCTTGCCGTTGCCGCGCACGATGGTGAAGGCGTCCTTCATCGGCAGCGCGGAGAAGTCGATCGCCAGCAGCTTGTCCAGGCGCTCCTGGGTGAGGTTGCGCCGGGCCTTGGTGTCCATCATCTCGCCGTTGATGATGTAGGCGCCGTCGGCGTCGGTGTAGAACAGCTCGGTGCCGATGCGCACCTCGTACAGGCCCGGGATCGGCGTGCGGCTCACCTCGTCGATCTGCGGGAAGTTGGGCATGCGCGCCGGCAGGTTCCTGCGCACGGCCGCCTCCACGGCCGGCGGCGCCGCGCGCGCCGCGTTGGCGACCGTGGGGGCCAGGTCCTTCTCCGCCGCCCCGGCCGCCAGGGCCACGGCCATCAGGGCTGCCGCCAGCCCGGTGCGCATCGCATTCGCTTTCATCGTCTTTCCATTCCCGAGGGCGGCCGCTCCCGGCCCATCGCCTGTCGCGCCACCCAGCGTTTCACCGGCCCGCTGCGGTCGAAACCGCGCATGCCCCAATTGCGCAGCCAGGCCCAGGGCTCGGCGGGCTGCGCGAACAGTTGCTGCAGCCCGTCGGTCGTCCAGGCCATGGCCAGCACGTCCATCTTGCGCGCGCGCTCGTAGCGGCGCAGCAGTTTCTCGTCCCCCGGCGCGCGCCAGTACTCGCGTTCGTGCAGCACCCGCCCCAGCTCCCGCGCGTCCGCCAGGCCCAGGTTCAGGCCCTGGCCGGCCAGGGGGTGCACGTTGTGCGCCGCGTCGCCGGCCAGCACCCAGCCGGGCCCGCACCAGCGTTCGGCTTGCGCGCGTTGCAGCGACCAGGCCATGCGCTCGCTCGTGAGCTTCATGCGGCCCAGGGCGTTGCCGCAGGCGGCCAGCAGCCGCGACTCGAATTCGCCCGCCGGCAAGGCCATGAGCTCGTCCGCGCGGGGCTCCAGGACAGACCAGACCAGCGCCACGGAGTTCCCCTGCGGGCCGCCCAGGGGCAGCAGGCCCAGCACGTTGCCGTCCTGGAACCATTGGCGCGCGACGCCGCCGTGCGGCAGTTCGCAGGCGAGGCGGGCGGCGATCGCCCGCTGCGGGTAGGCCACCACGTGGAAGGGCACGCCGAACTCGGCGCGGGTCGCGCTCGCGCGGCCCTCGCAGACGACGGTCAGGGACGCCGGCGCGGGCGAATCCAGCAGCGTGACCTGCGGCTGGAAGCGCACCGCCTCGGCCAGGCGGGCGAGCAGGGGCTCCACGTCGACGATCCAGGCCAGCGCCGGCACGTGCTGGGCTTCGGCGGAGAAGTGCACGCTGCCGCCGTCGTCGCCATGGACCTCCATGCCGGTCACGGGCGTGGCGTGGGACTCGTCGGGCCAGGCGCGCAGGGCCAGCAGCAGCTCGCGCGAGGCCGAGTTCAGCGCGTAGGCCCGCACGTCGCCGGTGCCGGAGGCCGGAGCGGGCGGGGTGTCGACCAGGCCCACGCGCAGCCGGTCGCGCGCGAGCAGCAAGGCCAGCGTCCGGCCCACGATGCCCGCGCCGCGGATACAAACGTCGTAAGGAGCGGCCATGGGGGGATTGTAGGAGCGGGGCACAATCCACGCTCATGAGCCAAGCCCCCGACGTCACCGCCCGTCTCGCCCGCCTGTTCGTCTATCCGGTGAAGTCCTGCGCCGGCGTGGAGCTGCGCGAGGCGCAGCTCACCGAGACCGGGCTGGACCTGGATCGTGCCTGGATGGTGGTGGACGAGCGCGGCGAGTTCGTCACCCAGCGGGAGCTACCGCGCATGGCCCTGGTGAAGCCGCAGCTGAAGCTGCACGAGGTGGTGCTGCGCGCCCCCGGCATGCTTGCGCTGCACCTGGCCATCGACACCGTGGAGGAGCCGGTGAAGGTCCGCCTGTGGGACGAGGAGGTGCCCGCCTACGACATGGGCGACATCGCCGCCCAGTGGTTCACCGACTTCCTCGGGCGCCGGCTGCGGCTGGTGCGCTTCGACCCCGAGGTCCGGCGCCTCTCGAACGCGAAGTGGACCGGCGGCGTCGAGGCGCTGAACCAGTTCAGCGATGGCTATCCGCTGCTGGTGCTGAGTGCCGCCTCGCTGGAGGGCCTGAACGAGAAGCTGCGCTCGGCCGGCCAGGCCCCGGTGGGCATCGAGCGCTTCCGGCCCAACCTGGTGCTCGAAGGCCTGGAGGCGCACGACGAGGACAGCCTCGGCCTGATCCGCATCGCCACCGACGATGGCGAGGTGCAGCTGCGCCCGGTCAAGCCCTGCCCGCGCTGCCCCATCCCCAACATCGACCCGGCCACCGCCGAGAGCAACCCCGTGGTCAGCGACACGCTGCAGGGCTACCGCCGCGACGAGCGGGTGGGCGGCGCGGTGAGCTTCGGCATGAACGCCATCGTGGTGCAGGGCTTCGACGCCACCCTGCGCGTGGGCCAGGCGGCGACGGGCGAGTTCCGCTTCGAGTAGCGCAGGCCGCCGCCCCTGGGCCATGGCATACACTTCCCGCCTTCGCCACCGGATACTGAAATGAGCTTGAAGTGCGGGATCGTGGGTCTGCCGAACGTCGGCAAATCCACCTTGTTCAACGCCTTGACCAAGGCGGGCATCGCCGCCGAGAACTACCCTTTCTGCACGATCGAGCCGAACGTCGGCGTCGTGGAGCTGCCCGACCCGCGCCTGCAGCAGCTGGCGGAAGTCGTCCAACCCGAGCGCATCGTGCCGGCCATCGTCGAGTTCGTCGATATCGCGGGCCTGGTGGCGGGCGCCAGCAAGGGCGAGGGCCTGGGCAACCAGTTCCTGGCGCACATCCGCGAGACCGACGCCGTGGTGAACGTGGTGCGCTGCTTCGAGGACCCGAACGTGATCCACGTGGCCGGCCGGGTGGACCCGGTGGCCGACATCGAGGTGATCCAGACCGAGCTGTGCCTGGCCGACCTGGGCACGGTGGACAAGACCCTGGCGCGCTATGCCAAGGCCGCCAAGTCCGGCAACGACAAGGAGGCGGCGCGCATGGTGCAGCTGCTGCCGAAGCTGCAGGCGGCGCTCAACGAGGGCCGGCCGGTGCGCACCCTGGCGCTGACCGACGAGGAGAAGGCGCTGGTCAAGCCGCTGTTCCTGATCACCGCCAAGCCGGCGATGTTCGTCGGCAACGTGGACGAGGGCGGCTTCGAGAACAACCCGCACCTGGACCGGCTGCGCGCCTACGCGGCCACGCAGAACGCGCCCGTGGTGGCGATCTGCGCCAAGATCGAGTCCGAGATTGCCGACATGGCGGACGAGGACAAGAAGATGTTCCTGGCCGAGATCGGCCAGGACGAGCCGGGCCTCAACCGGCTGATCCGCGCGGCCTTCAAGCTGCTGGGGCTGCAGACCTACTTCACCGCCGGCGTGAAGGAGGTGCGCGCCTGGACCGTCCCGATCGGCGCCACCGCGCCGCAGGCCGCCGGCGTGATCCACACCGACTTCGAGCGCGGCTTCATCCGCGCGCAGACGATCGCCTTCGAGGACTTCATCGCCTGCCGCGGCGAGCAGGGCGCCAAGGACGCCGGCAAGATGCGCAGCGAAGGCAAGGAATACGTCGTCAAGGATGGCGACGTCATGAACTTCCTGTTCAACGTCTGAGACACCGCGGCCCCGCGCCGCGCCCCTTCCCCCGACCCCTTTTCCCGGCGCCCGCCGGGGCGCTTCCCGCATCCCCGGCATCCCCCGCCTGCTGCGCCGCGGCGTGGCGGGCCGCCACACCTTATCGAAAACGATAGTTTATTAGTTTCGCAACCGATGATATAAAACAACTCGTTTCTTGAGTCACTCCATGCCATCCACCTCTCTTTCCGCTCACCGTCCGGTGAAGCCTTTCTGGTCGCCCTGGGTCGCCGGCGTCGTGCTGGGCCTGGTGCTTTTGCTCACTTTCGTGCTGACCGGCCACGGCCTGGGCGCCACCGGCTTCACCACCCGCCTCACCGCGGTGCTGGGCGGGGCCGCCGCCCGCTCCAATGCCTACCTCGGCCCGCTGCTGCAGGACGGCTCGCCGCTGGCCAGCTGGATCACCTGGCAGGTGGTCGGCGTGGCCGCCGGCGGCCTGTTCGCCGCCTGGCGCGCCGGCCGCTTCCGCGTCCAGCTCGACGGCGCCCGCGCCGTCGGCACGCCCAAGCGCCTGCTGTGGGCCCTGGTGGGCGGCGCGGCTTCGGGCTTCGGCGCCCGGGTCTCCGCTGGCTGCACCAGCGGCCTGGGCCTGTCCGGCGCCGCCACGCTGGGCATCGCCGCCTTCGTCTTCCTCGGCGCCTTCTTCGCCGTCGGGCTCGTGATGAGCCGCATCATCAGAGGAGTCCAGTGATGTTCGCCCTTCCCGATATCGTCAGCGGCCTGCTTTGCGGCGTGCTCTTCGGCTACGTGCTGGAGAACGCCGGCTTCGGCAGCCCCTGCAAGCTCACCGCGCAGTTCCGCCTGAACGACTGGTCGGTCTTCAAGGTCATGTTCACCGCCATCGTGGTCGCGGCCATCGGCCTGACGGTGCTCACGAGCACCGGCGTCATGGCGGCCGACGACATCTATGTTCCCGCGGCCTTCCTGGGCGCGGCCGCCATCGGCGGCGCCCTGGTCGGTGCCGGCTTCGCGGTGGGCGGCTACTGCCCCGGCACCTCGGTGGTGGCCGTCGTCTCCGGCCGCCTGGACGCGGTGGTGTTCTTCATCGGCCTGCTGCTGGGCACCGGCGTGTTCGCCGGCGGCTTCGGCGCCCTGGAGGCCTGGACCACGTCGGGCGAGCTGAAGTCGGCCGACACCCTGCCGGCCCTGCTGCACGTGTCGCCCTGGGTGGTCGACGTGGCCATGGTCGCCGCCGCGGTCTTCGTGTTCTGGCTGGCGGCGCGCTTCGAGCGCCGCGGCAAGGGCCCCGTCACGGCCGAACAGGCCGTGGCCGGCGCGGAGGGGGCACTCGATGCCTCCCCGCTGCCGTCTTCTTCCACTCTGCGTACTTCTTCCTGAACCATGACCTCTACCCGTCGCACCTCCACCGTCTGCCTGTCCGCCCTGCTGGTGGCCATGGCGGGCGTGAGCGCCGCCCCCGCGGCCATCGCCGCCGATGCCCCCAAGGCCCCGGCCAGCGCGCCTTCCAACCCCTGCGGCGCCAAGTCCGGCAAGGCTGCGAATCCCTGTGGCGCCGCCAAGTCCGGCAAGGCCGCCAACCCCTGCGGCGCCGCCAAGAAGCGTTCGTCCAACCCCTGCGGCGCGGCCAAGTAAGGCACTCGGGACGGGCTTGATGGACCACCGCATCCGGGCGGCGACCGAAGTGCTCGCGGTGCAGTGGCACTACGCGAGCCAGGGGCGCAGCCTGGCCGCCGCGGCCCTGGCGGGCGCGCGCCGCTTCGTCGAATGGGACCACTATCCGCGTGGGGACCACGTCGACGCCGCGAGCGGCGCCCGCTTCTACTATCACGCCCATCCCGCCGAGGAACGCGCCGAGGGCGAGCACGGTCACTTCCACCTGTTCGTGCCCGCGCCCGGCGAGCCGGGCGCCATCGCGCACCTGGTCGGCATCTCGCTGGACGCCCAGGGGCTGCCCCTGCGCCTGTTCACCACCAATCACTGGGTCACCGGCGACGCCTGGCGCGACGCCGGCACGCTGGCGGCGCTGCTGCCCGGCTTCACGCTGCGCGCCCGGGGGCCGCTCGCCCCGGTGGCGCGCTGGCTGACGGCGATGGTGGCCCTCTACGACGACGTGATCGTCGACCTGCTCCAGGAGCGCGACCGCCGGCTGGCCGCCGGCGCGGCGGCGCTCGAGGACAGGACCCTGCACATCGTGAGCCAGCGACCCGTGTCGCTGCCCGATCGCCTGGGGCGCTTGGAAGCGCTCCGGATTTCACCCGAGGAAGACAACCATGTTCTCTGTGTCTAGCATCATTCGCAAACCGCTGGCCTGGCTCGCCCTGGCCGGCTTCCTGTCGCCGGCCTTCGCCGTCGAGCTGCCCGGCCCGGTGGTGAATTCCACCTGGCTCGCCGACCACCGTCCCGAGGTGCAGGTCGTCGAGGTCCGCTCGGACTTCGCCTCCTTCAGCAAGCAGCCGGTGTTCGAGACCGACAAGAAGACCGGCAAGAAGTCGCTGGTCGACGTCGGCGGCCACCTGGCGGGCGCCCGCCTGGTCGACTTCAAGGACATCCGCGTCGAGCGCATGCTGGGCGACCGCAAGGTGAAGTTCCTGTCGCCCGAAGGCCCGGACTTCCAGGCCCGCATGCAGGCCGCCGGCGTGATGGCCGACAAGCCGATCGTGCTGGTGCCTGTGGGCCAGCAGATCGCCGACATCGACGAGGTGCTGCGCCTGTACTGGACCTTCAAGCTGCGCGGCGAGGACCGCGTCGCCGTGCTGGACGGCGGCGTCGCCGGCTGGCTGGCCGAAGGCCGTGAAGTGACCACCGCCGCGCCCGAAAAGGTCACCGGCACCTGGAAGGCCGGCGCCGATCGCCCGCAGTACCTGGCCACCACCGAGCAGGTCGCCGAGGCCACCGAGAAGAAGACGATGCAGCTGGTCGATGCGCGCGGCCTGCAGCAGTACTTCGGCACCTCGAAGGCCCCCACGGTCGCGACCTTCGGCCACCTGGCCGGCGCCAAGAACCTGGCTCCCGAGCTGCTGACCCGCTCCGCCAACGGCGCGCTGTACTTCCACTCCCCGAAGGTCTACGAGGCCCTGATGGAGGGCAACGGCATCGACCCGAAGGCGCCTTCGATCTCCTACTGCAACACCGGCCACCTCGCCTCGGGCGCGTGGTTCGTGATGTCGGAGATCATGGGCAACCACCAGACCCGCCTGTACGACGGTTCCATGTCGCTGTGGACCTCGGAGAAGCGCCCGCTGGTGAGCGTTCAGTGATGGAGTGAGGCAGTACGCGGCGCGCGGCCCGGACCGGGCCCGCGCGCCGCAAGCCGACGCGTGTCCCCGGACGCGCATCGCACCCCCCGCCGCCGCATCGACGGCGGCAGGGCCCGGACGGCGGGACGACCTTGAAGATCCCGCCGCACGATAACGAGGAGAAGGATCCCATGAAAGCACTTCGGCCAGCCGCGCTGGCCCCGATCGCGCTCGCCCTCGCGGCGCTGCCCGCATTTGCCACCACCGGCTATTTCCCCCACGGCTATGGACTCAAGTCCGAAGGCATGGGCGGCACTTCGGCCGCGCTCGCCCAGGACGCCATGGGCGGCGCCACGAACCCGGCGAGCATGGTCTTCGCGGGTTCCCGCCTGGACCTCGGGCTGGACCTGTTCAGCCCGCGCCGCAGCGCCGAACGCAGCGGCGCCGGTTTTCCCACGCTCAACGGCAAGGTGGACAGCGGCCAGGAATGGTTCGGCGTCCCCAGCCTCGGCTACAACCGCATGGTGCGGCCCGACCTGTCGCTGGGCGTGACGGTGTACGGCAACGGCGGCATGAACACCAGCTACCCGCAGGGCAACTTCAACTGCGGCGCCGGCGCGGCCAACATGGTGTGCGGCGCGGGCGGCCTGGGCGTGGACCTGATGCAGCTGATCGTGGCGCCCACGGCGTCGTACAAGCTGGCGCCCCACCACGCCGTCGGCGTGTCGCTGCTGCTGGGCTACCAGCGCTTCAAGGCCGAGGGCCTGCAGGCCTTCGACAACGCGCCGGGCTTCCCGCCGTTCACGCAGTCGCCGGGCCACGTGACCAACCGCGGCTACGACAGCTCCACCGGCGTGGGCGTGCGCCTGGGCTACTTCGGCCAGCTGAGCGAGCGTGTCAGCGTCGGCGCGGCGTACTCGCCGAAGATGCACATGAGCAAGTTCTCCAAGTACTCGGGCCTGTTCGCCGACGGCGGCAGCTTCGACATCCCGGAGAACTACAGCCTGGGCGTGGCGTTCAAGGCGGCGCCGGCGTGGACAGTGGCGGCCGACTGGCAGCGCATCGGCTACGCGGGGGTGACCTCGGTGGGCAACCCCAGCGCCTCCAGCGCGCCGATGGGCGCGCCCACGGGGCCGGGCTTCGGCTGGCGTGACATCGACGTGCTCAAGCTGGGCGTGTCCTGGGAGATGAACGCGCAGTGGACGCTGCGCGCGGGCTACGCGCACGGCCAGAACCCGATCCACCCGCAGGACGTGACGCTGAACATCCTCGCCCCGGGCGTGACGACCGACCACTACACGGCCGGCTTCACCTACGCGCTGGGCAAGGACAGCGAGATCACCGGCGCCCTGATGGTCGCGCCGAGCCAGAGCGTGACCGGGCCGTCGATGTTCAACAGCGTGCTGGGCGCGGGCGCGGGCGGCAACGAGACCATCCGCATGCACCAGTTCTCGTTCGGCCTGGGCTGGGCGAAGCGCTTCTGAACCTGACCTGCGGGCCCGCGAGCGCGGGCCTGCACGGTGCAGACTTCACAGCCATCGGCCAGGCGCCTGGCCGATGATCGGCGCTCCCCCGGGAGCGTTGCATGACCGACTTCCAACGCCAGCTCGTGCGCCTGCGCCGGCGCGCGGTGCGCTGGTACGAGCTGCTGCTGTATGCCCTGCTGCTGTCGCTGGCCTTCGGCGTGGCGCTGGCGACCCCGCCGGCGACCGAGGACGCTCAATGCGGCAGCACCCAGAGCGCCAGCGGCGTCATGACGAGGTAGCGCAGGAACTTCCCCAGCAGCATCCAGCCGGCGCAGGGCCAGAAAGGCAGGCGCAGCCAGCCGGCCACGGAGCACAGCGGGTCGCCCACGACGGGCAGCCAGGCCAGCAGGCAGGCCTTGGGGCCCAGGCGCTCGAGGAATTCGAGCGCCTTCAGGTGGGTCTTCGAATGGGCGAACTTGTCGGCGATCTGGTGGGCCTCGTAACCCAGCCACCAGTCGAACATGCCGCCGAGCGTGTTGCCCAGCGTGGCCACCACGATGGCCGGCCAGAACAGGTCGGGATTGAGCAGCAGCAGCCCCACCAGTGCCGGCTCCGAGCCGATGGGCACCAGCGTCGCCGAGATGAAGGCGGCGAGGAACAGGGAGCTGAGGCCGTACTGCGGCAGCGCGAGCACGGCGAACAGTGTTTCCATCCAGGACGGCATGGGCCGGCATGTTATCGGAGTGCCGGCCGCGGCCGGGCCGCCCCGATGCCGGTTTCTTGACCTGCGGCAAGCACGGCATTTCAGTCGCTGAAACGTCCCGGGCCTACAATCGTGCCTCTTTTTTCGGCACCCCCGCGCAACCCCATGCACATCGGCCCCCACACCCTCGCGAACAACGTGTTCGTGGCGCCGATGGCGGGGGTCACCGACCGGCCCTTCCGCCAGCTGTGCCGGGCCTTCGGCGCCGGCTACGCGGTCAGCGAGATGGTGACCTCGCGCCGGGACCTGTGGACGAGCCTCAAGACCTCGCGCCGCGCCAACCACGAGGGCGAGCCCGGCCCGGTGGCGGTGCAGATCGCCGGCACCGACGCGCGGATGATGGCCGAGGCGGCGGCCTACAACGTCGACCGCGGCGCGCAGATCATCGACATCAACATGGGCTGCCCGGCCAAGAAGGTGTGCAACAAGTGGGCGGGCTCGGCGCTGATGCAGGACGAGCCGCTCGCGCTGGCGATCGCCGAGGCCGTGGTGGCCGCCTGCGCGCCGCACGGGGTGCCGGTGACGCTGAAGATGCGCACCGGCTGGTCGGCGCAGCACCGCAACGCCGTGCGGCTCGCGCGCGCCTTCGAGCAGGGCGGCGTGCAGATGCTGACCGTGCACGGCCGCACCCGCGAGCAGGGCTACCAGGGCCAGGCCGAGTACGAGACCATCGCCGCCGTCAAGGATGCGGTGCGCATCCCGGTGGTGGCCAACGGCGACGTCGACTCGCCGCGCAAGGCGCGCGAGGTGCTCGCCGCCACCGGCGCCGACGCCGTGATGGTCGGCCGCGCCGCGCAGGGGCGACCCTGGATCTTCCGCGAGATCGTGCATTTCCTCGCCACCGGCGCCGAGCTGGCGCCGCCGCTGGTGGCCGAGGTGCGGCGGGCGCTGGTCGCCCACCTGCAGGACCATTACGCGCTGTATGGGGAATTCACCGGTGTGCGCAGCGCGCGCAAGCACATCGGCTGGTACGTGCGGGCCCTGCCGGGAGGGGAGGCGTTCCGCGCGGAGATGAACACGATCGAGGACGGCGCCGCGCAGCTGTCCGCCGTGAACCGTTTCTTCGATGCGCTTGCCGCGCGGATGGACCGCCTGCCGGCCGCCGTCGTCCGGTGCAGCGAGGAACTCGCCAAGAGTGAGGCATGAGCAAAAAACACATCGAGGAGTGTGTCCGTGCCAGCCTGGAGGGCTACTTCCGCGACCTGCGCGGGACCGAGCCCGACGGGATGTACGAGATGCTGGTGAAGGTGGTGGAGAAGCCCCTGCTGGAGGTGGTCATGGCCAAGGCCGACAACAACCAGTCGCGCGCCGCGGAGTGGCTGGGCCTGAACCGCAACACGCTGCGCAAGAAGCTGATCGAACACAAGCTCCTGAAATGAACGACCCTGCGGGGCCGGCCGGCAGCGGCCGGCGACCGCGCTGCACCGTCCCGACACCATGAACGCACTCCTTTCCGTCTCCGACAAGACCGGCATCGCCGAACTCGCCCAGGCCCTGCATGCGGCCGGCGTGCGCCTGATCTCCACCGGCGGCACGGCGAAGCTGCTGGCCGACCGGGGCCTGCCGGTCACCGAGGTGGCCGAGCTCACCGGCTTTCCCGAGATGCTCGACGGCCGGGTCAAGACCCTGCATCCCAAGGTGCATGGCGGCCTGCTGGCGCGGCGCGACCACCCCGACCACATGGCGGCCCTGCACCGGTACGCGATCAGCACGATCGACCTCCTGGTGGTCAACCTCTATCCCTTCGAGCAGACGGTGGCCCGCCCGGGCTGCACGCTCGAGGAGGCGATCGAGAACATCGACATCGGCGGCCCCGCCATGGTGCGCAGCGGCGCCAAGAACTGGAAGGACGTCGCGGTGCTGACCGACGCCTCGCAGTACGGCAAGGTGGTCGAGGAGCTGAAGGCGTCCGGCCAGGTGTCGCAGGCGACGAAGTTCGCGCTGGCGGTGGCGGCCTTCAACCGCATCAGCAACTACGACGCGGCGATCAGCGACTACCTGTCCTCGCTGCGGGAGGACGGCTCGCGCTCGCCCTTCCCGGGCCAGGCCAACGGCCGCTTCGTCAAGATCCAGGACCTGCGCTACGGCGAGAACCCGCACCAGGAGGCGGCGTTCTACCGCGACCTGCACCCGGCGCCCGGCTCGCTGGCGGCGGCCCGGCAGCTGCAGGGCAAGGAGCTGTCCTACAACAACATCGCCGACGCCGACGCCGCCTGGGAATGCGTCAAGGGCTTCGACACGCCGGCCTGCGTGATCGTCAAGCACGCCAACCCCTGCGGCGTGGCGCTGGGCAAGGACCCGCTGGAGGCCTACAGCAAGGCCTTCCAGACTGACCCCACCTCGGCCTTCGGCGGCATCATCGCCTTCAACCGGCCGCTGGACGGCGCCGGCGCGCAGGCGGTGGCGAAGCAGTTCGTGGAGGTGCTGATGGCGCCCGGCTTCACCCCCGAGGCGCTGCAGGTCTTCGCCGGCAAGGCCAACGTGCGCCTGCTGCAGATCGCGCTGCCGCCCGGCGGCGCCACGGCCTGGGAACAGGGCCGCAACGCGATGGACATCAAGCGCGTGGGCTCCGGGCTGCTGATGCAGACCGCGGACAACCGCGAACTGACGCTCGCCGAACTGAAGGTGGTGACGAAGAAGCAGCCCACGCCGCGGGAGCTGCAGGACCTGCTGTTCGCCTGGAAGGTCGCCAAGTACGTCAAGTCCAATGCGATCGTCTTCTGCAAGGACGGCATGACCATCGGCGTCGGCGCCGGCCAGATGAGCCGGGTGGACTCCGCCCGCATCGCCGCGATCAAGGCGGGCAACGCCGGCCTGGAGATGAACGGCACGGTGGTCGCGAGCGACGCGTTCTTCCCGTTCCGCGACGGCCTGGACGTCGTGGTGGACGCGGGCGCCACCTGCGTGGTGCAGCCGGGCGGCTCCATGCGCGACCCGGAGGTCATCGCCGCCGCCGACGAGCGCGGCGTCGCGATGGTCTTCACCGGCGTGCGGCACTTCCGCCACTAGGCGGCATTTCGCCTGCGCGCAACACCGGGCTGACCGGAGGCTGACCGGGCGCCCGGACGTCCGACCGAATCCTGACCGACCGGGCGAATCCGCTTGCGCCGGCGGCGCATTTCCCGAAAATCGGCCGGCGCCCGCAAGCCGGAATCTCCCGGAACGGGCCCTCGCATGGAGACGGCGCGCAAGCCATGGCCGACAAGCTCAACGCGGATTCGCTGGGGATCGTCGAATCGGTAATCATGGGGATCGCGGGCACCGCGCCCGCCTACAGCATCGAGATCACCACCTCCACCATCGTCGGCACCGCCGGCACGCTCTCGCCGGCCAGCGTGCTGGTGTGCGGGCTGATCATGTTCGGCATCGCCTTCGCCTTCATCCACCTGAACCGGGCGATGGCCAACGCGGGCACCTCCTTCGCCTGGGTCACCCATGTGTTCGGCCCGGCCCTGGGCTTCCTCGCCGGCTGGGCGCTGCTGGTGCTGTGCTGCGTGTTCATGGTCTCGGCCATGATCCCGGCGGCCAACGCCACGCTGCTGATCTTCCGGCCGGACCTGATGAACAACGTGCACTACGTGACGATCATCGCGGCGGCGTGGCTGACGTTCGTGAGCGCGGTGGTGGTCAAGGGCATCAAGCTCACCAGCTACGTGCAGGTGCTGATGACGATCGTCGAGGGCGTGATCCTGCTGGTGATCATCGTGATGGCCTTCGTGCAGTTCCCGCACGCGCAGGTGCATGCTTTCAGCTGGAGCTGGTTCTCGCCCTTCGCCTTCACGCCCGCGGGCTTCGCCTCCGGCGCGCTGGTCGCGATCTTCTTCTACTACGGCTGGGACGTGACCATGAACCTCAGCGAGGAGACGCGCGACCCGAGCCGCACGCCGGGCCGCGCCGCCTTCTGGTCCATGGTGTTCCTGATGGTGTTCTTCCTGGTGTTCATCGTGATCACCCTGATGGGCCTGTCCGACGCCGAGATCCAGCACTACAACACCAACATCATCTTCGCCATCGCCGAGAAGGTGCTGGGCAAGACCTGGGGCTACGTGGCCATCGTCGCGGTGCTGCTTTCCACCGTGGGCACGGTGGAGACGCAGATGCTGCAGTTCACGCGCACGCTGTTCGCCAAGGGCCGCGCCGGCGCGCTGCACCACCGCTACTCGAAGCTGCACCCGCGCTGGCAGACGCCGCACATCGCGATCTTCTTCATCTGGATCGCCGGGCTGGTGCTGCTGTTCGTGTCGTCCTACCTGCCGACGATCAACGTGATCCTGCAGGATTCGATCACCGCGATCGGCTTCCAGATCTGCTTCTACCTGGGCCTGACCGGGCTGGCGTGCGCCTGGTACTTCCGCCACCGCCTGGGCGCCGGCGTGCTGCCGGCGATCACCGAGGTGCTGTGGCCGGCCGCCAGCGGCCTGTTCATGTTCTTCATCGCCCTGTACAGCATCCCGACCTTCGACCTGGTGACCAACCTGGTGGGCATGGGCGGGATCGCGATCGGCCTGGTCCCGCTGCTCCTCAACCGCAAGAAGATCTGGAAGGTGGCCGCTACGCCTGCGGCCTGAGGACGCCGCTTCAGGCCAGCGAGCGGAACACCTCGCTCGCCGCCTCGACGGTGCGCGCGATGTCGTCGTCGCCGTGGGCGGCGCTCACGAAGCCCGCCTCGTACAGGGCCGGCGCGATGTACACGCCGCGATCGAGCAGGCCGTGGAACAGCCGGCCGAAGCGCTCCGAGTCGCTCTTCATCACCTCGCCGTAGTTGCGCGGCAGCTGCGGCAGCAGGAAGAACCCGAACATCCCGCCTTCGCTGTCCGCGCTGAAAGGCACGCCCGCCTCCGCCGCCGCGCCCTTCAGGCCGTCGACCAGCGCCCGAGTCTTCTGCGCCAGGGCCTCGTAGAAGCCCGGGCGCGCGATCTCCTGCAGGGTGGCCAGCCCGCAGGCGGTGGCCACCGGGTTGCCCGAGAGGGTGCCGGCCTGGTAGACCGGGCCCAGCGGCGCGAGCCGCTCCATCAGCCGGCGCGGGCCGCCGAAGGCCGCCAGCGGCATGCCGCCGCCGATCACCTTGCCCAGCACCGTCAGGTCCGGCGCGAAGCCGGGGATCGCCCGCGCGTACACGGACTGGGCGCCGCCCAGCGCCACGCGGAAGCCCGTCATCACCTCATCGAACACCAGCAGGGCGCCGTGGCGCGAGCACAGCTCGCGGCAGCGCTGCATGAAGGGCACGCTGGCGCGCACGAAGTTCATGTTGCCGGCGATGGGCTCGATGGCCACGCAGGCAATGTCCTCGCCATGGGCGGCGAAGGCCTCCTCGAGCTGGGCGATGTTGTTGTATTCGAGGACCAGCGTGTGCTGCACCACCTCGGCGGGGACGCCGGCGCTGGTCGGGTGGCCGAAGGTGGCCAGTCCCGAACCCGCCTTCACCAGCAGGGCGTCGGCATGGCCGTGGTAGCAGCCTTCGAACTTGATGATGCGGTTGCGCCCGGTGGCGCCGCGCGCCAGCCGGATGGCGCTCATCGCCGCTTCCGTGCCAGAACTGACCAGGCGCAGCATCTCCACCGCGGGCAGGTGCTTCGCCACCTCCTCGGCCAGCTCGATCTCGCGCTCGGTGGGCGCGCCGAAGGAGAAGCCTTCCTCCACGGCGCGCTGCACGGCCTCCACCACGCGCGGGTGGCCGTGGCCCAGGATCATCGGGCCCCAGGAGCCGATGTAGTCGATGTAGCGGTCGCCATTGGCGTCCCAGAAATACGCGCCGCGGGCGCGCTGGACGAAGCGGGGCGTGCCGCCGACGGCGCGGAAGGCGCGCACGGGCGAGTTCACCCCGCCGGGGATCAGCGCGCGGGCGCGCTCGAAAAGTTCTGCGTTCTTGTCGGTGGCCATGGTGGGCACTCAATGCTTGGTGTCAGGGGCGGGCAGCTCGAAGGCATCGCCGCCGCGGTCGTCATCGACCTCGTCGTCTCTCTCCTCGCTCCCGGGCTGGGCCCAGAACAGCCGGTCGGGGACCACGTTGCCCATGCCGGGGCGGAAGCCGCCGTCGAGGCAGCGGTCCAGGTAGGCGAGCGCCTCCACGGCGGCGGCCGGCAGGTCGGTGCCGCCCGCCACCAGTGCCGCCAGCGCGGCCGACAAGGTGTCGCCGGCGCCGGAGAACACCGCGTCGAAGCGCTCGAACTTCTCGCTGGCCAGCACCGCCTGCGGCGTGGCCAGGGCGTTCTCCACGAACTGGTCGGGCAGGGGCAGGCCGGTCACCAGGGTGTAGGGCACGCCCATGTCGGCGGCGGCCTTGGCGAGGTCGCGGGCGGAGGGGCTGCGCTCGCTGTCCCACTCCGGCAACAGCCAGCGCCACAGGGTGCTGTGGTTTCCAGCCAACACGGTGGTCTGGGGCAGCATGAGCTCCCGGAAGGCGTCCTCGTACAGGTCCGCGGCGCCTTCGTCCCACCAGGACAGGGCCGGCATGTAGGCGACCACCGGCACGTCCGGGTAGTCGGCGGCGATCTCCGCGATGGTGGAGATGGCCTCGGGGCTGCCGACGAAACCGACCTTGATCACCTGCACCGGGACGTCCTCGAGGATGCCGCGCGCCTGTTCGGCGACGGCGTCCTCGTCGAAGGCGAAATGGTCGAACACTTCCGCGGTGTCGCGTGCGTAGGCGCCGGTGACCACCGGCAGCGGATGCGCGCCCACCGAGGCGATCGCGGTGATGTCGGCGGCCAGCCCGCCGGCGCCGCTCGGATCGCTCGCGTTGAACACCATCACGCAGACGGGGCCCGGGTCCTCGCCCGCGGGCTCGGAGGGCTGGCTCTCGAAGGGTGTGGAATTCGTCATGGGCCCGTGATCTTCCCTGCGGCGCCACTCGGAAAAAGTAGGCAAAGGGCCTAGATACAATCGTTGCATTCTAGACGAAGGCCCTTTAAGCTGTGACCGAGACTACGACCAGAACTTGGATGTGTCTGATTTGCGGGTGGATCTACGACGAAGCCGCAGGTTCGCCAGAGCATGGCATCGCCCCCGGAACGCCGTGGGAGCAGGTGCCCATGAACTGGACCTGTCCCGAATGCGGGGCGCGCAAGGAGGATTTCGAGATGGTCCAGATCTGAGGCCATGCATCGCGGCGTTGGGACACCCCGGTGAGGGTTGCCGCACCTTGAGCAGTTACAAGATGAGGGGAGGCGCCACGTGAGCACCACTGGATTGAAGGTGTTGGTGATCGATGACAGCAACACCATCCGGCGCAGTGCGGAGATCTTTCTGAAGCAGGGGGGCCACGAGGTCATGCTGGCCGAGGACGGCTTCGACGCCCTGTCGAAGGTCAACGACTACGAGCCCAACCTCATCTTCTGCGACATCCTGATGCCCCGGCTGGACGGCTACCAGACCTGCGCCATCATCAAGCGCAACGCCAAGTTCGCCTCCGTCCCCGTCGTCATGCTGTCGTCCAAGGACGGCGTGTTCGACAAGGCCCGCGGCCGCATGGTCGGCTCGCAGGACTACCTGACCAAACCCTTCACGAAAGACCAGCTGCTGCAGACCGTGCAGCAGTTCGGCGCCCCGAAATAGAACGGAGAGATGCGATGGCCATCCGCAAAGTACTCGTTGTGGACGATTCGAAGACCGAGCTGATGTTCATGACCGACCTGCTGCAGAAGCACGGCTTCGCGGTCAGGACCGCCGAGGGCGCCGAGGACGCGTTCCGCCGCCTCGGCGAGGAGAAGCCCGACCTGATCCTGATGGACGTGGTCATGCCGGGCCAGAACGGCTTCCAGCTCACCCGCGCGATCAGCCGCGACCCGCTGTATGCCGACGTGCCCATCATCATGTGCACGAGCAAGAATCAGGAGACCGACCGGGTCTGGGGCATGCGCCAGGGAGCGCGCGACTACATCACCAAACCGGTGGACGCCGCCGAGCTCATGGCCAAGATCAAGGCCCTGGGCTGACGACGGCGGCGCTGCTTGTCCCATGGCCAACCGCGAAGCCCTTCGTGAGCTGCAGAACCGGCTGGCCAGCCGGCTGCAGGCGGCCCGCGCCGAGGGGGTGCAGGCCGGCTGGCTCGCCGTCGAGGCCGCCGGCGACAGGTACCTCTTCCCGCTCGCCCAGTCGGGCGAGATCTTCCCGTTCACGCCCGCGCAGCAGGTGCCGTACACCCAGGGCTGGTTCCTGGGCGTGGCCAACCTGCGCGGCGGCCTCTACGGCGTCGTCGACCTCGCCAGCTTCGTGACCGGCCAGGCGCCGGCGCAGCGCACCGACGCCAGCCGGGCCGAGTCGCGCCTGGTCGCGCTCAACGGCCTGCTGGAGGTCAACTGCGCCCTGCTGATCGACCGCCTCGCGGGCCTGCGCAACACCGATGCCTTCGTCTCGTCCGACGGGGCGCCCGCGGGCTCGCCCGACTACTTCGGCAGCGGCTACACCGATGCCAGCGGCGCGTACTGGCAGGAGATCAACCTCCAGGCGCTGTCGCAACAACCGCAATTCCTGAGCATCAGCGCTTAGACCTCCCCGAAGGCACACCATGTCCGTCGTCTTTTCACTGAAGAACCTGTTCGGCAAGAAGCCCACCGCAGAGGAGGCCGACCCGTCCGTGACCCAGGAGCTGAGCCTGGGCTCCCCGGGCCCGAGCACCGCGACCATCGAGCTGTCCAGCGCGCAGAGCGACACCCAGCTGGGCGAGGAGTCGATCGACGAGGAAGTGGACGAGGCGGAACTGATCTCGGTGCCCCTGCTGGGGCGCCGCACCACCGTCACCCACCAGCGCACCCTGTTCACGCTGCTGGCGCTGTCGCTGGTCGTGCTGGGCGGCGTGGCCATCTACGCGGTGAACCAGGCGGACAAGGTCGCCAAGCAGGTGGCCGGCACCGGCAACGCGCTGATGCAGTCGCAGCGCCTGGCCAAGTCGGTGTCGCAGGCCCTGATCGGCAGCCCGCAGGCCTTCCCCGACGTGAAGGAGTCGTCCGAGGTGCTGGCGCGGACCGTGCGCGGCCTGAAGGACGGCGACGCCGCGCTGAGCCTGACGCCGGTGACGCAGGACCTGCTGCCGGACCTCGAGAAGATCCTGCCGCCGGTGACGCGGGCGGAGAAGAACGCCAAGACCGTGCTGGCGCAGCAGAAGATCCTGACCCAGGTGGGCACCGCGCTGCGCACCATCAACCGCCAGTCCTCGGACCTGCTGGAGATCGCCGAGACGGTGTCCTCGCTCAAGCTGCAGCAGAACGCCAGCCCCGCCGAGATCTCCGCCGCCGGCCAGCTGGTGATGCTGACGCAGCGCATCGGCAAGTCGGCCAACGAGTTCCTGACCATGGAAGGCGTGTCGCCGGAGGCCGTGTTCCTGCTGGGCAAGGACCTGAACTCCTTCAAGGAGATCGCCCAGGGCCTGATGGACGGAAGCGCGGACCTGCGCCTGGCCGGGTCCCGGGATCCGCAGACCCGCGAGCGCCTGGACGCGCTGCTGAAGCTGTACGAGCAGACCCGCGTGCAGGCCGGCGCCATCCTGGGCAACCTGCAGGGCCTGGTGTCCGCGCGCGAGGCGCAGGCGTCGATCATCGCCGACAGCGAGCCGCTGCGCCGTTCGCTGGAGGACCTGCAGGGCAAGCTGTCCGCCCAGACCGGCCTGGGCGCCGGCGCGCTGGCGGCGCTGGTGATCGCCGCGGCCTTCGCCATCCTGTGCGCCGTGGGCCTGGCCTTCGTGCAGCTGCAGGACTCGCGCAACCGGCAGGAGCGCGCGGAGACGATGCGCCAGGAAGCCGAGCGCCAGGAGCAGGAAGCCAAGCGGGTGAACGACGCCAACCAGGCGGCCATTCTGCGGCTGATGAACGAACTGCAGTCGGTCGCCGAGGGCGACCTCACGCAGGAAGCCACCGTGACCGAGGACATCACCGGCGCCATCGCCGACTCGGTGAACTACACGGTGGAGGAACTGCGGCAGCTGGTGGGCGCCGTGCAGAACACGGCCACCAAGGTGGCGCAGACGACGGCGCAGGTGGAAAGCACCTCCACCGAACTGCTGGCGGCCTCGACCGAGCAGCTGCGCGAGATCCGCGAGACCGGCCAGTCGGTGCTCGACATGGCCACGCGAATCAACCAGGTGTCCGGGCAGGCGCAGGAATCGGCCCAGGTGGCGCGCCAGTCGCTGAAGGCCGCCGAGTCCGGCCTGCACGCCGTGCAGAACGCCATCGGCGGCATGAACGCGATCCGCGACCAGATCCAGGAGACGTCGAAGCGGATCAAGCGGCTGGGCGAGTCGTCCCAGGAGATCGGCGAAATCACCGAACTGATCTCGGACATCACCGAACAGACGAACGTGCTGGCCCTGAACGCCGCCATCCAGGCCGCGTCGGCCGGTGAGGCGGGTCGCGGCTTCTCGGTGGTGGCGGAAGAAGTGCAGCGCCTGGCGGAACGCTCCGCCGATGCCACGCGCCAGATCTCGGCGCTGGTGCGGACCATTCAGACCGACACGCAGGACGCCGTGGCCGCCATGGAGCGCTCCACGCAGGGCGTGGTGGAAGGGGCCAAGCTGTCCGACAACGCCGGTACGGCGCTGACCGAGATCGACCAGGTGTCGCGCCGGCTCGCCGAGCTGATCGAGGAGATCTCCCAGTCCGCCTCCAAGGAAGCCGAGTCCGCCAACGTGGTGGCCGGCAACATCCAGCACATCTTCGCGGTGACGGAGCAGACGGGTGAGGGCACCCGTTCGACGGCGCAGCAGGTGCGCGAGCTGACCCGGATGGCCGAGGAACTGCGGCAGTCGGTGTCGCGCTTCAAGATCGCTTGAGGCGAGGGCGGGGCCGCCGGGAGCGCACCCCGCCAGCCAAGCGCGAAACAGACGCAAATCCATGCAAGCAGCAGCCCAAGACCTCGAACTGGCGAACAACGACCTCGGCCCGCTGGCCTGGGTGCTGGACGAACTGCGCAAGTCCCTCGAGTCCGCGTCGTCGGCGCTGCGCCGCTTCGTGCGCGACGCCGCGCAGGCCCGCGGCGAGGACATGGCCTCGGTCGACAACGGCCAGCTGCGCATCGCCCGCCAGCACATGCACCAGGCGGTGGGCGCGCTGGAGATGGTGGGGCTCGCCGCGCCGGCGCGCATCCTGCGCGCCATGGAGGCGGCGGTGCAGAAGTTCATCGAGCGCCCGGAGCTGTGCACCGAGGCGGCGGCCGCCAAGGTGGAGCGCGCCGGCTTCGCGCTGACCGAATACCTCGAGGCGATGCTGGGCGGCAAGAAGGTCTCGCCCGTGTCGCTGTTCGTCCAGTACAAGGACGTCCAGGACCTCACCGGCGCCGACCGGGTGCATCCGGCCGACCTGTGGGACATGGACTGGCGCTGGAACGAGCTCCAGGGGCCGGCCGCGCCGGCGCTCGCCTACGACCCCGCGGTGCGCGCCCGCATGGACCAGGCGGTGCTGCGCATCGTCAAGTCCGCCGATCCCGCCGCCGGCCGCGAACTGGCCGACATCGGCCTGGGCCTGGCCGCCGCGCAGGAGGCCCGGCAGCCGAGGATCTTCTGGAAGGTCGCGGCGGGCTACTTCGAGGCGATCGCGCTGGGCCTGCTGCCGCCGGACGTCTACGTCAAGCGCGCCGCCTCGCGCGTGCTGCTGCAGTACGCCTCGCTCGCCAAGGGCGACCCGGGCGTGTCCGACCGGCTGGCGCAGGACCTGCTTTTCTTCTGCGCCCAGGCCGTGCCCGCCGACCCGGCGCTGGCGCCGGCCCTGGCGGCCGTGCGCCAGGGCTGGGGGCTGGACAAGACCGTGCCGGTGGACTACGCCACCAGCCCCTTCGGCCGCTTCGACCCCATGCTGCTCACGCAGCTGCGCAAGCGCATCGGCGCCGCCAAGGAGACCTGGTCGGCGCTGTCCGGCGGCGAGGCGCACAAGGTCAAGGGCGTGGGCGAGCAGTTCCACGGGCTGTGCGACACGCTGGTGAAGCTGTACCCGCCCAGCCAGCCGCTGGCCCAGGTGCTCGGCGGCGCGGTCGACGGCGTGGTGAAGGGCGGCAAGGCGCCGGGCGCGGAGCTGGCGATGGAAGTCGCCACCGCCGTGCTGTACCTGGAGGCGGCCTTCCAGGACATCGACCCCAACGACCACCAGCTCGCCGAGCGCAGTGCGCGCCTGGCCGAGCGCCTGAAGAAGGTGGCGCAGGGCGGCCAGCCCGAGCCGCTGGAGCCCTGGGTCGAGGACCTGTACCGGCGCGTGAGCGACAAGCAGACCATGGGCAGCGTGGTGGGTGAGCTGCGCGGCACCATGGGCGAGCTCGAGAAGCTGCTGGACCAGTTCTTCCGCAACCCGGCCGACAAGGCCCCGCTGCGCGACGCGCCGGGCTTCCTCGCGCAGATGCGCGGCGTGCTGTCGGTGCTGGGGCTGGACCATGCCGCGCAGGCCGTGCTGCGCATGCGCGAGCAGGTCGAGAACATCATCGAGACGGAGATCGAGGAGGAGCAGGCGCGCGCCGCCGGCACCTTCGACCGGCTGGGCACCAACCTCGGTGCGCTGGGCTTCCTGATCGACATGCTGAATTACCAGCCGGCGCTGGCCAAGAAGCTGTTCATGTGGGACGAGGCCCAGGGCGAGCTGCGGCCGCTGATGGGCCGCATGGAGGCAGCGCCGGCGGTTGCGCCGGCCGCGGCACCAACGGTCTCCGCGCCGCCGGCCGCGGCGCCCGCGCTGGAGCTGCCGCCGCTGGAGCTCGCGCCGGTCGCGCCGGTC
>JAGWTH010000049.1 GCA_028868995.1 Burkholderiales bacterium | reverse complement strand
TCGAGCGCTTGTTCCGCCGCCTCAAAGGCTTCAGGCGCATCTTCTCTCGGTTTGAGAAACTCGACGTGATGTTCCTCGGCTTTCTCAGCTTCGTGCTGGTCGCCGACGGACTTCGCGGTTTGTGTTAACAGGCCCTAGTCGTCTTTTTCCCTTAGGTCTCTGCCTAGGTTCCGGGCCAGGGAGGGGGTATGCGTCTGGGCGAATGTCCCCCGCCGCGGGCTGAAGCCCGCTCCTCCTCCTCATATTTCGCCCAGACGCATACCCCCACCCCGGCCCGGTCCGGCACCGGGGGGGGGCGGAATCGAACACGAACAGGCCCCGCTTGCCTGTTCACGCCCAAATGCTTTAAACTTAAAATATCGAAGCCTGGAGGTTCGAATGGACATCGTCTGCATCGGTGGCGGCCCCGCGGGCCTGTATTTCGCCCTGCTCATGAAGAAGCAGGATCCCTCGCACCGCATCCGGGTGGTGGAGCGCAACAAGCCCTACGACACCTTCGGCTGGGGCGTGGTGTTCTCGGACCAGACCCTGGGCAACCTGCAGGCGGCGGACGCGCAGACCGCCGGGGAGATTCTGGGGGCCTTCAACCACTGGGACGACATCGAGGTCAACATCCGCGGCCACAGGATGCGCTCGGGCGGCCACGGCTTCTGCGGCATCGGCCGCAAGCGCCTGCTCAACATCCTGCAGCGCCGCTGCGAGGAACTGGGCGTGGAGCTGGTGTTCGAGACCGAGTCCCAGGGCGACCAGGACTATCCGGACGCCGACCTCATCATCGCCAGCGACGGCCTCAACAGCCGCATCCGCACCAAGTACGCCGCGAGCTACCAGCCCGACATCGACGTGCGCAAGTGCCGCTTCGTCTGGCTCGGCACGCACAAGAAGTTCGAGGCCTTCACCTTCGCCTTCGAGGAGACCCCCTGGGGCTGGTTCCAGGCGCACGCCTACCAGTTCGACGGCGACACCTCCACCTTCATCGTCGAGACGCCCGAGGACGTGTGGCTCAAGGCCGGCATCGACAAGATGGAGAAGGAGGAGTCGATCGCCTTCTGCGAGAAGCTGTTCGCGAAGTACCTGGACGGCCATCCGCTGATGTCGAACGCGGCCCACCTGCGCGGCTCGGCGCAGTGGATCAAGTTCCCGCGCGTGGTCTGCAACACCTGGGTCCACCACAACGGCCGCGCGCCGGTGGTGCTGATGGGCGACGCCGCCCACACCGCGCACTTCTCCATCGGCTCGGGCACCAAGCTGGCCTTCGAGGACGCCATCGAGCTGGCCCGCTGCATAGCCGGCAGCGCCGGCGACCTGAAGAAGGGCCTGGACACCTACCAGGCGGTGCGCAGCGTGGAGGTGCTCAAGATCCAGAACGCGGCGCGCAACTCCACAGAGTGGTTCGAGAACGTCACGCGCTACGTGAACCTGCCGCCCGAGCAGTTCGCCTACTCGCTGCTCACCCGCAGCCAGCGCATCAGCCACGAGAACCTGCGCCTGCGCGACCAGGCCTACGTGGAGCACTACGAGGACTGGATCGCCGAGCGCGCCGGCGTCCACCGCACCGCGGTGCAGCAGCCGATCCCGCCCATGTTCACGCCTTTCACCCTGCGCGGCGTGACGCTGAAGAACCGCGTAGTGGTTTCGCCGATGGCGCAATACTCCTGTGTCGACGGGCTTCCCGCCGACTATCACCTCGTGCACCTGGGCGCCCGCGCCCTGGGCGGCGCCGGCATGGTGGTGGCGGAGATGACCTGCCCCAGCCCCGACGCCCGCATCACCCCCGGCTGCCCGGGCCTGTGGAACGAGGCGCAGCGTGACGGCTGGAAGCGCATCGTCGATTTCGTGCACGCGAACTCCGACGCGAAGATCGCCATGCAGGTCGGCCATGCGGGCCCCAAGGGCTCCACCCGCGTGCCCTGGGAAGGCGAGGACCAGCCGCTGGCGTCGGGCAACTGGCCGCTGCTCGCCGCGTCGCCCGAGCAATACCTGGACGGCGTGAGCGACTGGGCCAAGCCCATGACCCGAGCCGACATGGACCGCGTGCGCGACGACTTCGTGCGCTCCACCCGCTACGCCGCCGAGGCCGGCTTCGACTGGCTGGAGCTGCACTGTGCCCACGGCTACCTGCTTTCGTCCTTCATCTCGCCGCTGACCAACCAGCGCACCGACGACCACGGCGGCTCGCTCGCCAATCGCCTGCGCTATCCGCTGGAGGTGTTCCGGGCCATGCGCGCCGTGTGGCCCGCGGACAAGCCGATGTCGGTTCGGATCTCGGCGCACGACTGGGTGGAGGGCGGCATCACGCCCGACGACGCGGTGGAGATCGCCCGCGCCTTCAAGGCCGCCGGCGCCGACCTGATCGACTGCTCCTCCGGCCAGGTGAGCAAGAAGCAGAAGCCGGTCTACGGCCGCATGTACCAGACGCCCTTCGCCGACCGGGTGCGCAACGAGGCGGGCATCGCCACGATGGCCGTGGGGGCGATCTCGGAAGCCGACCACGTGAACAGCATCATCGCGGCGGGGCGCGCCGACCTGTGCGCCGTGGCCCGGCCGCACCTGGCCAACCCGGCCTGGGCGCTGCTGGAAGCTGCGAAGATCGGCTACCACGACGTGGCCTGGCCGAAGCAGTACCTCTCGGGCAAGCAGCAACTCGAACGCAACCTGGAGCGCGAACGCGCCCTGGCGCAACCGCAGGAGACGACGATTGAACGATTCAACTGAGCGGGTCGACCCGGCCCTGGCGGCCGGCAACCGCAGGCCGCTGGCGGGCTACCGTGCGCAGCACTTCCAGTGGGAGGTGCGCGAAGGCGTGGCCACGGTCACGCTGAACCGGCCCGAGCGCAAGAACCCGCTCACCTTCGACTCCTATGCGGAGCTGCGCGACCTGTTCGGCCAGCTGAAGTACGCGACGGACGTGCACGCGGTGGTGGTCACCGGCGCGGGCGGCAACTTCTGCTCCGGCGGCGACGTGCACGAGATCATCGGCCCGCTGGTGCGGCTGAAGGCGCCGGAGCTGCTGATGTTCACGCGCATGACCGGCGACCTGGTGAAAGCCATGCGCGCCTGCCCGCAGCCCATCGTGGCGGCGGTGGACGGCGTGTGCGCCGGCGCCGGCGCCATCGTCGCCATGGCCTCCGACCTGCGGCTGGGCACGGCCCGCAGCAAGACCGCCTTCCTGTTCAACCGGGTCGGCCTGGCCGGCTGCGACATGGGCGCCTGCGCCATGCTGCCGCGCATCGTCGGCCAGGGCCGCGCGAGCGAGCTGCTGTACACCGGCCGCGCGCTGGGCGGCGAGGAAGGCGAGCGCTGGGGCTTCTTCAACCGCCTGGCCGCGCCCGAGGCGCTGCTGGAGGAGGCGCAGGCCCTGGCGCGCCAGCTGGTGGAAGGCCCGACCTTCGCCAACGGCATCACCAAGACCATGCTGCACCAGGAATGGGCCATGACGATCGAGCAGGCCATCGAGGCCGAGGCCCAGGCCCAGGCGCTGTGCATGCTGACGCAGGACTTCACCCGCGCCTACGAAGCCTTCGTGGCCAGGCAGAAGCCGAAGTTCGAAGGGAACTGAAATGAGCGACCGCGCCTACCTGGACTGGCCCTTCCTCGAGGACCGCCACCGCGCGCTCGCCAGCGAGCTCGATGCGTGGGCGGCGGAGCACGTCGCCCACATCCACGGCCCCGACGTCGATGCCGCGTGCCGTGAGCTGGTGCGCAAGCTGGGCGCCGCCGGCTGGCTGCAGCACGCCGTGGGCGACCGCATCGACACCCGCGCCATCTGCATCCTGCGCGAGACCCTGGGCCGCCACAACGGCCTGGCAGACTTCGCCTTTGCCATGCAGGGCCTGGGCTCGGGTGCGATCAGCCTGCAGGGCACGCCCGCCCAGAAGGACAAGTACCTCACCCGCGTGGCGCGCGGCGAGGCGATCGCCGCCTTCGCGCTGTCCGAGCCGGAAGCCGGCTCGGACGTCGCCGCCATGCGGTGCGCCGCCCGCATCGAGGGCGACCACGCCATCCTGGACGGCGAGAAGACCTGGATCTCCAACGGCGGAATCGCGGACTTCTACGTGGTCTTCTGCCGCACCGGCGAGGCGCCCGGCGCCAGGGGCATCTCGGCCTTCATCGTCGATGCCGGCACGCCCGGCTTCGAGATCGCCGAGCGCATCGAGGTGATCGCGCCCCACCCGCTGGCCCGCCTGAAGTTCACGAACTGCAAGGTGCCGCTGGCCCAGCGCGTCGGCGCCGCCGGCGAGGGCTTCAAGGTCGCCATGCGCACGCTGGACGTGTTCCGCACCTCGGTCGCCGCCGCCGCCCTGGGCTTTGCCCGCCGGGCGCTGGACGAGGCCTTGCAGCGCGCCACCACGCGCAAGATGTTCGACGGCACGCTCGCCGATTTCCAGATCACCCAGGCCAGGCTGGCCCAGATGGCGACCACCATCGACAGCGCCGCGCTGCTGGTCTACCGCGCCGCCTGGCTGCGCGACCAGGGCCGCACCGTGACCAAGGAGGCGGCCATGGCCAAGATGGCCGCCACCGAGGGCGCGCAGCAGGTCATCGACGCCGCGGTGCAGATGTTCGGCGGCCTGGGCGTCAGGAGCGGCCAGATGGTGGAGCAGCTGTACCGCGAGATCCGCAGCCTGCGCATCTACGAAGGCGCCACCGAGGTGCAGCAACTGATCATCGCCCGCGAACTGCTCAAGGAAATTCGACAATGAACCAGGACCACAAGCCGCAAGCCATCCTCCCCGAAGGCTGGGCGCGGCCCAAGGGCTATGCCAACGGCGTGGTGGCGCAGGGCCGCATGCTGTTCATCGCCGGCATGATCGGCTGGGACGCCGACCAGCGCTTCCATAGCGACGACTTCGGCGAGCAGGCCCGCCAGGCGCTGCAGAATGTCGCCGACGTGCTGAAGGCCGCCGGCGGATCCGGCGAGAATATCGTCCGGATGACCTGGTACGTGACCGACAAGCGCGAATACCTGGCCGCCGCCCGCGCGGTGGGCCAGGCGTTCCGCGAGATCATCGGCAGCTACACCATCGCCATGACGGCGGTGGAGGTGAAGGCCCTGATCGAGGATCGTGCCAAGGTCGAGATCGAATGCACCGCGGTGCTGCCCGCCTGACGAACTGACATTTCCGGAGTTGCCATGGCCGCTGCCAAAGCCTCGTTCCACTGGGACGACCCCCTCCTGCTGGACCAGCAGATCACCGAAGACGAACGCGCCGTGCGCGACGCGGCCCGCGCCTACTGCCAGGAGAAGCTGGCCACGCGCGTGCTGGAGGCCTTCCGCCACGAGAGCACCGACCCGGCCATCTTCCGCGAGATGGGCTCGCTGGGCCTGCTCGGCCCCACCATCCCGGAGCAGTACGGCGGCGCCGGCCTGAACTACGTCTGCTACGGCCTGGTGGCGCGCGAGGTGGAGCGCGTGGACTCGGGCTACCGCTCGATGATGTCGGTGCAGTCCTCCCTGGTGATGGTGCCGATCTTCGAATTCGGCAACGAGGCCACGAAGCAGAAGTACCTGCCCAAGCTGGCCACCGGAGAGTGGATCGGCTGCTTCGGCCTGACCGAGCCCAACCACGGTTCCGATCCGGCCAGCATGGTCACCCGCGCCCGCAAGGTCGATGGCGGCTACAAGCTCTCCGGCAGCAAGATGTGGATCACCAACAGCCCGATCGCCGACGTGTTCGTGGTCTGGGCCAAGGACGATTCCGGCGCCATCCGCGGCTTCGTGCTGGAGAAGGGCTGGAAAGGCCTGTCGGCACCCAAGATCAGCGGCAAGGTCGGCCTGCGCGCCTCCATCACCGGCGAGATCGTGATGGACGAGGTGTTCTGCCCCGAGGAGAACGCCTTCCCCGAGGTGCGCGGCCTGAAGGGCCCGTTCACCTGCCTGAATTCGGCGCGCTACGGCATCGCCTGGGGCGCGCTGGGCGCCGCCGAGGACTGCTGGCACCGCGCCCGCCAGTACGTGCTGGACCGCAAGCAGTTCGGCAAGCCGCTGGCGGCCAACCAGCTGGTGCAGAAGAAGCTGGCCGACATGCAGACCGAGATCACGCTGGGCCTGCAGGGCTGCCTGCGCCTGGGCCGCATGAAGGACGAGGGCACGGCCTCGGTGGAGATCACCTCCATCATGAAGCGCAACTCCTGCGGCAAGGCGCTGGACATCGCCCGCACCGCGCGCGACATGATGGGCGGCAACGGCATCAGCGACGAGTTCGGGGTGGCGCGCCACCTGGTGAACCTCGAGGTGGTGAACACCTACGAGGGCACGCACGACATCCACGCGCTGATCCTGGGCCGCGCGCAGACCGGCATCGCGGCGTTCTGAGGCTTCCCTCTCCCTCCCCCTCCGGGGGAGGGCCGGGGTGGGGGCGCTCCGTGGCGTAGCGCGCAAGCTTCGCCCGCCCCGGCTCCTCCCTTTGCCAGCACCCGGCGCGCCCCCATAATGGGGCGACACCAGGAGGAATGGATCCATGCCCGGACAGCCGCCGTCCCCGCAGGAACCCGCCCGGGAGTTCGCCGAGGACTTCGTCGAGGAGCACCGCCGGAAGATCTTCATCGGCCTGTCGCTGGCCGGCGTGCTGCTGATGGGACCGTTCGCGGTCAACAACTTCCTGCAGGACCGCATCGTCCTGGGCTTCGTCACCTGCGGCTTCGTGCTGGGCCTGCTGGCCAACGCGGCGTCGCTCTACCGCGGGCGCGGCATGGCGGTGCCGCCCATGGTGATCTTCGTCGGCTCGCTGTTCGGGCTGGCCACGGCGATCTACCACAACGGCCTGATCGGGGTGTTCTGGGTCTATCCGGGCATCCTGCTGTTCCACTTCATGCTGCCGCGGCGCCAGGCGAACCTGCTCAACGCCGCGCTGATCCTGGTCACCCTGCCGCTCACCGAGATGCACCTCGGGTACCCGGTGAGCGCGCGCGTGGCCGTCACGCTGGTGGCGCTGGTGGCGTTCGCCAACATCTTCTCCCACATCGCCGCCACCCAGCATGCGCGCGAGGTGGAGCAGCGCGAGCGCCTCGATGCCCTGGTGCACCAGCTGGAGGAGCAGAACAAGGCCCTGCGCGAGGCCTTCCGCCTGCGCGAGGAGGTGGAGCGCATCGCCCGCCACGACCTGAAGACGCCGCTGGCCAGCATCGCCACCGTCCCGCGCCTGCTGCGCGAGCGCGGGGCGCTGCAGCCCCGGGACGCGGAGCTGCTGGGGACCGTGGAGCGCGCGGCCCTGCGGGTGCTGACCATGGTCAACCTCTCGCTCGACCTGTTCCGCATGGAGGAGGGCAGCTACCGGCTGCGGGCGCAGGCGGTGGACCTGGGCGCGGTCGTGCAGACCGTCGCCCGCGAGCTGGACGCGCATGCACGCTCCAAGCAGCTGCGGGTGGTGCAGGACCTGCCCGCCGCCCCGCTGTACGCGCAAGGCGAGGAGCTCCTGTGCTATTCCACCATCGCCAACCTGCTGAAGAACGCGGTCGAGGCCTCGCCCGACGGCGCCGAGGTGCGGGTGCGCCTGTGGCGCGTGAGCGACGACAACGGCGACGCCGTCGCCCTGGACATCCACAACGCCGGCCAGGTGCCGCCGGAGGTCGCCGACCGCTTCTTCGAGAAGTACGCCAGCTGGGGCAAGCAGGGCGGCCTGGGACTGGGGGCCTACTCGGCGCGGCTGATGGCCCGCGTGCAGCGCGGCGCGCTGCGCATGGCCTCCGGGCCCGGGGGCACCACCCTGTCCCTGCGGCTGCCCCTGTGGCATGCCGCCCCGCCGGTCCGCGTGAACGCCGACCGCGAGGCGATCCCGATCGCGCGCATGCCGGCCGAGGCGCTGCCGCCGCTGTCGGTGCTGGTGGTGGACGACGACGAGTACAACGTCGTGGTGCTCCGCAGCCTGCTGCCCAGCCCGCCGCTCTCGGTGCGCACGGCGGTGAACGGGCGGGTGGCGGTGCAGATGGCGCGCGAGGCGCGGCCCGACGCGATCTTCATGGACGTGGAGATGCCGGTCATGGACGGGCTCGAGGCCGCGCGGCAGATCCGCGCCCTGCAGCGCGAGCGCGGCGAGGCGCCCAGCGTCATCGCCGCCTTCTCGGCCCACGACGACGAAGGAACGCGGCGGCGCTGCCTGGAGGCGGGCTTCGACTTCTACCTGGCCAAGCCGTCTTCCCGGGAGGAGGTGTTCGCCGTCCTGTGCGGGCAGGACCCCGCCCGGGCGGGGCCCGGCACGCGGCTGGACGACGGCCGCGTGTGGGTGGAGCCGGGGCTGATGCCGCTGATGCCCGAGTTCCTGTCCTCGCGCCGGCAGCTCGCCGAGGAACTGTCCGCGGCGGTCGCCCGCGGCCAGCGGGAAACGGTGCGCGAGACGGCGCACAAGCTCGCGGGCAGCCTCGCCCTGTACGGCTTCCGGGCGGCCAGCAGCGTCAGCCGCGACCTGGAGCAGGCCGCCGACAAGGAGGACCTGGCGGTGCTGCAGGAGCGCTGTGCGACGCTGTCGGACCTGCTGGCGCGGGCGCAGCCGGTGGCGCGGCCGGCCGCGGGCTGAGCGGGACCGGCCCGACGCTCCGGCCCCGGGGGGCGCCGGTAGAATCGACCGCAGTGAATCGATGGACGCGATGGAGACATTCCACGGCGGGAACGCTGCGCCAGGACCCGGGCCCGTGACCGCGCCCTCCCGTACGCACCTGGTCGTCATCCCCAGTTACGACACCGGCGCCAGGGTCTACCAGACCGTGCGCGAGGCGCGCCGCCATTGGGCGCCGGTCTGGGTCGTGGTGGACGGCAGCACCGACGGCACGGCGCAGGGGCTGCAGCAGATGGCGGCCGAGGATCCGCTGCTGAAGGTCATCGTGCTGCCGGTCAACCGCGGCAAGGGCAGCGCCGTGCTGGCCGCCCTGGAGGCGGCGCAGCGGGCCGGCTTCACCCATGCCCTGACCATGGACTCCGACGGCCAGCACCCGGCCGACCTGATCCCGGCTTTCATGCAGGCCTCGCAGGCGCGCCCCCAGGCCATGATCCTGGGTCGCCCGGTGTTCGACGCCTCGGCGCCGCTGCTGCGGGTGCGGGGGCGCCGCATCTCCAATGCCTGGACCGACCTCGAGACGCTGGGCGCCGGCGTGGGCGATTCCCTGTTCGGCTTCCGCGTGTACCCGGTCGCCGACCTGGTCGCGGTGATGCGGCGGCAGCCCTGGATGCGCCGCTTCGACTTCGACACGGAGGCCGTGGTGCGCCTCGCCTGGCGCGGGGTCGCGCCGGTCAACCTCGACGCGCCGGTGAAGTACCTGCGGCCGGAGGAGGGCGGCGTCTCGCACTTCAACTACCTGCGCGACAACGCGCTGCTCACCTGGATGCACACGCGGCTGGTGCTGGAGTTCGTCCTGCGGCTGCCCCTGCTGCTGCTGCGGCGCCTGCGCGGCCGGCCGCCCTTCCAGTACCTGGGCCCGTCCTGAGCCGGCGCGCGGCGCCCCGGCTGCTCAGGCCATGCCGCCGTTGATCGAGATCACCTGGCCGGTGATGTAACCGGCGTCGGGCCCGGCGAGGAAGGCCACGAGCGCCGCGACCTCGTCGGCGCTGCCGGCACGCCGCGCCGGCACCAGCCGGGCGATCGCCTCCGGGTCGAAGGCGCGGTCGGCCATCGCCGAGGCGATGATGCCCGGCGCCACGACGTTCACCGTGATGCCCCGGCTCGCGAGTTCCAGCGCCAGCGACTTGCTGGCGCCGTGCAGCGCGCTCTTGGCGGCCGCGTAGTTCGCCTGGCCGCGGTTGCCCATCACCGCGGCGACCGAGCTGATGCTGATGATGCGGCCCCAGCGGGTGCGCGCCATGGGCAGGGACAGCGGCTGCGTCACGTGGAAGAAGCCGTGCAGCGACACGGCGATGACCCGGTGCCACTGCTCGGCGCGCATGCCCGGGAACACGGCGTCGTCGTGGATGCCGGCGTTGTTCACGAGGACCTGGACCGGTCCCGCGTCCAGCACGCGGGCGAGCGCGGCGGCGCTGTCCTGCGCATCGGTGACGTCGAAGGCGACGGCCTCCGCCGAGCCGCCCTCGGCGCGGATCCCCGCGGCGACCGCCTCGGCCGCTTCCAGGCGCGCGTTGGCGTGGACGATCACGTGCAGGCCGTCGCGCGCCAGGCGCCGCGCGATGGCCCCGCCCAGGTCGCCGCTGCCGCCGGTGACGAGCGCGCGCTTCATGCGGGCAGCGCGGTGTCGAGCACCACGGTGAGCCGGCCATCGGCGACCAGGTCGTCGCCGTAGCGCACGGTGAAGGCGTACAGGCGCTGGCGGTCGTCGCCGGCCAGGTGCTCGGTCTCGATGGCGAGTTCGCCCGCGAGTTCGTCCAGGCGCAGCCGGTGCAGCGTGACGCCGCGGGCGCTGGCCAGGAAGCCCGGGGCGGCGGCGTGGCCCGCCGTCCGCGCCCGCAGGCCGCCGTGCACCGCCACCGCCTGCGCCGCGTATTCGATGGCGGCGCCGGCCAGCAGGCCGGTGGCCGTGCGCAGGGGATGGTCGCGCCCGGTGTGGCCGGTGGCGATGCAGCGGATGCGCCGCTCGTCCCAGGCCTCCACGCGCGAGAGCAGGCACATGGTGCCGGCGTGCGGGATCAGGGCCGCGATGGCGGCGTGGTCCAGCGGGGCGGAAGCGTTCATGGTGCGAACTCCAGCGTGAGTTCCAGGGACAGGTGCGGCGACGCGGGCACGATCACGCGCGCGGGCTGCCGGCGCGCGATCGCTTCCAGCAGCGGCAGGGCGCGGGCGGCGGGGATGTGTTCGCGCAGGTCTTCCAGCGCCGCGTCGCGGCAGCGCGTCGCGGGGCCGGATTCGGCCGCCGGCATCACGCGCGCCCGGGCCCGCGCCGTCGCCCCCGCGGGAGCGCCAGGCGCAAGCACCAGGGCGACGCCCATGCTGTCCGGCAGGGGCCGGGTGCTGTGCAGCGGCTCGGGGTAGGGCGTGTCGCTGGCCACCAGCAGCACCGGCGTGCGCAGGCCCGGCAACTGCGCCAGCGCCGCCAGCAGGCCGGCGCCGAAACTGTCGTCGTGCGCGCACAGGCTGGTCGATGCTTCCCGGCTGCCCACGGCAATGTGCCAGTAGCCGGCCGCCGCGTTGTGCACGGAGTTGGTGAAGCGCGTCGGCGAGACCAGCCGGTCGGGACCCGGCGGGTGCGCCAGCGTCTCGCACAGGGCGTGGCAGTTGGCGCCGTCGCCGCCGGACGAGGTGAACACGGTCGCGAGCCCGGCGGGGTCGAGGCCGGCATCGCCGCAGGCCGCGTCGGCGACGTGCAGCGCCAGCTTGACCGCGGTGCCGGCGCGCCGCCGCTCGGCCGCCGGCAGGCGCTGCGGCGGCGGCACGACGGTGGCGGCTTGCAGGTAAGGCGCCTCGCCCCGCAGCTGCGGCCCGGCCTCGGCCCACGAAGGCAGGCCCGGCCCGGTCAGGCCGATGCCGAGCAGGCCCAGTTCGATGGCGTCGCTCACGATGCCGCCTTCCCCAGGACCAGGCTGGCGTTGGTGCCGCCGAAGCCGAAGGAGTTGCTCATCACGTGGCGCAGGGCCTGCGTGCGGTTGGCCTGCAGGTAGTGGCTGCCCAGGGCGGGGTCGCGCTCGCGCAGGTTGAGGCCACCGGGCAGGAGGCCGTGCCGCAGCGCCAGCAGGCTGATCACGGCCTCGACCCCGCCGGCCGCGCCGAGCGTGTGGCCGGTGGCGCCCTTGGTGGAACTGCAGGGCACCGTGTTGCCGAAGACCGCCTGGACCGCGCGATCCTCGGCCGCGTCGTTGCTGGGCGTGCCGGTGCCGTGCAGGTTGATGTAGTCGATGTCGCCCGGCGCGAGGCCGGCGCCGGCCAGGGCCGCGCGCATGGCGGCGGCGGCGAGCGCGCCTTCCGGATGCGGCGAACTCATGTGGTGGGCGTCGCTGCTCTCGCCGAATCCCAGCAGCCGGCCCAGCGGCTCGCCGTCGCCGGCGGGCTCGCGCTGCAGCAGCGCGAAGGCCGCGCCCTCGCCGATCGACACGCCGCTGCGCTGCGCGTCCCAGGGGCGGCAGATGTCGGCGGCGAACAGCTGCAGCGAGTGGAAGCCGTGGAGCGTGGTCAGGCACAGGCTGTCCACGCCGCCCACCACCGCGGCGTCGATCCAGCCCGCGGCGATCAGGCGGGCGGCGTCGCCGAAGACCTTGGCGCTGGAGGAGCAGGCGGTCGACACCACCCAGGCCGGGCCGGTCGTGCCCAGGGCCTCGGCGACGAAGCGGGCCAGCGAGGCGGTGCTGTGTGTCTGCGCGTAGCGGAAGTCCGGCGGCAGCGCGCCGTCCGGGCCGCGGCGGCGGTAGGCCAGTTCGCTGTGCAGGATGCCGGAGGTGCTGGTGCCCAGGAGCACCGCGACGCGATGCGCGCCCCAGCGCTCGCGGGCCGCCCGCGCCGCCGCCAGGAAACCGTCCTGCTGCAGGCCGAGCCAGGCGAGGCGGTTGTTGCGGCAGTCGTACTCGCCCAGGGCGGCGGGCAGGCGGGCGTCCTCGACGCCGTCCACGCGGCCGATCCATCCCGGCAGGTCCACGTCCTCGAAGTCGCAGGGCCGCAGGCCGCCGCGCCGCGCCCGCAACGCGGCCAGGTGCTCCGCCAGGCCGGCGCCGAGCGCGGTGGTGAGCGTGGCGTGCGTGAGGGGCAGGGGATTCATGCTCGGTTCCGGCTCACGGGCGCTGCGCCACCAGCAGCACGTTGGCGAAGGGGGTGCCCTGGCTCATGGGCCGCGCCTCGACCTGCAGGCCGAGCCGGCGCAGCTGCGCGATCCATTCGGCCAGCGGCCGGCCGTGCACGGGCGGTGCGGCGTGGCCGCGGGCGCGGCACACCAGGCGGTCGACCCACTGGCTGATCGCGAAGCCGCGTCGGCGGCCGGCATCGCCCACGCGCAGCAGCAGGCGGCCGCCGGGGACCAGGGCGTCGCGCACCCGGCGCAGCACGGCGTCCTGTTCGGCGTGCGTCACGTAGTGCAGCACGTCCAGCAGCACCACGGTATCGGAGGGCGGGAAGGGTTCGGTGCGCATGTCGCCGCAGACGAAGGAGGTGCGGCCGTCCTCGCCCAGCGCCCCGCGGGCGCGCTCGACGTCGCGCGGCATCAGCTCGATGCCCGTGATGCGCGCCGGCGCGGGAGCGGGCGGCCAGGCCGGCGGCCATTCGCCGGCCGCGCGCATGGCGGCGCCGGCGCGCAGCAGGCTCGCGAGCAGGCCCTGGCCGCAGCCGATGTCGAGGACCCGGGCGCCCTGCGGGATCAGGCCCGCGGCGAACAGGTGGCGGAACACGGGGTCGTGGCCGATCTTGCCGCGCGCGAAGTGCCAGGCGAAGCGGCCGGCGCCGCGGTAGGGCGCGCTCGCGCGCTCGCGCAGGCGCGCCCAGGCGGCCCGGTCGGCGGCGACGTTCCGGCTCATGGGGCGGCGCTCCGCAGGGCCGGGACCGACTGCGGCAGCGTGACCGGCACCAGCCGCTGGCGGCGCAGTTCGGCCAGCAGCGCCGGCAGCACCGTGAGGACCACGGGGCGGCCCGCGGCGTCGCGCGCGCAGTGGCCGTCGTGCAGCAGCAGGATGTCGCCGGCCGCCAGCCCGCGCGTGAGCCGCTGCAGCACCCGGCGCGGGTCGCGCTCGCGGCTGTCGTAGCCGCGGCGGGTCCAGCTCGCCAGGGCGAGGCCCCGCCGGTGCAGCACCGGCGCGAGGAAGGGATTGCGCAGGCCGGCCGGGGCGCGGAAGAAGCGCGGCGGCTCGCCCGCGAGCTCCGCCAGCACGCCCTGGGCTGCGTCGATCTCGCGCGCGAAGCCGCGCGGGCCCAGCAGGGAGAAGTCGTGCCGGTGGCGATGGCTGTGGTTCTGCACGCTGTGGCCGCGGCGCACGATCTCGCGCACCAGCGCCGGATGCCGGTCGGCCCGCTCGGCGATGCAGAAGAAGGTGGCGCGCGCGCCGGCGGCGTCCAGCAGGTCGAGCACGGCTGGCGTCACCTCGGGGTCGGGGCCGTCGTCGATGGTCAGCGCCACCTCGCGCCGGGCCGCGGCCTCGGGCGGCAGGCGGACCAGGTTGGCGCCCAGGGCGGTGGACCGGGGCCAGAGCCCGACGGCCGCCAGCAGCGCATGGTTCGCGGCCAGGGCCGCCAGCACCCAGGCCCAGAGCGCGGGAGCGGCGAGCAGGGCGGCGGCGGCGGCGGCATGCACGGCACCGGTCGCCCACAGCAGCGGGGGCACCGGCCAGCGCGACACGCCCGATCGGGACAGGACTGCGTTCACGGGCAGGGAGGGAGGGCGGGGCGGGCGGCGAGGCCGCCCGTGCGGCGAGCCGCCATTTTCACACAGGGGGTGCTTCGCCGCGCCCGGGCGCGGGCGCCAGGGCGGCCGCCAGCAGGAGCGAGAGCAGGGCGCCGGGAGCGACGGTCAGCCCGACGGCCGCGAGCGCCGGCACCTTGGCCGTCGCGAGCAGGCCGAAGGAGACGACCGTGGTCAGGTTGGCCAGGAGCAAGGAGGCCAGTGTGTCGCCGTCGGCGCCGCCGCGCAAGCGCAGGTGGTCGAAGAACAACGCGTAGTTGGAGCCGATGGCCGCCACCAGCAGCAGCCCGATCAGGTGCAGCACGCCCAGCGCCGCGCCGGCCAGCGAGAGGCCGGCCAGCACCAGCACGACGCTCGCCGCCAGCGGCAGCAGCACGCGCGCGAGGCGGCGCGCCGAACGCAGGTGCCAGGCGAGCAGGACCAGCACCGCGAGCGCCCCGGCGGCCGCCTGCCAGCGGGCCTGGCGCAGGTAGCCCGCGTAGATGCGATCGAGCTCGGGTTGCACCTGCACGACCCGCGTGCCGGGCAGGCCGGCCAGGGCCTCGCGCAGCGCGGCCAGCGGCAGTTCCCGGCCGGAAGGGGCTTGCAGCGTCAGCAGCGCGGTCCAGGGCCGGCCCTCGCCGCCCGGGAGCAGTTGGGCGTCGAGGGCGGCCGCCAGGGGCGTGCCTTGCAGGTCCGCGCGCGTGAGCACCGGCGCGCTGCGCTGCGCCTGCACGTCCTCCACGAAAGGCGCGAGCCTCGCGGCCGGCAGGGGGCCGTCGCGGGTCGCGGCCGCGAGCCGCTCGCGCAGCACGGGCGCCTCGGGCAGGGCTGCGCGGCGGGCCAACTGGGTCGCGGGACTCGGCAGGATGCGCGCCGGGGAGGCGTAGGAGGCCAGCTGGCCGCTGCGCACCAGGGGATCGAGCCGCTGTCCCACGCGCTCGGCGGCCGCCAGCGCGGTCGCCTCGTCGGGGGCTTCGGCCGCGACCAGCACGCCGGCATCCGGGGCGCCGAGGTCGGCCCGCAGCGAGGCATCCCGGTCCAGCGCCTGCTGCGGTACCGGGCTGAGCGATGCGAGCGAGCCGCGCCAGGGCGAGGGCAACCAGGCGAGCGCGAGCGCGGCCAGGGCGGTGAGGGCCAGCAGCGGCAGGCGCAGGCGCGGCAGCCACCGCGTCGCCGCCGCGGCGGCCTGGCCCAGCCGCTCGCGCAGGCCGGCGCCGGCGGCGCCCGCGGGCGCCAGCACGGGCAGCAGGTAGCGGGTCGTGGCGCCCGCGGCCAGCAGGCCGCTGACGGCGAAGGTGCCCAGTTGTGCCAGGCCGTCCCAGCCGGAGACGACCAGGGCCGCGAAGCCCGCCACCGAAGTCCACAGGCCCAGGCGCACGGTGGGCCACTGCGCCCGCAGCCAGCCGTCGCGGCCCTGCGCGCGTGCCTGCACCAGGTAGTAGATGCCGTAGTCCACCGCCTCGCCGATCAGCGTGGTGCCGAAGCCCAGCGTGAGGCCGTGCACCCGGCCCGCCGTGAGGCTCACCGCGACGATGCCGGCGACCACGCCGCTGGCCACCGGCAGCGCGGCCAGCCCGAGCGGACGCAGCGAGCCGAAGGCGGCGAGCAGCAGCAGCACCATCGCGACCGAGCCGGCCAGGGCCAGGCGCTCGACTTCTGCCCGGATGGTGGCGCGCGCCTCCACCGCGAACACACCCGGGCCGGAAAGCTCCAGAGCGAGGCCGGGCGCGCCGAGCGCGGCGAAGTGGCTGCGCACCAGCTGCTGCGCCGCCTGCTGCGCGTCCAGGTCGGCGCCATCGGCGCGCACGGTGGCCACCAGCACGGCGCGCGGCTGTGTGCGCGAGACCCAGACGCCATCCTCCACCCGCGGCGCCGCGGCCGGCAGCATGGCTTCGGCCAGCCGCACCGTCTCGCCCGTCGGGTCCCGCCACAGCAGCGGCTGGATGCGCGTGCCGGCGGGCGTGCCGAGCAGGCTGACGGTCTCGTCGATCGCGTCGCGCAGTCCCTCCACGCTGAAGTGCCGCGCATCGACGCCCGGGCTCAGGAGGTAGCGATGCCCGAACAGCAGGCGGCCCAGGGCCTCGTCCTGTCCTTCCTCGCCGTTGCGCACGTCTTCGAACAGCCCGCTCGCGCGCAGGGCCGCGGCCAGGCGCCGCGAAGCGTCGGCCCTCTCCTGCAACGTGCCGCCGCGCAGTCCGACCAGCAAGACGCGGTTGGTGGCGCCGTTCTTCAGCTGCGCCATCAGCACCTGCTGTTCGGCCGTCGGCGCCGAGGGCAGGAAGGCCGAGAGGTCCGCGACATAGGTGGCGCGGGCGCACAGCCACAGGCCCAGCGCCATGGCGGCCAGCCAGATCCAGGGGATCGGCCGGCGCCAGCGCGGGGGCAGGGGCGATGCGTTCAAGGGCGCGCTGCCGCGTCGGGGGTCACCGGCTCGATGCGCATCACGGAGCTGTCGCCGTCGGCGAGCGTGATGCGGACCTCCCGCACCTGGGACCGCCGGCCGGTGATGCGAAGGTGGGACACCTGGCCGCGCAGGCGCGGTTCGCGCGGCACCAGGTCCAGCTGCCATTGTTCGGCGCTGCCTTGCACCGTGGCGTCGAAGTAGCGCTCGAGCGTGTCGCGGTTGCCGGTGAGCGTGCCGCGGATCGCCTCGACGACCACCGCGGCCTCGGGCACCGAGTCCAGCAGCGCCGTCCGGGTGCGATCGCCTCGGCTCATGGTGAGCTGGTTGCCGACCACGGCCATGCGCTCGTGGCTCGGCTTGAGCGTTTCGCGCACGAAGGTGTCGGGCGCGGTGAAGCTCAGGCGGCCGCTGGAGCGCAGGGTCTGGTCCAGCTGCTGGACCCGCCGGTCTTCCACGAACACGGCTTGTCCCGAGCGCACCTGCGCCAATTGCTGCATGAGCGCCGGCAGGTCGAAGCCCGCGGCGCGCGCGGCAAGGCCGCCGGCCAGGAGCACGGCGAGCAGGGTCGCGCGCAGGGCAGCGGCCGGATCAGGCAGGCGGGTGATGCGCATGGACCGTGTCCTGGGGGCCGGGATGGCCGGCCCAGAAGTCGAAGAAGTTGAACCAGTTCCAGGGTGTTTCGCGGCACTGCTGCTCGAGGACCCGCACGTAGTGCAGCAGGGCTTCCTGCACGGCCGCGTCGCGGTCCCCCGTGGCGGCAGCGGCGGCATCGCTGAAGTCGGCCAGGGGCGCGAACCGCAGCTGGTAGCGGTTGCCGCCCAGGTACAGGCCGGCCATGAACAGCACCGGCCGGCGCAGCAGTGCCGCCAGCCGGAAGGGTCCGTCGGAGAAGGCCGCCGGCGCGCCCAGGAAATCGATCCAGTGCGTGCGCGAGCGGCCGCCCGGGGACGCGGCTGGCCCGGGGCCCTGCAGGGTGCGATCGGCCAGCAGCCCCGCCACGCCGCCGGCGTCGAGCCAGTCGCGCAGCTCCAGCATCGCCTCCATGCGGCCCAGGCCGATCACCTTCTGCACGGCATCGGGCGCGATGGCGCGCAGGGCGGTGTTCATCAGGCGGGCGTTGTGCTCGTACATGAGCATGGCCACGGCCAGGCCGCGCCGCTCCTCGCCGAGGGCGCGCAGCGCCTCGAAGCTGCCCAGGTGCGCGCCGACCAGGAAGGCGCCGCGGCCCGATCGCAGCACGGCGTCGAGTTGCTCGGCGCCCACCACCTCGACCTCGAACAGCTCGAAGTCGCCGCGCAGCAGGTACACGCGGTCCAGGATGGTGGCCGCGAAATGGTGGACGTGACGGTAACGCTCGCTCCAGCGCGGCGCGCGGCCCAGGACGCGCCGCAGGTAGCCGGTCGACCCGCGCGAGGCGGCGCCGCCGAACAGCAGGAAGTAGAGCGTGATCGGGTGCAGCACCGCGCGCGCCACGCGGCGACCCAGCGTCGCCGCGATCCAGCGCATGAGGCGCAGCGCCAGCGCGTTGCTGCGCTCCGCCTGCTTCGCCCAGGCCGCATCGGCGCGGGTGGCGGTCATGGTGCGGCCTCCCCCGGCTCCAGCTGGCCGCTGGCCGCGAGCACACCTTGCGCGGGGTCCCCCGGTGCGTGGCGCCAGACCTCGAACGGCAGGCGCCCGCCGGCCGGCGCGGACCAGCGGACCTCCAGGCTGGCGCCCGGCCGCACCGGCGCCAGGAATTTCACCGCGTTCACCCGCAGCGGGAGGGGAAGTCCAGCGGGGGCCGCGCGCAGCAGCACTTCCACCGCCTCGTCCAGCAGCACGACCCCGGGCAGCAGGGGTTGGCCGGGGAAGTGGCCGGCGAAGGCCGGATGGTCGCGCGGGATCTCCACCCGCCGGCTGCGCATCTCACCCATGGCCAGCCTCCGACAGCAGCCGGGTCGCGAGTTCGGCCAGGCGATGGGCCGGCAGCTTGCCCGCGGCGTCCCGAGGCAGCGCGTCCACGCGCAGGATGCGCCGCGGCAGGAAGGCCGCGTCGACCCGTTCCCGCAGCGCGGCGAGCAGGGCCTCGCGCCCGACCCCGGGGGCGACCACCACGGCCACCAGCCGCACCACCGACTCGTCGCCCGCGCCGGGCGGCAGCCAGAAGGCGCCGTCGCGCACGCCTTCGATGCTGTTCAGGTGGTGGTTCAGGTGCGCCAGCGAGCTGCGCTTGCCGGCCAGGTTGACCAGGTCGTTGCTGCGACCCAGCAGGCGAAAGCGCGTGGGCTCCAGCACCTCCAGCACGTCGGCGAGCCGGGTGGGCTCGGCGAGGTGGCCGCCGCTCACCCAGGCCTGCTCGCCGTCGCCCGCGAGCGCGAGGCCGGGGAGGGTGCGCCACTCGGGCGCCTCGGTGGGCCGCCGCGCCGCCACCTGGCCGGCTTCGGTACAGCCGTAGATTTCCAGCAGCGGCGCGCCCAGGTTCGCCTCCGCCCGCGCGGCCAGCTGCGGCGACAGCGGCGCGGTGGCGCTGAGGACGAGGTCCAGGGCCGGCAGCGCGAGGCCGTCGTCCAGCAGGGTCTTCAGGTGCACGGGCGTGGTCACGAGCAGGCGCGGCCGCGGCACCGAGGCGAGCACGCGCGCGATGTCCTGCGCGAAGAAGGGGCGCTCGGCGGCACAGGCCGCGCCGCCCAGCATGGGCAGCAGCACCGTGAACTCGAAGCCGAACATGTGGTGCGCGGGCACCGTGCCGACGATGGTCACGCCGCGCAGGTCGGGGCGCCCCAGCATCTGCGCGATGCGGCGCGCGCCCGCGTTCGTGCCGGCGACCAGCCGGCCCCAGTGCTTGCCGTGGGGCGTGGGCTGCCCGGTCGACCCCGAGGTGAGCAGGTAGGCCACCTCGTGGTCGGCGGCGACGCGGGGCAGCACGGCCTCGCCTTCGGCGCCCGGACCGAAGGCGGGGAAGGCGAGGGTGGGCAGGTCGAGCCGCGGCTGGCCCGCATCGGCCAGCGCGCACGCGGTGGGGAACAGCGCGCGCAGTCGGCGCACCAGGTCCGGCGTGTGGTTGGGCGGCATGAGGCTGGCCTGCCCGCGGGCCGCGGCCGCGCCGAAGGCGAGCGCGAAGAGGTAGCGGTCGGCGGTCAGCGCCAGGACGGGCCCGCCCTCCGGCAGTTCCGCGGCCAGGCGGTCCAGGTCCTGCAGGAAGCGGCGGCGCGAGAGGGGCCGGCCGGCGCGCCAGGCGAGCGGCTCGTCCAGCGAGGCCTGCCCGGCGAGCAGCGCGAGGCCGGGAGCCTGGGCGGGCGCTGCCGTCATGGAAGGGCGGTGTCCTGCGCCGCGTCGGCGGGCGCCGCGCCGTGGGCGCGATAGGCCTGCAGCGCCTGCCGCAGGCCCACCCGCTCGAACTCGGGATGCAGCCAGTAGCGCACCAGGTACTCGCCGACGAAGAAGGTGGCCGTCAGCACCGGGGTGAGGATGTTGGCGAGCAGCGACCACAGGCGGAATTCGCCGGCCAGGAACAGCCCGAGCGAGGCGGCCGCCATGGCGAGGAAATAGAGCGTCCACGCCAGCGTCACCTGGCGCGTGTAGCGCGCGATCTCCGGGGTGAAGTGGCGGTGCACGCGGCGCGCCAGGGCGGTCACCAGCGGCTCACTGCCGCGGCGCAGGGTGGAGCCGAACCAGGACGCCAGCGCGAGATGCACGCCCGCGTGCTGCGCCAGGTAGAGCCAGCGCGCGGGGATGCCGCGGCCGGCCCAGGCCTGCAGCGCCAGGAATCCCGCGGCCGACAGGGCCGCCACGGCCAGGACGCGGCGCCCGGCATTCCAGGCGGCCGCGGCGCCGAGCAGCACCAGCGGGCCGAGCACGATGGCAAGCGACCAGGCGGAGTCCTGCGCCCGCGTCACCAGGGCGTCGGAGGCGGCCGCATAGGCGAGCACCGCGGCGGCACCGGCTGCCCAGCGCGCGCGGGTCGATGCGTGGCCGCGGGGCATGTCAGGAGGTCCGGTGGGCGGCGATGTGCCCGGCCAGGCTCGCCAGCGAGGCGAAGATCTTCTCGTTGTTCTCGTCGTCCGAGCGCAGCTGGACGCCGTAACGCCTGGACACCACCAGCGAGATCTCCAGCATGTCGATCGAGTCCAGGCCCAGGCCGTCGCCGTAAAGGGGGGCGTCGGGTTCGATCGCCTCGGGCGCGGTGTCCAGGTTGAGCGCTTCGACCAGCAGGCTGGCCACTTCGCGAAGCAGTTCTTTGTCGGCGGTCATCTTGGCCACCACCCCCCGTGATCCATGGCATCGTCCGGGATTTTATTCGACCGGGTTCCGGGCGGCCGCGGCGGCTGGTGTAGGCTCAGAGCCATGAAACCCGCACCCGACCTCACCCGCAACTTCGCCAATCCGCAGGGCATCCGCCCCGCGCCGCAGCCGGTGCCGCCCGGCGCGCGCCCCGAGATCTTCCTGCAGGACGTGGGCGCGGTGCCCGAGGAGCGCTGGGTGCGCCAGGCGGACAACGTCTCCTTCCTGCCGCTGTGCTTCGGCGTGACCCAGGGCTACTACGTGAACCTGCTGCGCGTGCGCAAGTCGGGCGTGCTGTCGTGCCACCGCCATTTCGGCGCGGTGCACGCGCAGGTGCTCAAGGGCCGCTGGTTCTACCTGGAGCACGACTGGGTGGCCACGGAAGGCTCCTTCGTGATGGAGGCGCCGGGGGAGACGCACACGCTGGTGGTGCCCGACGACGTGCCGGAGATGATCACCTGGTTCCACGTCACGGCGGGCTACGTGTACTTCGACCAGGGCCGGCAGACCGGCTACGAGGACGTGTTCACCAAGCTGCAGAGGGCGCGGGAGCACTACGAGCAGTTCGGCCTGCCGCAGGCCGAACTCGACCGGCTCGTGCGCTGATCAGGCGGCGGCCTCGAGGCCGTTGCGGAAGTGCTCCTGCATGCGCGAGCGCGCGGCCTCGGGGTCGTGCGCGGCGAGGGCCCGCATCACCGCGGCGTGTTCCGCCAGCGATTCCTCGATGCGTCCCGCCTTGAGCAGGGAGTGCTGGCGATTGAGCTTCATCACCTTGCGCAGGTCGGCCACCATCTGGTTGCGCCAGCGGTTGCCGGCCAGCTCCAGCAGGCGCATGTGGAAGCGCTCGTTGACCGCGAAGAAGCGCTCGCGCTGGCCGACGGCGGCTTCCAGCTCGGCGTGCAGCGCCTGCAGTTCCTTCAGCTCCGCCTCGCCGGCGTGTTCCGCCACCACGGCGGCGGCGTCGCTCTCCAGCAGCGCGAGCAGGTGGTAGACCTCGGCCAGGTCCCGTTCGGACACCTCGGTCACGTAGGCGCCGCGGCGCACCTTCATCGTCACCAGGCCCTCGGCCGCCAGCACCTTGAGCGCCTCCCGCAGCGGAGTGCGGCTGATGCCGTACTCCTGGGCGAGCTTCACCTCGTCGATCCAGCTGCCCGGCTCCAGCTCGCGCCGGTAGATGCGCTGGCGCAGCAGTTCGGCGACCTCCTCGTAGAGGGCGCGGGGGGCGAGCGAGACGGCGGACATGCGGCGGATTCTAGGCGATGATAAATTCTTTATCAATAATTATGAATGCTGTAAGATGCGACCGCCGTGCGGAAATACCCTCGGCCGTACAGGACTGCCCATGACCCCCAACGCCCCCGAATTCAAGCCCGTCTCCCTGGAGGAGTGGAAGAAAGCCGCCGCCAAGTCCGCCCCGGGCGGCAACGTCGAGGCCCTGAACTGGGTGACGCCGGACGGCATCCCGGTCAAGCCGCTGTACACGGCCGCCGACCTGCAGGGGCTGCAGCACGCCGACACGCTGCCGGGCTTCGCGCCCTTCCTGCGCGGTCCCCAGGCCACGATGTACGCGGCGCGGCCCTGGACCATCCGCCAGTACGCCGGCTTCTCCACCGCCGAGGAATCCAACGCCTTCTACCGCAAGGGCCTGGCGGCCGGCGGCCAGGGCGTGAGCGTGGCCTTCGACCTGGCCACGCACCGCGGCTACGACAGCGACCACCCGCGCGTGGTGGGCGATGTCGGCAAGGCCGGCGTGGCCATCGACTCGGTGGAGGACATGAAGATCCTGTTCGACGGCATCCCGCTGGACAAGGTGTCGGTGTCCATGACCATGAACGGCGCCGTGCTGCCGGTGCTGGCCGGCTACGTTGTCGCGGCGGAGGAGCAGGGCGTATCGCAGGACAAGCTGTCCGGGACCATCCAGAACGACATCCTCAAGGAGTTCATGGTCCGCAACACCTACATCTACCCGCCCGAGCCCTCGATGCGGTTCATCGGCGACATCATCGAGTACACGGCGCGGAACATGCCGAAGTTCAACTCGATCTCGATCTCCGGCTACCACATGCAGGAGGCGGGCGCGAACCAGGCGCTGGAGCTGGCCTTCACCCTGGCCGACGGCAAGGAGTACGTGAAGACGGCGCTGGCCAAGGGCCTGGACGTCGACGAGTTCGCCGGGCGCCTGTCCTTCTTCTGGGCGATCGGGATGAACTTCTACCTCGAGATCGCCAAGATGCGCGCGGCGCGCCTGCTGTGGTGCCGCATCATGCAGGGCTTCGGGGCGAAGAACCCCAAGAGCCTGATGCTGCGCACGCACTGCCAGACCTCGGGCTGGTCGCTCACCGAGCAGGACCCGTACAACAACGTCGTACGCACCACCATCGAGGCCCTGGCCGCGGTGTTCGGCGGCACCCAGTCGCTGCACACGAACAGCTTCGACGAGGCGATCGCGCTGCCCACGGAGTTCAGTGCGCGGATCGCCCGCAACACCCAGCTGATCATTCAGGAGGAGACCCACATCACTAGCGTGATCGACCCCTGGGCCGGCAGCTACATGATGGAGAAGCTGACCCAGGACATGGCCGACGCCGCCTGGAAGATCATCGATGAGGTCGAGGCCATGGGCGGCATGACCCGGGCGGTCGATTCCGGCTGGGCCAAGCTGAAGATCGAGGCCGCGGCCGCCGAGAAGCAGGCACGCATCGACTCGGGCCGCGACGTGATCGTCGGCGTCAACAAGTACAAGCTGGCCAAGGAGGATCCGATCGAGATCCTGGAGGTGGACAACGTCCGGGTGCGCGAGCAGCAGCTCGCCCGCCTGGCGAAGATCAAGGCGGCGCGCGACGGCGCCGCGGTGCACGCGGCGCTGGAGGCCCTGACGGCGGCGGCGCGCACCGGGCAGGGCAACCTGCTGGATCTGAGCATCCGGGCGATCCGCCTGCGCGCCACGGTGGGCGAGGTGAGCGATGCCCTGGAGAAGGTTTTCGGGCGCCATCGCGCCGATACGCAAAAGGTGACCGGCGTGTATGCAGCTGCCTATGACTCGGCCGAGGGCTGGGAGAACCTGAAGAAGGAAATCGAGGCTTTCGCGCAGGAGCACGGCCGCCGCCCGCGCGTGATGATCGCCAAGCTGGGCCAGGACGGCCACGACCG
>JAGWTH010000009.1 GCA_028868995.1 Burkholderiales bacterium | reverse complement strand
TCATGCCCGTCGCCTACTTCAATCGCCTGGGAGTCCCTCGTTTCTCCTGACCTCAACTTCTCGAACCGCCCGGTGCGGACCCGCATGCCGGGTGGTGTGGGAGGGGCCCGATCACCGATCGGCCCCTATCCCGATTGGCAGGAGCCGGTGCCGGCACTCAGGCGGCGAGTTTCTGCGTCGGCGGCTGGTAGCCGAGCGCGGCGGAGATTTCCGCAGCTGTCGCCTCCAGCTTCGGCAGCCAGCTCTCGTCCAGGCGGTCGGCCGGCGCGGAGATCGACAGGCCGGCGACCAGGCGGCCCTGGTCGTCGTGGATGCCGGCGGCCATGCAGCGCACGCCCAGCTCCAGCTCCTCGTTGTCGCGGGCGATGCCGTACTGGCGGGCCTTGGCCAGCTCGCGCTCCAGCGCCGGCAGCTGGGTGATGCTGTTGCGGGTGTGGCCGGCCAGTCCGGTGCGGGTGGCGTAGGCGCGCACGCGCTGCGGGTCGTCGGCCGCCAGGAACAGCTTGCCCGTGGAGGTCAGGTGCAGCGGGGCGCGGCCGCCGATGGCGCGCACCACCTGCATGCCGGAGCGCTCGCTGTAGGCCCGCTCGACGTAGACGATCTCGTCGCCCTGGCGCACGCTCAGGTTGACCGGCTGCTGGATCTGCTTGTGCAGCTCGCGCATGGGCGCCATTGCCGCGTCGCGCACGTTCAGGCGCGCCTTCACCAGGTTGCCCAGCTCCAGCAGCCGCATGCCGAGGCGGTAGCTGCCGGCCTCGGGCCGGTCCACGAACCGGCCGGTGGCCAGGTCGTTGAGGATGCGGTGGGTGGTGGACGGATGCAGGCCGGTCTTCTCGCTGATCTCCTTGAGCGAGATCGCCTCCTCGCGCGAGGCGAGGACGTCGATCAGCGCGAACATGCGCTCGATCACCTGGATGGTCGGGGTGGCCGGGGCCTGGGAGTTTTTTCGTCGCATGGGCGGGATTCCTCGCCCTGCATTTTATCTGATGAAAAGAGAGTTGCGGCCCCGGCGCGGCTCAGCCCTGCCGCCATTGCCCGTCGACCAGCACCTCGTGCGGCCGGAACCGGGACTTGTAGCTCATCTTGGGGCTCTCGGCTATCCAGTAGCCCAGGTAGACGTGCGGCAGCTTCAGCCGGCGCGCCTGGTCGATCTGCCACAGCACGCTGTAGGTGCCGTAGCTCGCGGCCGGGTCGGGCTCGTAGAAGGTGTAGACCGCCGACAGGCCGTCGTTCAGAACGTCGAGGATGGAGACCATGCGCAGGGCGCCCGGACTGCCGTCCGGGTTGCGCTCGCGGAACTCCACCAGCCGCGAGTTGACCCTGCTTTGCAGCAGGAACTGCGTGTACTGGTCGATGCTGTCGTGGTCCATGCCGCCGCCCGCGTGGCGCCCGGTCTGGTAGCGCAGGTACAGGTGGTAGTGCTCGGGCACGAAGCACAGCTTGAGCACGCGCGCCTGCAGCCCGGCGTGCTGCTTGCCGGCGCGCCGCTGGCTGCGGTCGGGCCGGAAGCCGTCGACCTGCACCCGCAGCGGCACGCAGGCCCGGCAGCCGTCGCAATAGGGCCGGTAGGTGAACATGCCGCTGCGCCGGAAGCCGTTGGTGACCAGTTCCGAATAGGCGTCGTTGTGGATCAGGTGGCTGGGCGTCGCCACCTGCGAGCGGGCCTGCTTGCCCGGCAGGTAGCTGCACGGGTAGGGCGCCGTCGCGTAGAACTGCAGCGTCTGGAGCGGAAGGTCCTTGAGGTGCGTCACGCCTGTGGAGTCTGCGGCAGGAGTGCGTTCCAGTATACGGGTTCGAACCGCCAGGCAGCGGGCGGGCGCCGTACTTCGCCCGCCACGTGTTGCACAAAGTCCGCTCGCGGGATCTCGCGCGCGCCCAGCGAGGCCAGGTGGCGCGTGTTCTGCTGGCAGTCGACCAGCGCGACCCCCGCGTGCCGGCACCACGCGACCAGCGCCGCCAGCGCGATCTTGGAGGCGTCGGGCACGCGGGTGAACATCGATTCGCCGAACACGGCGCGGCCGATCACCACGCAGTACAGGCCCCCCGCGAGACGGCCGTCGATCCAGGTCTCCACGCTGTGCGCGAAGCCCGCGCGGTGGAACGCCTGGTAGGCCTGCACCATCGCCGGGACGATCCAGGTCCCCGACTGGCCGGGGCGCTCGCTGCCGGCGCAGGCGCGGATGACCGCGTCGAAGTCAACGTCGAAGCGGATCTCGCAACGCGGGTCGGCGACGAAGCGCTGCAGCGTCTTGCGCAGCGAGCGGTGCAGCTTGAACTCCGCGGTGAACAGCACCATGCGCGGGTCGGTGCTCCACCACAGGATGGGCTGGCCCTCGCTGAACCACGGGAAGATGCCTTGCGCGTAGGCGCGCTGCAGGCTGTCGACGTCGAGCGCGCCGCCGGCGGCGAGCAGGCCGGGCGCCGGCTGCCCGGGGTCCCAGGCCTGCGCGGGGTCGGGGAAGGGGTCGCCGGGTTGGAGCCAGGGCAGGTGCATCGGCCCTCATTGTGCCGTCGCCGGCGAGCTCGCCGCGGAGGCGCAACGCGTGCGGGTTTCTGCAACAGGGCTTGGCTCCCCGACCTGGGCTCGAACCAGGGACCTACGGATTAACAGTCCGGCGCTCTACCGACTGAGCTATCGGGGAATGTGTCGGTGGTGATGAAAAGGCCCCGCAACTTGCGTGCGGGGCCTTCGGTTCTGGCTCCCCGACCTGGGCTCGAACCAGGGACCTACGGATTAACAGTCCGGCGCTCTACCGACTGAGCTATCGGGGAATAGCCTTGCATTATACGGTGAATCCCAGGCGGCTCTTGCGGCCTGGTCCCCGTCTCAGCAAAACGTCAGTCGAACACCGGCGTCTCGACGCCCAGCACCTTGTGCAGCTTGGGGCTGGTGGTCGTGTACTGCAGGTGGATCTTGCCCTTCTCGGGGAAGATGATGGGCGCGGCGCCGAAGGCGGCCAGCGCGCACTCGTGGAAGCCCGAGAGGATCAGCTTCTTCTTGCCCGGGTAGGTGTTGATGTCGCCCACGGCGAAGATGCCGGGGACGCTGGTGGAGAACTTCTCGGTGTCCACCACCAGCTGCTTGCGCTCGATCTCCAGGCCCCAGTCGGCGATCGGGCCCAGCTTGGGCGACAGGCCGAAGAACACGAGCAGCACGTCCGCCGGCACCACGCGCGTGACGCCGTCGGCGCCGGTCACCTTGGCGCCGGTGAGCTTGCCGTCCTTTTCCTCGTAGCCGGTCACCTGGCCGACGACGAACTGCATCTCCATCTGCTCGCACAGTTCGCGCATGCGCGCCACGGAGGAGGGCGCGGCCCGGAAGCCGTCGCGGCGGTGGACCAGGATGACGCTCTCGGCCTTGTGCGGGTTGCCGTCGGCGTTGCCGGCGCAGAAGTTCAGCGACCAGTCCAGCGCGGAGTCGCCTCCGCCCACGACCAGCAGGTTCTTGCCGGCGAAATCGGCCGGGTTCTTGACCCGGTAGAACAGCTGGGAGCCGTCGAACTTGTCGAGGCCCTCGACCTTCAGCGTGCGCGGCTCGAAGGCGCCCACGCCGGCGGCGATGAAGATGGTCTTGGTCAGGAACCTCGTTCCCTTGGACGTCTCGACGTGGAAGCGGCCGTCGTCCTGCTTCTGCACCACGGTGACCGTCTGCCCCAGGTGGAAGGTGGCCCCGAACGGCTCGATCTGCTTGAGCAGCGCGTCGGTGAGCTCCTTGCCGGTGCACACCGGGACCGCCGGGATGTCGTAGATCGGCTTGTCCGGGTACAGCTCGATGGGCTGGCCGCCGGGGTAGGCGAGGGAGTCGATCACGTGGGCCTTGATCTCCAGCAGGCCCAGCTCGAACACCTGGAACAGGCCCACGGGACCGGCGCCGACGATCACGGCATCGGTCTCGATCGGGCCGTCGTGGGCGGCGGCGGTCTTGATCACTTCTTGGTTCAGCTGAGGTTCCATGATCCCTTACTTGACCAGCTCGGACAACTTGCCCGGCTTGTCCTTCCATTCCTCGGCATCCGGCAGCGCCGGCTTGCGCTTGGTGATGCTTTTCCAGCCGGGGGCGTGCGAGAGGTCCGCGTTCAGCTTGGTGAAGGCGACCTGGTCGGCCGGCACGTCCTCTTCGGCGTAGATGGCGTTGACCGGGCACTCGGGGATGCACACCGCGCAGTCGATGCACTCGTCCGGGTCGATCACCAGCATGTTGGGACCTTCGCGGAAGCAGTCCACGGGACAGACGTCAACGCAGTCGGTGTACTTGCAGCGGATACATTGTTCGGTGACGACGTGGGTCATTGCGTTCGGTGCGAGGGCTTGGGGGAAGCCCTTGATTTTATTTGTTTTTGATTGTGCCCATCCCCTGACGGCCCTAGGGCCTCCGGGGTTTGCGCCGGATCAACGAACCAGCACGGCGCCGGCGGTCCTGTGGCTCGCGGTGTCCACCAGGACCAGCGCGCCCAGCGCCCGCGAGCGGGCATGGGGCAGGGTGGCCAGGGGTTCCTGCAGCGCGAGTTCGACGTGACCGATGCCGTTGGCCTCCAGGTGGTCGGCATCCTCTTCGGCCAGGGTGTTCACGTCCAGCTTGTGGACGATGCGCGTCACCCGGGCCTTCACCCAGCGGTGCCCGTGCAGGGCCCAGTACACCCGGCCGGCGACCAGCGGTTCGTCGTCGAGCCAGGCGACGGTGGCCGACAGCTGGCGCGAGGGCACGAAGGCGCCCGGGGCCAGCAGCCAGTCGCCGCGGGAGACGTCCAGCTCGCGGTCCAGGACGATGCCGGCGCCGTGGCGGGCGGCCACCCCGGCCGGCTGGCGGACGTGGTCCAGCACCTGGGCGACCCGGGCCGTCTGGCCACCGGGCAGCACGGTGACTTCCTGGCCCGGCTCCACCCGGCCGGTGGCCACGCGGCCCCAGAACACCCGGCGGCCCTGGGAGGTGTCGGCGGAGGAGGCGAACTTCTCCACCCACTGCACCGGGAAGGCAAAAGCTTCGGCGGTCTCGGGGGGCGTCACATCGAGCTGCTCCAGCAGGGCCAGCAGGGACGGGCCCGGGTAGCCGCACCAGCCGGCGCGGGCCTCCACCACGTTCCAGCCCTCGAGCGCGGAGATCGGCACGATGGCGCGGGCGTGGATGCCGGCGGCCTCGGTGAAGTCCTCCAGGGCGCCTCGGATGTTGTGGAAAGCGACCGTGGGGTCCTCCACCGCATCCAGCTTGTTCACTGCGAACACGATGGCGGGCACGCGCAGCAGGTTGGCCAGCAGCGTGTGGCGGCGCGTCTGCGGCAGCAGGTCCAGGGCCGGATCGGCCCACTGCAGCTTGGTGGCGTCCACCAGCACCACGGCGGCGTCGGCGCTGGAGGCGGCGGTCACCATGTTGCGGGTGTACTGCTCGTGGCCCGGGGCGTCGCCGATGATGAACTTGCGCGCGGGCGTGGCGAAGTAGCGGTAGGCCACGTCGATCGTGATGCCCTGCTCGCGCTCGGCCGACAGGCCGTCGGTCAGCAGCGCCAGGTCGGTCGCGCCGGAGCGGGAGACCGAGGCCAGCTGGTCCTGCAGCACCGCGCGGCTGTCCACCAGCAGGCGGCCGATCAGCGTGCTCTTGCCGTCGTCCACCGACCCGCAGGTGATGAAGCGAAGCGCCGAGGCGTGATCGCCCCGGTGCGACGCTTCATCATCCCCGCGCAGGCGGGGATCCAAACCAGGGGTGGAAAGCTTCTCCGCGTCCATCAGAAATACCCGTCCTTTTTCCGTTTCTCCATGGAGGCGTCCGAGGTCTTGTCGTCCATGCGGGTGGCGCCGCGCTCGCTGACCTCGGCGACCAGCGTTTCGGCCACCACCTCGCTCGCGTTGGCGGCGGGGCTCGCCACCGGGCAGGTGCAGGTGATGTCGCCCACGGTGCGGAAGCGCACCGTGCGCGTCACGACCTCCTCGCCCGGCTTCGGCGGCGTGAGTTCGGTCACCGGCACCAGCAGCCCGCGGCGCTCCACCACCTGGCGCCGGTGCGCGTAGTAAAGCGAGGGCAGGGCGATCTCCTCGCGCTCGATGTACTGCCAGACGTCCAGCTCGGTCCAGTTGGAGATGGGGAACACGCGGAAGTGCTCGCCGGGCGCCAGGCGCGTGTTGAACAGCGTCCAGAGCTCGGGCCGCTGCGCCTTGGGCTGCCACTGCCCGAAGCCGTCCCGGTGGGAGAAGATGCGCTCCTTGGCGCGGGCCTTCTCCTCGTCGCGGCGGGCGCCGCCGATCAGGGCGTCGAAGCGGAACTCCTCGATCGCCTCCAGCAGCGTCACCGACTGGTGCGCGTTGCGGCTCTCGTCCGGACGCGCCAGGCGCACCGTGCCGCGCCGCATGGAGTCCTCCACGCTGCGCACGATCAGTTCGGCCCCCAGCTCCCGCGCCCGGAAGTCGCGGAAATCCGTGACCTCGGGGAAGTTGTGGCCGGTGTCGATCATCAGCAGCGGGTAGGGGATGCGCCCGGAACCGGAGGTTCCTCCTGTGACACCGAAGGCCTTGTCGGCGCACCGCAGCAGCACCAGGGAGTCCTTGCCGCCGGAGAACAGCAGCGCGGGACGCTCGAAGGCGCCGGCCACCTCGCGCAGGATGAAGATGGCCTCCTCCTCCAGCGCATCGAGGTGGCGGCTGGAAATGCGTGACAGCAGTTGCGGTTCGGTGCGGGCATTCATGCGGCGACCTTCTCTTCCTTCTTGACGTGCAGTCCGCACTCTTTTGCCGATTCGTCCTCCCACCACCAGCGCCCCGCGCGGAAATCCTCGCCCAGGCTGATGGCCCGGGTGCAGGGCGCGCAGCCGATGCTGGGATAAAACTGGTCGTGCAGCGGGTTGTAGTCGACCCCGTTCACGGCGATGTAGTGCCAGACGTCGCCCCAGGTCCAGTCGGCCAGGGGGTTGACCTTGGCGCGGGCCTCCGAGGTGTCGATCGCCGGCACCTCGGCGCGGGCGGCGGACTGTTCGCGGCGCAGGCCGGTGATCCAGGCCCTCTGGCCCTCCAGCGCGCGGGCCAGCGGCTCCAGCTTGCGGATCGCGCAGCATTCCTTGCGCAGGGCGACGCTGCGATACATCGCGTCCCGGCCCTCCCGGCCCACGAAGCGGACCACGGACTCCTGCACCGGGCGCCAGACCTCCACCGGCGCGCGGGACGTCGTCTCCGTGCGCTCCAGCAGCTCCAGCGTCTCGGGATGCAGCGCACCGGTCTCCAGGACGAACACCGGGATGTCCAGTTCCAGTTCGTTGATCAGGTGGGTGATCACCACGTCCTCTGCGCCCAGGCTGGAGGCCTGCTTCAGCGGCGCGAAGTCGGCGGCGGCGCGGACCAGCAGCTTGCGCGTGGCGGCGAGCCTGGCCTCGAAGTCCCGCGAGGCGCGGGCATGCAGTTCGACGGCGCCCATCTCAGCTCCGGGCGAAATGGGGGCGGCGGGTCACCACGTCGCCCTGGTAGAAGGCGGCGAAGCGGGAGAACTGGCGCTCGGCATCGGCCGGGTCCTTGCCTTCCTTCAGCACGGCGCTGGTGAAGCCCAGTCGGTCCATGTGCACCAGCTGGTCGACCAGCACTTCGCCGGTGGCGCGCAGGTCACCGGCGAAACCGCGGCGGCGCAGCAGGCGGGCCTGGCTGTAGGCGCGGCCGTCGGTGAACTTCGGGAAGTGCAGGTCGATGCGGTCTACGCCGTCGAATGCGACGGTGAGCGCGTCGGCGTCGTTGGCCAGCGCCAGGACCCGGGCGTTGGCTTCGAGCGCCGGGTCGCCGGCCACGAGGATGCGGATCATGCGAACTCCCTCTGCACGAAGCGGGCGGCGTCGGCGGCCGCCTTGAATGGCTCGATGCCCAGGCGACGGAGCGTGGCGATGAAGGGCTCGGACCGGCCTTCCGCACCCGGCTGGCGCAGTTGCCGGTAGGTGTCCAGCACCGCCTCGATCACCACCGGCACTTCGGCGGCGGAGAAGGCGGGGCCGACGATCCGGCCGGGCGTGGCGGGACCCGACAGCTCGCTGCCGTCGGCGCCGCCCAGCGTCACCTGGTACCACTCCTTGCCGTCCTTGTCGACGCCGAGGATGCCGATGTGGCCGGCGTGGTGGTGGCCGCAGGAGTTGATGCAGCCCGAGATGTTCAGGTCGATCTCGCCGATGTCCCATTCCTCGTCGAGGTCCTGGAAGCGCTGGGTGATGGCCTCGGCGATCGGGATCGAGCGCGCATTGGCCAGCGCGCAGAAGTCGCCGCCGGGGCAGGCGATCATGTCGGTGAGCAGGCCGATGTTGGGGCGCGCCAGGCCCAGCTTGCGGGCGGCGGCCCACAGCTCGGGCAGGTCGTCCTGGTGCACCCAGGGCAGCAGCAGGTTCTGTTCGTGGGTCACGCGCGCCTCGCCCGCGGAGAAGCGGTCGGCGAGGTCGGCGGCGGCCTCCAGCTGCTGCGCGTCGGCGTCGCCCGGGGCCTGGCCCAGGCGCTTGAAGGACAGGACCACGGCGCGCAGCCGCGGGTCGCGGTGCGGCAGCACGTTGCGCTGCAGCCAGCGGTCATACAGCGGGTCGGCCTCGGCGTCGGCGCGGATGATCTCGTGCACGCGCGCGTCGACCGGGGGCCGCTGCGGCCGCGGCGGCGCGAAGTGCGCGGCGACGCGGTCGTATTCGGCCTGGGTGATGGTGTGGGCGGCGCCGTCGTCCTGCAGGATGGCGCGGAACTCCTGCTCCACCTGCTCGATGTAGCGCTGGCCCTCGGCCTTCACCAGGATCTTGATGCGTGCCTTCCACACGTTGTCGCGCCGGCCGTACTGGTTGTAGACCCGCAGGCAGGCCTCGACGTAGTTCAGCAGGTGCGGCCAGGGGAGGAACTCGCGCACCACGGTGCCGATGATCGGGGTGCGGCCCATGCCGCCGCCGACGCGGACCTGGAAGCCCAGATCGCCTTGCTCGTTGCGGCGCAGCTGCAGGCCGATGTCGTACCAACCCAACGCCGACCGGTCTTCTTTCGCACCATTGAGCGCAATCTTGAACTTCCGCGGCAGGAAGGCGAATTCGGGGTGGAGGGTGCTCCACTGGCGAAGGATCTCGGCGAAGGGCCGCGGGTCGGCGATCTCGTCGGCGGCGATGCCGGCCAGCTGGTCGGTCGTGATGTTGCGGATGCAGTTGCCGCTGGTCTGGATGCCGTGCATGTCCACGCTGGCCAGCAGCTCCATGACGTCGGCGCTTTTCGCCAGCGGGATCCAGTTGAACTGCACGTTGGTGCGGGTGCTGAAGTGGCCGTAGCCGGACTTCAGGCGGGTCACGACCGGCGCGCCGCCCGGCACGGGCACCTCCCCCAGGGCCAGCTGCTTCTCCTGGGCCTGGGCCAGCAGTTCGGGCTCGGGGCGGTCGTACTCGCGGGCGATCCTCGCCAGCACGCGCAGCTGACGGCTGGCGATCTCGCCGTAGGGCACGGCGACGCGCAGCATGGGGGCGTAGCGCTGCACGTACCAGCCGTTCTGCAGGCGCAGGGGCCGGAACTCGTCGTCGCTCAGCCGGCCGGCCTGCCAGCGTTCCAGCTGGTCGCGGAACTGGGCGGCGCGGGCCCGGACGAATTGCCGGTCGAAGTCGGTGTACTGGTACATGGATCGGGGCGTGGCACCCGGTTCGGGTGGAGCCGCGACTTTAGGGACGCCGCAGATGGATCCAAACTACTTTCTTGTTCGGCGCTTATGCGGATAAGCTTATGCGCGAGGAGGGAAGCGCTTTCCCCGGTCGTTCGGGCCCCGGGCCGGAACAGGCCGCACGGTCATGGAAGCGCCCCTGTCGTCTTTGGGGGCACATGCAGTCGATGGTCCAACGCATCTACGTCAAGGTGGTCGGCTTCTCCGACGAGGAGCGCCACGCGCTGAACACGGTGTTCCGCCTGTCCGAGCAGTGCCGCACCATGTACCAGCTGTGGACGCCGCAGGCGGGGGAGCCGGCGCGCGTGGCACTGCTGGACGGCCAGAGCTGGGAGGCACGGGTCGAGGCCGAGTCCCCCATGCAGCGCGACCTGCGGCTGTTGTGGGTCGGGAGCAACGCGCCGGCGGCCGTCTGGCGCAGCTTTCCGCGTCCGATCGTGTGGCCCGAGGTGGTGGCCGGCCTGGACGCCTTGTTCGCGCCCCAGGACGCCCTCGACCTCGACCTGGATCCCGATCCCGAGCCCGAGGCGATCATGTCGCAGAAGCAGGCCCTGATCGTGAGCGCCGACCGGGGCGAGCGGCTTTACCTGCGCGCGCGGCTGTCGCTGGCGCGCCTCACGCAGGCCGACGAGGCGGAGAGCGGGTCCGAGGCCGTGGCCCTGGCGCGCGGCAAGCAGTACGACCTGGCCCTGGTCGATGCGGGCCTGCACGACATGGATGCCTGGACCCTGGTGTCCCAGCTGCGCCGCGGCCGTCGTCCCATTCCGCACCTCGCCCTGACCAAGGCGGCGCGCTCGGTGTCCGAGCGCCTGCGCGCCTGGCGCGGCAGCACCGCACTGCTGGAAGACCCGCCCGATCCCGAGCGGCTGGACGCCTGGCTCAGCCGGATCGAGCTGGGGCCTGTCGCCTGAGGTCCAGCGCCTCGGCCAGGCGTGCTTCCAGCGGCAGCGGCTCGCCGTGCAGGCGGGCGGCAAGCAGCTCCGCGCACAGCGCCGCGAAGGTCAGGCCGCGGGAACCCATGGCGGTGCTGAGCCACAGTCCCGGCGCCACCTCCCCCACCAGCGGACGGCGATCGGACGAGGTGCAGCGCACGCCGCTCCAGCTGCGCACCTGTCCGCGCTCGGCCGCAGCCCGCATGGCCCGAGCGGCCCCGGGCAGCACCTCGGCCACACGCTGCAGGTTCAGCGCATCGTCCTGGCTGCGCAGTCCCGGGTCGGCATCGCCGCGGCCGTAGGTGGAGCCGGTGATCCAGGCGCCGCGCTCCACCAGGGGCACGCGCGGCAGGAAGTGGCCGTGGCCGTTCACGGGAAAAGGCGGCAGGCGGTCGGCATCGTCGCCGAGGGGCGCCCAGCTGACCTGGCCGCGCACCGGATGCAGGCTCACCCGGCCATCCAGCAGCGCTGCGCTGCCCAGGGCGGCGGCCACGACCACGATCCGTGCCTCGCCGAGCGGGCTGCCGGAGCCATCCTCGACGACCCAGCGTTCGCCCGGGCGCGCGATGCGCGACACGGTCCGGCCGCCCTCGAAGCGCACGCCGGGCTCCCGCAGCCAGCTGCGCACCAGCGCGGCGGGCTCGATCCAGGCCGCGTTCGCATGCCACCAGGCCGCATCGGAGGCCGCGGTTCCGGCGACCTCCCGCTGCACGGGCGTGGCCTCGCGGGTCCAGGGCGCGAACGCATCGCCGGGAGGCGGGGGCCTCCGGTCCGCGCCGCGCCATTCGAGCACGCCGGTGCGGTCCCATTCCAGGCCCTGGGCGAGCCGCTGCTGCGCCTCGCGCAGGGTGATGCGCACACCGGCGCGCGACAGGCGCGACAGCAGGTTGTCGTCCGGACTCTGGTGCGGCGCCAGCAGTCCTGCGGGCAGGGCCGAGGCCCCTGACGCAGGCGTGCGTGCGGCATCGAGCACGCGCACCGACCAGCCGCGGCGCGCGATGCTCGCGGCCGTTGCCGCGCCCGCGAGCCCGGCCCCGATCACGATGGCATCGGCAGGCTCCACGGCCGGGCCCGCGGCGAGGCCTTTCGGCTCCCACGCGGGGTCGAAGCGGGCGGCCAGGCATTCGCGCTTGGGAGGCAGGCCGGGAAGCTTTTCCACCTGCCAGCCGCAGGTCCGCAGGTCGCGCCGCACCTGGCCGGACACGGTCCACGTCGCCAGGCGCGCACCGCGCTGCGCCAGGCGCGTGACGGCCTTGAGCGTGGCGAGATCCCACATCTGCGGGTTGCGCGTGGGATCGAATCCGTCGAGGAAGACCGCGTCGGCGCGGAAGTCCAGTTCGCGCAGCATGGGCGCGACCTCGCCCACGCACAGCGTGAGCAGCACCTGTCCGTCCTCGAAGGCGAGGCGGTGGAAGCCGGGTGTCAGCCCCTGCCATTGCGCGGCCAGGGCCTCGGCCAGCGGCTGCAGCGCCGGGTAGCCCGCTACGCTGCGCAGGAGGTCGTCCGCTGCCACGGGCCAGGCCTCGATCGAGGTGAAATGCAGCAGCCGCGGCCGCGCGGGGTCGGTGCGCCAGGCGTGCCAGGCCGCGAGGAAGTTCAGTCCCAGGCCGAAGCCGGCTTCCAGCACGCGCCACTGCTCCAGCCCGGCCCAGGTCGCGGGCAGGCCGCAGCCTTGCAGGAACACGTGCTGCGCCTGCGCCAGGCCGCCGGCGGCGGAACGGTAGATGTCGTCGAAGCGCGGGCTGCGCGGCGTGCCGTCGTCGTCCCAGGCGACGACTTCGCTCATGCGCTTAGCGGGAGGGTGGGGCGCAGTTACGCCGTGGGCGGGACATATCCCGCGGCCGCGTCTGCGCCGCTGCCGAAGAAGTGGTTCTCCATCTGGCGCTTGAGGTACTCGCGGGCGCGCTGGTCGGCGAGGTTCAGCCGGTTCTCGTTGACCAGCATGGTCTGGTGCTTGAGCCACTGCGCCCAGGCTTCCTTGCTGACGCTTTCGTAGATGCGCTTGCCCAGCTCGCCGGGATAGGGGGGGAAGTCGAGGCCTTCGGCGTCGCGGCCGAGCTTGATGCAGTGGACAGTGCGTGCCATGCCGTCACTTTAGCAAGATTCACCGGTCCCCCGTCACGGCGGGGAGATCGTCACGCCTGCCTGGCCGGGGGCGCGCCGGGGCCGGGCCCGGTGCCGGAGCCCGATCCCGGCGCCGGGGCGGCGTGGGCCGCGCAGTAGGCCCTCAGGGCCTCGTGGCTGCGCTCGGCGAGCTGCTGCAGGTCGGCCAGCCAGCCCTCGGCGGGCCATTGCTGCTGTTCGAGCAGGGGGACATAGACTTGGCGCACCTTGCGATAGAGCGCCTGGACGCCGGCCTCGCCGCTCATGCCCAGCAGCGAGTGCAGCACGGTGACGGCCGCCTCGCGGTCGCCGCGGCCCGCAGCCACCGACAGGCGCGCCACCAGCCGGCCCATCTCGGGCACGTAGTCGTTCAGCAGCTCGCCGAGCATGCCGAGCCGGCGGTAGCTTTCCAGCCGCGACAGGTTCAGCAGGCCTTCCTCGGGCTGCGGGAGCGGGGCCGGGGGCAGCGAGAAGGCGCGCTTCGGCGCGGGGCCCTGCCCGACCAGCTTGCCCAGCTCCTCGTAGAGCAGGGCGGGCTCGACCGGCTTGACCAGGAAGCCGTTCATGCCCGCCGCCCGCGCGGCGGCGACGGCGGATTCGTCCGAGCGCGCGGTGACCGCGACGATCGGCACCTCGGCCCAGGGCGCCTCGCTGCTGCGGATCATCCGGGTGACCTCCAGGCCGTCCAGCACCGGCATGTGCAGGTCGAGCACCACCGCGTCGAAGGTTCCGGATCGGTGCAGGTGGTCCAGCACCTCCTGGCCGTGTTCCGCCTCGATCACCGTGGCGCCCGCATTGCGCAGGTAGGCCGTCATGGCCTTGCGGTTGAAGGCGTGGTCGTCGGCCACCAGGATGCGGCGCTGCTCCAGCTGCGCCGTGGCCACGCTGCGCCGCTCCTGCACGAGGTTCTGCAGCGCGGCGAGCAGCGGCAGCTGGGCGCAGGGCTTGCTGACGAAGGCGTCCATGCCCACGCGCAGCGCCTTCTCCCGCGCCAGGTGCGCCGGCTCGCTGGTGTAGGCCATGATCCGGACGTCCTGGTTGGGTCCGGGTTCGCGGCGGATGCGCTCGGCCACCGTGTAGCCGTCCACGCCCGGCATCCGCAGGTCGAGCAGGACGACGTCGAAGCGCTGGGATGCCAGCAGGTCGAGCGCCGCGCGGCCGTCCTCCGCCTCGGCCAGTTCCGCAGTCATCGTCAGCAGGCCGAGCTTCTGGCGGGTGGCCATGCGCTGCACCGGGTCGTCCTCCACGATGAGGATGCGCTTGCCGGCCAGGGCCGTGCGCGCCTGGGCGATGGTGGTGCGCCGGTGTTCCTCGCGCTCGGCTTCGTCCACCGGCGGGAAGCGCATGGTGAACTCGGTGAACTCGCCCCTCACCGAGGCGGCGGAGATCTCGCCGCCGAAGGCGCGCATCACGCGGTGGCAGTACGCCAGCCCCAGGCCCGTGCCGCCCCTCTTGCCGGTGGAGCGGAAAGGCTCGAACAGCACCGGGAGCAGGTCGGGCGGGACGCCCGGCCCGTTGTCGCGCACCCGCACCTGGTTGTCGTCGACGGTGATCGTCAGCACGGTCCCCGGGTAGGGGCCCAGGTAATAGAGGGCGTTCTTGATCAGGTTGAACAGCACGAACAGGTAGGCCGTCTCGTCGCCGCGGAACGTGAAGTCCTTGATGACGTTCAATGCCACGCGCTCGCGCTGCGCCTCCGTCTCGTAGCCGTAGTCCTGCACCGCCTTGGCGCAGACCTCGGCGGCCGACAGGAAGGCGAACTTCGACGGGTCGGGCGGCCGCGAATTGACCTCGTCCAGCGTCATCGAGATGACCTGCAGGCCCCGGCGCACGGCGAGCTCGCCCTCCGCCACCTGCCGGTACAGCGTGCGGAGGTCCTCGCTGGCGATCGCCTGGCTGGCGCCGCGCCGCGACCGCGGCAGCAGGCCCTCGATCGTGTCCAGGCTGGACTTGATCTGGGCCATCGGGTTGCGCATCTCGTGGGCGATCGAGCCGGCGAGCGCGGCATAGGCGCTGCGCACGCGCTCCGCGGTGGCGTGCTCCAGCGCCGCCTTGAACAGGCTGCCCCCGACCACGGTGGCCAGCAGGATGGGGAAGCGCTCCAGGTAGTCGACCGGCATCGCCGGATGGGCGTCGGTGGCCACGTACAGCCCGGTCGCCATGGCGATGCCGGCCAGCAGGATCACGGCCGTATTGCGCCAGTCGGACAGCAGCAGCACGAGGAAGGCCGCCATCAGCGTGTTGCCGACCGCCACCGAGCCGCCGCCGTTCTTCAGCGACGTGAACACGAAGGTGAAGGGCAGCGTCACCACCAGCACCGCATAGGAGTACGGGTAGTAGTACGGCTTCAGCCGCTCGGGCCAGCGGTCCCGCAGGAACAGCGCGAGGCAGATGGCCGCGTCGACGACGCGCAGCAGCCAGTCGTCGTATCCCGGGGTGCTCTTGGTGAACCGGAACAGGTAGTAGGCCGGGAAGAACACGAACCCCAGCAGGCTGAGGTAGCGCAGCATCAGCGGCCCGTGCCGGTGGTACTCGGCGTAACGGGCGAACAGCTGGTGGAGCGACTTGCGGAGCACGCGCGGTCTCGTGGATCGTCCTACACCGCGGCCAGCGGGCGCGCGGCGAGGGCCCGGCCCACGTCGGCCAGCGGTCCGCGGATGAGGGTGTAGGTCTTGGGGGTGCCGCGCAACGGGACGTCGCGCGCGAAGGCGGTGAACGCGAAACGGCGGTACAGGCGGCCGAGCACGTGGGTGCAGGAGGCGTAGAGCGTGTCGATGCGGGTGTGCTCGCGGGCGTACTCCAGCGCCAGGTGCAGGCAGCGCCTGAGCGCTTCGACGTCGGTGCGGTACTCGGGGGCCAGGACCAGCCGGCCGACCTCCCAGTCACCCGGCAGCAGCGGCGGGGAGGCCTCGCCCAGTTCGGGCAGCAGGGTCTCGGTCAGGGTGAGGCCGTAGCCCATCGGAACGATGCGGATGGTGCCGATCCGCTCGCCGTAGAGGTCGAAGGCGAACACGAACCCGCACTCGTCTCTTTTTTTTCGAGGCTCTCGAATTGCTGCAGCCCGCCGGCCGCGTGCACGGACAGGTCGATCTCGTCGCGCAGGTGCAGCACGGTCGCGATCTCGGCCGGGTCCTTCAGGTGGCGCAGCACGACGTCGCGCGCCACCGAGGGCTCGTCATCCCGCGCGCCCGGGTTCGGCAGGGGCTCGGCAAGGGTGATGGCTTGAGCAAGCATCGTCGGTCTCCCTGGTTATCGGTGGCGCTGGGCGACCTGCTCGAGCAGCTGCCCGGTGAGCGAGAGAGTGGTCAGCGCCACGCGCGTCACCAGCTCCTGGTCCTGCGGGGTGACGGCGTACTTCTCGATCGCTTCCTCGACCTGGCGGATGTGGTCCGCGTCGGCCTCGGCATGGGAGCCGAAGAAGGTGACGTTCTTGCTGGTGAGCTGCAGGTCGGTGCAGATCTTGGCGAGCGGCTCGCCGATGTGCGCATGGGCGTCCTCCGCCCAGAAGCTGTAGCCCAGGCGCGGGATGGGGCCGTAGCGCAGGCCGACGAAATACAGGTAGCCGATCAGCGCCTCCGTGGCGGGCAGCGGCGGCTTCTGCAGGTCCGCGTCGTCCAGCAGCCCGATGCTGCGCAGGTCGTGCGACACCATCCGCTCGTGGCCGAGTTCCTCGGAAGCATGGCGGTAGACGAAGCGCAGCAGTCCCTCGGGCGCCGGCACGAAGGCTGCCACCGCCTGGTTGATCGAGTTGTGCCGGGAGTAGTGATACACCTGCAGCATCATGTCGCGGTACAGGGGCCGGGTCACCGGGCGCTCCATGACCAGTCGCCAGAACTGGCCCCGCTTGATCTCGCGCCACTGCGCCTCGACGGTCTCGCGCAGGTCGCGCACAAAGCTGCTGGACAACTTGAATCCCTCCGTTCCATCCATGGGCTGCCGGAAACGCTCCCGCCGACCGGTGGATTATCCGGTGGGGCGTCAAGAACTTGCCCTTAAGCGATTTCCCTAAGTCATCGAGGCGGCCCGCTGCCGCCTCGCTCCTGCAGCGCCAGGCGATAGACCTCCAGGTAGCGCTGGGCGCTGTCCTGCCAGCCGAAGGGGCGTGCCATGCCGTTGGCCTGCAGGCGGCGCCAGCGCTGCGGCTCGCGCCACAGGCGCGCGGCCCGGACGATGGCGTCCTCCAGGTCCGCGGCATCGGCGCCGGCCATGACGAAGCCCGTGCCGCGCGCGGGGTCCGCGTCGACGTCGATCACCGAATCGAGCAGTCCGCCCACCGGAGCGACGATGGGCGGCGTGCCGTACGCCTGGCTGTACATCTGGTTGAGGCCGCAAGGTTCGAAGCGCGAGGGCATCAGGAACGCGTCCGCGCCGGCTTCGACCAGGTGGGCCAGCCCTTCGTCGAAACCGAGCGTCACCGCCACCTGCTGCGGGTGCCGCTGCGCCGCGGCCTGCAGGGCCTGCTGCAGCTGCGGCTCGCCCTGGCCCAGGACCACCAGCTGCGCGCCCGTGCCTGCGAGCCGGGGCAGGGCCGCCAGCACCAGGTCGATGCCCTTCTGCGCCGTGAGCCGGCTCACCACGGCGAACAGCATCGCCCCGCTGGCCGCCGGCAGTCCCATGCGGGCCTGCAGGGTGGCCTTGCACTGGGCTTTGCCCTGCATGCGGCCGGGACCGAAGCGGAAGGGCAGCAGCAGGTCCTGCTGCGGATCCCACAGGCGCGTGTCGATGCCGTTGAGGATGCCGTGCAGGCGCGCGGCGCGCGCGCGCAGGATGCCGTCGAAGCCCGCGCCATGCGCCGGGGTCTGGATCTCGCGGGCGTAGTTCGGGCTGACGGTCGTGATCGCGTCGGCGAACTGCACGCCCGCCTTCAGCATGGACAGCTGGCCCCAGTATTCGACGCCGTCGATGCCGCGCCAGCGTCGCGGCACACCCAGCAGGTCGGCGCTGGCCAGGGGGAACAGGCCCTGGAAGGCGAGGTTGTGGATGGTGAGCACGCTGGCGGCCGTGGCGTCGCGCGGTGCGGCCAGGCGCTCGTGTGCCAGGTACAGGGGCGCCATCCCGCAGGGCCAGTCGTTGGCGTGCACGATGTCGGCCGTCCAGCCCGGCAGGGGCGTCTGCGCGGTCCCGAGCCGGGCCGCCACCCGCCCCAGCAGGCCGAACCGCAGGGCGTTGTCGGGATGGTCGCGGCCGCCGGCGTCGACGTAGGGGCCGCCGGGACGCTGGTAGAGGCCCGGGCAGGCCAGCAGCAGCAGGGTGATGCCGTGTTCGACCCTCACCGGGACCAGTTGCGCGGCGGGCCAGGGACCCGAGGCCGGCAGGTCGAGCCCGTCGCCAACCTCGCCGCTCACCTTCATGCCCTGGTAGGCCGGCAGCAGGATGCGCACGTCGTGGCCCAGGCCGGCCAGCGTCGCCGGCAGGGCCGCGCTGACGTCGCCCAGCCCGCCGGTCTTCACGTAGGGCGCGCATTCGGGCGTGGCGAACAGGATCTTCATGCCGCGGACTCCTCGTCGGCCACCAGCACCACGAAGGGCAGGCCGCCCGCGCCGGCGAACAGCGCCTGCAGGTCGAAGCAGGCCGCCGGCTCCGCGGGCAGGCGGACCTCGGCGCCGGTGAGCCAGTTGCGCCAGGCGATGAAGCGCCGCAGGCCGGCGGCCTCGGCGCCGCAGTCCACGCGGGTGCCCGCCCACAGCGCCGGGTTCCAGGCGGCATCGTCGCCTCCGCACAGCGTCCAGGTCAGCCGGGCGGCGACGACCAGGACGGCCTGGCCTTCGTGCAGCCGCCCGAACGCCAGCGCGTGCTCCTCGGCGGGCCCCGCGACGCCCAGCGGCACGTAGTTCGCCCGGCGGAACAGCTCGGCATGGAAGCGGCGCAGCAGCAGCAGCCGCCAGGTGGCCAGCTGCTTGATGTGGCCGTCGGCGGCGCGCGCGTGGAGCCGGTCCCACTGGCCGGCTTCGGGCCAGCCGTGTGCGTACAGCCCCTGCAGTTCTTCCAGCGAACGCGCCAGCGCGCCATGGTCGACCGGCCGCCGGTTGTCCGGATCGACCAGGCTGAAGTTCCAGCGTTCGCAGCCCTGGTAGAGGTCAGGCACGCCCGGCGCCGTGAACTTGAGCGCGAGCTGGGCCAGGCTGTTGCGGAAGCCGAAGGGCGCGATGCGGGCGGTGAACTTCTGCAGCTCCTCGGCGAAGGGATTGGGGCCGGGCCGCAGCACGCCGTCGACGTAGCGCTCCAGGGCCTGCTCGTAGTCCTGCTCGGGGAACACCCAGGTGGTATGCAGCTTGGCCTCGCGTGCAGCCTTGCGCATGTATTCCTGCAGGCGCACCCGCAGGGCTTCGCGTGCGGCCTCGTCGGGCGCATCGGCCGGCCACAGGCCCACCAGGGTCTGGAACAGCAGCCAGATCGCGTCGGGCCCCGGCCAGGCCTGCCGCGGCCCGGGGGTGAGGTACAGGCGGGCCCAGCCCGACAGGCGCAGCAGGCAGTCCTCCCACAGCGCCGGGATTTCCGACAGCACGTCGATGCGGGCGCGCAGGTCCTCGCCGCGCTTGCTGTCGTGGGTGGAGCTGGCCAGCAGGCCATGCGGGCGGTGCCGCTGCCGCCCCTGGTTGGCGAAGTGGAAGGCGGCGACGGACACGCCGAAGCTGCGTGGGTCGCCCCCCACCTCGTTGAGCGACACCAGGGGCAGGTAGCGGTAGAAGGCCGTATCCTCCATGGCCTTGGCCAGGACCGGCGCGGTGAACTGCTGCCAGCGCGCCAGGAAGCGGCCGCGCGCGTCCGGCGCCAGGGCGGCGGCCTCGCCTTCTCCCAGCAGCACCTCGCGCAGGTGGTCCAGCACCCCGGCCTCGGAGCGGCCCAGGCGGCGTTCGGCCGCTGCGATCGCCCAGTCGACATGGCGCCGGTCCATGGGGCTGGCGGGATCTGCGGCGCGCAGGTAGGTGCGGTACACCGGGAAGGCGGCCGCCACCTCCACGAGCGCCCAGCGCAGGCGGTTGCGCGTGAAGTCGCAGCGCCGGCGGTTGCCGCGCGTGAGGCGGTGCAGCGTGTGCACCAGCCAGTTCAGCTCCGAGTACAGCGCGGTCTCGATGATCAGTTTCCTGCAGCGGTACAGGATCTCGTCGAAGTCCGCGTCCTCGCCGGTGAAGGCGCGCCAGGCCGCCAGCAGCGCGGACTCGTTGCGCGACTCGACGAACAGGCCGTTGACCAGGCTGCCGAAGCGGTAGCCGGTGTCGCCGTGCACCGGCCAGTCCTCCGGCAGCGATTCGTGCTCCGCCAGGATCTTCTCGGCCACCAGGTACAGGGCGCGCGGCGGCCGGCCCGCGACCTCGGCCTGGGCCGCGTAGCGTGCCTGCAGCCGCTCGAAGTAGGCCCGCGGGTCGCTCAGTCCGTCGGGATGGTCGATGCGCAGGCCCGTCAGCAGCCCGTCCTGCAGCCACTGCAGCACCTTGCGGTGGGTGGCCTCGAACACCTCGTCGCGTTCCATGCGCAGCGCGGCGAGCGTGCTGACGTCGAAGAAGCGCCGGTAGTTGACGTCGTCGCTCGCCACGCGCCAGTCGGCCAGGCGATAGGCCTGGGCGGCGACCAGGCGCTCCAGCGCGTCGAAGCTGGACGGATCCCCTGGCCGGCCGTTGAATGGCTGCAGGCAGGCGGCTATCCAGCGCGCCAGCCAGGCATGGCGGGCGGCGAGCCGCGCCAGCTGGCGCTTGAACACGGAGGCGTCGCGCACGCGCGCCCGGCGCGCCTCGTCGCCCGGGTCGTCGCGCGAGGGCAGGCGGCGGAAGGACTCCAGCAGGGCGGCCACCACGGCATGGCTGTCGCCGTCGTCGTCGCGCGCCGGCGGCGCCGGCCGGGCCGCGAGGATGTCGGGATAGCAGCCCGGGTCGATGGGAAAGCGGTGGCCCCAGTAGCGCAGGCCGAATTCGCCGGCCTCACCATCGAAGCGCAGCTGGATCTCGCCCGACTCCAGCACCTTGCCGAAGTGGTCGGCCAGCACCGGCAGCAGCAGGCGGCCCTCCATCTCGGGCTGGGCCGGCCGCCACTCGATGTCGAAGGTCCCGGCATGCGGCGAGGCGCGCCCGTGCTCCAGCACGTCCAGCCACCAGGCGTTGTCGGCCTCCAGCACGCCCATGTGGTTGGGCACCACGTCCAGGATCTGGCCGAGGCCGTGGCGGCGCAGCGCCCGGCACATGCGCGCATGGGCGGTCGCATCGCCGACATCCGGGTTCACCTCCCCATGGTCCACGATGTCGTAGCCGTGGGTGCTGCCGGCGCGCGCGCGCAGGTAGGGCGAGCTGTACAGGTGGCTCACGCCCAGGGACCGCAGGTAGGGCAGCGCCCGGGTCACGTCCTCGAAGGTGCAGCCCGGGTGGAACTGCACCCGGTAGGTCGCGCCGGGAATGTCGGCCGTGTCGAGCGCGGGCAGCGCCTGGGCGGCGGCGGCGACCGGCGCGGCGCCGCCGCGCTCGGCACGCAGGACGGCCGCCAGCGAGACCCAGCGCGCGTCGTTGGCCAGTTCCTCCAGGGTGAGCGGGAGCTTGCGCCGCCAGTTCGGGAAGCGGTCCTCGGTGGTGCCGGGGACGTTGACCTGCAGCAGCTGCCCGGCCACGTCCTCCAGCTGCACGCCCACCAGCCAGCAGGGCGTGCGCGCGAGGTAGGCGTGGACCGCGTCGACGAAGGACGGTCCCGCATCGGGCAGGGAGGTGGGCTGCACGGTGGCGCCCCCGGGCAGCAGGCCCTCGCGCTGCAGGGCCAGCAGCAGGCGCGCACGGTCCTGGGCGCGTGCGAGCACCTGCGCCTCGTGCGCGGCCGCGTCGGGATGGACGCCCAGCCTGGACGCCAGCTCGAGGTCCTCACCCCGCCAGAAGCCGCGCAGCGTCGGCAGGTCGTGCGTGCTGACCACGGCCAGCGCCTCGCGCTGCCAGTGCGCCGGCGCCCGGAAGCCGCCGCCGTCGTCGCGCTCGAACAGCAGCGGCCGGTAGGACAGCAGATCGCCCTCGCGCATCGCCTCGCGCATGCGGGGCGCGACGTTGCCCAGGTCCTCGCCGATCACCATGCACTGGTGGCGCTGGCTTTCCAGCGCGAGCACCGCCATCAGGTCCGCGAGCGGGTAGTCGACGTAGGTGCCGCCCTCGGGGCCGGTCCAGAACAGGCGCATGAGCGCCATGACGTGGTCCAGGCGCAGCGCGCCGCAGTGGCGCATGTTGGCGCGCAGCGTGTCGATGAAGGGCTGCAGGCGTGCCTGCCGCAGGCGTTGCGGGTTCCAGGGCGGCAGGCCCCAGTCCTGGCCGCGCGGCGCCAGCGGGTCGGGCGGGGCGCCCGCGTGCATGCCGAGCGCGAACAGCCCTTGCTCCCGCCAGGTTTCCGCGCCGCCGCCGTTGACGCCCACCGCCAGGTCGCAGTACAGGCCGATGCCCATGCCCCGCCCGCGCGCGTAGCGCTGGCAGGCCTCCAGCTGCAGTTCCGCCAGCCACTGCAGCCAGAACCGGAAGCCGATCTCGGAGGCATGCGCCTCGCGGAAAGCCCGTACCTCGGGCCCGTCCGGGTCGCGCCAGGCCTCGGGCCAGGCCGGCCAGCCCCAGGCCCGCGGGTCGCGGGCGGCCAGGTGGACCTGCAGGGCCTCGAACAGCGCATGGCGCCCGATCGTGGACTCGCGCTCGCGCACGTAGGCGAGGAACCCGGCCGCGCGCGCGCCGTCGCGGGCCAGCTCGTCGCGCTCGAAGTGACGCCACAGCACGCGCAGCACGTCCTCCTTGGCGGCGGCCACGCCCGGGTAGTCGACCAGCTCCGTCTCGCGCAGGGCCTGCAGCCGCTCCTGGAAGGCCTCCGAGTGCAATCTCTCCCGCGCCTCCTCGCAGTCGCCCAGCTCCACCAGGGCCTGCACGTCGAGGTAGATCGGATTGAGCGCCTGGCGGCTCGACGGGCTGTACGGGTTGGCCGCTCCCGGCTCGTGCGGGAACAGGGCATGCAGCGGGCTCAGGCCGACGAACGAGGCGCCCTGGCGGGCCGCCGCATCGCACAGGCGGCGCAGGTCGCCGAAGTCGCCGATGCCCCAGTTGCGCGACGAGCGCAGGGCGTAGAGCTGCACGGTGCAGCCCCACCAGCGTTCCCCGCGGCGCAGGGCCTCCGGCACGTGGCAGCGGCGCGGCGCGATGACCACGCGGCAATGCTCGTGCGGCGGCGCGCCCTCCAGCGCCAGCCGGTAGTAGCCGGGGCCGAGGCCCTCGGGCAGGACGATCTCCACCTGCTGGCCGCCGCGCCGCAGCGCGCCGGCGGCGACTTCGAACCCGCTGTCCTCCACCGTGAGGGTCCAGCGGGCATCGGCGCTGTCGTGGCGGGTCCAGCGCAGCACCGGTCGATCGCCCTCGCGCGCGGTGTGCAGCGCGGGCAGTCCCAGGTGCTGCGGCGGGGGCTCGCGGCCATCGCCGGTCATGGCCGCGACGGCGCGGCGCAGGACGGCCTCGGGCACGCTTTCCTCCCGGCCCCAGAAGCCGTGGTAGCGGTCGGCCACGCCCAGGCGGCGCGCCTGCTCGGAAAGTGTCGCCCCGTAGTCTTCGTTCACGGACCGGCCTCCGGCCCCAGCGACCAGCGCGCGCTGAAGGGCGGCCACTCGCCGCGCGGCAGGCCGTCCGGGTGGCCATGGCGGAAGACCGCTGGCGCGCCGACGGCAGGCAGGTGCTGCGGCGCGGCCCGCAGCGGCGCGTCCCCGAGGTTCAGCTCCAGGAACAGCACCTGGCCGTCGTCGTAGCGCCAGCGCACCGCCAGGCCGCGCTCGCCCACGCGCTGCGCCGCGTGCCGGCCCGTGAGCAGGCGGGCGTGCCGCGGAGTGATCCAGTGGCGGCGCGCAGCGAGGGCGGCGCGGACTTCGGCCAGCCAGGCCTGGCCGGGCCCGGCAGCCGCGCGTGCCGGGTCTGGCCGGCTGGCGGCGAAGGTGCGCGCACTGCAGGGGTCGGGCAGGTCGCGGCCGTCGCCGTGGCCGAATTCATGGCGGCGGCCGGCGCGCACGGCCTGGCGCAGCTCGCCCTGCCAGTCCGCGAAATAGAGGAAGGGTTCGGGCGCACCCCACTCCTCGCCGATGAACAGCATGGGGATGGCCGGCGTGAGCAGCGCCAGCAGGGTCGGCAGCAGCGCCGCGCGCGGCGGCACCAGCTGGCCCAGGCGCTCGCTCCGGGCGCGGTTGCCGACCTGGTCGTGGTTGTGCGCGAAGTTCACCAGGGTGGTGAGCGGCTGGGCCGGCGCCGGCCGGACCTGCTCGCGCGCGCCGCCCTCGCGGCGCGGCGAGCCCTCGAACACCATGCCGTGCGTGAGGGCGCGCGCCAGCAGGCCCATGGGATCCGCGCCGTAGTCGTGGTAGTAGCGCTGGGTCTCGCCGGTGAGCACCACGTGCAGGGCGTGGTGGAAATCGTCGTTCCACTGCGCATCGAACGCGCCCGGCTGCGGCGTGGGCGCCAGGTGCCGCCAGGCGTTGTCTTCGTTCTCCAGCACCAGGTGCACGTGGCGGCCGTGCATGGCGGTGCGCACCCGCCGCGAGAGCTCGTGCAGGATGTGCTCCCGGCCCTCGTCGCGGATGGCGTGGGCCGCGTCCAGCCGCAGCCCGTCGAGCCGGTATTCCTCCAGCCAGTAAAGGGCGTTGTGCACGAAGAACTCGCGCACCGGGCCGCTGCCCGGGCCGTCGAAGGCGATGGCCGGTCCCCAGGGGCTGGTGCGGCTGCGCGAGAAGAACTCCGGGGCATAGGCGTGCAGGAAATTCCCGTCCGGCCCGAAGTGGTTGTAGACGACGTCCAGGAACACCATCAGGCCCAGCCGGTGCGCCTGCTGCACGAAGCGCTTGAAGTCGTCGGGCGTGCCGTAGGCGTGGTGCGGGGCGTAGGGCAGCACGCCGTCGTAGCCCCAGTTGAAGCGGCCGGCGACGTCGGCCACCGGCATCAGTTCCACCGCGGTGATGCCGGCATCGCGCAGCTGCGGCAGCCGCGCGGCCGCCGCGGCGAAGGTGCCTTCGGGGGTGAAGGCGCCCAGGTGCAGTTCGTACAGCACGGCCTCGGCCCAGGGCCGGCCGGACCAGGGCTCCCATTCGAACTGACGCGGGTCGACCACGCAGCTGGGGCCGTGCGGCCCCCCGGGGTTCTGGCGCGAAGCGGGGTCGGGCACCAGCAGGCGACCGTCGATGCGCCAGCGGTAGAGCGTGCCCGCCGTGGCGTGGGGGACGGTGCATTCCCACCAGCCCTGGGCGTCGGCCTCGGCCGGATGCAGCTCCGGCGCCGGGTGCCCGGTCTCGATCGCGAGTTCCGCCAGGCGTGCCGCCGGCGCCCACAGGCGGAAGGTGACCCCGCCGCCGGGATGCAGGAGGGTGCCGAAGGGCATCTCGTGGCTGCAACGCATGGCTACTCCTGCGGCTGCTGCGTCAGCAGCGCCATGGAATGCGGGGGCAGCCGCAGCCTGGCCCCCGGCGCATAGCCGGGCGAGCGCGGCTCCTCGATGGAGCCCTGGTCGGTGGCGATGCGCAGCAGCCATTCGCCGGGGTGGCCGGCCGCCACCGGCAGCGTGAAGGTGGCGTCCTCGCCGGTGGCGTTGAACACCAGCAGCACCGAGCGCCTGCCTTGCCCCGCAGCGGCGGCGGGAACGAAGCGCGCGTCCAGCACGGCGGCCACGCAGCGCACGGCCGGATTGGTCCATTCCTCCGCCGTCATCTCCAGGCCCCAGACGCTGTACCAGGTGATGTCGCGCCGGCCGTCGGCGTCCGGCGTGCCGGTCAGCCAGGCGTCGTGGCGCAGCACCGGCAGTTCGCGGCGCAGCCGGACGAGGGACTGCGTGAAGGGCAGCAAGGGATCGCCGCGCCGGGCCGGCGACCAGTCGAACCAGCTGGTCGCGTTGTCCTGGCAATAGGCATTGTTGTTGCCGCCCTGGGTGCGGCCCATCTCGTCGCCGCCGAGCAGCAGCGGCACGCCGCGCGAGCAGAACAGGGTGGTGAGGAAGTTGCGCTTCTGCCGCTCGCGGAAGGCGAGGATCGCGGGGTCGTCGGTGGGGCCCTCGACGCCGCAGTTCCAGCTGCGGTTGTGGCTCTCGCCATCGCGGTTGCCCTCGCCGTTGGCCTCGTTGTGCTTGTCGTTGTAGCTGACCAGGTCCTGCAGGGTGAAGCCGTCGTGCACCGTGACCAGGTTGACGCTGGCGCGCGGGCTGCGCCGCGAGGGGCCGTAGAGGTCCGCCGAGCCGCACAGGGCGGCGGCGAGGTCGCCCAGGCTGCCCTCCACGCCGCGCCAGTAGTCGCGCACGCGGTCGCGGTACGGGCCGTTCCACTCGCTCCAGCCGGCGGGGAAGCCGCCCACCTGGTAGCCGTGGTCGCCCAGGTCCCAGGGCTCGGCGATCAGCTTCACCCGGCGCAGCACCGGGTCCTGGGCCATGGCGGACAGGAAGGGACCGCGGGGGTCGAAGCCGCCGTGGCCGTTGCGCGCCAGCGCGGGCGCCAGGTCGAAGCGGAAGCCGTCCACGTGCATCTCCTCCACCCAGTGGCGCAGGCTGTCCATCACCAGGCGCAGCATGGCCGGATGGCTGGTGTCGAGCGTGTTGCCCGTGCCGGTGAAGTCGAGGTAGTGGCGCTGGTCCTCGGTGAGCCGGTAGTAGGCGGGGTTGTCGATGCCCTTGAAGCTGAGCGTGGGCCCCAGGTGGTTGCCTTCGCAGCTGTGGTTGTAGACCACGTCCAGGATCACCTCCAGGCCGTGGGCGTGCAGCGTCTTCACCATCTGCCGGAACTCGTTCGGGTCGCCGGCGGCGAGATAGCGCGGCTCGGGCGCGAAGAAGGCGGCGGTGTTGTAGCCCCAGTAGTTGGCCAGGCCCAGGTCGACCAGCCTCCGCTCGTCGTTGAAGGCCTGCACCGGCAGCAGCTGCACCGCCGTCACCCCCAGGTTCCGGAGGTGGGCCAGGGCCGGCTCGCTGGCCAGGCCGAGGAAGGTGCCGCGCAGGGGCTCGGGCACCCCCGGCATGCGCCTGGTGAAGCCGCGCACGTGCACCTCGTAGATGACGCTGTGCTCCATCGGGATGTCCGGGCCCCGGTCGCCCTCCCAGTCGAAGCGCGGGTCCACGACGAGGCACTTGGCCGCCTGCGCGGCGTTGTCGGTCGTGTCCATCAGCAGGTCGCGCTGCTCCTGTCCCAGCGGGTACGCGTACTGCCAGGAGGCGCCGCGCAGCGGCCGGTCCAGCGCCCGCGCGTAAGGGTCCAGCAGCAGCTTGTGCGGATTGCAGCGCCAGCCGTTGCCGGGTTCGTACGGGCCATGCACCCGCAGTCCGTAGCGGGTGCCGGCGGCCAGCCCCGGCACGAAGCCGTGCCAGATGTCGTCGGTGCGGCCGGGCAGGGCGACGCGCCGCTCCTCGCGGCTGCCGGTGGCGTCGAACAGGCAGACCTCGACCTTCGCGGCGGCGCTGGCGAACACGGCGAAGTTCACGCCGTCCGGACGCAGCGTGGCGCCCAGCGGCCAGGGCTTGCCGGGGGCGCATGCCGTCGCAGGCGCCGGCTGCCGGGGGACCAGGGCGGTGCGTCGCGCGCGCGGCTGGCCGGCGGCGCGCACCGTCATGCGAGCGCCTCGATCCTGGGCGCCACGTCGCCCCGCCAGGCTTCCTCGCCGCCGCGGGCCTGGAAGGGCGATCGCGTCGCGCGGCGCGCCGGGAACGCCCCGGAGGGCACCACCACGATGCCGCCGGGCGTGACGTGGAAGCGCTGGCGGTCCTGCACCGGGTCGAAGCCGATGCGCTCGCCGGGCGGGATGTCGTTGTCCTGGTCGACGATCGCGCGGCGCACCTGGGCGCCGCGGCCGATGCGCGAGCGCTCCATGACGATGCAGTGCTCCAGCCGGGCGCCGCGGTCCACCTGCACCGATCGGCGCAGCATGGCGTGGTCCAGCGTGGCCCCGTCGACGACGCAGCCGCAGCCCACCATGGAGCGGTTGACGAGTGCGTTCTCGATCTGCGCCGATTCCGCCTGGACCGGGCTCGCGTAGATCGGCCAGTGGCGGTTGGTCATGCGGAACCGGGGCTGGGCGCCCAGGGTGTCGAAGTGCGCGTCGAACCAGGCATCGATGGTTCCCACGTCGCGCCAGTAGGCGTGTTCCTCGTAGGGCTCGGTGCCCGGGATGACGTTGGTGGCGAAGTCGTAGGCCGCCAGCCGGTGGCTCTTCACCATGGCCGGGAGGATGTGCCGGCCGAAGTCGGTGCCGCCCTGGTCGTGCATGCGCCTGAGCTGCTGCAGCAGCACGCCGGTGTCGAAGATGTAGTTGCCCATGGAGGCCAGGGCGTGCGTGCGGCTGCCCGGCATGGGGCGGGCGCTGTGCGGCTTCTCCCTGAAGTCGAGGATGCGGTGGTCCTCGTCCACGTCGACGATGCCGAACTGGTCGCAGGCGCGCAGGTCCACGGGCAGGGTGGCGACGCTCGCGTGGGCGCCCTGGCGCCGGTGGAACTCGATCATCTGGCGCACGTCCATCCGGTAGACGTGGTCGGCGCCGAACACGGCCACCATGTCCGGCCGCATGCTCTCGATCAGGTGGATGTTCTGGTAGACCGCGTCGGCCGTTCCCTGGAACCACTCCGGGCCGCAGCGCATCTGCGGCGGCACCACCGTGATGAAGTGCTGCGGGATGAACGGGGCCATCGTCCAGCACTTGCGCACGTGCTCGATCAGCGACTGCGACTTGTACTGCACCAGCAGGTAGACCGAGAAGATCTCCGAGTTCACCAGGTTGGACAGGACGAAGTCGACGATCCGGTGCTGGCCGTTGAAGGGTACCGCCGGCTTGCAGCGGTGGGCGGTCAGCGGGTGCAGGCGCGAGCCTTCGCCGCCGGCCATCACGAAGGCCAGCACGTTCCTATTCGCGGGCATGGGGTTCTCCCTGGGGCGCCGCCAGGGCGCGGTTGCTGAGGATCACGGTGGCGAGGGGCGGCACGGTCAGGCGGGCGCCGGCGGGCCAGCCGGCCGGGCCTGCCGATGCCGCCTGCACGCGGCCCAGGTTGCCCACGCCGCTGCCGCCGTAGAGGGCGGCGTCGCTGTTGAGGACTTCGTGCCAGGGGCCGGCCTCGGGCAGCGCGACGTGCAGGTCCGCGCGCGGCTCAGGGGTCATGTTCACGATCGCGACGACCAGGGCATCGCCGGGCCCGCCGCGGCGCAGCCAGGCGAGCACCGTGCCGTCGTCGCCTTCGCACGGCAGCCAGGCGAAGCCCTCGCCGGAGAAATCGTGCACGTGCAGGGCGGGCGCCCGCCGGTACAGCGCGTTGAGGTCGGCCACCCAGCGTGCGACGCCGGCGTGCAGGGGGTGGGCCCACAGGTGCCAGTCCAGCGTGCGCTCGTGGTGCCATTCCCCGGCCTGGGCGAACTCGCCGCCCATGAACAGCAGCTTCTTGCCCGGATGCGCCCACATGTAGCCGTAGAGGTTGCGCAGGCCCGCGAACCGCTGCCACTCGTCGCCGGGCTGGCGCGCGAGCAGGCTGCCCTTGCCGTAGACCACCTCGTCGTGCGACAGCGGCAGGATGAAGTTCTCGTGGAACGCGTACACCAGGGAGAAGCGGATGTCGTCGCCATGCCAGCGGCGGAAGAAGTGCGGCCGCGAGAAGTAGCGCAGCGTGTCGTTCATCCAGCCCATGTTCCACTTCATGCCGAAGCCCAGGCCGCCGCCGTCGACCGGGCGCGAGACCGCGGGCCAGGCCGTGGACTCCTCGGCGATCATGTGCACGTCCGGGAACGCCGCATACACCGAGGTGTTGAGGTCCTGCAGGAAGCGCACGGCCTCGTCGTCCTGGTTGCCGCCGCGGGCGTTGGGGATCCACTCGCCCTGCCGGCGGGCGTAGTCCAGGTACAGCATCGAGGCGACCGCGTCCACCCGCAGCCCGTCGAAGTGGTACTTCTCCAGCCAGAACAGCGCGTTGCTGATCAGGAAGTCGCGCACCTCGTAGCGGCCGTAGTTGAAGATCAGGCTGTTCCACTCCGGGTGGAAGCCGCGGCGCGGGTCGTCGTGCTCGAACAGCGCCGTGCCGTCGAAGCGTGCCAGCGCGTGCGGGTCGGCGGGAAAGTGCGAGGGCACCCAGTCGAGGAACACGCCGATGCCCTGCTGGTGCAGCGTGTCCACGAAGGCCATCAGGTCCTGCGGCGTGCCGTAACGGCTGGTCGGCGCGTAGTAGCCGGTGGTCTGGTAGCCCCAGGAGCCGTAGAACGGGTGCTCGGTGACGGGCATCAGCTCCACGTGGGTGAAGCCCAGGTTGTGGCAGTGCGTGGCCAGGCGCAGGGCCAGGTCGCGGTAGTTGAGGAAGCGCCCGTCCTCCTCGCGCTGCCAGGAGCCCAGGTGGACCTCGTAGATGGAGATCGGCGCGCGGTGGGCCTGGCGCTGCCAGCGCGTGCGCATCCAGTCGCCGTCACCCCAGGCGTGCGCCAGGTCCCAGATCCGGGAAGCCGTGCCGGGCGGCGGCTCCATGCGGAAGGCGTACGGGTCCGCCTTGTCCGTGCGGTGCCCGGCGGCGTCCTGGATGCGGTACTTGTAGAGATGGCCCGGCCGTGCCCGGGCGACGTGGCCGGCCCAGCGACCGCTGCCGTCGTCGAGGCGGGCGAGCGGCGCGCAGCCCCAGTCGTTGAAGCTGCCCGTCACGCCGACGGCGCGCGCGTTGGGGGCCCACACCGTGAAGCAGGTGCCGTCGGCGTCCGGATGCGCTCCCATCACCTCGAACTGCCGGTGGTGGTGGCTGGCGCGCCGCTCGCCGCGGGCAGCCGCGTGCGCGGCCGGCGCGGCGCCGCTCGCGCCTTCGGTCGCCAGGGGCTTCATGGCCTTCATCGTGCTGTGCGGGCCATTCTGCGGGCGCCTGCGCGGCCGCGATGAAGGAGGCGCGGGTCAGTCGGCGTCAGCCGCGGCCTACATGCGAACGGCGCGCGCGCGGGCAGCGCGGCGTCGGCCGGGCGCGGACGCCGGGGGCAGCACGGGCCGACGATGGAAACGCGCATGCGGGCCTCCGAGCACCGATGAGCCACCCATCGTGGAGGCGCACCGCGCCTTGTGTTTGACCGCCATCAAACGGGGACGCGGGCCGGGACGCCGGCCCGATGGCCGGGCTCAGACGCCCAGGTACTGCTCGAGCCGTTGCGGCTGCGCCTGCAGCTCGGCCGAGCTGGCTTCGTGCGCCACCTCGCCCTTCACCAGGATGACGTTGCGGTCCGTCACCTGGGTCACGTGGCGCCAGGCCTTGTCGACGATCACGCTGGAGATGCCGCTTTCGCGGATCAGCCCGCAGATCCGCCAGATCTCGCGCGCGATCAGCGGCGCCAGGCCCTCCGTGGCTTCGTCCAGGATGAGCACGTCCGGGTTGGTCATCAGGGCGCGGCCGATGGTCAGCATCTGCTGCTCGCCGCCCGAGAGCTGCTGGCCGCCGTGGCCCAGGCGCTCCCTCAGGCGAGGGAAGGTCTCCAGCACGCGCTCGTAGGTCCAATCGCGCTGGCCGGCAGCGCCGGGGCGGGCTGCCATCTGCAGGTTTTCCTTCACGCTCAGGTTGCCGAAGATGCCGCGCCCCTCGGGCACGTAGGCGATGCCCAGCTGGGCCACCTCGAAGGTCGGCCGTCCCACCATGCCGCGGCCCTTCACCTCGACCGTGCCGGCGCGCGGCCGCACGATGCCCATCAGGGTCTTGAGCAAGGTGCTCTTGCCCATGCCGTTGCGGCCCATGAGGCCGATGGTCTCGCCGCGGTCCACGTGGAAGTCGATGCCGCGCAGGATGTGGCTCGCCCCGTAGTAGCTGTGCAGGCCACGGGCGTCGATGAGGCGTTCAGCCATGGACCTGCTCCTCTCCCAGGTAGGCGGACTGCACTCCGGCATCGGCGCGGACCTCGGGCGGCGACCCGCTGGCGATCACCTGGCCGTTGACCATCACCGTGAGGTGGTCGGCCAGGGCGAACACCGCGTCCATGTCGTGCTCGACCAGCATCATCGCGTGGTCCTTCTTCAGGCGCAGCAGCAGTTCCACCATGCGCTCGGCCTCCGCCGTGCCCATGCCGGCCAGCGGTTCGTCCAGCAGCAGCACCTGGGGGTCGGTGGCGAGCGTCATGGCGATCTCCAGCTGGCGCTGCTCCCCGTGGCTGGCGGCGCCGGCGAAGTGGTCGCGACGGGCCTGCAGGCCGGCCAGTTCCAGCGCGCGCTCGGCCCGCTCGTTCGCTTCCCGCACGCTGCTCGCCGGGCGCAGCCAGCGCGCGGCGTGCGGCGTGCGCGACTGCGCCGCGAGGCGCACGTTCTCCCAGACCGTGAAGGGCCGGAAGATGTTGGTCTTCTGGTAGCTGCGCCCGAGGCCCGCGCGCGAGATGCGCTCCGGGCTCCAGCCGGTCACGTCGCGGCCGGCGAGGGTGACCGTGCCGGTGGTGGGCGCGATGTCGCCGGACAGCAGGTTGGTGAGCGTCGATTTGCCGGCGCCGTTGGGGCCGATCACCGCATGGATGCGGTCGCGCCAGAGGTCCAGCGTCACCTCGCTGACGGCGGCCAGGCCGCCGAAGCGCTTGGTGAGCGCGCGCGCGGCGAGCAGGACCTCAGTCATCCTGCCTCTCCTGGCGGCGCAGGGCGCGCTCCAGCAGGCCGAGCAGCCCGCGAGGTGCGAAGACCACCACGCCCACGATGAACAGGCCCATCCACAGCTGCCAGTGCTTGCCGGCGTCGAATGCGCCGATCGCCGGGAGGTCCTTGAACACGCTCAGCAGGTACTCGAAGGCGAAGGTGCCGAGGATGGCGCCGGCGATATTGCCCATGCCGCCCAGGATCACCATCATGATCGCGTGCGCGCTCATCTGGAAGCCCATGAGCTCCGGGTTGACGAAGCCGGTCTGTGCGCCCCACAGGTAGCCCGCGAGGCCCGCCAGCGCACCGGACAGCGTGAAGGCCGTGAGCTTGTAGCCGAAGGTGCCGAAGCCCATGGCGCGCATGCGGTGCTCGTTGACGCGGATGCCGGCCAGCGCCCGGCCGAAGGGGCTGAACAGCAGGCGGCGCAGGAACAGGTAGACCAGCACCAGCACCGCCAGCGTGAACCAGTAGAAGACGCGCTTGTCCTCCAGGTCGAACAGGCCGGCCGCGGGCTTGAAGTTGATGTAGATGCCGTCCGAGCCGCCCAGGACCTTGTTGTCGAAGAACAGGTAGAACACCATCTGGGCGAAGGCCATGGTGACCATGATGAAGTAGATGCCGTGGGTGCGCACCACGAAGAAGCCGATCACCAGCGCGGCCAGGCCGGCGGCGGCCGCGGCCACGGGAAGCGTCCACCAGAGATTCGGGGCCGAGTCCTGCGGCGAGAGGAAGGCGAGCGCATAGCCCGCGAGCCCGAAGTAGGCCGCGTGGCCCAGCGACACCAGGCCGGTCACGCCCTGCAGCAGGTCCAGGCTCATCGCGAAGATCGCCAGGATCATCATGCGAGCGACCATCTGCGTGGTGAAGTCCGTCCCCACGAAGGGGAAGGCCGCCAGCGCCACGAAGCCGGCGGCCAGCGCCACCCGCAGCCCGCGCGGCAGCGTCTCGAGATTCGCCTGGACCGCGCTCATTGCCTGAACAACCCTTCCGGCTTCCACAGCAGCACGGCCGCCATGAGCATGTACACCAGCATGCCGGCCACCTGCGGCAGCAGCACCTTGCCGAAGGTGTCGACCAGGCCCACCAGCAGCGCGGAGATCAGCGCGCCGCGGACCGAGCCGATGCCGCCGATCACCACCACCACGAAGCACATGATCAGCACCTGCGAGCCCATGTTGGGGTACACGCTGGACACCGGCGCGGCGATCATGCCGGCGATGCCGGCCAGGCCCACGCCCAGCGAGAACACCACGGCGTGGATGCGCCTGACGTTGATGCCCAGGGCCTCGGTCATCTGGTGGTTGGAGGCGCCGGCGCGGATCTTCATTCCCAGGCGCGTCTTCGAGATCAGCAGGTACAGGCCGGCGGCCAGCAGGATGCACACCCCGGACATGAACAGGCGGTAGACCGGATAGGACAGCGTGTCGGTCAGGGGAATGGAGGCCGACAGGGCCTGCGGCACCGGCACGCCGTGCACGTCGTCGCCCCAGAGGATGGAGCGCAGCTCCTCGAAGATGTAGATCAGGCCGAAGGTCAGCAGCACCTGGTCCAGGTGGTCGCGGTGGTAGAAGTGGCGGAACAGGATGCGCTCCAGCACCAGGCCGAAGGCCACGGACAGCGCCGTGCCCAGCACGATGGCCAGCGCCAGGCTGCCGGTCTTCGCGGCCAGCGACCACGCGAGATAGGCGCCCAGCATGTAGAAGCTGCCGTGCGCCAGGTTCACCACGCCCATGATCCCGAAGATCAGGGTGAGGCCGGCGGCGAGCATGAACAGCAGCAGTCCGTACTGCACGCTGTTCAGGAGCTGGATGAGGAAATTGGCGAGATCCATGCGGAGAGGGTGCGCGCGTGACCGGGCAAGCGGGCGGTCTGCCCGGGTGGGCTGGCCCCGCGCCGGCGCAGCAGGGGGAGGACGTCCCGGGACCGGCCCGGGACGGCGGGCCGCGTCAGGCCATCCGGCAGCCCGCGCCCGAATCGGACAGCGCCTTGGCCGCGATGCCGATCACCTTGTTCTCGCCGTGCTCGACGCGGCGCAGGTAGATGTCCTGGATCGGATTGTGGGCCTTGCTCATGGTCCACTTGCCGCGCGGGCTGTCGATGGTCTGCGTCTCCAGCGCCCTGTACAGGGCCGCCTTGTTGCCGATGTCGCCCTTGACCGCGGCCATCCCCAGCGCCAGCAGCAGGCCGGTGTCGTAGCCCTGCACGGCGTACACGTCCGGCTGCAGCTTGAAGGTCGTCGCGTAGGCGGTGCGGAACTCGCGGTTGCGCGGCGTGTCCAGCGAGTCGCTGTAGTGCATCGTGGTCATGATGCCCTCGGCGGCCGGGCCGGCGGCCTGCAGCACGCCCTCGGTCAGGAAGCCCGAGCCCCACAGCGGGATCTTGTCCTTCAGGCCCGCGGCGGCGTAGTCCCGGATGAACTTGGCGGCGCCGCCGCCGGCGAAGAAGCAGGCCACGGCATCCGGCTTGAGCGCGGCGATCTCGGTCAGCAGAGCCTGGAACTCCACGTTGGGGAAGGGCAGGCCCAGCTCCTTGACGATGGTGCCGCCCGCCTTGGTGTAGCTTTCCTTGAAGCCCTCGAAGGCCTCGTTGCCGGCGGCGTACTTCCAGGTGATCCACACGGCCTTCTTCAGGCCGCGGTCCATCATGGGCTTGCCCAGCGCCAGCGTCGGCTGGCTGTTGGTGAAGGAGGTGCGGAACACGTTGGGCGCGCACAGCGCGCGGGTGGCCGCGTGGATGCCGGCGTTGGGGATCAGGTTCAGCACGCCGCTTTCGCGCGCCACCTTCTGGATGCCCATCTGCACGCCGGAGTGCACGGTGCCGATCAGCACGTCGACCTTGTCGCGCTGGACGAGCTTGCTGGCGTTCTCCACGCCCTTGGACGGTTCGGACTCGTCGTCGACCTTGAACCACTCGATCTCGCGGCCGCCCAGCTTGCCGCCCTTCTCGTTGATCGCCATGCGCACGCCGTTCTCGATGGCGACGCCCAGCTGCGCGAAGGTGCCGGTGTAGGGCAGCATCAGTCCCACGCGGATCTTGCCGGACTGCGCGCGCGCGATCTCGGGCAGCAGCAGGCCGGTGGAGGCGGCCCCCACGAGGGCGGCTCCGCGGGACAGGACAAGGCGGCGGGTCGTCATGAATGGTTCTCCTTCTCTGTGGTTCCTCGAAGCCGATTGTGGTTGTGCGCGGCCGCCGCGCGCCACATGGCTTTCCCTCAGGCCGCGGCGGCGCGCAGCTTGAAGCGCTGGATCTTGCCGGTGGCCGTCTTCGGCAGCTCGGGCACGAAGGCGATCCAGCGCGGGTACTTGTAGGGCGCGAGCTTCGCCTTCACGTGGGCCTGCAGCTGCTCCGCGCTCGCGTGGGCGCCGGCCTTCAGCACCACGTAGGCCTTGGGCTTGACCAGGCCGTCCTGGTCGGCCACGCCGATCACCGCCGCCTCGAGCACCGCGTCGTGCGTCATCAGGCAGGCCTCCACCTCGAAGGGCGAGACGTAGATGCCGCCCACCTTGAGCATGTCGTCGCTGCGCCCGCCGTAGGTGAAGTAGCCGTCGGCGTCGCGCGTGTACTTGTCGCCGCTGCGCGTCCACTCGCCGGCGAACGTGGACTTGGTCTTCGCGCGGTTGTTCCAGTACATGAGCGCCGCGCTGGGCCCGCTGATCTGCAGCTCGCCGATCTCGCCCGGCCCGCATTCGTGGCCGTCGTCGCCGACGATGCGCAGCTCGTAGCCGGGCACCGCCTGGCCGGTGGTGCCGTAGCGCACCCGGCCGGGGCGGTTGGACAGGAAGATGTGCAGCATCTCGGTGGAACCGATGCCGTCCAGGATCTCGCAGCCGTATTCGCGCGTCCAGCGCTCGCCGATCTCCGCCGGCAGCGCCTCGCCCGCGCTGGCGCACACGCGCAGGGCGATCTCGTCCTTCCTCGGCCGGTTCGCGTCGGCCAGCAGCGCGGCGTAGAGCGTCGGCACGCCGTAGAAGATCGAGGGCCGGTGCTCCCTGAGGATGCGGAACACGTCGGCCGGCGTGGGCCGCGAGGGCAGCAGCACCGTGGTGGCGCCCACGCTCAGCGGGAAGGTGAGGGCGTTGCCCAGCCCGTAGGCGAAGAACAGCTTGGCCGCGGAATAGACGACATCGTCCTCGCGGATGCCCAGGATCGCGCGGCCATAGAGTTCCGCGGTCTGGACCAGGTGGCTGTGCAGGTGCACCGTGCCCTTGGGCGTGCCGGTGGAGCCGCTGGAATAGAGCCAGAAGCAAGCGTCGTCGCTGCAGGTGCTGGCGACCTCGCCGGTGGGCCGGCCGGAGGCGACGAGGTGGGCGACCGAGCGTTCTCCCTCGTCCCCGGCCACGAACACGTCCTTCAGCGTGCCTACCTGCCCGACCAGCGACTCGAAGGTGGGCAGCAGGGGCTTCGACACGAACAGCGCCCGTGCGCGCGAGTCGCGCAGCATGAAGTCGAAGTCCTTCGTGGTGAGCAGCGTGTTGGCCGCGATCGGCACCACGCCGGCGAGGATGCAGCCCAGGAACACCACGGGCCATTCGAGCGTGTCGAGCATGGCCACCATCACGCGGGTCTCGGGCGCGAAGCCCCTCTCGCGCAGCGCATCGGCGAAGCGGTGCGACTGCTCCTCCAGCTGCGCGTAGGTGAGCTTCGCGCCGCTGGCCGCGTCGATGTAGGCGACCTTGCCGGGCCGCGCGGCATTGCGGCGCAGGAGGTCATGGGCCGCGTTGTAGTCGCGCGGGATCTCGACGCGCGGCGGGCTGGTGCTGTGATCGGCGTGGCTCAGGTGCATCCCTTGTCTCCTCGTGCCCCTTTGTCCTTGTCTTTCGCACGCGGGCCCGTCGCCGGCCCGCTGCGGATGTGCTTACGCGGCGGCCTTCTGCAGCGCCGGGATGGCCTGCCCCTGCAGCCATTCCCGGCACCAGGCCGTGCCCAGTTCCTCGGGCATCGTGCCGGCGCTGGCGTCGTGGCACCAGACCTCGCCGATGCGCTGGGCGCCCAGGCCCTGCAGGCGTTCGTCGAAGCGCTTGCCGCCGAAGCAGAAGGTCTGGGTGTAGGTGCGGTCGCCCAGGGCGATCACGCCGTAGCGCACGTGGCCCAGGAACTTCGGCGTCGCGTCCAGCGAGTCGTACAGCGCGCGGGCGTTGTCCGGCACGTCGCCCGAGCCGTAGGTGGAGGTGCAGACCAGGTAAAGCGCATCCTCGTCGAAGACGGAGATGTCGCGGCCGTCCATCAGCACCACCTCGATCTCGTCCACGAGGTCGGCGCAGTCCATCTGGATCGCCTGCGCGACGTAGTCGGCCGTGGAGGTCATGGTGCCGACGAGGATCTTGAGCTTCATGCGGTTCCGATCACATGCAGTAAACTGCTTGACAGTCGATTGTCAGGAAGTATAGTGCAATGTTGATCCAGCGCAAGACTCACCAACAAAAACGCTGATTCATGCAACCCATGACCGAATCCGACACCCGCGCCACGCTGCCCGAGCTCGGTGCCCGCGTGCGGGCCTGGCGCGCCCGCCGGGGCATGACGCGCAGGCAGCTGGCCGCCGACTCGGGCCTGTCCGAACGCTTCCTCGCGGACGTGGAGGGCGGCAAGGGCAACGTGTCGATCAACTCGCTCGAGGCCGCCGCCCGCGCCCTGAACATCACCTTGCTGGACCTGCTGCAGGATGCGCCGCGCCCGGCGCTCGCCCGCCTGCTGGGCCTGCTCGCCCGGCTGGACGACGCGCAGCTGGACCAGGCCCATTCGCTGCTGGGCGCCACCTTCGGGCTGGCCGACGCGCAGGGCCGCGAGCAGCGCATCGCCCTGGTCGGCCTGCGCGGCGCCGGCAAGACGACGCTGGGCGAGCAGCTGGCCGAGCGGCGCGGCGTGCCCTTCGTGGAGCTGGACCGCGAGATCGAGCGCGAGGCCGGCACGAGCATGAACGAGATCCTGCTGCTGCACGGGCAGGCCGGCTACCGCCGCTACGAGCGGCGCGCCCTGCTGCGCATCGCCCAGGAACACGCCGAGGGCGTGGTCATGACCACCGGCGGCAGCATCGTGAGCGAGCGCGAAACCTTCGAGCTGCTGCAGACCCATTTCTATTGCGTCTGGGTGAAGGCGAGTCCGGAGGAGCACATGAGCCGCGTGGTGGCGCAGGGCGACCTGCGGCCCTTCCACGCGGGCGACGGTGCTCAGATGTCGCGCGGCGCCATGGACGAGGCGCTGGAGGACATCCGCCGCATCCTCGCCAGCCGCGAGGCCCTGTACGCCCGCGCCGACGCTGTGGTCGACACCGCGGCGCGCACCGTGAAGCAATCCCTCAAGGACCTGGAGCGGGCCGTGCCCGCGCCGCTGGCCCTGGCCCTGGAGAACCGATGAACGCCATGACCGAACCCCTGCTGTTCAAGCAGGTGCTGGCGGGAGAGGAGCGCGAGCTGGTGCGCTTCGCCACCGACCCGTCCCGCTACCGCCACTGGACGCTCGCCGTGGATGGCGACGTCGCCCGCCTGAAGCTCGACATCGACGAGGACGGCGGCATCCGGCCCGGCTACAAGCTGAAGCTCAACTCCTACGACCTGGGCGTCGACATCGAACTGCACGATGCGCTCAACCGAATCCGCTTCGAGCATCCGGCGGTGAAGGTCGTGGTGTTCGAGAGCGGCAAGGACCGCATCTGGTGTTCCGGCGCCAACATCTACATGCTGGGCCAGTCCACCCACGCCTGGAAGGTGAACTTCTGCAAGTTCACCAATGAGACGCGCAACGGCCTGGAGGACTCCTCGCGCCACGAAGGCCTGAAGTCCATCGCCGCCGTCACCGGCGCCTGCGCCGGCGGCGGCTACGAGCTGGCGCTGGCCTGCGACCGCATCGTCATGGTGGACGACCGATCGTCCACGGTCAGCCTGCCCGAGGTGCCCCTGCTGGGCGTGCTGCCCGGCACCGGCGGACTCACGCGCGTGACCGACAAGCGCAAGGTGCGGCGCGACCTGGCCGACATCTTCTGCACCACCAGCGAAGGCGTGCGCGCCGACCGCGCCCGAGACTGGAAACTGATCGACGACCATGCCAAGCCGCAGGCCTTCGGCGCGCTGGTGGACCGGGAGGTCGCGGCGCTGCGGGCGCAATCCGGCCGCAGCGGGCCGCGGCAGGGCATCGCGCTCACGCCGCTGGAGGCGACGATCGACGACCAGGGCTACCACTACGGGCTGGTGGACGTGGCGGTCGACCGCGCCGCCCGCGTCGCGACGCTCACCGTCCGGGCCCCGGCGGCCGCGATCGAGTCCACGCCCGAGGCGATCGTCGCCGCCGGCGCGGCCTGGTGGCCGCTGCGGCTGGCCCGCGAACTGGACGACGCGATCCTGAACCTGCGCACCAACGAGCTGGAGATCGGCACCTGGGTGCTCAAGACCCGCGGCGACGCCGCCCTGGTGCTGCAGGCCGACGCCGTGCTGGAGCAGCGGAAGGACCACTGGCTCGTGCGCGAGACCGTGGGGGCGCTGCGCCGCACCCTGGCGCGCCTGGACGTCACCAGCCGTTCGCTGATCGCTCTGGCGGACGAGGGCTCGGCCTTCGCCGGCACGCTGTACGAGCTGGCGCTGGCCTGCGACCGCATCTACATGCTGGACCTCCCGGACGCGCCCGACGCGGCCCCGGCGCTGCACCTGGGCGCGGCCAACTTCGGCCGCTATCCCGAGGTGAACGGGCTCACGCGCCTGGCCACCCGCTTCGCCGGGGACGGCGAGGCCGTCGCGCGCCTGCAAGGCCTCCAGGGCACGCCGTTGCGCGCGCCGCAGGCGCTGGCGGAAGGCCTGGTCACGCTGGCGCCCGACGACATCGACTGGGACGACGAGATCCGGCTGATGCTGGAGGAGCGCGCGTCGCTGTCGCCCGACGCGCTGACCGGCATGGAAGCGTCGCTGCGCTTCCCTGGCAAGGAGACCATGGAGACCCGCGTGTTCGCCCGCCTTTCGGCCTGGCAGAACTGGATCTTCATCCGCCCCAATGCCGTGGGCGAGGACGGCGCACTGAAGCTGTTCGGCACGGGCAAGAAGGCGAAATTCGACTGGAAGCGCGTCTGACGCGACGAGGACAACGAAGAGATGACCACGATCGACCTGCAAGCCAAGATCCCCAACAACGTCAGCCTGGCCGACAACCGCCAGCTGCAGCGCGCCCTGGAGCACTGGCAGCCCGCCTTCCTGCGCTGGTGGGACGAGATGGGCCCGAGCGACTTCAAGGCGAGCGACGTCTACCTGCGCACCGCCGTGGGCGTCGACGCCCAGGGCTGGGCCCAGTACGGCTACACGCCCATGCCCGACTACCGCTGGGGCATCTTCCTGGCCGACCGGCAGGAGGGCCGCAAGATCGGCTTCGGCGACTTCATGGGCCAGGACGCCTGGCAGGAAGTTCCGGGCGAGTTCCGCTCCACCTTTCGCCGCCTGATCGTGACGCAGGGCGACACCGAGCCGGCATCGGTGGAGCAGCAGCGCATGCTGGGGCACACGGCGCCGTCGCTGTACGACCTGCGCAACCTGTTCCAGGTGAACGTGGAGGAGGGCCGCCACCTCTGGGCCATGGTCTACCTGCTGCACGCCTACTTCGGCCGCGACGGCCGCGAGGAGGCCGAGGAACTGCTGGAGCGCCATTCCGGCGACCCGGACAAGCCGCGCATCCTGGGCACCTTCAACGAGCCCATGGACAACTGGCTGTCCTTCTTCATGTTCACCTACTTCACCGACCGCGACGGCAAGTTCCAGCTCAAGTCGCTGGCCGAGAGCGCCTTCGACCCGCTCTCGCGCACCTGCCAGTTCATGCTGACCGAGGAGGCCCACCACATGTTCGTGGGCGAGACCGGCGTCGGCCGCGTCATCAGGCGCACGCTGGAGGTGATGAAGGAGCTGGACACGGACGACGCCAGGAGGATCCGCAACGCCGGCGCCGTCGACCTGCCGACGATCCAGAAGTTCATGAACTTCTGGTTCACCAGCTCCCTGGACCTGTTCGGATCGGAGTCCTCCTCGAATGCGGCCAACTATTTCAGCAACGGCATCAAGGGGCGCCCGGACGAGGCGAAGTTCGCCGACCACGTGGAGACGGACAGCACCATGGTGATCCAGGTGCCGGACGGGCGCGGCGGCCTGAAGGACGAGGCCATCGCGGTGCGCAACGGCATCAACGAGATCACCCGCCTGGAATACGCCAAGGACTGCAACATCGGCGTGACCCGCTGGAACATGCTGGTGAAGAAGGCCGGCGTGCCCTTCGAGTTCAGGCTGCCGTCCACGCGCTTCCGCCGCCACGTGGGCGCCTGGGCCGGCCTGCACACCGACCCGCAGGGCAACCCCATCACCGCCGCCGAGTTCGAGGCGAAGAAGGCCGAATGGCTGCCCACCGAGGACGACATCCGCTTCGTCAAGAGCCTCATGCAGCGCGTCACCGAGCCGGGCAAGATGGCCGCCTGGATCGCGCCGCCGGACCGCGGCATCAACGCGCAGCCGGTGGACTACGAGTACGTGAAGCTCTGAGTCAGCGCGCGGGCGCCGCCGGCGCGTCTAGCGGCGGGCCGTCGTCCGGCGGCGGCCCCATCTCCCGCATCCGCTCCATGAGGTCCTGCTCCGATTCCGCCGGGGCGGCCGAGGGCGCGGGGGCCGGGGCATCGAGCCGGTGCACCAGCGCCGGCCAGAGGAACACGGCGCCGACCACCAGCAGCTGGGCCGCCGCGAAGGGCGCCATGGCGCCGAGCAGCGTGCGCGTGGCCACCCGCGGCAGGCCGGACAGCGAGCGCGCCATCAGGACGGCGTAGCCGAGCGGCGGCAGCAGGAAGCTCAGCTGCAGCACCAGCAGCAGAAGCACCGCGGCCTGCTGCGCGTCGCCCAGGCGCAGGATCAGCAGCGGCGCCACCACCGGCATGATCACGAAGATCATCTCGAAGGCGTCCAGCACCCAGGCGCAGGCCCCCACCCCGGCCAGCAGCAGCAGGGCAATCCAGGCCGGGGGCGCCCGGGAGGCGAGGGTCGCCTGCGCCAGCCAGGTGCCCGTGCCGAACACGCTGAACACCAGGCTGAAGCTGGTGGCGCCCACCAGCAGTGCGAACAGCGCGCCGCTCAAGGCGAGGCTGTCCTCCAGCACCGCGCGCCAGGCGGCCCGGTCCAGGGCCCGGGCCACGAGCGCCAGCACGACCAGCACGCAGCCGCCGGTGGCCGCGGCTTCCACCGGCAGCAGCAGGCCCAGGAAGACGCCGGTGAGCAGCGTGATGACGCCGAGCGCGGCGGCCGCCGCCAGCACTGCGTCCCGCAGGCCCAGGCGCGGCAGCGGCGGCCCTTCGGCTTCGCGCCGACCCTGCCACCAGGCGATCGCGACCCACAGCGCGAGCACCGCGGCTGCCGGCAGCAGGGCGGAATTCAGCACGTCCTGCGTATTGATGATGCGGGCATAGCCGGCAGCCCCCGGGGCCGCCAGGTGGCTCGCCTCCGTGTGGGCGTTCATCATCGCGTCCCCCAGCAGCAGCAGCACCAGCGAGGGGGGAACCACGACGCCGATGGTGGCCGCGGCGCTGATCAGGCTGACGCCTCGGGCCGGCGACACCGGCCCGAGGCGCGGCGCCACCAGCCGCGAGAGCAGGGAGGAGCTCGAGGCCACCGAACCGTTCATGGGTGCGAGCAGCGCACCCACGCCCAGCGCGGCGAGCGAAGGCCCGGCGCCCGTGCCGCGCAGCAGGCGCGCGATGGCGCGGAACAGGGCATCGGCCACCGGCAGCCTTTGCAGCAGCACGCCGAGGAACACGTACAGAGGCATCGCCTGCAGCAGGTCGTTTTCCAGCAGGTTCTGGATGCGCGGGTACAGGGCCTGCAGCACCCCGGTGTCGAAAGCGCCGGCGGCGACGCCGAGGGCGGCAAACAGGCCGGCCACCCCCACCAGCAGCGTCCAGACCGGCAGGCCGGTGGTGATCATCGCCACCGCCAGCGCCAGCAGCATCCACAGGCCGCCGCTAGGCATTGCGCGACCAGGTGCGGCGCAGGCCGGCGAGCGCGTGCAGCAGGACCAGGACCACCAGCAGCCACAGGGCCACCCGGATCAGGAAGTAGCCGGGGTCCAGCGTCTCGGGGAATTTCTCCAGGGTGCGAACGGATTGCCACACCGGGCCTGTGGTGCTCCAGAGCAGGAAGCCGGCCCAGGGCAGGACGCAAAGGGCGACCCCGGTCGCCACGAACCGGGGGGAGCGCCGATGATGGCCCGCGACCAGGTGGGCGCCGGCGCGGCTGGCCGCCGTCACGCCGAAGGCCATGGCCACGGCGAAGCAGATCTGCCCGAGGTCATTGGCCTGCACGGAGTACGCCTGCACCAGCTCGCGCAGGGGCCACTGCGCGAAGAGCAGGCCCGCCAGGGGCAGGACCAGGCAGGCGGCGGAAAGGAAGAGCAGGCGAAGCATGGCGGCGAGTGTAGGGATGCCGGCTGACCGGACGCCCGGCTGCGCGGCGCCGACGCGACGGCCTCGGGTGAGCCGCGAGGGTGCCGCGTAGAATGCAGTGATGTCGGAGCGTAGCGCAGTCTGGTAGCGCATCTGGTTTGGGACCAGAGGGTCGCAGGTTCGAATCCTGTCGCTCCGACCACCGTCTCCGCTCTGCCCGTAGCTCAGTTGGATAGAGCACCTGCCTTCTAAGCAGGTTGTCGGGGGTTCGATTCCCTCCGGGCAGGCCAGTCCTTCAGGCCGCCGCGGCCGCCCCCGGCGCCGCCTCCCCGCCCAGCGCCTCCAGCAGGTCCGGGATCAGCTGCGACAACTCGCCGGTGAGGATCGCCACGTTCGCGTCGAAGTTGTCCTCGTCGCGCCCCTTGGCATCCTCGGACTCCTTCAGCACCACGTCCAGCATCTTCAGCCTGCGCAACTGGCCGGCCTCTGTGAGCACGAAGGACACCCGGTCGTTCCAGGTCATGGCCAGCTGCGTGGGCACCTTGCCCGCGGCGATGTGCTGGGCGACCTCGTCGATGTCGAGGGTGTGGCGGGCATAGCGGACCGAGGACTTCTGTTCGTCGGCCGCCTTCAGCTCGCAGTCGCGGTCGATCGTGAAGTGCCACGGCGCCTCGCGCGTGGCGAGCCAGTGCGCCATGGCCGCCGAGGGCGAGGTCTGCGTATGCACGATCTGCAGGTCCGGCGCCGGGCTGGCGCCGGGCACCTCCAGCAAGGCGGCCAGCAGCGAGGACACGATGCGGTCGGCGCCGGCCAGGCTGCCCGCGTCCACCACCAGCAGCTTCGCCTTCGCGTCCAGCCAAAGCGTGGTGGTGCTGCGCTTGCTGAAGGCGCGCGGCAGCAGGTCCAGCAGGACCTCCTCCTTGAATTCCTTCTTCACCTTGGCCGGCACGCGCTCGTTGCCGGTCTCGGCCTGGTAGCGCTCGACGCGTTCCTCCACCGCGGCCTTCACGGCGGACGAGGGCACCGCGCGCTTCTCGGTGGCGAGCGTCAGGACCAGGTGGCCGCCGACTGTCTCGGCGAGCACCTTGCTCTTGCGCCCGCGCGGAGCGATCCAGCCGCTGGATTCGGCCTGGGTGGGGCCGCAGGGAACGAAGCGTGCCTTCTGCAGGACACGCTCCAGGGCATCGAGGCCGGGCAGGACGAAGTCGTCGGCCAGGCGGAAGAAGCACGCGCTCTTGAACATCGGTGGCGGTTGGCGCAAAAGGTGTGGATTCTAGAGGCGGGCGCAAGGGCTCCCGGGCGCGGGTAGACTGCCGCCGGTGCAGAAGAAGGTGGAAGAGCCAACCCTGGCCGTCGCGGACGGCCTGCCGGCGCCGCAGCGGTACTGGGCGATGGCGGCGATCCTGACGGGAATCTCGCTGTCGGTCCTGGACAGCAGCATCGTCAACCTGGCGCTGCCCGACATCACGCGCGATTTCGGGGCTTCGGCATCGGCCGCCGTCTGGGTGGTCAATGCCTACCAGTTGGCCACGCTGGTGCTTCTGCTGCCCTGCGCGCAGCTGGGCGAGCGCATCGGCTACCGGCGCGTGTACCTCGTGGGCCTGGCGGTGTTCACGCTGGCCTCCCTGGGTTGCGTGGTGGCGCCCTCGCTGCCTTTGCTGGCCGGCGCGCGCGCCCTGCAGGGCCTGGGCGCGGCCGGCATGATGGCTGTCAATTCGGCCCTGGTGCGCCTGACCTACCCGACCGACCGGCTCGGGCGCGGCATCGCGCTCAACTCGATGATCGTCGCGATCTCCTCGGTCGCCGGCCCCAGCCTGTCGGCGCTGGTGCTTTCGGTCGCGTCCTGGCCGTGGCTGTTCCTGATCCAGCTGCCACTGGGCACGATCGTGTTCGTGCTGGCGCGGCGCTCGCTGCCGGGGAACGCGGTGTCGCCTTCGGCGCCGCGCCCCCACTGGCTGGACGTGGCCCTGAACATCGCGATGTTCTCCCTGGTGTTCCTCGGCGCGGATGCCTTCGGCGTGCGCCGGGAGGCCGGCGGCGTGCCCACTCCCGGTTCGCTGGCCCTGGCCTTCGGCCTGCTCGGGACGGGCGTGCTGGTGGGGGCCCTCTACATCCACAGGCAGTGGACCCTGCCGGCGCCGCTGTTCCCGGTGGACCTGCTGCGCATCCGCGTTTTCGCGCTGTCCATGTGCACCTCGGTGGGCGCCTTCGCCGCGCAGACGCTGGCGTTCGTCGCGCTGCCCTTCCTGCTGCTGGAAGGGCAGGGCCGCAGCCACTTCGAGGCGGGCCTGCTGATCACGGCCTGGCCGGCGGCCATCGTGGTAGTGGCGCCGGTGGCCGGGCGGCTGATCCACCGTGTCGGCGGCGGACTGCTGGGCGGCATCGGCCTGGCGCTCATGGCCGCGGGCCTGGCCCTGCTGGCGCTGCTGCCGCCGGCGCCGGCGCTCTGGCGGGTCGCCCTGCCGCTGGCCCTGTGCGGCGTGGGTTTCGGCCTGTTCCAGTCGCCCAACAACCACACCATCGTGACCAGCGCGCCGCTGCGCCGCGCCGGCGCGGCCAGCGGCATGCTGGGCACCGCGCGGCTCACCGGCCAGTCGCTGGGGGCGGTGCTGCTGGGCCTGATCTTCAGCGTGGCTGGCGTCCGCCAGGGCGGGCCCACGATCGCCCTGGGCCTCGCCGCGCTGCTGGCCGGCGGCGCGGCCGTCTTCAGCAGCCTGCGGATCCGGCCCGCGCATTGACCCATCAGCGGCGCTGGTACTGCGTGGCGCCGAACAGCACCTCGCGCGACTGGTCGTCGGTGATGGGCTTGCGCAGGTCGGCCAGCACCTGCACGCCGCGCTGCACCGCCGGCCGCGCGGCGATGGTGTCGAACCAGCGCTTCAGGTCCGGGTACTCCTCCAGCACGACCCCCTGGTTCTGCCAGCTGCGCAGCCAGGGGAAGGTGGCGATGTCGGCGATCGAGTATTCGGCGCCGCCCAGCCACTCGCTTCGTGCCAGCCGCCGGTCGATCACGCCGTACAGCCGCTTCGCCTCGTTGGTGTAGCGGTCGACGGCATAGGGGATCTTCTGCGGCGCGTACATGCGGAAGTGGTGAGCCTGGCCGAGCATGGGGCCGACCCCGCCCACCTGGAACATCAGCCACTGCAGGACCTCGTACTTCGCCCGGTCGCCGGCCGGCAGGAAGCGGCCGGTCTTGCCCGCCAGGTAGACCAGGATGGCGCCCGACTCGAACAGGGAGATCGGCTGGCCGTCGGGCCCGTCCGGGTCGACGATGGCCGGGATCTTGTTGTTCGGGCTGATCGCCAGGAATTCGGGGCGGAACTGCTCGCCCGCGCCGATGTTGACCGGGATGGCGCGGTAGGGCAGGCCGCACTCCTCCAGCATGATGTGGACCTTGTGGCCGTTGGGGGTGGGCCAGGAATGGACGTCGATCGGGGACACGCGCGTAACCTCCTGTTTCAATCGATAATGCCCCGACTTTAGGCGAAAGCCCCTGCCCATGTTCGACCGCATCTGGAAGGCCTTCCAGCGGGACGCCAAGGAGGCGGCCCCCGACAGCGTGTTCGCGCACGCGCTGGGCCCGGTGTCCGAGTGGGCGGCCTCCAGGGGCATGAGCTTCTCCGGCGGCTCCCTGGGCAGCTCCATGAGCGTCCAGGGCAAGGTCGGCGGACGCCCCTGGCGCCTGGAGCTGGGGCGGCCCTCCCGCGACTACATCAGCGGCGAGGAACTGCGGGCGCGCTCCGAGCTGGGCGTCGACGAGGACGTGGGCGCGATGGTGATCAACCGCCCGTTGAAGGAAGTGCTCGAGCGGCGTGCCTACGGCATGATCACGAGCAACCTGCAGACCACCGCGGACGCGCGCCTGCCCGAGGAGATGCGCTGGCTGGCCATGTACGACGAGATCGGCTGGGAAGGGCCGCCCGACGCGTTCTGGAGCCGTTACGCCGTGCTGGCCGACAGCCGGGAGAACGCGCTGGCCTGGGTGGACAGCCGCCTGGTGCACCTGCTGATGTCCTGGGGCGAGCCGGCCCCCACGGCGCAGGTCCCTTTCATGGTGGTGCTCCTGCGCGGCAAGTGCTACCTGCGCATGCAGTACCTGCCGGCGCAGACGAGCACGCTCGACCACGCCACCGACGTCTTCATCGGCGCCTGCGAGTGCGCTCTCAGGGCGTTCAAGCGGTGACGCCGCAAGGCGCCGTCCCCGCGCCGTGACGTCTCAGGACCCGCGCGTGACCGGCACCGAGGCGTCCTTGCCGTAGCTGCCGTACTTGCCCAGCTCCCACTTGGCGATGGCGTTGCGGTGCACCTCGTCGGGGCCGTCGGCGAAGCGCAGCGTGCGGGCGTGCGCGTAGGCGCTCGCGAGCGGGAAGTCGTCGGAGACGCCGCCGCCCCCGTGGGCCTGCATCGCCCAGTCGATCACCTGGCAGGCCATGTTGGGCGCGACCACCTTGATCATCGCGATCTCGGTCCGGGCGACCTTGTTGCCGGCGACGTCCATCATCCAGGCCGCCTTCAGGGTCAGCAAGCGGGCCATGTCGATCTTGCAGCGGGCCTCGGCGATGCGCTCCTGCGTCACCGTCTGCTGCGCGACGGACTTGCCGAAGGCGACGCGCGAGAGGGACCGCCGGCACATCAGTTCGAGCGAGCGCTCGGCCAGGCCGATCAGGCGCATGCAGTGGTGGATGCGGCCCGGGCCCAGGCGGCCCTGGGCGATCTCGAAGCCGCGGCCCTCGCCCAACAGGATGTTTCCGGCCGGCACCTTCACGTTCTCGAAGTACATCTCGACGTGGCCGTGCGGCGCGTCGTCGTAGCCGAAGACATTCAGGGGCCGGACGATGCGGATGCCGGGCGTGTCGGAGGGCACCACGATCATGCTCTGCTGCGAGTGCTTGGGCGCCTCGGGGTCGGTCTTGCCCATGGTGATGAACACCTTGCAGCGCGGGTCCGCGGCGCCGGAGATCCACCACTTGTGGCCGTTGATCACGTAGTGGTCGCCCTGGCGCTCGATGCGGGTGGCGATGTTGGTGGCGTCGGAGGAGGCGACCTCCGGCTCGGTCATGGCGAAGGCCGAGCGGATCTCGCCATTGAGCAGCGGCTTGAGCCACTTCGCCTTGATCTCGTCGGAGCCGTAGCGGGCGATGGTCTCCATGTTGCCGGTGTCGGGCGCCGAGCAGTTGAACAGCTCGCTGGACCAGGGCACGCGGCCCATGATCTCGGCCAGCGGCGCGTATTCCTGGTTGGTCAGGCCCGCGCCGTGGTAGCCGGAGGCCTCGGCGGTGTCGACCGGCAGGAACAGGTTCCACAGGCCCGCGGACTTGGCCTTCGCCTTCAGGTCCTCGATCACGGGCAGCGGGGTCCAGCGCTTGCCGGCCTCCGTGTTGGCCTGCAGCTGCTGCTTGTAGGTCGCCTCGTTCGGGTAGACGTGGTCGTCCATGAACTGCTGCAGGCGCGCCTGGAGTTCCTTGGTCTTGGCGGAATAGTCGAAGTCCATGCGGGGCTCCCTTGGGAAAAAACGGTTCAGGCCTTCTGCGCGAAGGACCAGGCGAGTTCGGCCATCGGCCGCGCGCTCTTGCCGGAGGCGACGGCCTGGGCGCTGGAGGCGGTGCCCGCCTCCACGCGCTTGGCGATGCCCTGCAGGATTGCGGCGATGCGGAACATGTTGTAGGCCATGTAGAAGTTCCAGTCGGCCTTGAGGTCCGCCACCGTCGCGAGCCTAGTGCGGTCGCAGTAGCGGCGGATGTAGTCGTCCTCGCTGGGGATGCCCAGGGAGGCCAGGTCCAGCCCGCCGATGCCGCGGAAGGAGCCATGCGGGATGTGCCAGGCCATGCAGTGGTAGCTGAAGTCGGCCAGGGGATGGCCCAGCGTCGACAGCTCCCAGTCCAGCACCGCGATCACGCGCGGCTCGCTGGCGTGGAACATCAGGTTGTCCAGGCGGAAGTCGCCGTGGACGATGGAGACCTTGCCCTCGTCGCGCGCGGCCGGCGGGATGTGCGCGGGCAGCCAGTCGACCAGCCGCTCCATCTCCGCAATCGGCTGGCTCATGGGGCCGGCGCCGTCGGCCGAGGCCTTGTACTGCTTGCTCCAGCGGCCGATCTGGCGCTCGAAGTAGTTGCCCGGCTTGCCGTAGCCGGCCAGTCCGCGCTCGGCGAACCTGACGGTGTGCAGCGCCGCGATCACGCGGTTCATCTCGTCGTAGATCTCGCCCCGCTGGGCGGGGCTCATTCCGGGCAGGGCCTGGTCCCACAGCACGCGGCCCTCCATGAACTCCATGATGTAGAAGGCGCGGCCGATCACCGACTCGTCCTCGCACAGGCAGTACATGCGCGGCACCGGCACGTCGGTGCCGGCGAGGCCCGTCATCACGGCGTACTCGCGCTCGATCGCGTGGGCCGAGGGCAGCAGCTTGGCCACCGGGCCCGGCTTGGCGCGCATGGCGTAGTTGCGCTGCGGCGTGACCAGCTTGTAGGTCGGATTGGACTGGCCGCCCTTGAACATCTCCACGCTCAGGGGCCCGCGGAAGCCGTCCAGGTGGCTTTCCAGCCAGGCGGCCAGGGCGCCGGTGTCGAAGGCGTGCTGGCCGGAGACGGGGCGGGTGCCGACGAAATGCTCGAAGTTGTCGCTCATGGTTGCGGTCCTAGTCGTCGGCCTCGACGATGCGCATGAGGGCCTCGCGGTCGCGCACCACCAGCCCGCCCGGCTCGATGCGGATCACCTCCTCCCGCTCCATCTGCTTGAGTTCCTGGTTCACGCGCTGGCGCGAGGCGCCCAGCAGGTGGGCCAGCTCCTCCTGCGCCAGCTGCAGGCCGATGCGCACCTCGCCGCCGTTGGCGAGCGAGGGCACGCCGTAGCTGCGCGCGAGGTGGGCGAGCTGCTTGGCCAGGCGGGCGCGCAGGGGCAGGGTGTTCAGGTCCTCCACCAGGCCGAACAGCTGGCGGATGCGGCGGGCCTGCAGGCGCAGCAGGGCCTCGTACAGCTCCACGTGCTGGGCCAGGATCTTCTGGAAGTCGGCGCGCGAGACCATCAGCATCGTGGTGTCACCGTGCGCATAGGCGTCGTGCGTGCGCCGCTCGCCGTCGAACATCGCCACGTCGCCGAACCAGATGCCCGGCTCCACGTACTGCAGCGTCACCTGCTTGCCGGTGATCGAGGTCGAACTCACCCGAACCGAGCCGCGCGCGACCGCGCTCCAGAACTCGGCGGGGTCGCCGCGCGCGCAGATGAGGTCGCCGTCCCGGAACCGTTTGACGAAGGCGCATCGGAGGATGTCGTGGCGAAGCGAGGGTGAAAGCGAGGCGAACCAGCGGCCGCTGTTGATGGCCGCGCGTTCCTCGATGGTAAGAATCGGGTCGTCCATGGGCTGTCTTGTGAGCGACTGGCGCTCCTCCGGATTGTCGCGTGCGGGACGGCGGCGGGCGCTCAGGGTTGTCACCTGCGCGTCGTGCCGCGCCCCCGCGCTCAGGAATACCGGGGCTTCTGCCTGGCCAGGAAGGCCTGGATGCCGATGCCGCCGTTGGCATGGTGCAGGTTGCGCACGAAGTGGTCGCGCTCGCTCGCGAGCTGCCGCGTCAGCGGCGCCTCGGCCGCGTCGTTCAGCAGCTCCTTGATGCTCGCCAGCGCGTTGGGCGCCCGCTCGTTGAGCCGGCCGGCGAGCGCCAGCGCCTCGTCCAGCGCGCTGGCGGCGGGCACGACGCGGTTGACCACCCCCAGCTCGTGCAGGCGCGCGCTGCCTATGCGCTCGCCGCACAGCAGGAGTTCGTTGGCCAGCTGCCGGGGCAGGGCGCGCGCGAGGCTCCAGGTGCCGCCGCCGTCGGGCGAGAGGCCGACGCTGCTGTAGGCCATCACGAACACCGCGTTGTCGGCGGCGACGATGAAGTCGCAGGCCAGCGCCAGCGAGAAGCCGGCGCCCGCGGCGGCGCCCTCCACCGCCGCGATCACGGGCTTGGGAAAGGTGCGGATCGCCTCGATCCAGCCGTGGAGGCCTTCGATGGACTGCGCCTGCACCTCGGGCGGCCTGCTGCGGTTGTCGAGCAGGCGCTGCAGGTTGCCGCCGGCGCAGAAGGTGCTGCCCTCGCCGGCGAGCACGACGCTGCGCACCTCGGGATTGCTGTCGGCGGCGTTGAGCGCCTCGATGCCGGCCGCATAGATCTCCGGGCCCAGCGCGTTGCGGCTTTCCGGATTGGAGATCGTCAGGACCATCGTCTGGCCGAGGCTGGCGCTCTTGAGTTCGGCGGCCATTCAGGCCTCTTCCTGGAGCAGCGACAGGCCGATCGCGCCGCGCCGGCGCAGCCAGGGGCTGGGACGGTAGCGCGGGTCGCCGTACACGGTCTGCAGGTTGAACAGCACCTCCAGCACGTTGGTGGGACCCCAGCGGTCGCCCATGGCGAGCGGCCCCAGCGGATAGCCCAGGCCCAGGGTCACCGCCGTCTCCAGGTCGCGCGGCGAGCAGATGCGCTGCTGGCACATGTCGGAGGCGATGTTGACGATGGTGGCGACCACGCGTTGCGTCACGAAACCGCCCGAATCACGGATCACGCTGACCGGCTTGCCGTCGCGCGCGAACAGGGCGTGCGCCGCGTCGCGCATGTCGGCCCGGGTGGCGGGATTGGTGGCGAGCACGCGGCGCTTCGTGGCGCCGTCCTCGATCAGCATGTCGATGCCGACCGTGCGCGCCGGGTCGAGCCGCTCCACGACCGCCACGGTGGTCACGTCGAAGCCCAGGGGCGCGACCAGCGTCAACGCCTGCATCGAGGGCGACTGCCCGGTCTCGATGGTGGCGCCCAGGTCCTTGAGCAGCTGGAACAGCTCGGCGCGGCGCGCCGCCCGCGTCGACACCCACACCGGCGGCAGGTCGGCCACCTGCGGCACGGGCGGCTCGGCCGGGACCTGCGCCTTGCCCTCGGCGTAGCGGTAGAAGCCTTCCCCGGTCTTGCGTCCCAGCACGTTGCCCGCCAGGCGCTGCGCCGTGATCACCGTGGGACGGTAGCGCGGCTCGTCGTAGTACTGCCGGTACACCGATTCCATCACCGGGTGCGACACGTCCAGGCCGGTGAGGTCCATCAGTTCGAACGGACCCAGCTTGAACCCGACCTGGTCGCGCAGGATGCGGTCGATGGTGGCGAAGTCGGCCACGCCCTCGCTGGCGATGCGCAGCGCCTCGGTGTTGTAGCCGCGGCCCGCATGGTTGACGATGAAGCCGGGCGTGTCCTGCGCCTGCACCGGGGTGTGGCCCATCTGGCGGGCGTAGGTGGTGAGGCCGTCGCAGACCGCGGGGTCGGTCTTGAGGCCGGCGATGACCTCGACCACCTTCATCAGGGGCACGGGGTTGAAGAAGTGGTAGCCGGCCACGCGCTGCGGCCGCTGCAGGCCGGCGGCGATCGCCGTCACCGACAGCGACGAGGTGTTGGTGGCGAGCACCGCGTCGGCGCCCAGGATGCCTTCGAGCTGCGAGAACAGGGATCGCTTGATGTCCAGCCGCTCGACGATCGCCTCGACGACCAGCTCGCAGTCGGCCAGGTCCTGCAGGCTGGCAGCGGGCCGCAGCCGCTCCTTGGCGGCTGCCACGGAGGCGGCGTCCATGCGGCCTTTTTCCAGCAGGCGGTCCCACTGGGCGCCCAGGTCCTGGATGGCGCGCTGCACGGCTTCGGGTTGGGTGTCGTAGAGGCGGACGGTGCTGCCGGCCTGGGCGGCGATCTGGGCGATGCCGCGCCCCATGGCGCCGGCGCCGGCCACGCCGACGGTCTTGTATCGGGTCTCCATGGCGCGATTATGGAGGGCGCGACGGGGGCGGCGCCGCATTCCGCCATTGCGCCCTCTGAAAAGGGCGTCCGGCCGGCCGGTGCCGGCTCCCCTCAGGCGGGGCGACCGCGGGCGAAGCGGGTCGCCAGAGCGCTGGCGGCCATCGCCGCCAGCAGGCCCGCGAAGCCGGCCCAGTGCAGCCAGTCCATGCCGTCGCGGGCGATCAGCCAGCCGCCCGTGCCGGCGCCCAGCGCCTGGCCGGCGTACATGGCCGAGGAATTGAGGGCGACCGAGGCGGAGGCCAGCGCGGGCGCCATGGCCACCAGCCGGGCCTGCTGCGCCGAGTTGGACGAGAAGCAGCCCAGGGCCCAGGGGATGCTCACCAGGGCCGCCAGCCAGAAGCTCGTGCCGAGCGGGAACAGCAGCAGGCTCGCGGCCATCAGCGCGATGCCCGCCATCACCGCCCGGGGGGCGCCGATGCGGTCGATCCAGCGGGACATCAGGAGGTTGCCGAGCAGGCCGAAGGCGCCGAACCACATGAAGTACAGGCTCAGGGCGCCGGGGCCGATGTCCAGCTTCTGCCGGAAATAGGGGGCGAAGTAGGAGAACAGCACGAACTGGCCGGCCGCGTACAGGACGGTCACCAGCACGCAGGTCATCAGGGCGCGCGAGCGGAAGGTCTCGCCCCAGGCGGAGCGCGACAGCGCCGGCGGGCGCACGCCCCCGGGCATGGCCAGCCACACCCAGGCCGCGCTCGCGAGGCTCAGCACCGCCACCACGCCGAAGGCGCTGCGCCAGCCGAGCGTGCCGCCCACGAAGGCGGCGATCGGCATGCCCAGGACGGAGGCCAGCGACCAGCCGAGGAAGATGAAGGTGATCGCCCGGCCGCGCTGCGCGGGCGGCACCAGCAGTCCCACGCAGGCGGCGGCCTGGGGCGTGAAGATGGCGGGCGAGGCCAGGGCCAGCACGCGCACGGCGAGCAGGGTGGAGAAGTCGGGGGCGAGGGCGCAGGCGAGGTGCAGCAGCGCGTACCAGAGCATGGACAGTGCCAGCAGCCGGCGCCGGTCCCAGCCGGCGACGAGCGCGGCGGCCAGCGGCGCTCCCACGCACATGAGCACCGCGCCGGCGGAAATCAGCTGGCCCGCGACGGCGACCGGGACCGCCAGGCCGGTGCTGATGTCGTTGAGCGTGCCGGGCACCGCCATCACGCCGGTGCCGATCACGAAATTGCCGAACAGCATGGCCCACAGCATCGCGGACGCGCCGCGGCGGTCGGTGGTGGCGAGGGGGGCGGCGTGGGTCATGGGCGCGGACGCATCATGCGTGATCCGCCATGACCCTGCGGGGCGGCCCGGTTTCCCTAGCGCCGCACCTGCAGCGCGCCCGGGTTCACGATGTTGGTCGGCGTGCCCTTGATGTAGTTGACGACGTTGTCGAAGGCCGCGCCGAAGTAAAGCTCGTAGCTTTCCTGCTCCACGTAGCCGATGTGCGGCGTGCAGATGCAGTTCTCCAGCCGCAGCAGGGCGTGGCCTTGCAGGATCGGCTCGCTCTCGAACACGTCGATCGCCGCCATGCCGGGGCGGCCTCGGTTCAGGGCCGCAATCAGCGCCTCGGGCTCGACCAGTTCGGCACGCGAGGTGTTGACGATCAGCGAGGTGGGCTTCATGCGATTGAGGTCCTCGAGCTTGACGATGCCGAAGGTTTCCTCGTTCAGGCGCAGGTGCAGGCTCAGCACGTCGCTCTCGGCGAACAGCGCCTCGCGGCTGGGGGCGGCGAGCAGGCCGTCGGCCACCGCCTTGGCGCGCGACTCCGGGCTGCCCCAGACCTGCACGCGCATGCCGAAGGCCTTGCCGTAGCCGGCCACCAGCTGGCCGATCTTGCCGTAGCCCCAGATGCCCAGCGTCTTGCCGCGCAGGACCATGCCGACGCCGAAATTGGCGGGCATGGAGGCCGCCTTCATGCCGGACTGCTGCCAGGCGCCGTGCTTCAGGCTGGCGATGTACTGCGGCAGGCGGCGCATGGCCGTCATGATCAGTGCCCAGGTCAGCTCCGCCGGCGCGACCGGCGAGCCGACGCCCTCGGCCACCGCGATGCCGCGCTCGGTGCAGGCCTCGATGTCGACGTGCGCGCCGACGCGGCCGGTCTGGGAGATCAGCTTGAGGCGGGGCAGCTTCTCCACCAGCTGGCGGGTGATGTGGGTGCGCTCGCGGATCAGCACGATCACGTCGGCGTCACGCAGACGCACCGACAGCTGGCCGATGCCCTTGACGGTGTTGGTGAAGACCTTGGCGGGATAGGCCTCCAGCTTGGACGCGCACTGCAGCTTGCGGACCGCGTCCTGGTAATCGTCGAGGATCACGATGTTCATTCCCGCCATTGTGCCTTGGCTCCCGCGGCGCGCGTGGCAAGCCTGCCACAGGACGGTTAGCATGCTGCCTTTTCGACGACCGGAGACTCCTCATGGCGCTTTCGATGTACACGGCCAGCGTGCCCGTGTTCCAGCACATGCTGCGCAACCTCGCCCACATCCTCGACAAGGGAGAGGCGAGCGCCCAGGCCCGCAATTTCGACCCGGCCGTCCTCGCGAGCTACCGGCTGGCGCCCGACATGCTGCCGTTCACGCGCCAGATCCTGATCGCCTGCGACGCCGCCAAGAACTGCGTGGTGCGGATCTCCGGGCTCGAGGCGCCGAAGTTCGACGACCAGGAGGCCACGTTCCCCGAGTTGAAGGCCCGGGTGCAGAAGACGCTGGACTGGCTGGCCACCGTGCCGGCCAGCGCGCTCGACGGCACCGAGGACAAGGACGTCACCTTCCCGGTGGGGCGCGACAAGACCCGGACCATGAAGGCGCAGGCCTACCTGTTGAACTGGGCCCTGCCGAACCTGTTCTTCCACATCACCACCGCCTACGCGATCCTGCGCCACAACGGGGTGGACGTGGGCAAGGCGGACTACCTCGCCGGCGGGCAGTAGGGCGCGGGCGCCGCGGCGCTCAGCGGCCTTCGAGCGCGGCCAGCCGGTCCAGCTCCGCGCACACGTCGGCCAGCCGGCCGGAGATCACCATCCGGCCGGCGACAGTGCGCGGCGCGCTCGGTTCCAGCACGCGCACCACCCGCAGGGGCTTGGCAGCCACGCAGGGCGCGGGCCGCGGTGCCGGCGCTCGCGCGGCGGCGCGGTCGCGGCGCGCGGGACGCGGCGCGATCCAGGCGACCAGCGCCTGCAGCGAGGCGTACAGGTGGGTGAGCGGGAGGAGGAAAGCGGTTGCCATGTGACAGCTCCTGTGGTTGGAAGGCACAGGCAGGATTCGTCGGGAAATGCGGCGGCCGCAGGGTGATGGCGATGCCTCGCCATACGCCTGCCACCTGCGGACGCCGCGGGGGTTTACATGAGCATCGTGTTGCGGATCAGGCCGACGGCCACGCCCTCGACTTCGAACGGCTCGCCGGGCTCCACCACGATGGTGGGATAGTCCGGGTTCTCCGGATGCAGTTCGATCAGGTGCTTGTTGCGACGGAAGCGCTTGACGGTGACGTCGTCGCCGAGACGCGCCACGATGATCTGGCCGTTCTTCGCTTCCTTGGTGGCCTGCACGGCGAGCAGGTCGCCGTCCATGATGCCGGCGTCGCGCATGGACATGCCGCGCACCTTGAGCAGGTAGTCGGGGCGGCGCTGGAACAGGCCGCTCTCGACGTAGTAGGTCTGGTCCACGTGCTCTTGCGCCAGGATCGGCGAGCCGGCGGCCACCCGCCCCACCAGCGGCAGCGCCAGCTGCGCCAGGCCCTGCAGCGGCAGCTGGAACTGCTTGAAACGCGACTCGTTGATGGAACGCAGCGCCTCGCCCTGCAGCCGGATGCCGCGCGAGGTGCCGCTCACCAGCTCGATGACGCCCTTGCGCGCCAGCGCCTGCAGGTGTTCCTCCGCGGCGTTGGCCGACTTGAAACCGAGCTCCGCGGCGATCTCCGCGCGGGTGGGCGGCGCACCGGTACGTGCGATGGCGGTCTGGATCAGGTCCAGAATCTCTTGCTGCCGGGGCGTCAGCTTCGGTGTATCGATCATCGCGGGCTCCTGTCCAGGGCGCACTGTGTTGATATCCAGTATCTGTATTTTTGAACAGTTTCGCGGGGAATGCAAGTGGAGCGCAGGCGAATCGTGGTTTTGGGCACCGGCGGCACCATCGCCGGCCGGGCGGCATCGGCCCGGGACAACATCGGCTACCGGGCGGCGGAAGTGGGCGTGGCGGACCTGCTGGCGGGCCTGCCGGCCATGGACGGCATCGAGCTGCAGGCCGAACAGGTGGCGCAGATCGACAGCAAGGACATGGACTTCGGCACCTGGTGCGCGCTGGCGCGGCGCTGCGCGCACTGGCTCGCCGACGACGGGGTCGCGGGCATCGTGGTCACCCACGGCACCGACACCCTGGAGGAGACGGCGTTCTTCCTGCAGTCGGTGCTGGCGCCGGCCAAGCCGGTCGTCCTCACCGGCGCGATGCGGCCGGCGACGTCGGCGGCGGCCGACGGCCCGCAGAACCTCGCCGATGCGCTGGCCGTGGCCGCCGCGCCCGGGGCCTGCGGGGTCGTCGTGGCGTTCGCGGGCGCCGTGCATGGCGCGGCGGACGTGCAGAAGGTGCACAGCTACCGGACGGACGCCTTCGCTTCGGGCGACGCCGGGCCGATCGCCTACGTGGAGGAGGGCGCGCTGCGCCTGCTGCGAGCCTGGCCGCAGGGCGGGCTGCTGCGCGGCGTCGCCGCACTGGCCGCGCCCGAAGCCTGGCCACGGGTGGAGATCGTGCTGAACCACGCGGGCGCGGACGGCGCGATCGTGCGCGCGCTTGTGCAGGACGGCGTGCAGGGCCTCGTGCTCGCGGGCACCGGCAACGGCACGGTGCACCATGCGCTCGAAGCCGCCTTGCTCGCGGCGCAGGCATCCGGAGTCGCCGTGCGGCGCGCGAGCCGCTGCGCCCAGGGTCGGGTGCTGCCGCGGGCCGGGGACCGGCTGCGCGCGGCCGAGGGCCTCACGCCGGTGAAGGCGCGGGTGGCCCTGCTGCTGGAATTGATGCGGTAGGCCGCGCGGCGCGCGGCCGGCGGATCAGGCGTCCGCCAGCGCGGCCAGCGCGCGGGCGGTGATCTCCTCGACGCTGCCCAGCCCGTCGATCTTGCGCACCTTGGGCGCATTCTTCGGGTCGGACTTCGCCCAGCCGGTGTAGTAGTCCACCAGCGGGCGCGTCTGGGCGGCATAGACCTCCAGGCGCTTGAGCACGGTCTCCTCGCGGTCGTCGTCGCGCTGGATCAGGGGCTCGCCCGTGACGTCGTCCCTGCCTTCCACCTTGGGCGGGTTGAACTTCACGTGGTAGGTCCGGCCCGAGGCGGGATGCGAGCGGCGGCCGCTCATGCGCTCGACGATGGCCTGGAAGGGCACGTCGATCTCGAGAACGCAGTCGATCTTCACGCCGGCCGTCTTCATGGCCTCGGCCTGGGGGATGGTGCGCGGGAAGCCGTCGAACAGGAAGCCGTTGGCGCAATCGGGCTGCGCGATGCGCTCCTTGACCAGGCCGATGATGATGTCGTCGCTCACGAGGGCGCCCGAGTCCATCACCTTCTTGGCCGCCAGTCCCAGCGGCGTGCCCGCCTTCACGGCGGCACGCAGCATGTCGCCGGTGGAGATCTGGGGGATGCCGTACTTTTGGCAGAGAAAGGTGGCCTGTGTTCCTTTACCGGCGCCTGGCGCGCCCAACAGGATCAGTCTCATGGGGAATCCTCGGATGGTTTTCTGGAATCGTCCGGCGCTGCGGGCGCGCGTCTCCTCCGCCGCTGCCGTCGCACCTGTTGCCGCCGAGGATAGCACGCACCCCCTGCGCGGAACTGACGGGCCGGGCTCAGTCAGCCGGGGCGAACAGGCGCCGCACGCGCTCCAGGTCTTCCGGCGTGTCGACCCCGGCGCCGGGGTCCGCGAGCGTCACGTGCACGGCGATGCGGTGGCCGTGCCAGAGCGCGCGCAGCTGCTCCAGCGCCTCGCACGATTCCACCGGCGCCTGGGGCATGCGCGGGAAGTCGCGCAGGAAGCCGGCGCGGTAGCCGTAGATGCCGATGTGGCGCAGCGGCGCGGGATCGGGCAGCGCCTGCACGCCGCCGGCATTGCCGTCGCGCCACCAGGGGATGGGGGCGCGGCTGAAGTAGAGCGCCAGGCCGTCGGACTGCAGCACCGTCTTGACGACGTTCGTGCTGAGGAACTCCTCGACGCTGGCGATCGGGTGGGCGGCGGTGCTCATGCTCGCCTGGGGACGCTCGCGCAGCAGCGCGGCGACGGCGTCGATCAGGGCCGGGTCGATCAGGGGCTCGTCGCCCTGCACGTTGACCACCAGGTCGTCGCCGCCGAGTCCCAGGTGCTCGCAGGCCTCGGCGAGGCGGTCGCTGCCGGAGGGATGGTCGGCGCGCGTGAGCACGGCGCGCACGCCGTGCCGGCTGCAGGCATCGGCGATGCGCGGGCTGTCGGCGGCGACCACCACCTGCGCCGCGCCCGACTGCTCGGCGCGCTGCGCCACGCGCACGACCATGGGCAGGCCGGCGATGTCGGCCAGCGGCTTGTCGGGCAGGCGGCTGGAGGCCAGCCGCGCCGGGATCAGGACCGTGAATCCCACGGCGCTACACGAGGGGCGTGCGCGCCGGCAGGCGCTCGAGTTCCTCGTCGCCCAGGGGGCGCGCGTCCTCCTCGAGCAGGATCGGGATGCCGTCGCGGATGGGATAGGCCAGCCGGGCGCTGCGCGAGATCAGCTCCTGCCGGTCGCGGTCGTAGTCGAGCGGCCCCTTGGTCACGGGGCACACCAGCAGCTCAAGGAGGCGGGGATCCATGCGGCGATGATAGCCGCGCGTCCAGCAGCCGGTCGAACGCCTGCCAGAAGGCGGCGGGGATTTCCACCTGCAGCGGCACGGCCCAGGCGTCGGGTCGCGTGCGCCACAGCTTCACCGCGTCCTTCTCGGTGCATACCAGCGTGGCATCGGCCGGGAACGCCGCTCCCTCGAAGTCGTGGTGGTCGGGCAGGGCGTGCGTCGCGGCCAGCGGCACCCCGGCGGCGCGCAGCATGGCGAAGAACACCTCCGGGTTCGCAATCGCCGCGATCGCGTGCAGGTTCGGCCCGCGCAGCCCGGCCAGCGGGAGGCGGCTGCCGTCCGCGCGCACCGCCTCGGGGGCCAGCGCGCGCCGCATGCGATGGCCGGCGATCCCCGGCGGGTCGCCGTGCACCAGCACCAGGTCGACCGGGCGCGGCCACGGCTCGCGCAGCGGGCCCGCGGGCAGCAGCCAGCCGTTGCCGGCGCCGCGCCCGTCGAACACGCAGATCTCGATGTCCCGCGCGAGCCCGTGGTGCTGCAGGCCGTCGTCGCTCACGATGACCCGGGTGGCGGGATGGGCGCGCAGGAGCGCGCGGCCCGCGTCGGCGCGCCGGCGCGCGACGAACACCGGCGCGCCCGAGCGGCGCCGCAGCAGCAGCGGCTCGTCGCCGGTGCGGCTCGCGGCGTCCCCGGGGTGGACCTCGATGCACTCCGATCCCGCGCGCCCGTAGCCGCGCGAGACCACGCCGGCGGCGATGCCGCGCCCGGCCAGGTGGTCCAGGAGCGCGAGCACCACGGGCGTCTTGCCCGCGCCGCCGGCGACCACATTGCCCACGACGACCACCGGCACCGGCAGCCGCTCGCGCGGGCGCAGGCCGAGGGCGTGGAGGCCCCGGTCCAGCGCGACCAGCGCGCGGTAGAGGAGGGAGAGGGGATAGAGCAGCCGCGCGGCCGCGCCGCGGCGCAGCCACGCGTGCTGCAGCACGCTCACTTGGCCCCGGCCTGCGCCGAGGACTGGGTGGCGAAGGTGATCTGCGACAGCCCGACCCGGCGCGCGGCTTCCATCACCGTGATCACCGACTGGTGGGTGGCCGTGGCGTCCGCGCTGATGATGACCACCGAGTCCTTGCCGGCCTTGGCGGCATCGGCCAGCGCGGCGGCGAGGACCTCGGTGCTGCGGCCCTCGATGGGTTGCCGGTTGACCATGTAGCGGCCGTCGGCGGAGACCGCGACCACGACCTCCTTCGGGTAGTCGCGCTGGGCTTCGGTGTCGGCCACCGGCAGCTTCAGCTGCATCTCCGTGAACTTGCTGTAGGTGGTGGTCAGCATCAGGAAGATGAGGATCACCAGCAGCACGTCGATGAACGGGATCAGGTTGATCTCCGGCTCGTCCTTGGGGCGCGGGCGGAAGTTCATGGACGGAAGGCTCAGGCCCTGCGCAGCTGCACCAGGTGGCGCACGAAGCGCTCGGCCGAGAGCTCCAGCGTCAGCAGGTACTCGTCCACGCGGCCGCGGAAGTACCGCCAGAAAATCAGCGAGGGGATCGCGACCACCAGGCCGAAGGCGGTGTTGTAGAGGGCCACCGAGATGCCGTGGGCCAGCTGCGCCGGGTTGCCGCCGGCCACGCCGCCGGCGGCGCTCTGCGAGCCGAAGATCTCGATCATGCCGATCACGGTGCCCAGCAGGCCCAGCAGCGGGGCGGCCGAGGCGATGGTGGCCAGCGCGTTGAGGTAGCGCTCCAGGCGGTGGGCCACCGCGCGGCCGGTGCTTTCCATGCTGGCGCGCAGGTCGGCCTCGCTGCAGCGGGGGTCCGAATTGAGGGCGCGGAAGCCGCTCGCCAGCACCTCGCCCAGGGCCGAGTTCTGCTCCAGCTGGCGGACCACGTCGGGCGCCGGCACGGACACCCGGGACACCGCGAGCGCCTCGTCCAGCAGCTTGGGCGGGGCGACCTTGGCGGTCTTGAGGCTGATGAAGCGTTCGATGATGAGGGCGAGGGCCAGGATGGAGCAGGCTACCAACGGCCAGATCGGCCAGCCTGCGGCTTGTATGATCGAAAGCAAACGGGGTCCTCTGCCGGGATACTGAAGCTGGATGGGCGCCCTTGGCGCCTCACGTGCGGCGGATTATGGCGGAGACGAACTCTGCCCAAGCCTCTTGCGTGGCCGTAGGACGACACTCACAAAACTTGTGGATAACTTTGTTGAGAAAGTGCCTCCTCCGCGGGGCCGGGCCGCATGAATCCTTGCTCGTGACAGAACGATGACGAAATGAGCAGGAAAAAACTCATAACAATCAACGACTTGCTCGGAAAAATCAGCGTTGGCGCGGGGCCGCGCAGGCCTGGGAGCCCCATCTGCCGGCTGTGGATGAATTTCCATCGGGTTTACCCCGAGTCGAAATGGCTTTGTTGACGGACGGTGCGCCGGCGGCGGGCCGCCGCATCTGGGCCGTCGGCGCCCTGTGCCGCGCCGTGGCCGACGCGCTGGAGGCACGCTTCAATCCGGTGGCCGTGCGCGGCGAGGTGACCGGCTTCTCCCGAGCGGCCAGCGGCCACTGCTACTTCGCGCTGAAGGACCCCCAGGGCCAGGTCCGCTGCGCCATGTTCCGCCGCTCGGCCAGCCTGCTGGATTTCCAGCCGCGCGACGGCGAGCTGGTGGAAGTCACCGGACGCCTGGGCGTCTACGAGCCGCGGGGTGACCTGCAGCTCGTGGTGGAGAGCATGCGCCGGGCCGGCCAGGGCGCGCTGTTCGAGCAATTCCTGCGGCTGAAGGCGAAGCTCGAGGCCGAAGGCCTGTTCGACGGCGCGCGCAAGCGCGGGCTGCCCCTGCGGCCCCGGGGCATCGGCATCGTCACCTCGCCCGGCGCCGCCGCGCTGCACGACGTGGTCACCGCCCTGCGACGGCGGGCGCCGCACGTTCCGGTCGTGCTGGCCCCGGCGTCGGTGCAGGGCGCCCAGGCGCCCGGCGAACTGGTGGCCGCGCTGCAGTCGCTGTACCGGCTGGCCGAGGCGGGGAGCCTCGACACGATCCTGCTCGTGCGCGGCGGCGGCTCCATCGAGGACCTGTGGGCCTTCAACGACGAACAGCTGGCCCGCGTCATCGTGGCCAGCCCGGTGCCGCTGGTCTGCGGAGTGGGCCACGAGACCGACTTCACGATCGCGGACTTCTGCGCCGACGTGCGCGCGCCCACGCCCACCGCGGCCGCCGAACTGGCCGCGCAGCCGCGCGAGACCTGGCTCGCGGCGCTGGACCTCATGCGCGAGCGGCTGCAGGACGCCGCCCTGCGCCGCCTGGACCGCGCGAGCCAGCGCCTGGACCAGGCGGCGGCCCATCTCGGCCGGCCCTCGGCGCGCATCGCCCAGCAGCACCTGCGCATCGAGCGGCAGGCGCAGCGGCTGCGCTTCGCGCTGGCGGCACGCCTGCGGCGAGCGCAGGACGAGCTGGCCACGCTGCGCGACGGACTGCGCGCGGGGGTTGCTGCAGGCCTGGAGCGCGCGGCGCGGGCGAACGAGCGGCTGGAACTGCGCCTGCGCCTGCTGGACCCGCGCGTGGTGCTCCAGCGCGGGTATGCGCTGCTCACCGATGGCGCTTCGGGCGAGGCCATCACCAGCGCAGGGCAGGTCCATCCCGGCCAGGCCGTGCGCGCAGCCCTTGCCGACGGCGAGGTTGATCTGCAGGTGGTCGCGCCCACCGCGCGCAATCGTCCCTAGAATCGACCGTTCGCAAACCACAACCCACCGAGGAAGAAGATGGAACACGTCCTGCCCCCCCTGCCGTACGCGATCGACGCGCTGGCTCCGCACTACTCGAAGGAAACCCTCGAGTACCACCACGGCAAGCACCACAACGCCTACGTGGTGAACCTGAACAACCTGCAGAAGGGCACCGAGTTCGAGAGCATGTCCCTGGAGGACATCGTGAAGAAGTCCTCGGGCGGCATCTACAACAACGCGGCCCAGATCTGGAACCACACCTTCTTCTGGAACTGCATGAAGCCGGCCGGCGGCGGCGAGCCCGCCGGCGCCCTGGCCGCGGCGATCAACGCCAAGTGGGGCAGCTACGCGGCGTTCCGGGAAGCCTTCGTCAAGTCCGCGGTCGGCAACTTCGGCTCCGGCTGGACCTGGCTGATCAAGAAGGCCGACGGCACGCTCGACATCGTCAACAAGGGCGCCGCCGGCACGCCGCTCAAGGACGGCGACGGAAAGGCGCTGCTGACGGTGGACGTGTGGGAACACGCCTACTACATCGACTACCGCAACCTGCGCCAGAAGTTCGTCGAGACCTTCCTCGATAAGCTGGTGAACTGGGACTTCGTGGCGAAGAACTTCGCGTAAACGGAGCAAAGCAAGGGCCCGGACGGGCCCTTGTCGTTCGGAGGCGCCGCTGAGCGGCGCCGCCTCATCGGACCGCGGTCCCGAACGGGGTGCCGGTCAGCCGGGCGCCGGCCCGGATCCCCCTTTTCGCGAACCAGCCCTTGTTCATCTCCAGCACGTAGCGCACGGGCCTGGCCGAGCAGTGCGAGTCCAGGGTCTGGGGCTTCATTTCATCGATGTTGACGACGGTGCCGTCGTCGTCGATGAAGGCGACCGACAGGGGCAGCAGCGTGTTCTTCATCCAGAAGCACTGCTGGGACGCGAAGTCGAACACGAACAGCATGCCCTCCTGCTGGGGCATCTCCTTGCGGAACATGAGGCCGGTCATGCGCTGGTCGTCGGTCGAGGCGACCTGCGCGTCGATCACGTACATGCCGGCGCCGAGCCTCACGCGCGGGAGGTCCATCTGGGCCTGCTGTGCGAAGGCGGAGGCGGCCAGCGCGGCGGCGCAGGCGAGGGCGAGCAGCTTCTTCATGGCGGTATTGTCTTCGGTCTGCGCGGGATCGTGCCGGCGTGTCCCCACGGGCGCGGCCGCCCACGAAAAAGCCGCCCGCAGGCGGCTCGTGGAAGCGAGGCAATCCCGGGGATTACGACTTCTTCTCTTCCTTCTTGGCAGCCTTCTTGGCGGCCTTCTTGGCGGCCTTCTTCTCGACCTTCTTTTCGGCCTTCTTTTCGACCTTCTTCTCGGTCTTCGCTTCGGCCTTGGCTTCCGTCTTGGCGGGGGCGGCCGGGGCAGCCGGGGCGGCGGCCGGGGTGGCCTGGGCGAACACGGCGGCGGAGAACAGGCCGGCGACGAGGGCGGCGAGGAGCTTGCTCATGGGATTTCCTTCAGATCGATCGTTGTGGAATGTGCCTAACGAAACTGTCAGACCCTCCCGAAACGCACCACGCGCCCGGCCGGTTGACAGGCCGCTGCCGGAGCCCCCGGGGGGCGGCGGTCTACCGTCTAGAATTCGCGCGACGGCCGCCGCCGCCGGCGGCCGGCAGCGCCTGAACTTCCCCCCTGGAGACTTCCTTCCCCATGGCTTACCAGCACATCAAGGTCCCGTCGCAGGGCCAGAAGATCACGGTCAACGCCGACATGTCCCTGAACGTGCCGGACCAGCCCATCATCCCGTACATCGAGGGCGACGGCACCGGCGTGGACATCACCCCGGTGATGCTCAAGGTGGTGGACGCGGCCGTGGCGAAGGCCTACGGCGGCCGCAGGCAGATCCACTGGATGGAGATGTACGCCGGCGAGAAGTCGACCCGGGTCTACGGCCCGGACGTCTGGCTGCCCGAGGAGACCCTGCAGGCCGCGCGAGAGTACGTCGTGTCGATCAAGGGGCCCCTGACGACGCCGGTGGGCGGCGGCATCCGCTCGCTCAACGTCGCCCTGCGCCAGGAACTGGACCTGTACGTCTGCCTGCGCCCGATCCAGTACTTCCAGGGCGTGCCCTCGCCGCTGAAGGAGCCCGAGAAGACCCACATGGTGATCTTCCGCGAGAACTCGGAGGACATCTACGCCGGCATCGAGTACGAGGCGCAGAGCGACAAGGCGCGCAAGCTGGTGAAGTTCCTGGTCGAGGAGATGGGGGTCAGCAAGATCCGCTTCCCGCAGACCTCGGCGATCGGCATCAAGCCCGTGTCCATCGAGGGCACCGAGCGCCTGGTGCGCAAGGCGCTGCAGTACGCCATCGACAACGACAAGCCCAGCGTGACCCTGGTCCACAAGGGCAACATCATGAAGTTCACGGAAGGCGGCTTCCGTGACTGGGGTTACGCGCTCGCCAGGCGCGAGTTCGGCGCGGTGGAGATCGACGGCGGGCCGTGGATGAAGTTCCGCAACCCGAAGACGGGCCGGGACGTCGTCGTCAAGGACGCCATCGCCGACGCCTTCCTGCAGCAGATCCTGCTGCGCCCGGCCGAATACAGCGTGGTGGCCACCCTGAACCTGAACGGCGACTACATTTCCGACGCGCTGGCCGCCCAGGTCGGCGGCATCGGCATCGCACCGGGCGCGAACCTGAGCGATTCCGTCGCGATGTTCGAGGCCACCCACGGCACGGCGCCCAAGTACGCCGGCAAGGACTACGTGAACCCCGGCTCCGAGATCCTGTCGGCGGAGATGATGTTGCGCCACATGGGCTGGACCGAGGCCGCGGACCTGATCATCCGCTCGCTGGAGAAGGCGATCCTGTCGAAGAAGGTGACCTACGACTTCGCTCGCCTCATGGACGGCGCCACGCAGGTCAGCTGCTCCGGCTTCGGCCAGGTGATGATCGAGAACATGTGACGGGCCGGCCGGGCCCGACCCACCCGCTCCGGCGGGGATGCACGAAGCCGCCCCGAGGGGCGGCTTTTTTGCGCGCGAAAGGAATGCGTGGTTGCACAGCGTAAAATGGGCCATCGCATCGTGGCGATCTCCGACTCCAATCCAACTTTCCGAGAGACAACCCCGTGGCTGCCGACCGTTCCAAGATCATCTACACCCTGACCGACGAAGCTCCCTACCTGGCGACGCATTCGTTCCTGCCCATCGTGCGCACCTTCGCCGCGGCCGCGGGCATCGAGGTGGTGGAGAGCGACATCTCCGTGGCCAGCCGGATCCTGGGCGAGTTCCCCGACTTCCTCACGGATGCCCAGAAGGTGCCGAACACCCTGGCGGAACTGGGCCGCAAGACGCTGCAGGCCGATGCCAACATCATCAAGCTGCCCAACATCAGTGCCTCGCAGAACCAGCTGGTCGCCGCCATCCGCGAGCTGCGGTCCAAGGGGTACATGGTTCCCGAGTTCCCGGAGAATCCGAAGACCGACGAGGAAAAGGCGATCCGCCAGCGCTACGCCAAGGTGCTGGGCTCGGCGGTGAACCCGGTGCTGCGCGAGGGCAATTCCGACCGCCGCGCGCCCAAGGCCGTCAAGGAGTACGCCCGAAAGCATCCGCACAGCATGGCGGAGTGGAGCCCGGCGTCGCGCACCCACGTGTCGCACATGACCCACGGCGACTTCTACCACGGCGAGAAGTCGATGACGCTGGACCGCCCCCGCGACGTGAAGATGGAGCTGCTCACGAAGGCGGGCAGGACCATCGTGCTCAAGCCGAAGGTCTCGCTGCTCGATGGCGAGATCATCGACTCGATGTTCATGAGCAAGAAGGCCCTGCTGGCCTTCTACGAGCAGCAGATCGAGGACGCGCACAAGACCCACATCATGTTCTCGCTGCACGTGAAGGCCACGATGATGAAGGTCTCGCACCCCATCGTGTTCGGCCACTGCGTGCGGATGTTCTACAAGGAGGCCTTCGAGAAGCACGGCAAGCTGTTCGACGAGCTGGGCGTGAACGTGAACAACGGCATGGCCAACCTGTACGAGAAGATCGCCACGCTGCCGCAGTCCAAGCAGGACGAGATCAAGCGCGACCTGCACGCCTGCCACGAGCACCGCCCCGAGCTGGCGATGGTGGACTCCGCCAAGGGCATCACCAACTTCCACTCGCCCAACGACATCATCGTGGACGCCTCGATGCCGGCCATGATCCGCCAGGGCGGCAAGATGTACGGCGCCGACGGCCGCCTGAAGGAAGTCAAGGCGGTGATCCCCGAGTCGACCTTCGCCCGGATCTACCAGGAGATGATCAACTTCTGCAAGTGGCACGGCAACTTCGACCCGCGCACCATGGGCACCGTGCCCAACGTGGGCCTGATGGCACAGCAGGCCGAGGAGTACGGCTCGCACGACAAGACCTTCGAGATCCCGGAGGACGGCGTGGCGAACATCACCGACCTGGCCACCGGCGAGGTGCTGCTGTCGCAGAACGTGGAGGCGGGCGACCTCTGGCGCATGTGCCAGGTCAAGGACGCCGCGATCCGCGACTGGGTCAAGCTCGCGGTCACCCGGGCCCGCAACTCCGGCATGACCGCGGTCTTCTGGCTGGACCCCTACCGCCCGCACGAAGCCCAGCTGATCGACAAGGTCCACAAGTACCTGAAGGACCACGACACCGCGGGCCTGGACATCCAGATCATGAGCCAGGTGCGCGCCATGCGCTACACCCTGGAGCGGGTGGTCCGCGGCCTGGACACCATCAGCGTCACGGGCAACATCCTGCGCGACTACCTCACCGACCTGTTCCCGATCATGGAGCTGGGCACCAGCGCCAAGATGCTGTCGATCGTGCCCCTGATGGCGGGCGGCGGCATGTACGAGACGGGCGCCGGCGGCTCGGCCCCCAAGCACGTGCAGCAGCTGGTCGAGGAGAACCACCTGCGGTGGGATTCGCTGGGCGAGTTCCTCGCGCTGGCCGTGAGCCTGGAGGACGAAGGCATCAAGACGGGCAACGCGAAGGCCAAGATCGTCGCCACGGCCCTCGACGCCGCCACCGGCCGGCTGCTGGAGAACAACAAGGGCCCCTCGCCCAAGACCGGCCAGCTGGACAACCGCGGCAGCCAGTTCTACCTGACGCTCTACTGGGCCCAGGCGCTGGCGGAGCAGAAGGAGGACGCCGAACTGGCGGCGCGCTTCGCGCCCCTGGCGAAGACGCTCGCCGCCAACGAGGAGAAGATCGTGGCCGAGCTCAACGCGGCGCAGGGCAAGCCGGTCGACATCGGCGGCTACTACTTCCCGGACCGCAGCAAGGTGAGCGCCGTGATGCGCCCCAGCGTGACCTTCAACGCGGCGCTCGCGGCCGTCCAGGCCTGACCCCGCATCGGGCGTCGACCCTGCGGGTCGGCGGCCCTCCACGCGGGGGGATGCCGTGCAACAGTCGGCCTTCCGGCCGTCCGCGTCCAGCCGCCTTCGGGCGGCTTTTCTTCTGGCGGCGGCCCGCGGGCGCTACAACTGCGGCATGACGAGCAAGCAGTTCCTTCTTGCCGCCCTCGTGGCGGCGCTGGCCTCGCCGGCGGCCTGGGCCGACCGCGACGGGCACGGACACGGCTGGGGGCGCGACGAGGGGGGTGGGCCGCCTCCCTGGGCGCACGGCCGCCACAAGCACGACGACGACGACGACGGCCCCCGGGTCGTGTACGTGCAGCCGGCCTACGTGCAGCCGGCGCCGCCGCCGGTCGCGGCGGTGCCGCCCTGGTTCGTGCAGCAGCAAGGCGAGTACGTCTACCAGCCGGCCTACCGCCCGGCGCCGCCGCCGCCGGCCGTCGCGGTCAACCGCTGCAACAGCGAGACCGTGGGCCAGGTGCTCGGCGGCGTGGTCGGCGGCGTGCTGGGCCACCAGATCGGCGGGGGCACCGGCAAGACCCTCGCCACCATCGGCGGCGCCGTGGCCGGCGTGCTGGTGGGCGGCTCGATCGGCCGGAGCATGGATGCGCAGAACCAGGGTTGCGTGGGCCAGGTGCTGGAAGTCGCCCCCGTGGGCCAGCGCGTGCAGTGGGTCGACAGCGGCGTGACCTATGCCGTCGTGCCCCAGCAGGTGGTCATGCGCCACGGGGAACATTGCCGCCCTTACACGATGCAGATGCAGGTGCACGGCGGCTGGCAGACCACCCGGGGAATGGCCTGCCGCCGGCCCGGCGGGGTCTGGGTCGCGGGCTGACGGCCGCAGATCCCTTCACCCGAACGAAAAGCCGCCCTCGGGCGGCTTTTGCCTTGCTGCGCTGGATGCTTCGCCGCCGGCGGGCGGGCGGCGCTCAGTGCTCGCTGCCGTGGCCGCTGGCGTGGAACTGCGGTGCGCGGACCTTGGGCTGGCGGGGCGGGCGCTCGCCGGCGCCCGGCTGGGTCTGGATGGGGCCGGGCTCGGCCTGGATGTTCTGCGCCAGCTGGCCCTTGGGCCCTTCCTGGATCTCGAAGGAGACCCGGGAGCCCTGCTTGAGGGTCTTGAAGCCGTCCATGGCGATCGCCGAGAAATGGGCGAAGACGTCGGAGCCGCCGCCGTCCGGCTCGATGAAGCCGAAACCCTTGGCGTCGTTGAACCACTTGACAATGCCGGTCGCCATGATGCGCGCCCCCGTTTTTGTTCCCTCGGAGCGCGCGAGTGTCCTTGAGAACCGCTTGAGTGTCAATATTTTCACTTAGTTGCACTTAAGTGCGCGCGGCGGCTCGTTTCCGGCCTGTTTTCCTGCTCGGCGGGGCCGGCGGATGGGGCGGGCAGCGCGGCCGGCGAAGATCGTCGGCGCCTGTCGCTTGAATGTGACGGGACCGTCACCATTTCACCCAGGGTCGGCGGGTCAGGACTCCCGTCGATAGAATGATTTTCATGGCCAGTCAGACACCTCTTCCTCCCCCGGCCGGTCCCGTCATCCGGCCGGCGGACGACGACGGCGGCTCTGTGGTGGCAGAGCGGAAAACCCAGAAGACCAAACCCCCGCAGATGTACCAGGTCGTCATGCTCAATGACGACTACACGCCCATGGAATTCGTGGTGGTGGTCATCCAGGAGTTCTTCAACAAGGATCGCGAGACGGCAACCCAGATCATGCTGAAGATCCACCTGGACGGGAAAGGGATCTGCGGCGTCTATTCCAGGGACGTCGCCGCCACCAAGGTCCAGCAAGTCCAGGAGGCCGCCCGCCAGGCGGGGCACCCCCTGCAGTGTTTGAGTGAACCGGTCGAATGAACCGGCCTCAGAGGAAGTAGAGTCGTTTGAACGTCAGGCAGAAGGAAATCTCATGATTGCCCAGGAATTGGAAGTCAGCCTCCACATGGCCTTCGTGGAAGCACGGCAGCAGCGCCACGAGTTCATCACCGTGGAGCACCTGTTGCTGGCCCTGCTGGACAATCCCAGCGCGGCCGAAGTGCTGCGCGCATGCAGCGCCAACATCGATGACCTGCGCAAGTCGCTGGCCAACTTCATCAAGGACAACACCCCGCAGGTCGCGGGCACGGACGACGTCGACACCCAGCCCACGCTGGGGTTCCAGCGCGTCATCCAGCGCGCGATCATGCACGTGCAGTCCACCGGCAACGGCAAGAAGGAAGTGACCGGCGCCAACGTGCTGGTGGCGATCTTCGGCGAGAAGGACTCGCACGCCGTGTACTACCTGCACCAGCAGGGCGTCACGCGCCTGGACGTGGTGAACTACATCGCCCACGGCATCAAGAAGAGCGATCCGCCGGAGCCGGCCAAGGGCGGCGAACCCACCGGCGGCGAGGGCGAGGAAGGCGGCGAGAAGAGCGAGAAGGCCTCGCCGCTGGAGCAGTTCACCGTCAACCTGAACCAGCAGGCCAAGGACGGCAAGATCGACCCGCTGATCGGCCGCGAGTACGAGGTCGAGCGCGTGATCCAGATCCTGTGCCGCCGCCGCAAGAACAACCCGCTGCTCGTGGGCGAGGCCGGCGTGGGCAAGACCGCCATCGCCGAGGGCCTGGCCTGGCGCATCGTGCAGAAGGAGGTGCCGGAGATCCTCGCGGAATCGAACGTGTACTCCCTCGACATGGGCGCGCTGCTGGCGGGCACCAAGTACCGCGGCGACTTCGAGCAGCGCCTCAAGGGTGTGCTGAGGTCCCTCAAGGACAAGCCCAACGCGATCCTGTTCATCGACGAGATCCACACGCTGATCGGCGCCGGCGCCGCCTCGGGCGGCACGCTGGACGCGTCCAACCTGCTGAAGCCGGCGCTCTCGAGCGGCGCGCTCAAGTGCATCGGCGCGACCACCTTCACCGAGTACCGCGGCATCTTCGAGAAGGACGCGGCCCTGTCGCGGCGCTTCCAGAAGGTCGACGTGGTCGAGCCCAGCGTGGAGCAGACCATCGAGATCCTCAAGGGGCTCAAGAGCCGCTTCGAGGAACACCACAGCGTGAAGTACGCCGCCGGCGCCCTGCAGGCCGCGGCGGAGCTGAGCGCCAAGTACATCAACGACCGCCACCTGCCGGACAAGGCTATCGACGTGATCGACGAGGCCGGCGCTGCCCAGCGCATCCTGCCGGTGGGCAAGCGCAAGAAGACCATCTCCAAGGCGGAAGTCGAGGAGATCGTGGCGAAGATCGCGCGCATCCCGCCCGCGTCCGTGTCGAGCGACGACCGCGGCAAGCTCCAGAACCTGGAGCGTGACCTCAAGTCCGTCGTGTTCGGCCAGGACAAGGCGCTGGAGGTGCTGGCGGCCTCCGTGAAGATGGCGCGTTCCGGCCTCGGCCGCGGCGACAAGCCGATCGGCGCCTTCCTGTTCTCCGGCCCCACGGGCGTCGGCAAGACGGAAGCGGCCAAGCAGCTGGCCTACATCATGGGCATCGACCTGATCCGCTTCGACATGTCCGAGTACATGGAGCGGCACGCGGTGTCGCGCCTGATCGGCGCGCCTCCGGGCTACGTCGGCTTCGACCAGGGCGGCCTGCTCACCGAAGCCATTACGAAGAAGCCGCACGCGGTGCTGCTGCTCGACGAGATCGAGAAGGCGCACCCGGACATCTTCAACGTGCTGCTGCAGGTGATGGACCACGGCACGCTGACCGACAACAACGGGCGCAAGGCCGATTTCCGCAACGTGATCATCATCATGACCACGAACGCGGGCGCCGAGACCATGAACAAGGCGACCATCGGCTTCACGACGGCGCGCGAGGCGGGCGACGAGATGCAGGACATCAAGCGCCTGTTCACGCCGGAGTTCCGCAACCGCCTCGACGCCATCGTCAGCTTCAAGCCGCTGGACGAGCAGATCATCCTGCGCGTGGTCGACAAGTTCCTGCTGCAGCTGGAACAGCAGCTGGCCGAGAAGAAGGTGGAGGTCACCTTCACCGACGGCCTGCGCAAGCACCTGGCGAAGAAGGGCTTCGACCCGCTGATGGGCGCGCGGCCGATGCAGCGCCTGATCCAGGACACGATCCGCAGGGCCCTGGCGGACGAACTGCTGTTCGGGCGCCTGACCGAAGGCGGCCGCCTGACGGTGGACATCGAGCTGAAGAACGACGACAAGGGCGTGGAGACCTCCGAGGTGAAGCTGGACATCCAGCCGCTGCCGAAGAAGGAGGGCAAGTCCAAGCCCGAGCCGGAGGAAGTCTCCAGCGACGGGCAGTAGGCCTCGCCGCCGTGAGAAAAGCCGCCTTCGGGCGGCTTTTTCCTGCCCGACCCCGGCTTTTACAAACCGGAAACCGGCCGGACATGGACGCGCAGCCCGGCGCCGCTTCCAATGCGTTCATGGTTCCCGCCGCCATCGCCCTCAACCGCTTCGGCCTCGGCGCCCGCCCCGACGACGTCCCGCCGGGCGACGCGCAGGCCTGGCTGCTGGCGCAGTTCGATCGCTACCAGCCCCTGCCTCCGGCTTGGCGCGAGCAGCCGCGCACGGACACCCTCCTGCAGTCCCTCCTGGAGTCGCAGCGAGCGCAACGCATGGCAGCCGACGGTGCGAAGCAGGCGGCGCGGCAGGCCTTGCGGCGCCAGTCCCGCGACGACTACCTGGCGGCCGTCGGCGCGCGCACGGCCAGCGCGCTGGACACGCCGGCACCTTTCGTCGAGCGCCTGGTGCATTTCTGGTCCAACCATTTCGCCGTGTCGGTCGACAAGGTGGCGGTGGTGGGCCTGGCCGGGGCGCTGGAGGCCGATGCCATCCGGCCCCACGTCCTGGGCCGCTTCGAGGACATGCTGCTGGCAGTGACGCGCCACCCGGCGATGCTGCTGTACCTGGACCAGGCCGTGTCGATCGGCCCGGACAGCCCGCTCGGCGAACGCGTGGCGCAACGCCAGCCGGAGCGTCGCCGGGGCCTCAACGAGAACCTCGCGCGCGAGATCCTGGAGCTGCACACGCTGGGCGTGCGCACCGGCTACACCCAGGCGGACGTGACCGAATTCGCCCGCGCGCTCACCGGCTGGACACTCGCCCCGGGGGCAGGGACGCCGCGGGGTGCGGCCCGCGTGGATGGCGCCTTCGCCTTCCGGCCCGCGCTGCACGAGCCCGGGGCGCGCAAGGTCCTCGGGCGCGCCTATGCCCAGGCGGGCGAGCAGCAGGCACGCGCCATCCTGCACGACCTCGCCTCGGCGTCCGCAACCGCGCAGCACCTGGCCACGAAGCTCGTGCGCCATTTCGCGGCCGATGACCCTCCGCCCGCGATGGTGCAACGGGTGGCAGCCGCCTTCGAGCGCAACGGCGGCGACCTGCCGACGGTGTACCGCGCGCTGGTCGAGGCGCCCGAGGCTTGGCGGCCGCCGCCGGCCAAGTTCAAGTCGCCCTGGGAGTGGGCCATCTCCGGCCTGCGCGCGCTGGGCCGCCGGGACGTGCCCCCGGTGCAGATGGCCAACCTGATGAACCAGCTGGGCCAGCCGGTCTGGCGGCCCGGTTCGCCGGCGGGCTACGACGACGTCGCGGCCACCTGGGCGGCACCCGACGCGCTGCTGCGCCGGGTGGAGGTCGCCCAGCGCCTGGCTGCCCAGTCGGGAGATGCGATCGACGCACGGGCGCTGGCTCCGCGCGTCCTTCCCGGCAGCCTGGGCGAGGCCACCGCGAATGCCATCGCGCGTTCCGAGAGCCCGGCTGGCGCGCTGGCCCTGCTGCTGGTTTCGCCCGAGTTCCTGAGGAGATGAGGATGGGTTTCGATCGCCGCGGCTTCCTCGCAGGCACCGCCACCTTCCTGGCCGCTCCCCGCGTGCTGTTCGCGCAGGCGGCCACCGAGCGGCGCTTCGTGTTCGTGATCCAGCGAGGCGCCGCCGACGGATTGAACATCGTCGTGCCCTACGCGGAGCCGGCGTATGCGTCCTTGCGCGGCGAGCTGGCCGTCGACCCGGCCGCGGCGATCCGCCTGGATGGCAGCTTCGCGCTCCATCCGGCGCTGCAGGCCTTCGGCGGCATGTACCGGTCGGGGCAGGCGCTGTGCGCGCATGCCGTGGCGTCGCCCTACCGCGACCGCTCCCATTTCGATGGCCAGAACGTGCTGGAAAGCGGCGGCAGCGCGCCCTACCAGCTGAAGGACGGCTGGCTCAACCGCCTGGTAGGTCTGCTGCCCCGGCGCAGCAAGGAGGCGATCGCCTTCGCGCCCACGGTTCCGCTGGCCTTGCGCGGGGCCAGGGAGGTGGATTCCTATGCGCCCTCGGCGCTGCCGCAGCCCAGCGACGATCTGCTGCTGCGAGTGCAGCAACTGTATGCCGGCGACCCGGAATTGCATGCCCTGTGGTCCGCGGCCATGGACGCGCGCGGCATGGCCGGCGGCCAGGGCCGGGGCCGGCAGGATCCCGAGGCGCTGGGGCGACTGGCCGCGAACTTTCTCGCCCAGGCCGACGGCCCGCGCGTGGCGATGATCGAGACCGGCGGCTGGGATACCCACAGCGCGCAGAACGCCCGCCTGGCGGCGCAGCTGCGCGGCCTCGATGCGCTGGTCGCGACGCTGCGCGATGGACTGGGCGAGGCCTGGAGGGACACCGTGCTCCTCGTGGCCACCGAGTTCGGCCGCACCGCCGCGGCCAACGGCACCGGCGGGACCGATCACGGCACCGCATCGGCGGCCTTGCTCGCCGGCGGGGCCGTGCAGGGCGCCCGGGTGCTCGCGGACTGGCCGGGTCTGGCCCCCGCGTCCCTCTACGAGGGCCGCGACCTGCGCCCGACGCTGGATCTCGACCACCTCATCACGGCCACCGTGGCCGACTGCTTCGGGCTGGACCGCGAGCGCGTGGGCCGGACGCTGTTTCCGCGCATGGCGCCCGGCCGGCCGCTGCCGCGCATCGTGCGCGCCTGAGCCCTCAGCCCCGCAGCGCGGAGAGGGCCGGGGCGACGAGTCCGACGCCGGTGACCGCCAGCAGCGCGCACACGATCTTCAGCACCACGGCGCGGGGCCAGTCCGGCGGGTGGCGCCGCAGCCACCACGCGACCCCGATGGCGACCGGCGCGGACAGCGCCGCCAGCAGCAGCGACCGGACGCTGAACTGGCCGGTCGGGATCACCATGGCCAGGCGGATCAGCGAGCCCGTGGCGAGCGTGACCACAAGTGTGTCGCGCACGGTGTCGATGTCCATGGGCTGGCGATAGAACTGGTAGACCAGCGGCGGGCCGGAGGCGGAGAACAGGCCGCCCAGCACGCCCGACAGCAGGCCGAAGCCCTGGAACGACAGGCGCGCGGAGCGGCGCGGCAGCGGTCGGGCGTGCAGCAGCACGATCGCGGCGCAGGCGAGCACCACGATGCCGAGCAGCACGCGCAGCGCCAGGACCACGTTGGCGCTGAGCCAGGCCAGCAGCGTCACGCCGATGCCGCAGCCCACCAGGCTGCCGGGCACCGTGCTGCGCCACACGTGCCAGTCCGGCTCGCGCCGGCCGCCGCGCAGGGCGACGGCGGCGCTGCTCAGGGACAGCACGGTGGCCACGTTGGCGACGTCCGGCAGCGGGGCCAGGTCGAACAGGCTGGCCAGGCCCAGCAGGATGAGGGCCAGCGCGAAGCCGGTGATGCTCTGGGCCACGGTGGCGAGCGCCACGCAGGCGAGGAAGGCGGCGACCTGCGGCGCTGTCATGGGCCGCGATGATACGGGCTTGTCGCGGCCGACCCGCGGCGAGCCGTCCGCTCAATCGGCGAGCCGCTCCAGGATGCGGTCCCAGTGGCGGCGTTCCACCGGCGTGATCGAGAGCCGGTTGCCGCGCTGGAGCACCAGCAGGTCCGCGAGTGCCGGGTCGGCGCGCAGCTGCGGCAGCGTGAGGTTGCGCGTCTTGCGCAGCACCTGCACGTCCACCAGCAGCCAGCGGGGCTCCTCGCGCTTCGAGCCTGGGTCGTGGTAGGGGGACTTCGGGTCGAACTGCGTCGGGTCGGGGTAGGGCGTGGAGGCCACGCGGGCGATCCCCACGATGCCGGGTTCGGCGCAGCTGGAGTGGTAGAACAGGACGCCGTCGCCCACGCGCATGGCATCGCGCATGAAATTGCGCGCCTGGTAGTTGCGCACGCCGGTCCACGGGACCGTCGACCGCGGCGCCGCCAGCGCATCGTCCACCGAGACCTCGGAGGGCTCGGATTTCATCAGCCAGTAGTGCATGGCGCGCCGATCATAGACGCCGGCGCGCTCAGCGTGCGCGCAACCGCAGCACCAGGGGCGTGGGCGTCATGGTGAAGGCGAGGCGTTCGGCGACCTCGCCGCCGTCGGCCGCCGTGACCGACACCAGGTCGAAGCTGCCCAGCAGCGTGGCCAGGGCCATCTTCATCTCCAGCAGGGCCAGGTAGCGGCCGGGGCACATGCGCGGGCCGGCACCGAAAGGCATGGAGACGCGCCGGGCCTGGGCGCCGTCGTCGCGCAGCCAGCGGTCGGGGTCGAAGGCCTCCGGCTGCGGGACATGGCGGGCGTCCGTGGCGCCGGCGCGCATCAGGAAGATGCAGGTGGTGCCGGCCGGGATGGCCACGCCGGCCACGGTGGTGTCGCGTGCCGCCTCCTGCGGCAGGATGGGCGCCACCGGCTTCAGCCGCATGGTCTCGTGGATGCAGGCGTCGACGAACTCCAGCGCCTCCAGCTGCTCGAAGCGCGTCGGCACGCGGTCGTCGCCCAGCGCGCGGCGCACCTCGTCCGCCGCGCGCTGCAGCGCCCAGCGGTGGCGCGAGAGCAGCCACAGCATCCAGGCCAGGGTGTTCGCGGTCGTGTCCTCGCCGGCCAGCAGCATGGTGGCGACGTTGGCGGCGACGTCCTCGTCGCTGAGCGCCTGGCCCGGGCGGTCGCGCGCGGCGATCATGGCCTCGATCAGGTTGGTGGGCGCCTCGGCCAGCGCCGGTTGCGCGCGCATGCGCCCGCGCGCGGCGGCGATGAAGCCTTGCACCGCCTCGCGGAAAGCCAGCAGGTGGCGGTCGAGTTCGCGGTCCGCCGGCAGCCTGAACCAGCGCCAGGTGGGCAGGGGCGCCAGCGTCCGGCGGAACAGCATGGGCAGGATCCGGTCCATGTGGCGCTGGATCACGTCCCCGTCGCCCTGCAGCGTGTTGATGTCGGTGCCGAAGGCCAACCCCGCGATCACGTCGACGGTGTAGCGCATCAGGTCGCCCTGCAGATCGATCCCCGCGTCCCCGGCGCGCTGCCAGCGCGCGGCCAGCCGCCGTGCCACCTGCACCAGCGCGGGGAAGTAGCGGCGGACGTGGCCGGGATCGAAGGCGGCCATCACCATGGGCCGCTGGCGCCGCCACTTCTCGCCGTTGGAGGCGAACAGGCCGCCGAATCCCATCTCGGTCGCCGCGCGGGACACGCGGGCGGTGCGCCCGAAGGTGCCGGGCCGGTCGCGCAGCGCCTCGGTCGCGACCTGCGGGTCCGCCACCACCACGAAACGCCGGGTCCACAGGCGCACGCGGTAGACGTCGCCGTAATCGCGCCGCCAGGCCTCCAGCTGCTCGTGGAAGCTGGCGAGCCGGATCCGGTGCGCGCTGCCGATGACGGGCAGGCCGGGCGGGCCGGGCAGGTCCGCGATGCGCATGGGGGCGGCGGCGATGGCATGCATGCGAGGCTCCAACGGGAGGCCGCAGCATACGTGCTGGTCCCGGTCGATGCCAGTGCTCCTTGTACTTAAGCGGGAACACTTCGTCCGTTCGGGTGAGGCACGCGCAAGGCTTCGGTGGCAGGGCGGACATCGCGCGGGGCGCGCATCGCCGCGGTCCCGCTCGCGTAGCATGCGCCTTTTGCCAAGGAGAACCGGAAGATGCCATCGTCCCCCCAGCCGCTGAAGGTCGCCGTGATGGGTGCCGGCGCCGTCGGCTGCTACTTCGGCGGCATGCTGGCGCGCGCCGGCCACGACGTGACCCTGGTCGCGCGGCCGCAGCACGTCGAGGCGATCCGCCGCGACGGCCTGCGCCTGCAGACGCTCGCCTTCGACGAGCGCGTGCCCGTGCGGGCGGCGGCGGATGCCGCCGCCGCCGCGGGCGCGGATCTCGTGCTGTTCAGCGTGAAGTCCATGGACACCGAGGAGGCCGGCCGCCAGCTGCAGCCGCACCTGCGGCCCGACACGCTGGTGCTGTGCCTGCAGAACGGCGTGGACAACGCCGACCGGCTGCGCGCGGTGCTGCCGGGCCGGGAGGTCGCGGCCGCGGTGGTCTACGTCGCCACCGAGATGGCGGGACCCGGCCACCTGCGGCACCACGGCCGCGGCGAGCTGGTCATCGAGCCGGCGCGCGGCAGCGAGGCGGTGGCGCAAGCGTTCGCCGCCGCCGGGGTGCCCATCGACATCTCCGCCAACGTGCGCGGCGCGCTGTGGCTCAAGCTGATCCTCAACTGCGCCTACAACGCGATCTCGGCGATCGCGCGCAAGCCCTATGGCGAATGCGTGGGCGGCGAGGGCGTCTGGGACGTGATGCACGACGTGGTGGACGAGTGCCTGGCCGTCGCGAAGGCCGAGGGCGTCGTGGTGGCGGGAGACGCCCACGCCGCCGTGCGCAAGCTCGTGGAAAGCATGCCGGCCCAGTTCTCGTCGACGGCGCAGGACCTCGCGCGCGGCAAGCCGACCGAGATCGACTACCTCAACGGCCTCATCGTGCGCCGGGGCGAGGCGCTGGGCCTGCCGACATCGGCGAACCGCGTGCTCTGGGCCCTGGTGAAGTTGATGGAAAAGAAGTAAAGGGGCGCGGGGGCGGGCAGGTAAGCTGTCGCCCCTGCCACCCATGACTTCCGACGCCCTCCCGGCCCCGCGCCATTCCCCCTGGCTGACTGCCAACCTCATCTCCCAGCTGGCCTTCGGCCTGCTGGCCATGACCATCTGCCTGCCTTCGATGCAGGACTGGCCCGCCACCTTCGGCGCGAGCCAGGCCGGGGTGCAGCTGACGCTGAGCGCCTTCATCGCCGCCTACGGCGGCCTGCAGCTGCTGTGGGGGCCGTGGTCCGACCGGGTCGGCCGCAAGCCGCTGCTGCTGGTGGGCCTGGTGCTGTCGGGCGCGGGGTCCTTCGCCGCCGCCTTCGCCCCCAGCCTCGGACTGCTGTCGCTGGCGCGGGCGGTGCAGGGCGCCGGTTGCGCCGCCGGGATGGTGATCGCCCGCGCGATGGTGCAGGACCTGTTCGTGGGCAACGAGCGCACGCGCGTGATGGCCTTCATCGGCATGACCATGGGCGTGTGCCCGCCGCTGGCCACGCTGCTGGGCGGCCAGCTGCACGTGCAGCTGGGGTGGCAGTCGAATTTCGTGCTGGTCGGCGTGCTTTCGGTGCTGCTGCTGGTGGCGGCCAGCTGGGGCCTGCCGGCCGCGCGGCCGGCGCAGCCGCGCGCGGGTGGACTCGGCGAGCTGCTCGCGGGCTACCGGCGGCTGCTGCGCGAGCCGGCCTTCCTGCTGTACGTGGCCGTGCTCGCTTCGACCACGGCCACCTTCTACACCTTCCTGGGCGGTGCGCCGATCGTGCTCAAGGGCTACGGCGTCACGCCCGAGCGCGTGGGCTGGTACATCATGTGCATCCCGGTGGCCTACATCTTCGGCAACCTGTGGACCAGCCGCCTGGTGAGGCGCAGCAGCGAACGGCGAATCATGGCCATGGGCCAGGTGCTGACCCTGGGCGGGCTGCTGCTGGTGCTGGGCATCGGGCTGGGCGGTGCGCGCACGCCGCTGGCGCTGGCCTTGCCGCTGCTGCTGCTGGGCGTCGGCCACGGCCTGCTGGCGCCGCCGACGCTCACCGGCACGGTGGGCCTGTTTCCCGCCCTGGCCGGCGCCGCCGCGGCGATCGGGGGCCTGATGCAGCAGATGAGCGGGGCCTTCGGCGCCTTCATCGTGGGCCTCGTGCCGCACGACGGGCAGGTGAACCTCGCGCTGCTCATGCTGGCCTGGGCCGTGTGCGGCCTGGCGGCGCAGCTCGCGCTGCACGGGCGCAGGCCCAGGGCCTGAGCGAGCGTCGCGCTCAGCGGCGACCGGGCGCGAGGAAGTCGACCTGCGGCGGCCGCCCCGGCAGTTGCAGGCGGGGCAGCACCGGCGCCGTCTCGGCCAGCAGGCGGCCGGACTTCCAGACCTTCAGACGCGCGGCGCGCAGCCGGATGGCATCGACCACGTCGCGTGCCTGCAGCAGCACGAAGCTGGCGTCGCAGCCGGGCGCCAGGCCGTAGCCCTGCAGGCCCATGACCTGCGCGGCGCGGGTGGTGACTGCCTCGAAGCAGTCGCGGATGCCCTGCCGGCTGGTCATCTGCGCCACGTGCAGGCCCATGTGGGCGACCTCCAGCATGTCGCCGGAGCCCAGGCCGTACCAGGGGTCCAGCACGCAGTCGTGGCCGAAGGCGACGGTGACGCCGGCGGCCAGCAGCTCGGGCACGCGGGTCAGGCCGCGCCGCTTCGGGTAGCTGTCGTGCCGGCCCTGCAGCGTGATGTTGATCAACGGGTTGGCCACCACGCTCACGCCGCCCTCGGCGATCAGCGGCAGCAGCTTGGACACGTAGTAGTTGTCCATGCTGTGCATCGAGGTGCAATGCGAGCCGGTGACCCGGCCCTGCAGGCCCAGGCGCTGCGCCTCGCAGGCCAGGGTTTCGATGTGGCGCGAGAGCGGATCGTCGCTCTCGTCGCAGTGCATGTCCACCGGCAGTCCGCGCTCTGCGGCGAGCTCGCACAGCAGCTTCACGCTGGCGGCGCCCTGGGCCATCGTGCGCTCGAAGTGCGGGATGCCGCCCACGACGTCCACGCCGAGGTCCAGCGCGCGTTTCAGGTTGTCCAGGCCGCCTGGGGTGCGCAGCACGCCATCCTGGGGGAAGGCGACCAGCTGCAGGTCGAGCCAGGGCGCGACCCGCTTCTTCACCTCCAGCATGGCCCGCACCGGCAGCAGGGAAGGGTCGCTGGTGTCCACGTGGCTGCGGATCGCCAGCAGCCCTCGCGCCACCGCCCAGTCGCAATAGGCCAGGGCCCGCTCGATCAGCGCCTCGGCCGTCAGCAGCGGCTTGAGCTCGCCCCACAGCGCGATGCCTTCCAGCAGCGTGCCGCTCTCGTTGACCCGCGGCAGCCCGTGGCTGAGCGTCGCGTCCAGGTGGAAATGCGGGTCGCAGAAATGTGGGGCGAGTAGGAAGCCGCCGGCGTCCACGGTCTCGTGCGCGGGCGCCCGCAGGCCCGGGGTGAGCTCGCGGATGCGGCCGCCCTGCACCGCGACGGACATGCCGGTGCGGCCATCGGGCAGGCAGGCGTTGGTGATCAGGAGATCGAGCATCGTTTCGGCTGGAGCGCCCCCACCCCGGCCCCCCCCCGAGGGGGAGGGAGGAGGTCGGGGCTATTTCGTGCCGAACATCCGGTCGCCGGCGTCGCCCAGGCCCGGCAGGATGTAGCCGTGGTCGTTGAGCTCGCGGTCGATCGCCGCCGTGTAGATCGGCACGTCGGGGTGGGCCTTGCGCATGGTCGCCACGCCTTCGGGGCAGGTGAGCAGGCAGACGAACTTGATCGACTTCGGATGCAGCTCCTTGAGCCGCTCGACGGCGGCGATGGCGGAGTTGCCGGTGGCGAGCATGGGGTCGACGACGATCACGTCGCGCTCCTCCATGTTCTGCGGCATCTTGAAGTAGTACTCCACGGCGGTCAGGGTCTTGGGGTCGCGGTACAGCCCGATGTGGCCCACCCGGGCGCCCGGCACCACGTTGAGCATGCCGTCCAGGATGCCCGTGCCGGCGCGCAGGATGGACACGAACACCAGCTTCTTGCCGTCGATGACCCGGGCCTTCATCTTCTCCAGCGGCGTCTCGATTTCCACCTCCTGCATGGGCACGTCGCGGGTGATCTCGTAGGCCATCAGCATCGACAGCTCGTTGAGCAGGCGGCGGAAGCTGTTGGTGCTGGCCTCCTTGTTCCGCATCAGCGACAGCTTGTGCTGCACCAGCGGGTGGTCGATCAGGTGGACGTTGTCGTTGGCTTGGGTCATGTCGTTCTTCTCTAGAAAACCGTTCCGTCGCTGGCCACCTTCAGGGGCGGCAGCCCGCCGCGCAGGCGGGTGGCCAGTTCCCGGCCCGCGGCCCAGGTGCCGCCTTCCAGCACGCAGGCGAGCGGCAGCTGCTGCTCGTCGAGGTCCAGGCGCCGGCGCACCGCCACGGCGAGTTCGTCCAGCAGGGCGACGGTCAGCGCCCGCCACTCGACGACCAGTTCGTCGCCCGGCTGCCAGGTGGCGTGCGCGGCGGCTTCGTCGCGCAGGCGCAGCACGCCGATGTCCAGCAGCAGGCCGCCGTTGCGGTACTCGGGCAGGGCGGTGAGCTCGTCCACGCCCCGCACCTGCACGCCGGACCAGGCGAAGGGCTCCAGCAGCGAGTAGGTCAGCCACTGCGACAGCTTGTGGAAGGGCATCCAGCCGTCGGTGAGGCCCTCGCCGCGCACGGCCTCGTGGCGCCAGCAGTCGCCCAGGGGCACGGGGCCGATGGCGTTGCCGGCCGGCCAGATGCCCGCGCACGACAGAAGGATCTGCGACAGGATGTCGTGGGCACGGACCTCCGCCGTGCGCGGCGCGTCCGGCGCGGGCGAGACGATCTGCCGGTAGATGCCGGCTGGGCGCTGCACGGCGTCGCCGAACACCTCGGGCTGTTCCTGCATCACCTCGCCGAGGCGGCGCAGCAGGACCGTGCGGCCTTCAAGGCCCACCAGCGGATTGTTGCCCCGCACCTGGAAGGCCGCGGCGAGATGGTCCGTCACCAGGGCGCGCAGGCCCTGGGCATCCACCTGCCAGGGCCGATCTCGGTCGCTGGAAAACAGGCCGGCGGTGAAGGCGTGGAAGCTGGCGACGGCCAGGCCTTCGGAGCGGGCGAAGGCCTGGCCCGTGGCCGGCTCCACGTACTTCCAGTCCGGGCCGGCACCGGCGTCGAGCAGGACGCTCACGAAGGCGAGGTCGAACAGGGCCTCGCCGCGGACGGCGTCCGGCACCCGGCCCAGCATCCGTTCCAGCTCCGCCCGGCGGTCGGCGCCCCCGGCCTCGAGGTGGCGCCAGCGGCTGTGGAAGGGGATGCGGCCCTCCGGATAGCGCTGGCGCGTGAGGTCGGCCACCATCTGGGCGGCCTGGGGCAGGCGGCCCTCGTCCACCTCGAACCACTTCGAATGGCCGGCACGGGCGCGCTCGAGGAGCTGGCCGCTGCGCTCGCGGATGGCCGCGGTGCTGCGCAGCAGGCGGGCGGCTTCCTCCGCCTCCGCCGGGTGCGCCGGGGCCGGCGTCACAGTCCCCGCCCCCGGGTCTGCTTCAGCGCGTCGGTATCGGGCACTGCGTCCGGCGTGAAGTAGCCGGCGGCCTTCTTGGCCTCGATCTCCACCTGGGCGTCGGCCGGGATCAGCTCCGCCGGGATGTCGACGCGTTCGCCGACCTCGATGCCCGAGCCGGTGATCGCGTCGTACTTCATGTTGCTCATGGACACCAGCCGGTGGATCTTGCGGACCCCCAGCCAGTGCAGCACGTCGGGCATCAGCTCCTGGAAGCGCATGTCCTGCACGCCGGCCACGCATTCCGTGCGGGCGAAATACTGGTCGGCGGTGTCGCCGCCCACCTGGCGCTTGCGGGCGTTGTAGACGAGGAACTTGGTGACCTCGCCCAGCGCGCGGCCTTCCTTGCGGGAGTAGGCGACCAGGCCCACGCCGCCGCGCTGCGCGCCCTGGATGCATTCCTCGATCGCGTGGGTGAGGTAGGGCCGGCAGGTGCAGATGTCGGAGCCGAACACGTCGGAGCCGTTGCACTCGTCGTGCACGCGGGCGGTGAGCTCCACCTCCGGGTTGGCCAGGTCGCGCGGGTTGCCGAAGATGTAGACGGTCTGGCCGCCGATGGGGGGCAGGAACACCTCCAGGTCGCTGCGCGTCACGAGTTCCGGGTACATGCCCCCCGTTTCCTCGAACAGCACGCGGCGCAGGTCGGCCTCGGAGCAGCCGAAGCGCTGCGCCACGCCGGGCAGCCACCACACGGGTTCGATGGCCGCCTTGGTCACCTGGGCGGCGCCACCGGGCAGCAGGAAGCGGCCGTCGGGCTTCAGGCGGCCCTTCTGGAGGGCCTCGATCACCTCGGGCAGGACCACGTGGGCCTTGGTGATGGCGATGGTCGGGCGGATGTCGTAGCCGGCCGCGAGCTCGTTCGAGAACACGTCGGCGACGGTGGCGCCCCAGGGATCCAGGCTCACGATCCTGCCGGGGTCGGTCCACTGGGGATAGGGCCCGATCGCGTCGGTGGGCGCGGTGTTGGTGAGGTCGGCCCGGTGTTCGCGGCTGAGCGCGCCGGCCGCCACCGCGAGCGCGCGGTAGACGCTGTAGGAGCCGCTGTGGGTGCCGATCACGTTGCGGTGGCTGCGCTTGGTGGTGGTCCCGACGACCGGCCCGCGCTCGGCCGGGGTGGCCGCGCCCCACTGGATCGGCAGGGCACCGTGGCCGCCGGCATGCGAGGTCAGCCGGATGTGGCGGGGGGCGGAAGTGTCGGCAGGCATCTTGGTCACAGCTCCCAAAATCCGACTCTAGCAAAGCGCGGGCCATCGCGCGACGGCGGCCGATCCGGCGCGAGCGCCGGGCGCCTACTTCTTCCCTCCGAGGATGCTCCCCAGAACCCCCCGCGCGATCTCGCGCCCCACCGAGCTGCCGATGGTGCGGATCGCCGACTTGGCGAAGCTCTCGACCAGGCCTTCCCGCTTGCCCCCGCGCGGGCCGGTGGATCCGAGGAGGACGTCCTGCAGGCCGCCGAACATGCCGCCGCCGGGCGCCGCGGCTCCCGCCGTGCCGCCGGTGCCGCCCGCGGCGCCGGCCTCGGCAGCTTCCGCGGCGCGCCCCTTGAACTTCTCGTAGGCCGATTCGCGGTCCTCGGTCTTCTCGTACACCCCGGCCACGAGCGAGCCGGCGATCAGCGCCTGGCGCTGCGCGGGCGTGATCGGCCCGATCTGGCTGCCCGGTGGCACCACATAGAGGCGTTCGGTGACGCTCGGCCGGCCCTTCTCGTCGAGGAAGCTCACCAGCGCCTCGCCCACCGCCAGCTCGGTGATCGCGGCCGCGATGTCCAGGCCGGGCTTCTGGCGCATGGTCTCGGCGGTCGCCTTGACCGCCTTCTGGTCGCGCGGGGTGAAGGCGCGCAGCGCATGCTGCACGCGGTTGCCCAGCTGGGCCAGCACGGAGTCGGGGATGTCCAGCGGGTTCTGGGTCACGAAGAAGACGCCCACGCCCTTGGACCGCACCAGCCGCACCACCAGCTCGATGCGCTCGACCAGCACCCTGGGCGCCTCGTCGAACAGGAGGTGGGCCTCGTCGAAGAAGAAGACGAGCTTCGGCTTCTCGGGATC